>NZ_JNLF01000009.1:0-198993 GCF_000702965.1 Butyrivibrio sp. AE2032 | reverse complement strand
ATACAGATACAGATACAGATGTATCGCTACCATATACATATGGTATAGATACCATATCCTTTTCATAGAAAATACTTCCACATAAGCCTTAAACTCAGAACTTTTTATGTACTTTATCTGTGCTTCTACGCACTTTCTAAGCTTTGGAGATTTATTCCAAGTTATACTTTACCCCAGTTAAGCAGGCAATACTTCTTTAGTCTCTGGATTGTATCTGATAACGTCGTGGACTTTTTCATGCGTTCAATAAGTTTTTGTATAACCTCCTGAGTGTAGCCAGTATCAACAGACATTCTTTTAATATGATCTCATAACACCCTGGAAGATTAGTATGCTCATTTGTCAGAAGATACAGATAGAAATATTTATCTTCCGGAGTAAACGTGTCTGATATTTTGGAATCAGTCCAAAATGTCATACTGATATTTCTATAAATTGCCATCCTCTTCTTCGCCCCCATCTGCAAAAGGAATACTGTCTATCCAGTAAACCTTCTCAACTACAGCTTGCGTCCCTTTATAACGAGCTATACACCACATAATCCGATCATCTTCAGGGAACATAGGGAAAAACTCTTCTCCAACAACCTTGTAGTTGTTATTTACAATCTTCAACACTCGTACTTTGAAACATTCTTCCAGCACTGCATCATCAGGAATAAATACAACCCCTTCATGGTGAATGCCTAGATTATCAATAAACATTAAGTGTCGTCCTCCCTTATAGTCATTGTTGTTCCCGGAAAGTTGCTGTATCTCTTTACTAAAAACAATCCGGTTATTTTGGAATCGTCCTCATAAGCAATTCCGTTCAATGCGTCTAATACTGCTTTAGCCAGGTTATCAAGATCCGGTTTCTTTTCATGCTTCATAAAACCTTCCCGGATCAGTCCTCTTTGCTTGTTGGTAAAGCTCTTCGGTATTGGCATTTGGAATACTAACTTTATCTGTATAGGGGCCTTTGAACATTTTGATATCCAGCCCCTTAAAGTGTTTCCGCTATAGCCTTCTCATAATCCTTAGTCTTCTTTGGAGTGTAAGCCTGTCCATAGCGTGTTAGTCTTGGTCTTCCCTTTGCTATTGGTGGAATAGGGAAAAACACTTCTTCCACTCTCATATAACCTCCTCTCTGCCCTTGCCCCTGATAAAGACAAGGGCGCTGCAAAAGTCTGATAGATTGTGATAAATTCCTTAGACTTCCGGAGTAGTTTCTTTTAGGCTGTCGCCAGGGTGTCGCAACCCTTAAAGATATGAGATCCCATATCTTCTTATAAAGTCTTCCTTAGTTCCGTTGTAATGCTTCATCCATGTTTCCTGTGCCTTCTCTTGGAGATCCCTTTTGTAGTCTCCACGATCATGCAACATACGGTGGTGAAGACTGCACAAATGAACGGTCAATCCGTCTTCATCAGCCAGTTTTTCTCTTCCAGTTCCAAAGATCATGTGATGTACTTCGTAACCACGATTTTTGAAGCCAAGATTTTTGCACAGATAGCAATACTCGTTATCTCCTGGAATTATGCTTTTCATAAGCTTTCCCCCACTGCTCTAACATTTTGTCTCTCTCAGTAACGGTGATAGTCTCTATGTCTAATTCCTTTGCTTCTCCAATAACACCATCTATAAGCCTTGCCATTTCCACCGTGTTATAGGTATGACTTCCACGCATTACTATGTAGACTCTGTTTAAGATCCCCATTATCTAAAAACTTGTGTTTTTGATGTAGGCTTTAGGTGGACCCCTTCCAGCTTGTTTACGTCTACTTTTGTCCGGAAGGATGAAGTACACAATTTTGTCGTCTATATATTCCGGATAGCCATATCTGGAAAGCATTTGATTGTGTACCTCATTTAGCGATATTTTCAGCTTTTCAGCGATTTTAGTAATCAGTGCATAGAAATAGTTATTGGCTGATAAAGACCTCTTTTTAGCCTCTTTATGCAGCGATAAATCATATAAAGCTTCTTTATTCTCTGCCACCATCAAATAGCTGATAATGTCTATTGGTTTCCCGGTAAAAGTCTCCATTACTCACCCTTCTTTTTAAGAGTCTTCAGAGTTTCAAGGGCCTGTGTATACTGCTCCCCTGTGATAGCAAGTCCTTTAGGGAAAATCTCATTTACTGCATATCCCTTAGACTTAACCATGTTTTCAAGAATGGCCTGGTCCTTTTTAGAGATAATAGCCTTCTTATCGTCTTCTACCTTCTTATCAAAGGCCTTCTCGTCCTCGGATCTTAAGTCTTCCGGAAGATCCTCTCCGGCGTAGATATAAAGTCCTAAACCGTGTCTTGCTACAGCCTTAGTTAAGCTTCTCTGAATGGTCTTATTAACATCAGTACTGGTGATCTTATCTGCCGGAATAGAGTTATTCCTATAGTCCATGACTGGAAGATACTCTATGTGTTCAAGGCCATTGACTGTAACACCAGTCTTAACCCAAGCTGTTTTACCGTCTGTGTGATAAAACCATCCTTCGCTATTCTCATAGATGGTATAGAATGCGTCAGGGTGCTTCTTTTTAAGTTCACCCCAAGCCCACGCCCAACTAAGATAAGTAAGATTGCCCTTTTTCTCAGTCTTACCTGTTACGTCTATTGCATTTAATACCAGGAAATAGTTTTCCATCACATTACCTCCACTTCTCTATCCATTGTCATTCCAGCGACAATCAAAATCTCCTGAACGTCCTTCTCGTCAAGTGTGCAAGTTGTCTTCCCCATGCACATTTGAGAAGCGGCCTTCATCCTCAGAAGATCCAGCGCTGCTTTGTGGCGAATTGCCTGTGTTGTTGTTGCATCAAACATTGATTTTTCCTCCTTTTTTGATATACTAGGAGTTGGACAAGTGCCAATTCGACCTAAGAATAGAAGCGGCTTTATCCAATCCCGGACCATGTTAGCAGCATGGTCTTTTATTTTCCATGAACTCGTTCGAGTTCGTAGGATCGTTGCAATATGCCCTGTGCATACTTGCTTATGTTGCCAGACTGTCCCTTGCTTACTGCATTTGACTCTCCGTGATACACCATAAGTACTGTCGCTGCGTCTTCGTAATCCTCGAAAAGGTCGTGTAAGTAATCACCGGCAACATATACGTTTCTGTAGGGATCATCCCAGTCTTCCGGACTCCAGCCCATATCTATAAACCTATCTTTATGAAAGTTTACCGATACTTGCATAAGACCTTTACAGCTTCCATTAGTCGCTGTTGGATTACAACGGCTTTCCCTTTCAGCTAGGGCCATTAACAATTCAGGGCAGATATTAAATTCGTTTCCGACTATCTCGCAGTACTGATATATGTCTGTCGGTATATTTGTTTCCTCTTGCGTGGGAATATAGCTCATAGAATTAGCGTGAGCTGTGACGGGGTAGCATAGAATTGCCACTCCCAATAGAACCCCCATAATTGCTTTTTTCATTTCCTCTTATCCCCTTATAAGTTTTAATAAATCCTCGTCGTTAAACTTAAGCACCTCGTCTAATACTTTGATTTCCCATTGTCTGAAAAGCTCTGGCCTTGCTATATGATCTAGTAAAGTTTGATAATCAATTCCTGTTTCCTTTGCCAGATCCCGGAAAGACTCAATGTAGTTGCTCAACATATACTGCTTAAGCATGAATTTTATGGTGTTTTTGGTCTTAACCATTGCCTCTCCTTCTTTCAAGTAATAATCAAAAACGCAGTAGCTAATATGATTACCAGCGATATTACTGAGTTCCAAAAGATCATCCTTTGTGTTAGCTTGTTTAATCTCTTCTCTATCTCGTCCATGTTCTTTTACCTCTTGTAAACCTTATCGAATCTACTCTTGTAGACTTTCAACGCAAAATAAAGAAGCCGGTGAACATTTCAAAGCCTTTGCAATAGCATCTAAAGTAGATACTTTAACGTCTATGTCCGCACCATTTTCCAAAAGAGACAATGTTGCGCGACATACGCCGCTGCGCTTAGAAAGCTCAATCTGGCTCATTTTAAGCTTTTCTCTTCTAGCCTTTATTTTGTACTTAGTCACTTTTTTCATCCTCCTGTACTACTAAATCTAGTGTCTACTACCATGAACTATTCATAGTCTACTACGGTTTCCATGCGTTGTCAACTACTGTGGACTTTATTTTTTTATACGTGTCTGTTATAATGGACGCATCAAAGTATTGGAAAGGGAAATACCATGACATTAGGCGATATCATCAAAGAATATTTAGAAGAACACACTGTAAACGAATTTATTAGAGATAGCGGCATCAGCAAGGCCTACACCTATAATTTAATAAACAACAAAGGCACAAACGGCGCAGCTCCTACGCCAACTATCGAAACAATTAACAAAGTAGCTAAAGGTGTACATTCTGATTTTGATACTGTTTTCTCAAAACTAGATCCCGATATAGTTTTATCCACAAGCAACGCAGCACACAGGACTACCGAAGATACAAGGAAGCACGTATCAACGCTTTATCAGTTTACAGTTAAGAACGAAGACGGCACTATTCGTATTGTTTTAAGACCTCCTTACAATAAATATTTGCCATTACTATCTGATAAAAACATGAGACTGTTGCTGGCTGCAGCTAAAGACTGTAATGAAAATCAAATCCAGCTTGCAATCAATATGTTAAATACTTTCAAAAATAAAGAATAACCCGGGGGGATAGGGGAAGGAAGCACTACTATGTTGCTCCGGACAAGCACTTTATATAGCAGCGCTCCCTTCTTGTGAAATATTAGCATTGAAATATCATTAAAAAAAGTTCCAAATATCGAAACGCTGTTCAAGAGGTAGAACATATGTCGAACACCAAAGAGATCATTTTGAAACTAAAAGAGGTACGCGAAGAAAAGGGACTATCATATGGCGATATCCTTGACATTATGGAAAAAACAAGGGGATTTCGTATCTAAGTCTACTCTTTCACGGCTGTTCGCTGAAGGTTCCGAGAACAGTTCTTTTAAGTACGAAGAGACGATCAGGCCAATAGCAAAAGCACTACTTGATATTGAGACTATAGAGGACACTGACAACATGGACGTTCAGGCCATGAAGTCACTTCTTAAGTATAAAATCCAGCTCATAGAAGACCTGGAAAAGAAAAACGAGGAATTATCCAATAATTTAGCAAAAGAAAAGCTAAAGTACCATGAAAAGCTAGATAAAGAACGTGACAACTTTGAAAGAAGAATAGCTTTTTGCCGGGAACAGATATCACTAAAGGACAAACGCATAGATCAGTTAATGGATTCTAATAGTATGTTGTTAAACCAGTTATTGACTTGCCCTTGCAGAGCTAAAGGACAAATAGAAGGAAATAATAATGGCTAAAGCTAAGAAACTCCCTTCCGGATCCTGGAATGTCAGAGTATATTCACATACAGACTCTACCGGAAAACAAATATATGAATCGTTTACAGCTTCCAGCAAACGTGAAGCTGAAGTGTTGGCTGCCAGATATAAAGCTGATATCGACAAAAGGCGCACAGAAGATATCACAATAGGACAAGCTGTTTCCAATTACCTGGAAGCTAATAAAAACGTACTCTCCCCTTCTACCATCTATGGATATACTAAAGACTCTAAACGTTTTGAAACAATCAATCATCTTAAGATCCGCAAGCTAACTTCCAACGATTTACAGTCTTATATATCTTACCTGGTGGATCAGGGACTATCCCCTAAAACAGTCAAAAACACATACGGCCTTTTACGCACTGTATTAACCTTTTGTGGCGTTGATAAAAACTTTGTGATACATTTACCGTCCAACCCTAAAAAGCGCAAATTTGCCCCTGAAAACGAGCAAATCACAGCCCTATATAACAATGCTAACCACAAGATGAAAATTGCAATCTCATTGGCTGCATTCCATAGTTTAAGGCGCGGTGAAATCTCCGGGCTTAAGTATGGTGACTTAAAAGGGAACACCCTTTATATTCACTCTGACGTAGTTAAATCCGCTGATGGTAAAACATGGGTCCACAAAGAAATACCTAAAACAGAAGTGTCTAATAGGACAATATTTTTATCTGAGTCTGAAGTGGAATTGATCGGAAAAGGCAATCCAGACGAATATATAGTTAACCTCACACCCGGAAGCATAGGAACCAACTTTTACAACCTAAAGAAAAAAGTAGGCGTTGAGATACGCTTCCATGATCTCAGAGTCTACTTTGCTAGTATATCTGTTGCTATGGGTATGAGCGAAACTACATTGGCTCACCTTGGCGGCTGGCGTGAAGGATCCCAGGTAATGAAAGAACATTACCAAAAACCTATCATGTCCGTAGATGAAGGCTACGCCAACAAAATGAATAATTACTTTGAAAACATGAAACGAAATATGAAATGAAAATCTAAAAGCCGCATGATTAGCGGCTTTCAAGAGTGGATTAGGCGGGAGTCGAACCCGCGTCCAAAAATTCATCCCCTGTCCTTCTACTATCGTAGTCAATTATTCCGGAATTCTGCATTCCTGTTCCCTCACAGCACCGTTAATTGACAAACAATGCTATTCAGTAGCTTCATGATACGACCATGATCGCAAAGCTTAAACCATGTCGTTTCCTACAAAGTCGACGCCAGGTTCTAAATGTGTAGGTGCACTTAGGCTGACGGGCTGCACTTAGGCAGCGTAAGCTAAATTATCGTTAGCGTTTATTTTTAATTTGAGGTTTAACGCACCGTCCTGCGGATAGCTTCTCCAGCTTCAAAATCCCTGTCGAAACCTTTACTAACCCGTATTCAATTTGCTTTCTTAGTATATCGGTAAATGATCCTAAAATCAATAACCTTCCGGTTTACTTGAACTTCATCTTGAACTCTTTTTCCACTTCGCGCTGCTGGTCCTTCTTGGCCATGTCAGCCCTCTTGTCGTAGAGCTTTTTACCTTTGGCAAGACCGATCTCAACCTTAACCTTGCCATTCTTAAAATATACTTCCAGAGGAACCAGGGTATAGCCGTCAGCCATCTTCTGCTGTTCCAGCTTTCTGATCTCAGCCTTATGTAAAAGAAGCTTCTTCACACGTAAGGGATCCTTGTTAAAGATATTACCTTTTTCATATGGGCTAACATTCATGCCCATAATAAAGGCCTCGCCCTTATCAATACTTATCCATGCTTCCTTGATACTGCACTTTCCCTGACGGATTGATTTAACCTCCGTACCAAAGAGCTCTAAGCCAGCCTCGTACTTCTCCTCGATGAAGTAGTCATGATATGCTTTTTTGTTGTTGGCCACAAGTTTCCTGGCCTTGTTATCTTCTGCCATTGTTCTTCCTATATACGTAATCATGTCAGGGTCAAAAGCTCGACCCTGACAGTTTTTTGTCGTGCATTTAACACTATACAACACTTAAGGTCTGTTGTACATAAACTTATGGTTCAGTATCAGCGTTTTTTCCGCCGTCCCTTTCCCTGTGCGCTTCTAGCAGCCTTGCTGGTAGCAGACTTCTTGTACTTGTGGACCTTGTAAACTTTTCGGCCGGGAGCTCCGGTTCCTTTGGATGCAGACTTTCCTGGCTTTTTAAGTCTGGGTTTTCCTGTTCTTGGATCAGGTTCTACATCCCTGATATCCATAGTTTCGCCATTTACGTCAACTGTCCTTGCATCCCGTTCTGAAATTGCTTTATCGCGAAGCTTACGAACCTTTCTGGCCCGGTCTTCTGAAACCTTTCTGGCTGCAGAGTACTCAACAAAGAAGTCTTCTCCGGACTCATCCTCATCAGCCTCAGGATCCACCAGCTTAAAATCTATTGCCTTGGTGAGTCTGTCAGCGCCCACAACCCTTATAAGGACTCTCTGTCCTAGAGTGTACTCCTTGTGGTAGCGCTCTCCAACCAGCTTCATATTTTGCTCATCATAGACATAGAAATCATCTTCCATGGAGGCCGCTCTTATCATGCCCTCACAGGAGTTTTCAAGCTCCACAAAAAGCCCCCAGGCTGTAACACCTGAAACAACACCTTCAAATTTCTCGCCCACATGATTTTCCATGTACTGGGCTTTCTTGAGCTTATCTGTCTCACGCTCAGCTTCCTCAGCGCGTCTTTCCGTCTCAGAAGAATGCTTAGCAACCTCATCAAGGATTTCTCTATAATGCCCAGCCTTAGCCTCAGTCATCCTTCCGCGAAGGTGGTCTTTGATGATCCTGTGTATCTGAAGGTCAGGATATCTTCTGATAGGTGACGTAAAGTGACAATAATAATCAAAGGCAAGTCCAAAGTGTCCTGTACACTCAGTGCTGTACTTAGCCTGCATCATGCTGCGAAGGGTCATTCTGCTGATGACAGCCTCTTCCTTGCTGCCTTCGATTCCCTTAAGGAGCTTCTGGAGCTCTTTTGGTCTTATATCTCCATCCTTCTTCACATGGATATGGTGCCCCAAGTGGCTTACAAAAGAAGCCAGGGTAGCCATCTTATCTGGATCCGGCTGCTCATGAACACGGTAAACAAAAGGACTTTCCATGAAAAAGAAATGCTCAGCCACAGTCTGGTTTGCAGCCAGCATAAAGTCCTCAATAAGCTTTGTAGCTGTATTCCTCTCATGAGGAACTATATCAACAGGATTTCCATCCTTATCCAGAATGATCTTGGACTCAGGGAAATCAAAGTCTATAGCCCCCTTCTTCTCCCTCTTTTTTCGAAGGATTGAAGAAAGCTCAGCCATCTGCCTAAACATCGGAACCAGGTCCTGATACCTTTCTATTGTCTCAGGATCCTCATCCTCCAAGATCTTAGCCACATCGGTGTATGACATGCGCTCATTTACATTGATCACAGTCTCACAGATCTCATGGTCAATAACACCACCGTTGCTGTCAATAGTCATCAGACAGCTAAGGGCAAGCCTGTCCTCACCATGGTTCAAAGAGCATATACCATTGGAAAGCCTGTGTGGAAGCATAGGTATAACCCTGTCCACCAGATAAACGCTGGTACCACGCTTTAGAGCCTCTCTGTCCAGGGCAGAGCTCTCCTGTACGTAATTGGTCACATCCGCGATGTGCACACCAAGATGGAAAAGACCTTTCTCATCAATATGAAGGCTTACAGCATCATCAAGGTCCTTTGCGTCCTCACCATCAATGGTGACCATAGTCACATCACGAAGGTCCTTCCTTCCAAAAAAGTCCGCCTCGATTATCTGATCCGGGCACTTATTGGCCTGATTGATCACCTTTTCCGGGAACTCATAAGGGATATCGTATCCCATAACAATAGACAGGATATCAACTCCGGGATCATTGATATTTCCAATTATCTCTTTTATCTTACCTTCAGGCTTCTTCCTCTTAAGGGTATCTCCATAGTCTGTTATCTTAACTACTACCTTGTCTCCGGTAACAGCCGCTCCATGGTGCTCGATCGGTATAAAGATGTCACTGGTGATCTTGCCGTTATCCGGAACAACAAACCCATAGTTCTTTTCGCCCTGGTAGGTCCCGACAATCTCTTCAATTCCCCTGACAAGGATATTCCTTATCCTGCCCTCAGGTCTTCTTCCCATGGAATCAGGCAAAAGTTCAACCTCTACTGTGTCAGTATGAAAGGCACCATGTACATACTCCTCAGGAATATAAATATCCTCTTCCTGGCCCTCTACTTCAACGAAGCCAAAGCCTCTGGGGTTTGAGATAAACTGCCCAACTACGTAATCTTTATTATTCTTTTTACCGTAGAGACTCTCGTCCATACGCTTCATGCTTTTTCCTTTACTCATAGAGTATATTGTACTAAAAAAAAGCCGAATACGAAACTAAATTATGGCAAAGGAAAAGGTTGCCACATATGTGACAACCCCTGAATTCCTTATCAATTCTTCCAAAAAGTTCAAGCAGTCTTTTCTTCCTTTGTTGCAGCTGTTTCTTCCTTCTCCTCAAGTCTTCTGAAAAAATTTGCAAGAAGAGCTCCTGAGATGTTGTGCCATACTGAGAAGATAGCGCCCGGAACTGTAGCCATAGCAAGGTCAGGGAAAGCAGTTCCTGCCAGTGATGTAGCAAGACCAGAATTCTGCATACCGATCTCGATTGCAAGGGCCTTCTTTCTTGGAAGAGGCATCTTGAGAGCAAGACCAAGGCCAAAGCCTACAAGATATCCAAGAAGGTTGTGAAGGATAACAACTACAAATACGATTGCGCCTGTAGCAAGGATTCTCTCAGAGTTATGAGATACTACTGCAGCTACGATAAGTGTGATGGCTGTAACAGAAATGAGAGGCAGAACCTCAGCTACTTTCTGTGTGAACTTGCCAAAGAACTTATTGATAACGAAACCAAGTGCGATAGGCACGATAACAACTTTGATGATTGAAAGGAACATGCTCATAACATCAACTGTAACAGTTGTCTTAAGAAGCAGATAAGTAATAAATGGTGTAAGGAATGGAGCAAGAAGTGTGTTTACACTTGTCATTCCAACTGAAAGAGCTACATCTCCTCTGCTAAGGTATGTCATAACGTTACTAGCTGTTCCACCAGGGCAGGTACCAACAAGTATAACACCAGCCAAAAGACCTGCCTCAAGTCCAAAGGTCTTTCCAAGAAGGAAAGCCAACAGAGGCATGATTGTAAACTGTGCAACACATCCAATAATGATATCCTTAGGTCTCTTAAATACGATAGCAAAATCTTCAAACTTCAGGGTAAGTCCCATTCCAAACATAACCAACATAAGAAGGTAATTGATCCATGATGTCTGAACCCACAGACATGTCTTTGGCACAAACAGCGCCAGCGCAGCAACCACCAGCACGATCACTGCCATATACTTTCCCACAAACTCACTTACTTTTTTCATTTCATTCTCCTTTTGGAATTTATAAAATTTTTAAATTTATTACAGTATAGCACCAACGCGTCAAAGTGGTGCAATTAATTTTAATAATTTTTCGTAAAAAAAGAAAGACACTCTGATATATCAGAATGTCTTTCGCCAAAATCTATTAATCTGTTAAGTGGATTAGAAAAGTCCCATATTAAGAAGGATTGAAAGTACTACAAAGAGCACTGAAAGAGCAACTGTTGCCTTCTTAAGAACGCCCTCTCTTGAACGCCCCTTGTTCTTTCCCCAGTAAGTATTCTCAACTGTTCCCTGGATAGCACCAAGTCCCTGGTTCTTACCTTCCTGAGCCAGCACCATAACAACCAGTGCTGCACAAATTATAATAAAAATTACTCCAAAAACATAATCTAAAGCACTCACGAAAATTAACCTCCAAAGTGAATCATATGCATAAACACGCAACAAATAATATAGCATATGCCACTATATAAAGTCAATTATTTCTTTATCAAAAGAGATTTTCCTGTCATCTCAACAGGCTGCTCCTCACCCATGCACTCGATAAGTGTAGGAATGATGTCAGCAAGGCATCCGCCCTCCTTAAGAGTATAAGCAGGATCATAGTTTACAAGGATGAAAGGAACAGGATTTGTTGTATGAGCTGTCCAAGGCTCTCCTGTCTCATAATCGATCATCATATCTGCATTACCGTGATCAGCACAAATGAACATTGTTCCGTTTACAGCCTTGATAGCATCAACGATCTTTCCAACGCACTCATCAACTACCTCGATGGCCTTTACAGCAGCAGGGATAACACCTGTGTGTCCAACCATGTCAGGGTTAGCAAAGTTAGCAACAACTACGTCATACTTCTGAGAATTGATAGCTTCAAGGATCTTATCACAAACCTCAGGAGCACTCATCTGAGGCTTAAGGTCATAGGTAGGAACATCCTTAGGGCTGTTAACCAGCACTCTGTCCTCACCCTCGTTAGGCTGCTCAACACCGCCGTTAAAGAAGAATGTAACGTGAGCATATTTCTCAGTCTCAGCAATACGAGCCTGCTTCATGCCCTTATTTGCAAGCCACTCACCAAAGGTGTTGTTAAGAAGAACCTTCTTGAAGGCGATCTCCTTGTTAGGGATAAGAGGATCATAGTCTGTAAAGCATACGTATGTAACGTCAAGTCTCTTTCCTCTATTGAACTTATCGAACTCATCGTCGCAGAAGCAGTGTGTGATCTCTCTTGCTCTGTCAGGACGGAAGTTGTAGAAAATAATGGAATCTCCATCCTTGATAGTTGCAACAGGTGCACCGTTCTTCATGATGACTGTAGGAATTACGAACTCATCTGTCTTGCCGTTCTTGTATGAATCAACCATGCACTGATGTGCAGAATCAGCCTTGTTGCCCTCACCCTTTGTAAGTGCATTGTAAGCGATCTCTACGCGGTCATAGTTGTTATCTCTGTCCATAGCATAGTAACGGCCTGAGATAGAAGCAACTTCACCAACACCAAGCTCCTTCATCTTATCCTCAAGCTGCTGAACGAAATCAATACCACTCTCAGGAGGAGTATCTCTTCCATCAAGGAAGCAGTGAACATAAACCTTATCAAGGCCGTTCTTCTTAGCAAGCTCTAAAAGTCCATAGATATGTGTGATATGGCTGTGTACACCACCATCAGAAACAAGGCCATACATATGAAGAGCTGAATTCTTCTCCTTGCAGTTATTGATAGCTGCCATAAGACCTTCATTAGTGAAGAAATCACCGTCCTCAATAGACTTTGTGATCCTTGTGAGCTCCTGGTAAACAATTCTTCCTGCACCCATGTTCATGTGGCCAACCTCTGAGTTACCCATCTGTCCGTCAGGAAGTCCAACAGCAAGTCCGCTTGCATAGCCCTTTACAAAAGGATAATCCTTCATAAGGCCGTCCATAACAGGAGTATTTGCCATTGCAATGGCATTTGCCTCAGGATTGTCATTAAGGCCATATCCATCAAGAATCAAAAGTAATGTAGGTTTAGAACCTCTCATATGTATATCCTCCATGTGAATCAAATTTAGATTTACTTATTTATCCTTGCCTAGTATAGCTCATTGACCGCCAAAATGACAAGCATTTAACAAAACCTTTAGAAATAAAAAAGGAATACCAAGGCCGGTATTCCTTAAATAACATTATTATACGGATGAAAAAACTATGGCATATAAAATTAGTATAAATAATATCCTCTGAGGTTCAGCTCAGTAATTTTCCCATAATCATCTTCTTCAAAGTAGATATAGGAAATGTACAGACGACTTCCATCCTTAAACTCTAAAGGTTCACGGATAAACTCTTTAAGATTGGAATCATAACCTGCTCCATTGCCATTTGCTTCCATCTGACTAACAAGAGAAGAAATGTCCACCTTGCCTAAAACAGTATCTCCGCTCTCGCTCTTAAGCTCCAAAGCCTCTGGAATAATATCCTCCTCTTCATAACTGTACAGTTCTATCTGAGCCAAACTGTTATAACCTGATACATCCACAACATCCCATGTGTTTTCTGCTGAAAAGCACATATGACGGTCCGAATATGAGGCCAGCTCATGATACATGAACTCATCTATTTTTTCCTCAGAGTACTTGTTTTCCAGCACCCTTATAAATACTGTTCCCTCAAGTCCGCCCTGGTTACGGATCTCATTATAGGCTGACTTTGCTCTGGCCAGATCCTGATCATCAACGGAAATCCCTGAAACCATCTGCTCCACAACCTTTTCAACCACCTTCTTCTGGCTTCTGGTAACAGTAGCAAACACATTTATACCTGGCACAATAAGCCCCGCCACCGTAAATGCTATGATCACAGGGAAAAGAAATCCTCCCAGCCCTTTACCCTTTGATAGCCTAAAAATGTAATAGATCTCATAAAGGATTTCAAATACAATAAGCATGATCCCTGCATATCTGCTGGGAGTAACACCATACTGATTAACCCTCATGAAAAGACACATGATCTGTATCACAATAAACGGGATAAAAAGTAGCGGAAAGAATTTCAAAACCTTCAGATGATTTCCAGACATACAGCCCTGTGCCATGGTCCAGATACAGATTCCACTTGCAAAAAGAGCTGTCACAATAGTAAATGCTTCATTTGAAGGGAATGTCCAGGTTACCAGTATCTTAATGATATAAACATATACGATTGCAAAGGCAACGGATAAAAGCCCTGGGAAAACATAGCCCATCATTACATTTCCAAAACGGGATATAGTCACTGACGGCTTAGACAGAGCCATAAGAATAGTTGTATAAGCCATAAGACCTGATATTATCGCCATAACAAAGGATACAGCATCTATGTCTTTTATCAGTAAAGAAAATACCCAGATAATACACAGCGCCCCAAGAAGAATAACGCCATAAGCCAGATATCCCTTCATTATTCCAAGAAAGCTTTTAACACTGAAGTTTTCAAAAGAAGTCCCACACTTCTTATACAGGAAGAACAATCCGCTACTGATACAGATGGCCAAATATACGTAAAAGAACCTCATAAACAGGTCTTCAATATCAGAGTAAGATAGTCCCAACAGCTGCAAGTTTGAATTATATGGCAGTACCTGAAACAGTGCATATACAGCGCTGAAAGCAGCTCCAAGGATCACACCAATAAAATACACAAACGACTTCTTTATCTGCTTGATGCTATCTATTCTTCCAATCATTCTTTTATACTTAAAATTGGATTCACACAAAAAGAAAGCCGCAGTTATCGATAAAAGAAAATAACAGATAAATGTCAGCGTATCATCAAGAGGCTTTGGAAACTTAAGCTTATAGCTGTAGCTAAGAATTGCAAGAATAAAGCACGATACAAAAAACGTGCAAATGGAAAAAGGGTGCTCCTTTAATATTTCCCTGGCACCTGTTTTAATCTTTTTAACCCACAACATACTTTTTTATTACTCCTTTTCGGCCTTATCAATTGTAATATCGAGAGCATATTCAGGAGCATATTCCTTCATCTCATCCTGAAGAAGGCTTAAAAGCTCCTCGTCTTTTACATGATATTTATACGGAACTTCCAGATCGAAAGCCACTCTCTCACCATCTTCATCCTTTACGATCCTGCAGTCATGGAACTTAAGCTTAGGATCTACATCCTCAAGGCAGAGCTTTAGCCACTGTTTTAATTCTCTGGTCTTTCTATCCCTGTCATTTACTGGATCAACATGGATCACAGCCGTGCAATGATATTTGGTCCTCAGCTCTTTTTCTATGTGATCTATCATATCGTGGACCTCAACAATATTCTTGAAATCAGGAACCTCCACATGAAGAGACATCATTATCCTGCTGGGACCATAGTTATGCACCACAATGTCGTGAACACCGAGAATCCCCTCATGACCAAGAACTGTTTCCTCAATATCCTTAATAAAAGCCTTACTTGGGGGCTCACCCAGAAGTGGATTGATGGTATCTTTTGCAGAATCAATACCGGCTTTAACAACGAAAAGCCCCACAATCAGTCCTCCAATTCCATCCACATTGAAGCTGGTGAAATGGGAAACAAAAACAGAAACAAGAACTATACTGGTGGATAAAACATCAGACAGACTGTCTATAGCCGTTGATTTAAGAGTCGGGCTGTCTATAGCCTTAGAAGCCTGAAGATTAGCTCCGAACATGGTCAGTTTGATAACAATGGAGATAACAAGAATTACTCCGATAGTGCCGTTAAAAAGCACCTCTTCAGGAGAAAAGATCCTCTTAGCAGAGCTCTGCAAAAGCTCAACGCCCATGATAATGATAAAAAGAGATACGATAAGACCTGCAACATACTCAAGTCTTCCGTGACCAAAGGGATGTTCCTCATCAGCCTCTGCTCCGGAGAGCTTAAAACCTATTACAGTTACCAGGGAAGATGCCACATCAGATAAATTATTAAGGGCATCGGAAAAGATGGCCAGGGATCCACTTAATAGACCCGCCATGATCTTAATAATCACCAGAATAATATTTAAGGCAATGCCCAAAACACCACTTAAGATGCCATAGCGTTGCCTTACAACAGGGTCTTCCACCCGTTTATAGTCTTTAATAAAGAATTTAGCAAGAAAACAGATCATTGTCCCCAGAAAACCGTCACAAGCAAAGTACCATCCTCTACGGTTATCTCTGCCTCCTCATCGATTATAAACTCGTTGCTGACGCCAAGTGGAAAGTCATTCGAAAGAACGCCTCCTTCCATATTATACATCAGCCCTCTCAAAGATACACCCTTTGAAACCTCTGAGAGTGAGAAAACTGAAAGCATACCTGTATTGCCACGGTTGAATCTCACCGTTTCATTCTCTGCGATCATGAGCATAGTATCTCTGCCCATGATATATCCCTTACCACCGTGATGCTTTATGAACAAAAGCGTCTGTATATTGGCAAAGGAATGATCAAAGCGACTTCCGCCAAGAGCTCCATAAATAAAGAACTTCTTATAGCCCTTTTCAAGACCGATCCTGACAGCCTTTAAAGTATCTGTGTCGTCCTTCTTAACATCAAGCTTCATTATCCTTGATGGGTCAAGACGTGCTATCTCCTGAAGACCATTTATAAAGTCCGGGCCTTCCTGTCTTGCAGAATCGAAATCTCCCACGATTAGATCCGGAAGAATTCCCATTTGCTGGGCATACTTAAAACCAGCGTCGCAGGCTATGCAAAAATCTCCCTCACTTAGATCAATATCAACTCCGGGAAAATCACCTGCTGAGATTATCACACACTTAGGTTCTCTCTTCGCTCCATCCATAATTACGCTCTGATCCTGGACTCTATAGTTTCAATATCCATTGTCCATTCGTTGGGACCACCCCAGTCTCCTACAATAGTCTCAACTTCTTCACCGTCCTGAAGAGTAACTGTGGTGCTGAGTCTGTAGTTCATCTTTGGAACCTTTGTAGCCTTACCGGATGTAATATAGCTGTAAAGATAAGTAACGTCATATTTAGTATGAGGATAATAGTTGTCCTCTACAGAAGCCGGCTCATAGGAAATAGAATTCCTCTGGATTCCGTCATCCTCAAAGAAGTTTGCCCAAAGAGTAATAACTCCCTTAGTTGTAGGGTTCTCCTCAAAGTTAAGGAATCTGTAAGACCACTGTCCCTCGTTATTGTTAAGGACAATAGCTTCCCTGCTGATAGGAACATAGGTTGTGTTCTCCTGAGGAGTTGCCTCCTTGTTCAGGAAGATGTTCCTTAGCTTAATATATTCCTCAGAAACAACAAAGTTTCTAAGCTCGTCTACGTTTCCAACATCAAGCTGACTAAAGATATCAGCAAAAACAGCCTGAACTTCCTGAGAATTGGTAAGGCAGGCCTTCATCGAGGTCACATTGTCAGATGTTCCAACCTTTTCCTCAATAGCGGACATAAGCGCTTCATAGGAAGCAACGTCCTCATAGTTCATGGTAAAAGAAATATCTCCTGGTGTAGCATACTTTAAGATAACTTCCTTAAGTTCATCGCTTGGAGCCTTCTCATATATAGCCAAAAGCTCTTTTACAAAGGACTCATACTCTCCGTAAGAAAAGACAGCGCTGCCTTCCTCTGAGGAATAGGTTGCACAATCTGATCTGAAAAGAGCATCCAGGTCATAGCTGTATGCATCGGAAAATACCCTTGAATATGCTGCATCAAGGAGCTCAATTGCATCCTTATTAGTGTTGTCTTCAGAAAGAACTCCAACTATGCTAAGGACAGTCTTCATGTCAGCCTTCTTGGTATTGAGGGCATCTACTGCCTCGTTGAGAATAACTGCATGATAGTTGTCCAAAAGACCTGTGTTCTCAGTGTTCTGCCAGCCATCATAAAGGATCTGCTTAGCTGACTCTGAATCGTCTATTGAAAGATAAGCACCTGCCATATTTGAGTATGCTGTAACTGAGTGCTTGTCGATCTGGATAGCTGTCTCATAGGAATCAATAGCCGCCTCATAATCTGCAACCTGTGAATACTTGTCTCCTGCTGCGATTGCCTTATTAACCTTTACTATTGGAAGATGATTGTAAACTGTAAAACCACCTGCGACTACAGCCACTGTAGCTGCTGATATGATCACTATTTTCTTAAGATCAAAGTGCTTTTTCTTTTTGTGACTTCTGACCTTTATATTTGATGAGTAACTTCTGTCTACCTGTCTGAAATTCTGTGTTCTTGTAGTGCTCAAAACTTTTTACCTTACTTCCCAAAAACCAAAAATTAATGCAACAAAAGAAGCCATATGCTAATAATCCCCCACATATAGTTTCTCCAACATTCATACACACTTTTGATAGTATAGCATAAGAATCCTAAATTCTAAAGAAAAAATTCATATTTTCTTAACATTTTCATTTTGACTAAAATCTTGAAAATACGACACAATCAGCCCAAAGCCGTGGACATGGGCACTTGATGAAAATAAAATATCTTTAGGTAAAAGAACTATTTCTTTAATGTTTGGAGGTACAAAGATGAAAATTGCTCTTATCAATGAAAACAGCCAGGCTGCCAAGAACGAGATGATCTACAAGGCTCTTAAAAAGGTAGCTGACCAGCACGGCTTTGAAGTTTTTAACTACGGAATGTACTCTGCTGAGGATGAGGCACAGCTTACATACGTTCAGAACGGAATCCTTGCCTGTGTTCTTCTCAACTCAGGTGCAGCTGACTATGTTGTAACAGGCTGCGGAACCGGAGAAGGCGCTATGCTTGCTTGCAACAGCTTCCCTGGTGTTATCTGCGGACATGTAACAGACCCTCTTGATGCTTACACCTTTGCACAGGTTAATGACGGAAATGCGATTTCAATGAACTTTGCCCTTAAGTCAGGATGGGGCGCTGAGCTGAACCTTGAGTACAGCTTCGAAAAGCTCTTTAGCGAAGAAAGCGGACAGGGCTACCCAAGAGAAAGAGCTGTTCCTGAGCAGCGCAACAAAAAGATCCTTGATGAGGTAAGAAAAAAGACTCTGGTTCAGGATGTTCCAGCAATCCTCAAGAGCCTTGATCAGGACCTTGTAAAGGGTGCTCTCTCAGGCCCTCACTTCCTTGAGTACTTCGATGCAAATGCAAAGGATGAAGATATCAAGAAGGCTGTTCATGAGATTCTCGGTAAATAATTTCAAATAATAAGTGCCAGGGTTTAATCCCTGGCACATTTTTATTAGTCTGGCATCTTTGCTGCTTCTTTCTTTGAGTAGTCATACATCTGCTCTGCAATTGCCTGGATATCAAGACCATCAAGGTCCTTTGCTGTAGCACTTACGCAGTATGAATAACCTGTCTCGATATCAAACCACTCACACTTATGAGCCATCTCATTTTCACCGGCATATGCTGAAATCTTCGCCGGCATATTTCCGTCTGCCCAGTTTGCAAGGGTTGCATCATCAACCACTGTCCAGTCATAGTACATTCCTGAGATATCAGTATACTCCTCACCCGTTGTTCCCTGCTCTCTTGCTGTAATAGTCGTACCGTTATAATCAAACTGAAGCTGAACAAGTGGACTTAAAGCATACTCTGCAGGATCATTTTCCATAATGCTCCAATGAACATTGGTAACACCCTCAGGAGCGCTGAAGCAATTCGGAACTGCTGCTGCAGCTTCCTCTTCTGTGCAGTCACGCCATGGGTTGGCAATCTGGGTAGCCTGCTCCTCAGACGCAGCCTCAGTAGTCTCTGTAGTCTCTGCTACTGTTGTCTCCTCTGCAGGCTGTGAGCCTCCACAAGCCGTAAGTGAAGCTGCCATAATTCCTGCCATTACAAGTCCTAAGTATTTCTTTTTCATAATTTTCTCTCCTCCTGTCTCATAAAAAACAATTCACTTAATCGTTTTCTTTAATTCTCTTTAATTCTACATCAAAAAAAGCGAGCTCCAAGTACCGGAACTCGCTTTTAATAAAAGCTTTAGGATTTGTATATATTATTTACACAATTCAAACGTATCTCTTGCAATAGCAAGCTCTTCGTTTGTAGGAACAACCATAAGAGTTACCTTTGAGTCAGCGCCAGAGATAGTCTTCTCCTCACCACGAACCTTGTTAGCCTCAGCATCTACTGTAGCGCCAAGGAATGAAAGTCTTTCGCAGATAAGTCCTCTTGTGAAGCCGCTGTTCTCACCTACACCTGCTGTAAAGCAGATTGCATCAACACCGCCCATAGCTGCTGTGTATGAACCGATGTACTTAGCTACTCTGTAAGTGAATGCATCAACTGCTCTCTTTGCACCCTCATCGCCCTTAAGATATGCATCCTCAAGGTCTCTGAAGTCTGATGAAAGATCGTTTGAAAGACCGAATACACCTGACTTTTTGTTAAGAAGATTTGTAACATCAGCTACTGTTGAGCCTTCCTTCTTCATGATGAACTCCACAACTGAAGGATCGATATCTCCTGTTCTTGTTCCCATGATAAGTCCCTCAAGTGGTGTAAGACCCATGGATGTATCGATACACTTTCCGTCCTTTACAGCTGAGATTGAAGCACCGTTTCCAAGGTGGCAAACAATGAGCTTAAGGTCCTTAATGTCTTTTCCAAGAAGCTCTGCAGCTCTCTTGCTTACATAAGAATGGCTGGTTCCGTGGAAGCCGTATCTTCTGATACCGTACTTCTCGTAGTATGAATATGGAAGTCCGTAAAGGTAAGCTTCCTGAGGCATTGTCTGATGGAATGCTGTATCAAATACTGCAACCATAGGAACGCCAGGCATAACCTTCTCGCAAGCTCTGATACCGATAAGGTTTGCTGGGTTGTGAAGAGGAGCAAGATCTGAAACCTCCTCGATTGCCTTAATTACTTCCTCATTGATAACTACAGACTTTGTGAACTTCTCACCGCCGTGAACGATACGATGTCCTACAGCGCCGATCTCTTCAAGCTTAACAACACCGTTCTCAGCATTTGTAAGAGCCTCGATAACCATCTCGATAGCCTTGTTGTGATCAGGCATTGGCTCTACCTTAGTGATCTTGTCCTTGCCTGCAGGTGTGTAAACGATCTGGCTTCCATCGATTCCGATTCTCTCGCAAAGGCCCTTGCAGATAACAGCCTCTGAATCTGAATCAATAAGCTGGAACTTAAGTGATGAGCTGCCACAGTTAATTACAAGTATTTTCATTGTGTAACCTCTTTCCCTCTATATTAGTTATTATTGTTAGCGAAACTATATTTTATATTATAGTTCCCATCCTGTAAAAGTTCCTTGCGTATAATCAAAAAACTTCCATGAATATAATATCTATATTATAATCTTAGAACAAGGAAAAAGCTGTACAAAATAGGAAGAATACTACACTTTACTAAGGAAATATAAATGAAAGTCGTTGGAATAATTGCTGAATTTAATCCTTTTCATAACGGACATAAATATTTGATAGACCGATGCAAAAGAGATCTTGGCGCAGATTACGTAGTCATTGTAATGAGCGGAGATTTCGTACAGCGAGGTGCTCCTGCTATTATCTCTAAGTTTTCCCGTGCAAAAATGGCCCTGACTTCAGGAGCAGATGCGGTTTTTGAACTCCCCGTCTACTACAGCCTTGGAAGCGCTGAGTTCTTTGCCCAGGGTGCTATTTCACTGCTTTCAGGTCTTGGTGCAGTAACAGATATTGCCTTTGGTTCTGAATTTAAGGACCTTGATAAGCTATCAAAGATTGCAGATATTCTTATTGAGGAGCCTATTGCCTACAAAGAGGTTATGCAAAAGGCTCTATCAGAGGGTGCTTCCTACCCTTCAGCTCAGGCAAAGGGGCTGTGTGCTGAGCTTAAGGCTTCTGGCCGTGTATCAGAAGAAGCTGATAATGCAGATGAAAATGATCTTCTCCATGAATACATGGATATTTTTACATGCCCCAACTCCGGACTGGCAGTTGAATATCTGAAGGCATTAAAGCGTAAGGATTCTCCTATAAAGCCTCATGTGATCCAGAGAATGGGTGCTTCATACCACGATACAGCCATAATTAATTCAGATGCTCCATCAGCCAGTGCCACAGGAATCCGTAAGCTCATAATTGGTTCAAAAACTTCCACCCTCACAGGTGGCTTAATAACCGATGCCATGCCAATGGAAGCTTTCAATGAGCTTACCGGCTACAGGGGTGTGTTCCTTTCTGAGAACAGTTTTTCAGAGCTTTTAAACTACAAGCTTTTACTTGAGAAAAATGAAGGCTACGAGCAGTACATGGATGTTACCTATGACCTTTCAAATCGCATTAGTGCATTTCTTGATGATTATAAGGACTTTTCTTCCTTCACGGCTTTAGTGAATTCCAAGAATCTTACCTACACCAGAATCAGCAGAAGCCTTATGCACATTCTCCTTAATATCACACAGGATAATATGGACGCCTACAAGGCTGATGGGTTCACAAACTATGGTCGTATTCTGGGCATAAAAAAAGCATCCTCAGGTCTTTTGGCAGAGATTCACGAAAACGCTACTATCCCTGTCCTAGACAGACTTAAGGATGCTGATAAAGTTCTTTTCCCGTTGCAACGGCAGTTATTTAACGAAACCCTTGCAGCCAGTTCCATTTATAATTCTCTTGCCCAAAACGGCATAAAAACCGAATTCAGCCTGAAGCAGATTATAATTTAAGGATCACAGATCGGTGCAGAACTGATCCTTGCCATTGGCTTTAGCTTCGTACAAGAGCTCATCTACCCTGTTTATGGTTCCCAGAACGTCTTCATCCTTCCTGTGCCTTGTTACGCCAACGCTGGCTGTAACTTTGCACACATGGAAGGCTTCATTCCTTATCTTTAGAAGGATTGTGTCAGCTATTTCTTTTACCTTCTCATCGTCATAGCCCCTGGCATATACCATAAACTCTTCGCCTCCCCAACGTCCGATTTCTACTGCGTCCAGGGTCTTAATATATTCATCAAGAGTACGGGCTATGGTCTTAAGGATATTGTCTCCCTCAGAATGGCCATGCTGATCATTGATCTGCTTAAAGTCATCAATATCAAACATGATAAGATGCCAGTTCTTATCAATGAGGTCACACTCTTCTGCACCTTCATAAATGATCCGTTCTATAGCTCCACGGTTGTAAAGCTTTGTGAGCGCATCATGGGATGCTTTGTAAAGCATTTCATTGAGCTGATCATTCTTTTCCATCAGCTCCTCAGTCATGGTATTGATGAAGATTGCAAGCCTTGCAGTAATAGATATGTTGCTTTTGTTCTCGATCTCATCTATATTAAGTTCGATCTTTTCCGGGATTGGACCTTCACGCATAGCCACAGTAACAATGGAAAGATTGTTTAAAAGAGTGTTCCCCTTATAACGCATCACTTCTCCAAGAGCACTAAATCCAGTGGTCATAAGGTGCTTCGATATCTCTTTTATCTCAACTTTCTCATTTCCTGCCCAAAAGAGCTTTCTGCCCATGCAATTGACAATGTTGACTACCTGAGGACCAAATTCCCTGATCTTGTCACCTACCTGTTTGGTGTGCTTAATGATCCTTCTTGGATCACCAAAGGTGATCTTTACTTCACTCCCCTCAGGAATGTTGGAGGACATCAAAATAGAACCGTCAGGGTTAACGGATTTAGCATGTCTTATATAGGCTGTTTCTTCATCTATTCTTACTTCCCAAGGAAACTCCAGGGCATTGTAAAAGAAATTCTTGTCATTTTTAATGTGTAGATAATGGTTGTAAACCTCGTAGGCAGGCTTTTCATCTAGTTCATAGACAACCGGCCCCTGGACTTTTGTAACCTTAAATGGGTATCCTATGGGTTTCCAGCCAAACATTCTGTCAGTCTGGATATGGAGCTCCGGTCCGCTATAGAAAACAACTGCAGAGCCATCAAAGCTTTGCTTTCCATCATTAGCAAAGACAAATGACGGGAAATTAACATCTCCTACTGCAACTCCGCCAAAGACATCAATTTCCTCCGGCAGATTATCAATGACTTTACCTATAGCCTCAAGAGTTTCATAGGTTGCAGCTGTCAAAACCTCAATTCCCTTGAGATCAGGAATAGCCTGCAAATGCTCAAAGAGCCACTGGGAGTCAATATCATCAGGCCTCTCATAATAGGGCAAGACCTCTATCCTGGTAGTGGGATCCTCAAAGATAAGAAGGGTCACAACCAGCTCATCATCCAGCATTGCTCCATCCAGGATCTCACCTGTGGCACTACAGCCAATAACCGGAATTCCAGGTGCATTTTCTTTTAATATCTTCCGAACCTCTTCAAGGCTGTTTCGAAGGTCCTCTTCATCATAGGGAATATATACATGAAAAAGAGAAGCAGTGTTATTGCCACTAATACTGCTCATCCAATCCTTTATTATCTCAGGAAAACGATCATCATATGATGTCTGCAGCAGTCTCACTAAAAAACCTCCTACAATTTTATCTACTCTTATTATACTCGTAATTTGTAATTTAATTGAAGTATATTTTTTCACGTGATACCATATATATGTACGAGTTTATCTTGAGATAAAACCAGGAGGGCATATGGGGCTTCTTAAACTGGAAAAAGGCCAGATTTTTCATAAAGCAGGCACTGATATCGTCGAAACAGTTGAAGTTTTAGTAAAGGGTCGGGTCAGGATTTCCAGCACCTACTCTTCTATCATTTTAAATGTAGGAGCTTTTATAGGCGCTGTAGAGACTCCCGGACAGCCCTATTCCTATACCTACGAGGCATTAGAAGAATCAGCAGTCTATTCGTACCCTTATGAATCAAGGGATGATATCGCAAAAGTCGTTAAATCAAGCCCCAAAATTGCACCAGTACTTGCAGCTACCTCAGCAGAGTCAGCTGCTACTGTCTGTGCGATCTATGATACAGAATTCGATGAGGCTCTAAAGGAATATGAGCAGATAGTTGCAGATTACGCGGACTATCCTGCACTTTGCATAAAAGTTGGCGAAGTGCCCAAGGAATTCCCAGAGATGGAGGAGCTTATTCCCCCTGAAAGATCTTCCAAGGTTCCCCAATGGGCAATTGAGTTCTCTGACAGTCTGAAGGCCAATGAGGCTACCCTTAAAAAGAGCTATTACCCTCTTAGCACTGAAATTGCCACCGGAATGGTCATGACCACCTATTTTATTTATGACACCATTTCCACTGAGGTTCAGGCTCTGACTGTATATAGAAAAACCCTGAAAAAGAAAACCTCAAACTTCACCTCTACCATGAAGATGATAAGAGCAAGGCTAAACGACATGGAAAGAGCTGAAGCAGGCGAGGGAGAAGGAATAGTTACTATCGTCAATGCTCTTTCTACTATCCTTGCATATTCTGGGGTTCCGGCAGAAACAGCCACCCTTTTTGAAGAACAGATTGCCGCCTTTAAAGCTAACGATAACAGATATGATTCTTCCGATGAAGCAAGAGCACTTAGAAGAAATATCGGTAGTACCTTCTATCAGATATACACACCTGCTTTCTTAAGAAGTCTTACCGACGAGAACATTCCTTTGGAGGTAAAAATGTTCTTTATGTTCGGTTTTGTTGATGAGGAACTTGCAGGCGAAAAAAATACTGCCATACTGGCAAATATGGTCAAGGCCTACACTCCTGATCCCGAAGGACACGTGCTCACTCTCTATGAGTGGCTTCAGAAGATCTATCTTATAGAGGTTGAACCATCCAGAAATGAGTTTGACCAGGACTGGCCCACTTACCTTCGCGAGCAGAAAAACACTGGTGCCATCAATAATGAACAGATGGAAGCCATGAACAGAAGCTCCAAGCACAGGCTTGAGTTTGAGATCCATAATCTCTTTGCTCTGGGAAACAGAATGACATTTGGACGTATCTCCTCTTTCGTGCCTGTCTTTGACTCCCAGAACGTATTAAGGCCTCTGGATATGGCATATCTAACCGCTTCCAAGGTAAAAGAGTATTATGAAAAGATAAGATCCATTGATTACGGCGTATTCTGTAGACAGGCTGTATTCTCTGACACAGAGATCGGTATTACGCAGCTGTACTTTGCTGATGATATAACTCCTTACATGATCCTGATGCCAAACGTTGGAAGCCGTGCTTGTTTGTGGCAGGAAATCGAGGGTAAAAACAGAAGGACAAAGGCCAGAATGCTTGTGTCCATTTTCAATACCGAGAATACTGAAGAGGCTATGTTCAGACTCTTTGGAGAATTCAGATGGGAAATGTGCAAGACGGAGCAGGGAGTTCACTGGAACGACGTTACAGATCCCTCCCTCACCTCCATGTACTGCGACTATCTTCAGTTCTTTAAAAAGAACTCCGCACTGTCCAGCGAACAGAAGGAGAAGCTCAGAACTGACCTTAAGAAGTATTCAAACAATTACAAGAATGTGTTTATTGCTGATTATCTGGCATACATCAAGTATGAATCCGCCGGCTCACCAAGGCTCAACAAGGTGGCAAGAGAAATCCTCTTCACCTTCTGTCCCTTCGGAAAAGAGGTCCGGGACAGAATTGGCGAAAACCCTCAGTACACCGAACTCATCAATCACTACAGAGTTCACATCGGGAACCAGGCAAAACCTATTCAGAACATTATCGCAAAGCTCAACAAAGAAGAAATCGAGATTCCCGAAGAGGTCACAAATCAGCTTGAACACCTTAAGAAATAACTCTCAATTACTTCCCGGGACTGCACTGCAGTCTCGGGTTTTGTATCTTCTAAAGTAGCCTGTATGAAAGGCTTCTTCTCCAGGGCAAATTTAATGATATTGGTGTAGTCCATTTCTCCAAATCCACAGCCAACACTCTTCACCTTATCAGGCTCTAATACGCAGTCCTTAAGATGGATCATGGCAATGTCCTTATCAAGAAGTTCTATGGCCTCATCTATCACTTCCATCCTCTGCTCATAGTTATCAGTCCAGATCAGATTTACTGGATCAAAAATGATCTTAAGATTTGGTGATCCGATACGGTCAAGAACCTGCCTTGCTCTTTTTCCGTCATAGACGATGTGCCTGTAAACAGGCTCAATAGCCAGAATAACGCCAAACTTTTCAGCACACTCTACTACAGGCTTAAGATTCTCTACAAAGATGTCCAGTGCCTCTTTTGAATGGCAGGCCTCTTTATCATAGGAGTAGCTCTCATTAGGCGCTCCGGTCTCAGTTCCAACCATTCCACAGCCAAGGATAGAAGCAAAACGAAGGTGCGCATAATATTTCTCCTGTATCTCTTTTAACTTAACAGGATCAGGATGCGCAAGATTAAGGTAACAGCCAAGGACAGCCATATCAACTTCTGCGTGGCTTAAAGCATTCTTAATGTACATGGCATATCCGGGAGTCAGTGCCATAGGGTCCGCAGTAAATCCCGGCACCTTGGAAAGTGCCATATGTATGCAGGAAAAGCCCTGCTCTTTTACATTCTGAAGCCTCTCCTCAAAGGGTGCTTCTTTTGTGTCGTGAAATCTGATTCCCAGTTGTATCATCTTGATACCTCCATTTGGTAGAATATTCCTTTTTTCTCCATAAGCTCAGAAAATGTTCCGATCTCAGCTATAGTTCCATCTTCTATGACTATTATCCTGTCGGCCTCCTTTATAGTTGAAAGTCTATGGGCCACGATAAAGGTTGTACACTTACTGGATATCTTATCCAATGCATAAGAAACCTCTTTTTCGGATATGGAGTCAAGTGCTGATGTTGCCTCATCCAAAAGCATAACCTTTGGTTCTCTGATAAGTGCTCTGGCTATGGATATTCTCTGTTTCTGACCTCCCGACAGCTTATCTCCATGCTCTCCAACCTTTGTATCAAGGCCATTAGGGAGTTTATCAATTACGCTTCTAAGTCCCGCCTCATCAATTACTTTCTGAAGCTTCTCCTCGGTAACCCCTGTGGTTCCATAGAGGATATTATCCCTTATGGTCCCGGAGAAAAGAATTGTCTCCTGAGGTACAACAGCCAGTTGTTTCCTATAACTTCCCAGGTGAACGGAAGTAATATCCTTTCCGTCGATAAATAGCTTTCCTGTCTTAGGGAACCCAAAAGCCACTATCAGATTCATGATCGTAGATTTACCTGCTCCTGATTCACCCACAAAGGCTATTGTCTCTCCCGGGTTTACATGCAAATTAATATCTCTAAGGATCGGCTCCTCGTTATCAGGATATGAGTATGAAACATCCTTAAAGTCATACTCGCCTTTTATCTCTCCAATGTCTTCCTTACCCTCATTGTCTTCCACATGTGAGAAAGTAAGTATTTCACCGATACTGGAAACCGACTCCAGTCCCTTTGATATTACAGGAAGCAGATTTAAAAGAGATGAGACCTGTCCTACTATTGATGTAAAATAGCTCTGATAAAGAACAACATCACCTACCTGTACAGTACCTTTAACCGCCAAAACAGAAGTAAAGGCAAGGCACATAACCTGGAATATCTGGAAAAACGCCCAGCTTACAGCTCCAAAATTTCCCTGTATGATATCAAGACTGTAACCTGCCTGAGCAATGAGATCCACCTGAGTATCCATTCTCATTATCTCTTCTTCCTCCAGGCCGTGAGCTCTTGTTACAGGCACAAGCTGCACCATCTCCATTACTTTGGCAGAGGTATTCTCCATCTCTTTTCTGAAGGTCTGGTTGTGCTTCTTGATGGGCTTTTTAAAAGCCACCACCAAAACTGCAGCCAAAGGAACCATAAAAAGAAAGAAAAGAAATACCACTATACTCTTGCTTACAGTTACAGTCAGAGCAACAGCTATATTGATAGCAATATTGATCAGGGATACAAACAACTGAGAAGACAAAGTCTCTACAGCCTCGACGTCCCTTATGATCTTTGACTGAAGTCTTCCCGAGAGCATGTCCTTCTGGTGAGGAATTGACATTACCTGTATCTTGTGGATAAGAGCACTTCGCAGTCCGGCTTCAACCTTCCTTACTGCCTTACTCCTAAAATGAATATGGAGATAATTCATCGGCACATTCAGCACAAGAAGAATGACCATCAATCCTACATTGAAGGCAATTATTGTCAGGACATCCGGGTTCTTATCTGTGACATTGTTAATTATATTGGCTGTTATGATAGGCAGTATCCATACCGGGCTATGCTTTACTACATAAAAAAAAGCAGACCAGAAAAAGTTGGAATACATCCCCTTGTAAAAGCCAAGAAGAGCCATAAGAGGATTTCCCTTGTGTTTCTCATAACTCTCAAAATATACGTTTGTTTCTAAATTCATTTATATTTCCTCAACCGTGAAATTTCTAAAGTCTGAAAAACCGGAGCCGTGAACTGTTCCATTTTTAGCTAATGCAAAGAGACCAAGCTTTGCTCCAACCCAGGTGTGATCTGAAGGTGTGTAATCTACTCCAAGGTCAATCGTAGCATCCTGTTTTATATCTGCGCCATCAACATTTTCCACGTCCTCAATAATAAGCTTCATTTTCAATTTTACATTGCAGTTATTTACATTGGCAAAATAAAGATTCTCTTTTTCACGCTCTTTATCACAGCATTCAAAGGTCATGAGCCACTTAAGATGCTTCAAGTTCTCGTCCTGTAAAGAGAGGCCCTGTGGTAAGAGTTCTGTCAAAGACTTACAAAAAACTGTATTTTCAACCTTGTCACTATCTCCGCCTGCAGACAAAACAGTTTTTACATAGCATGTTCCACTTTCACACTTCTCAAGAAAAGCAGCTACATACTGACCACCTGTCATGCAGACTCCGGCTCTTTCTCCGGGCTGTAAACAGCTTGCGTCC
Organism: Butyrivibrio sp. AE2032; assembly: GCF_000702965.1. Lineage (NCBI taxonomy): Bacteria > Bacillati > Bacillota > Clostridia > Lachnospirales > Lachnospiraceae > Butyrivibrio > Butyrivibrio sp. AE2032. The sequence goes on along the minus strand of NZ_JNLF01000009.1, from coordinate 169,474 downwards.
ATATTCACAGATGCTCTGAAAGTTGGATAGATGAGCTTCTGAGTAAGCACATTACTGCTGCGCCAAAGTATTGGTTCTTCGTCTCCTGAGGGATTCTGGCAATAAAGCCTTATTCCATCCTCTCCGGGAATGGCTACAGCAAAACTATCTTCGTGGTCTCCCATCCATTGCCACTGAAGACCAATCTTTCCTTCTGTGAAATCATCTGAAGCCTCAAGTCCTGTTTCATCCAAGTTCCATGATATGGAGGGTCTGAAGATTTCGCACTCACCCAAATACGGGAAATAGGAATTTATCTTGGATCCAGGCAAAAGCTCACAATTAGGCTTATCCAGATCATATACAGGCTCGCCACAGTCTCCATTAGGTTTTCCGATTACAGGCCAGTCTTCCTGCCATGTCACAGGCTGAAGATGGCATATCCTGCCATAGAGGCCTCTGTCCTGGAAGTGTATAAACCACTCATCACCATTTATTGTATCAACAAATCCTCCCTGATGAGGTCCGTTTATAACAGTACTACCCTGGTCCATTACAGTCCTTATTTCATATGGTCCCTGGATAGACTTTGAACGAAGTACAACCTGATAGCCCTGCCTTACTCCTCCGGCAGGAGCCCAGATGTAATAGTATCCGCCTCTTTTATAGACCTTGGGGCCTTCGATTGTAATGGCAGGATGTTCGGGATCATTTCCGTCAAACAAAAAATGATCCTCAGAGATAGCCTTAAGGCCGTCAGGGCTCATCTCGAATATTCCAAGTATGCTCTTAAAGCCAATCCTTGACTTGGCATAGCCATGAATAATATAGGCTCTTCCATCCTCATCCCAAAATGGACATGAGTCTATAAGGCCTTTTCCTTCAAGTACACATATGGGCTTGTCCCACTTACCAAATGGATCCTTCGTCCTTACTACATAAATACCTTCATCAGGCATTCCGTAATAGATATAGAACATGCCTTCATGATATCTGATGGAAGGAGCCCACACTCCCTGAGAATGCCTTGGTATGGAAAACCTTTCCTGTCCTATATTCTCAAGGGCATAATTGATCAGTTTCCAATTTACCAGGTCCTTTGAAACAAGAATTGGAAGCCCCGGAGTGTAATTAAAGCTACTGGCAGTCAAATAGAAAGTATCACCGACTCTTATCACATCAGGATCACTGTAATCAGCAAAGAGAATTGGATTTCTGTATCTGTTTCCTAAATCTGCATATCCCATAGGTTTTAACCATTTACCTCTATCTTTTCAGTTTCTGTTTCTCTATCCTTTTCAAGACCAACAACCAGTGTTGAATAGGGCTCCCCAAGATCTGAAAGTCCTTTAGCTACCATTCCTGCAAAGAGCATAGCTCCTTCATACTTAAGATGGGTATTATCTTCTTGTCCCTCTATCTTCCAGGAAGCCTCACCGGGTTCAAGATTCATAAAATACTTTTTGGTTTCCACATCTCCCATCTCTTCAAGGAATGCTCTGCTCATGGAAAAGAGATCCACCACAGGAACGTCAAACCTTTCTCCTGCTACTTTCATAGCCTTAACATATTCTGTGTGACCTGAAGGCTTAAGCTTTCCATTCTCATCAAAAAGCCTTCTCTCTACAGGAGTGATATAAACCGGATATGCTCCTTTATTCCTTGCCACATTGGCAAACTTTTCAAGGTTGTTAATAAACTCCCCGTTAGGGTCCGTGTAACGATCCGGATCCATTTCTTTCTCGTCGTTATGACCAAACTGAATAAAGAGATAATCTCCCTTTCCAATCTCATTGTAGATCACAGCCAAACGGCTCTGATCAATAAAGCTCTTGGTACTTCTGCCATTGACTGCATGATTATATACAACCACATCAGGAGCAGTGTATCTGTCAAACCCCTGTCCGATTCCTGTCTGCGGAAATGTGGATGCTTTATTGTCAGCAACAGTAGAATCCCCAGCCCAAAAGATATGTCTCATTTTTTCTCCCTGTAACTTGTAAAACAACCGCCCAGGTAAAACCCGGGCGGCGTGTATACTAGCATTATCTTTAAATTTTTGTGGTATTACTCCTTAACCGCACCAACATTAACACCCTTTACAAAGTACTTCTGAAGGAAAGGATACAGAAGCATGAAAGGAAGAATAGCACATACGATAGCTGAGTAATAAAGTGTGCTCTGTGATACCTTATATGCCGTTGTCGGCGTATCACCATCCATGACCATAACTCTCAGGATGTACTGGAAGTTAACCTGATCACGGTTTGTAATATAGATCTGAACTGTTGAATAGTCATTCCATACTGTTACAGCAAACATAAGACCAATTGATGCAAGAGCTGCCTTTGAAAGAGGAAGCACGATCTTGAAGAAGATTCCCATTGGTGAGCATCCATCAATCTTCGCCGCTTCAAACAGTGAACCGGGAATTCCCTCAAAGAAGTTACGCATCAATACCAGGTTGTAGACATTCATACCATGTTTTACAACAAGTACCCACATGTTATTTACAAGTCCAAGCTGCTTCATAACCAAATACTCAGGGATCATACCACCTGAGAAGATCATGGTGAACAGAAGGAAATATGCAAGCAGTGTTCTACCTGGCATCTCATACTGTGAAAGTACATATCCACCAAGTGTAGACATTACAAGACCAAGAAGTGTTCCAAAAATAGTAGTAATAACAGAATTAAGGAATGGTCTGTAAAGTTTAGCTGTATGCATGATGGTCCTGTAACCATCAAGTGTTGGCTCATTTGGCCAGAACTGGAACTTGTAGACACCAACAGCGTTAAAGGAATCTACTACTACCTTCCAGATTGGAATAAGTACAATAAGTCCCAAAATAATAAATACTAAATAATTGATTACATCAAAAGCATCGGTCCTTCTCTTACGACCTGCTCCAAATTCTACTTGTTTAGCCACCTTAAGCCTCCTTAAATGATTCCACGTCCGCGAACCTTCTTGCTGGCCCTGTTACAGATAAGAACAAGGGCACAACCAACTACTGATTTAAACAGACCAACGGCAGTTGAATATCCGTAGTTAGGAATAGCAGTCATAAAGGTCTTACGATAGATGTATGTAGAAATAACGTCGGAAACAGCAAATACTCGGTTGTTGTACATAACGAATACTGATTCGAAAAGGTTAAGAACCTTAGCCAGATTCAGGATAAGTACGATGATGATTGTGTTGAGAAGCTCAGGTACAGTTACATACCAGATCTTCTGAAGTCTTGAAGCACCATCAATATCAGCTGCTTCATAGAGCTCAGGATTGATTCCGGAAAGTGTAGCCAGGAATATAACGGTTCCCCAACCAGTCTCTTTCCAGATGTTGACCAGATAGTATACCGGTCTCCACAATGTTAGCTCATGCATGAAGTCAATGCTTTCGGAAATTAGTCCCCAGCTCTTCAAAGTTTCATTCACAAAACCTGTTGAAGAAGTTGAAAGGAACAATGTAAAGATCGCTGCTGTAACTGTCCATGACATAAAGTGAGGAAGATAAATTACAGTCTGCAATACTTTTTTAGCAAAGAGGTTAGCCATCTCATTGATAAATACTGATACGATAACCGCTGTACCGGTAGTAATGAGAAGCTTGATTATTGACAATTGCAATGTATTAAAAAAGGCTTTCCAGAAATCTGCATCTGAAAACATCTTGCTAAAATGCTTAAAGCCTACTGGTTCCATTTTCTTAAGTGTGTAATCAAAGAACGCGTATCTTACTCCCAGCATTGGCCAATAGTAAACTATCAGCACATAGATAAATACAGGAAGAAACATTAGATAAAAACCTCTGTGATTCCAGATACGCATACCCAAAGGTTTCTTATTTATAGTCTGTCCGGTGGACGTTACCTTCTGTGTTTTACTCATTATCCCTGCCCCATTTTCATAAAACTGTGAAATAAAAAAGAAAAAAGTTCTAAAAGAATTTAAAGGTTCTATATGGGCACCATCTCTGATGCCCATATAGATAATAGATTTACTTAGATAAAACTAATCTCGTATAACAAATTACTCAGCGCTGTTAAGCTCTTCAAGAATTGTGTTGATTGTATCGCCCCACTTTGTCTGGTACTCAGCGATAGCATCCTCAGCTGACTTCTTGCCAGCTACTACTTCGTTCATAAGAGTTGTCTTATCTGTTGCAAGATCAGCCTCAACCTCTGTAAGTGTCTCAGATGAAGGTGACTGAGGTGCATCTACGCAGTTCTCTGTGAAGAACTTGTTGCCTTCCTCGATAAGTGGATCGTTATCAACGAAACCATTTGTAAGAGGAGCAATTACAAGAACTGGATCAAGGTGGTTCTTCTTCCATACAGAGTTAGGGTCGTTAGGTGACTGCTTAAGGTGGAACTTGCCTTCTTCGTACTCATAATCCTTCTTCTTGTCAGGATCATCAGGGTTTGTTGTGAAGGACTCAGCGTGTGTTGACCAGTGAACATCCTCAGCACCATATGTCCAAAGTGTCTGAACTGTATCACCATCAAGCATTGTCTCAAGAAGTGCATCGAAGATAGCCTGCTCACGAGCGTTGTCTCCGTCGCCATCATCTGTGATTACCCATACAGGAGCCTCACGGTTAAGGTATCCGCCCCATGTATCCTTGATCTCCTTGATAGGAGCAAGCTGTACAAGTCTGTCGTCACCAAGATCAGCGTCTACATCGTTCTTGTCAAGGTTGTCTGTAAGAGTTCTGAGCCATGTTCCTGCCCAGTATGTGAATACACCTTCTGAAGTTGTCTGGTCATTTGAGAACCATTTCTCACGTGCTGTCTTTGTTGAAGCTTCCTCAGTATCCTTATCGATAACGCCATCAGCGTAACCCTGAGCAAGTCTTGTAAGAGCATCTACAGTAGCCTGCTCCTGGAATCCATCTACCCACTGACCATCCTTCTGGTAGATTGCAGGATAAGCACCCTGCCAGAACTCAGGCATGTAGTTGATGTATGGAGCCTCGTCCATCTTACCAAATCCAGCTGCGATAACACCTGTCTGGCCATCCTTTGTGAATGCCTTGAGCATGTTGTAGTAATCATCGAAAGTCTTGATATCATCAATCTTAAGGCCAGCTGCATCAAGCCATGACTGCTTAACATATGTAACACATCCGTTACCGTATGTAGGAGCAAATCCGTAAAGCTCTCCTGATGCTGTCTTCATGTTCTCGTTGATTGAAGGAAGAGTTACTCTTGACTGGAACTCTGCGTTATCATATGCATCAGCCATGTCCCAAAGAATACCTGTTGTCTGGTACTGCTTAAACATTGTAGCGCTCATGATAAGTGCATCTGGATACTGACCATCGCCAGGCTGTCCTGTTGTAAGGAGCTGAGCTACGTTATCCTTGTAGCCTGAGTGCTCTGGCTGGTTGATGTGAAGCTTAATGTCATGTCCAAGCTTCTCTGATACAGCCTTCTCCCACTGCTCAACGAAAGCGTCCTGTCCGTTGTCAACGTTTGCTGTAAGTGTTCCGTCTACAGTGATGTAAAGATCTGTAAGCTCGTAATCAGAAGCAGCCTCTGTCTGCTCTGTTGTAGCTGCAGCATCTGTAGACTGTGTTGCGGTTGTGTCGCCAGACTCAGTTGCAGGTGCAACTTCTGCAGTGTTAGAACCGCAAGCTGCAAGTGAAGCAACCATTGCTGATGACAGAATTAAAGATAAAACCTTCTTTTTCATTTAATTCGTTCCTCCCATGTGAATTTTGAAAGATTAAATGTAAGCGTTTTCATTTGCTTATGTGTGTACTTTAACATGTTCTTGAAAGCTTTGCAAGTACTAATTTTGTAAGATATGTAACAAAGAGCCATGGCATTTTAAAAAAGTCCCGTCTTTATGCCATCTTCGTAAGTGCTTACATGTTAAAAAAATACAAAAAATATTTTAAAATGATAACTTTTTCATGTAGTTTTTACAGTGTAACGCCCCTCTTCCAGATGGCCATATCATGAAAGCCCGCAAGCTCGCTTTTCAGTTTCTCGCCTGAAGCGGTCCTTACTATCTTTTCAAAGAGCTCATCCGTAAGCTCGTCAAAGGTTTTTCCTTCCAGTATCTGTCCGGCATTGAAGTCGATCCAGCCCGACTTTTTACCTGCTATTGTGCTGTTGCTGGAGATCTTCATAGTAGGTACAGGACATGCAAAAGGCGTTCCTCTTCCTGTGGTGAAAAGAACTATCTGCGCACCAGCACTTGCAAGCGCTGTAGCTGCGCAAAGGTCATTACCGGGAGCACAAAGGAGGTTAAGTCCTGTAACATCTGTCCTTTCTCCATATTCCATAACGTTCATAACAGGATAATCACCGGATTTCTGCGTACATCCAAGGGACTTATCCTCAAGGGTTGTAATACCGCCAGCCTTGTTTCCGGGAGAAGGATTCTCATATATAGGCTCTCCCTGTTTTGTGAAGTAATCCTTGAAACCATTTATCATGCTGACTGTATCATCAAAGGTACTCTCATCCTTACATCTGTTCATAAGAATAGTCTCGGCTCCAAACATCTCGGGAACCTCTGTAAGTATGGATGTTCCACCATACTCAATGATCCTGTCTGAAATTCTTCCAACCAGCGGATTTGCTGTAATTCCAGAGAATCCATCACTTCCTCCGCACTTAAGACCAATGGTCAGATTTGAAAGAGATACTTCGCTTCTTTCATCTGTTGAAGCTACTTCTATAAGCTCTTTTAACAGATTCAAGCCATCTTCCATCTCGTCATCAGACTTCTGGCATACAAGGAATTTAACTCTTTCAGAGTCATACTTTCCTATATAAGGCATCAGAACATCAATGTTACTATTCTCACAGCCAAGGCCCAGAACCAGCACTCCGCCTGCATTTGGATGATTGATCAGGTCAGAAAGGATCGTTCTTGTATGTTCCTGATCATCTCCTGTCTGTGAACATCCGTAGTTGTGAGTGAAAGCAACAACCTCATCAACAGATCCTTTAATATAGGAATTAGCCTCTTTTGCAAGAGCTGTAGCAATGTTGTTCACACAGCCAACAGTGGGGATTATCCAGATCTCATTTCGTATACCAACTTTTCCGTTGCTGCGCTTAAAGCCCTGGAATGTGCCTTTTTTGGTATTCATCCTGGATTTCTTTTCCTCGATATCAGCCTTATTGGGTTCATACTTATATTCAAGTATACCCTCAAGATTGGTCTTGATATCATGAGTGTGGACCCATCTTCCAACTGAAATATCCTCAGTGGCATGACCAATGGCGTAACCGTATTTGATGATATTTTCATAACTGGCAATATCCTGTATAGCCACCTTGTGGCCTGCAGGAACGTCTTCTTTAAGTTCTACTTCTCTGTTGTCGGAAAGAGTGATCTTGTCACCTTTTTTCATTTCTTCAAGGCAAACCACCACATTATCCGACTGATGAATTTGTAAAAATTTACTCATATAACCCGCCCTTCTAAAAACACTCTGAAAGCGTTTTCAATAGAATCATATATTCAAGGGGTGAAAACGTCAACTCATTTTTCTATTGTATTTCCCATAACTGTTCGGTATAATACATGATGTAAAAATATTGAAAACGCTTACATGTAAAAGCGTTACGGGAGGTTATAAAGCATGAGAAAATTTATGGATGAGGACTTTCTTTTACAGAATGAACCTGCAAAGAAGCTCTACCATGACTTTTCAGAAAAAATGCCAATTCTTGACTACCACTGCCATATCAGTCCAAGAGAGATCGCTGAAGATCGCCATTTTGAGACTATTACTCAGGTATGGCTTGGAGGCGATCATTATAAATGGCGCCTGATGCGTTCTTTTGGCATTGATGAGAAGTATATTACTGGGAATGCTTCTGACGAAGAGAAATTTGTTACATTTGCAAAATGCCTTGAGAAGGCAGTAGGTCATCCACTCTACCACTGGGCACACCTTGAGCTCAAGAAATACTTTGGCTACGACAAGCCTCTTACAGCAGGCAATGCCAAGGAAGTATATGATCATTGCAACAAGGTTCTTCAGTCACCTGATATGAGCGTTAGAAAGCTCATTAAGATGTCTAATGTTACACTTATCTGCACTACAGATGATCCTGTTGATACCCTTGAGTGGCACGATAAGATCAGAGAGGATGCTTCTTTTGATGTGAAGGTTCTTCCAGCATGGAGACCAGACAAGGCTAAGAATATCACTAAGCCTGAATTTGTTTCTTACATTGACACTCTTTCAGAAGTTAGCGGTGTCAAGGTTGATTCCTTCGCTTCTCTTAAGGAAGCTCTTAAGGTGAGACTTGATTTCTTTGGTTCAAAGGGCTGCACAGTTACAGATCACGCTCTTGAGTACGTTATGTACCACCCTGCTACCGAGGAAGAGGTTGAGGCCATTTTTGCAAAGCGTCTTTCAGGAAAAGAGCTTTCGAAGGAAGAAGATCTTAAGTACCAGACAGCCTTCATGCTCTTTGAGGGCGAAGAGATTGCAAAGAGAGGCTGGGTAATGCAGCTTCACTTCGGATGCAAGCGTGACAATAACACACCTAAGTTTGAGAAGCTCGGTCCTGATACAGGATACGATACAATAGATGCTTATTATCCAATGGGTGAGATGGCAGATTTCCTTAATGCACTCCACTCTAAGAATGCTCTTCCTAAGACCATTCTTTACAGTTTAAATCCTAATGATAATAAGATCATCAACACCACTTTAGGTTGCTTCTGCGAAGCTCCATTTATTGCTAAGGTTCAGCAGGGTAGCGCTTGGTGGTTCAATGACAGCAAGTTCGGCATGGAAGAACAGCTCAGATGTGTTGCTGAGTCAAGCAACCTTTCAGGTTTTGTAGGAATGCTTACAGATTCAAGAAGCTTTACTTCCTACACAAGACATGAGTATTTCAGAAGAATACTGTGCAATTATCTTGGCACACTTGTTGAGAACGGTGAATATCCTGAGGAAGGACTTGATGTACTCGGACAGATAGTTTCAGATATCTCCTACAATAATGCAGTAAGATATTTTGATTTTCCTTTAGAGGTTAGATAATTTATGGGAAGCCAGATGACAATCTATGACATCTCCAAAAAGGCCGGGGTTTCAATCGCTACCGTTTCCCGAGTGCTTAATGGCAGCACCAACGTTAAGCCCCGCACCCGTAAGAAGGTCATGGACATAATTGATCAATATGGATATAAGCCAAATGCTTTCGCAAGAGGACTTGGTCTTAACTCAATGAAGACCATAGGCATCCTTTGCGCCGACGCATCTGACCTTTATCTTGCCAAAGCCATCTATTATATTGAGCAGAGCCTTAGAGAGAATGGGTATAACTCAGTCCTTTGCTGTACCGGATATGAGATGTCTTCCAGACAGAAATCCCTTAATCTCCTGCTTTCCCAGCATGTTGATTCCGTTGTCATGATAGGTTCCAACTTCATCATGAACAATCCTGAGGATAACCAGTATGTAAGAGATGCAGCTGCATCAGTACCGATCATGCTCCTCAATGCGGATTTCGACTGTAGCAACGTATATTGCACCCTGTGCGATGATTACAAAGCAACCCAGGATGCTACAGAGCAGATGATCAAAAGTGGAATCAAGGATATCCTTTATCTCTACAACAGTAATTCCTATTCTGGTTTGAAGAAGCTTGCAGGTTATCAGAATGCTCTTTTAACTAATGATATAAGCCTTAAGAAGCAGCTCCAGCAATGCTTTAAGGGAAGCCACGAAGACATTGATGCTGTTAAGAATTTCGTTGAATCCCTTTACAACAAGGGCCTTAAGTTCAGCGGAATCATCACAAGTGATGATTTCCTTGCTGTAGGCGCCATGAACTTTGCAAGAGCCAATCACATCAAGGTTCCATCAGAGCTTCAGATTGTAGGATACAACAACTCAATCCTCTCCCACTGCAGCGAACCTGAGCTTTCATCAATTGACAACAGGCTTGAGGATATGTGCATCCAGCTGGTAAAAACCCTTATCGGTACCCTTTCCCAGAACGAGATGCCACAAAAGACCATCTTCTCCGGAGAACTGGTTAAGAGAGGTTCCACCTCATTCTAATTGTGGATATAAAAAGAGACTGAATCGTTATCTGATTCAGTCTCTTCTTTGTTTGTATCAATTAAAGCTCAGATGTGCAGTGAGGACATCTAGTTGCCTCTATATTGATCTCACTCTTGCAGCGAGGGCAGATCTTTGTTGTGGCAGGTGCTTCTGCTTCTTCCTTGGCAAACTTATTGCTAATGTTGTTCATGGTCTTAACCAGGAAGAAAATAACAAGAGCCATAAGGATAAAGTTGATTACTACTGTGATAAATGTTCCGTAGTTGAGAGTTGCTGCTCCAGCCTCTTTTGCAGCCTCCAGTGTTGCATAAGAGCCTCCATCAAGAACAACGAACTTATTGTTGAAGTCGATACCGCCAGTTAAAACGCTTATAAGTGGCATGATGATGTCATCTACAAGTGATGAAATGATCTTCTGGAATGCTCCACCAATGATAACACCGACAGCCATATCCATTACATTTCCGCGCATGATAAACTCACGGAATTCCCCAGCAAGGCCCTTACTTTTAGCAGTTGCTTTTTTAATTTTTTCTGTCATGATATTCTCCCTCTTTTCTTAATACTTTTATTCATACACTCTTGAAATTATAGCATACATTTTATAGAATAAAATAGTCGCGCAGGATTAGTACATCGGTAGTATGTTAGCTTCCCAAGCTGAAGAGGCGGGTTCGATTCCCGTATCCTGCTTACTCAAACGATGCAAAAGGGGTCCATAGCCAAAAGGCATATTTATATGCGTTTTTGGCTATGGATCCCTTTTTATACCGCGCGACTGCGCGGCTTAGAATTGCTCTGCAATTCTAAGATGCATCGTTTGAGCAAGCAGGATATCCAGATGCATTGCTCGTTATATCACTGTATAACTTCCAGCATTTTTTCCGGATCCTCGGCAGCTTTTACTTTATCATTAGCTCTTATGATGATGCCTTCTTCATCAATTAGATATGTTGTTCGCACTACTCCCATGGAGACTTTTCCGTAGTTCTTCTTTTCTTTCCATACATCATAAGCCTCTATTACCTTTCGCTCCGGATCTGCAAGCAGAGTAAATGCAAGGCCATACTTCTCTTCGAACTTTTTGTGAGAAGCAACAGTGTCTTTGCTCACGCCAAGTACTACTGCGCCTTTTTCAGTAAACTGCGGATATCTTTCTGAGAAACCGCATGCCTGCTTGGTGCAGCCAGCAGTATTGTCCTTAGGATAAAAGTACAATATAACCTTCTTTCCCTTATATTCTTCCAAAGAATGCATTACTCCATTCTGGTCAGGAAGTTCAAATGCCGGTGCCTTTGTTCCAACTTCTAACATAATGGTCTCCTTTCTACTTCAGATACTTGTTCAGTGAAAAGAGATTATTCTTTGCATCGTTGTACCCTAACCAATAGAGGTTCCCGAGTTTGTTCATATTACTCTCGACTCTTTTCACAGTAACGTGTTCAGATGGAGCTATAACGAATATCCTGCCTTCTTCCTCAAGCCTGTCAATCTCATCACATTCCTTGTTATAGTCAGCATTCATGCTCATGAGCTTACCAGCAAACTCAGGAAAATCCTTGTAAAATCTCTCTGCATAGCTCTTAGAGGATTCCTTTTTTCTAAACCCTCTCTCCCTGGTCTTAATGACTACGATATTCTCATAGCCCTGTTCAAGAGCCCATCTATAGGGAATATGACAGCTGCAGCCACCATCTAGGCAACGCTTTTCATCAACCTCAACCATAGGTGAGACATAAGGCATTGATGCTGAAGCTTTTATGGCCTTAAGAATATCCTTGCATTTGCCCTTTTCAAAGTATACTGGCTTACCTGTATCACAGTCTGTAGCAACAGCGATAAAGCGTCTTTGAGGATCATAGAACGTGTTCTCATCAAGTGTTCCAAGTCCCAGTTTTTCATCAGGTCTTAATGCAAAATCGATATTTAAAGGACTATGCGCTTGGATTATAGCCTGAGCACCAATATATTCTGAATCATGTCTGTAAGTAAGATTGCATCTTGCGGACCTTCCAATCTGCCCTGATGCATAATTAAGTGCAGCCATGGCACCTGCGCTCACTCCAATGACACACTCAAAGTTAAGGTTGTTCTCCATGAAGAAATCCATAACACCCTGGTTATAAAGTCCTCTGAAAGCACCACCTTCAACAACAAGGCAGCCGTTTGTAAGCTGCCCCTTTGCGTGTCCTGTAGGTATCTCATTTAGTCTGCTGTATACTTTACGCCCGTGACTCATCTCCAGATCTCTTTTCCCTGATTCTCTATAACTATATGGCACGCTTTCATGGCTGCAAGTGCAGTATCGTGAGCTTCCTTGGTTACTCCTGCGCAGCCTGCAGCATCTACATAGATCTTCTTATTTGGTATCATGGCCTTTGTCAAAAGAACATTTGAAATAACGCAAATATCGGTACAAACGCCAATGAATTCAACTTCATCAATTTCGTCAGAATGATCTTTGAAGTATTCAGCCAGGTCTTTTGAGCCAAAAGTCTCTTTATCAATTATCAAAGAAGCATTAGCACCTGCATTAAGTTCATCGATTATTTCCCAGCCGGGAGTCCCCTTAATGCAGTGAGGAACAGGAAGATTCTTACCCTCTTCTGTCTCCATGTAATTCTCTGCATGAGTATCCCTGGTAAAGATGATCGTTTCGCCAGCCTTTTTCGCTTCTTCAATCTTAGACTTCACATACCCTGCAACCTTGATCGCTTCTTCATTTCTGAGCGCTCCTGTCAGGAAGTCATTCTGCATATCTACAACAACAAGTACTTTTTTCATATCATTTTCCCCTTTATGTTAATTATCATTATCCATTTTACACCATGTCAAATACACTTGCCATCATATGACAACAGCTACTAATACAACAAAAACGCACCCTTGCAAGGGCCAGCAATAAACCTTATGATGAAAAGAGATATCTAGATAATCACTGCTTATATAACAAGGGAGGTTTCTCATGTCCAAGACTACATCTAAAAATCTCAGAAACCAGGTTATGTACCAGATCTTTGTCCGAAACTTCAGTAAAGAAGGCACTTTCAAGGCGGTAATTCCCTCTCTTCCAAGGATCAAAGACCTTGGTGTTGATATTGTATGGTTTGCTCCCATCCACCCAATTGGCGAACAAGCCCGTAAAGGAAGCCTCGGTTCTCCCTATGCAATAAAGGACTACAGGGCCATCAATCCCGAATATGGCACCATGGAGGATTTTAAGAAAACCGTTAAGGCAATCCACGACGAAGGCATGAAGTGCATCATAGACGTGGTATACAATCACACCTCTCCTGACTCAGTTCTTGCAAAAGAGCATCCTGAGTGGTTCTACCATAAACCCGACGGTTCCTTTGGAAACCGTGTCGGAGACTGGACAGATATAATTGATCTTGATTATGGAAATAAAGGTCTCTGGGACTACCAGATTGAAAGTCTGAAGATGTGGGCTGAGATTGTAGACGGTTTCAGGTGCGACGTTGCACCTCTTGTTCCCCTTGATTTCTGGAGAAAAGCCAGAAAAGAAGTTGAAAAGGTTCGCCCGGGATGTATCTGGCTTTCCGAATCCATCGATCCGCCATTTATTCTGACTATGCGCGATCTTGGCCTTGTAGCCCAGTCAGACTGCGAGATGTACGATGCCTTTGACATTCTCTACGACTATGACATCTACAGCAATCTCACTGAGTATGTATCCGGAACCGGTTCCCTTAAGGCCTACTCTGATGCCATCAACCGCCAGGAATACATCTACCCTGACAATTACGTTAAACTTCGCTTCTTAGAGAACCATGACCAGCCAAGGGCAAGATTTCTTTTCCCAGGGAAAAGAGCTATCAGAAATGCCACAGCCTTTCTATATTTCCAAAAGGGAATGACACTTATCTATGCAGGTCAGGAATGTGCTTTATCTCACCTTCCTAACCTCTTTGACAAAGACACAGTTGATTGGAAGTCCGATGAGGCAATGGATCTTTCAGATATTATGAAGAGCCTGTATAAAATCAAGCAGGATCCGCTATTTGCTGATTCTACCTACCGCACCAAAACTTACGAGGATAACGTACTCAAGGCCATTTACAGTAGGAACGGCAAAAAGATCATTGGCATCTTCTCTCTCAAGGGAGAACCTGGCATCATTCCAATAAATGTACCGGACGGACGCTACGAAAACCTTATCGACAATTCGCCAGTAGAAGTCATGCACGGTTACATCAGCCTCAATGGAGAGCCTATTATAATTCGAGCTAAATAATCGACTATATTATGGGGAGCAACCCTGCTTTTGGCAGAGCTGCTCCCCTACTATCTTCATTCAATCTTAAATTCGTAGGCTGTGTTATAAGTAGCCACGTAAAGCTCATTTCCTACAACCTCGAACTGATCAGGGGCTGAATTCACAGGAATCTTGTCCATCTCCTGTCCGGTAAAACGGTCCAGAAGGTAGATGTAATCCGGCTCCGCAGTAAAGCCATAGCCACAGATTATAGTATCCTTCACGATTTCAAAATTATTGGCATTGGCCACAAGAGGCTGACTTCTCCAAAGAACATATCCTGTATCAGGCTGAATAGCTACCATGTAGCTGCTGTTTGGTTCCTCAGAGGAATAGCCATTTATAATAATTGATACATAAAGTGTTCCGTCGTAAATCTTCGCCCATCTTATAAACTGTGTAGAGTTCGACACTCTTCCTTTTTCTTCATCAGGCCCGTTACAAAGGGTGCTCAGATCCAAGTTATATAAAACCTTTGTATAGTCCCTGTCATGGATCAACAATCCGGTATTCATATAGCCATATTCTACTGGGTTTACGCCCTCATAATAATACTCGCTGTCATAATAGGGCATATTTCGCTGCTCAAAGCCGTTCTCATTAGCCCATTTATAGGTATCAAGCCAGTCTGTTTTTTTCTCACTGACCTTTGTGAGCTTAATGTGCTCGCCGTCGTCCGGTCCTCTTCCATCCTCTGTGTAAGCACTCCAGGTCTTGTTTGGAACAGTTATAACATCAACAGTATCAGCATCTGATTCATACAAATTCATATCGGATTCTTCCCACTGGAACACCTCTTTTTCCAAACTCCGTGTATCGGTCATCTTCTCTTTATCCAGGTCCGAATCAGGAATAAATACGGACTGTACAAGATCAGGATACTTATCAAAGGTCAGAAGAGTCTCAAATTCTCCCGCTGCATAGGATGCAACCTCATAAGGAGAATAGTAAATACGAAGTCCCTCACTCTTAAGAGTCCAGGTGAAGCCATCCTCCATGAGTTTCTGTCTGAAAGCATCCGTAACATCCTGGTCAGCTTCCCTATAGATCATAGACTCAAACTCATCCACAGCATCAGGATACGCTTCGTAGAGAGCATCCTTAAAGATCTGGGGTGCGCCATCTACATCCTTAAGCACATCCTGAAGGGGCACAACTTTTCCGGTAGCAGGGTCCATGTTTATGGAACCTGTGGAATGACTCGGATGCGCTCCTCCGGCATCATCATAGAAGTAAACCATAAGGGTAAAGAGCCTGTCGTCTGCTCTTTCAATATCAGCCCCAATGTCAGACTCAAAGGCTACTCCCTGCTGAAAATCCATCTTCTCATAGCCTGCGTATTCATTCACGTAAGCTTTAACGTTTACAGACCAATCGTAATTCTGGCTTGAAATCTCAGTCTGAAGCTTAGGATACTGATTCCCATAACTTTCTGTCAGTAGGATCTCAGGATAGCTTCCTATAGCCTCCACTTTACCATCCTTTTCACAGGCAAGGTTGTGCAAAAAGACCTGAAATACCTCTTTTGCCGCCTCGTCGCCTGTAGCATCGCTGACAGAGGCGCCTTCCGAAGAAGTATCAGAACCAGCCTCTACAGAAGCTTCCACACTGCTTTCTGCAGAACTCTCATCACCCTTTTTTCCACATCCTGCAATAGCCCCTGTTAAAAGAGCTGTTGCCATAATACACAATAATACTCTCTTTTTCACAATACGCTCCACTCCACATTTTAACTGTTCTCGTTGACGTAAATAGTTAATCTGCTCTGAATGATATCAGTTACCTCTTTTGCACTCTTCTGTCCATTAAAGAATGCCATAGCCTCTTCCAGGATAATGCTGTTCACGCTCTGGTTAGGCGCATAGACCATCGTCAAGGACTGAACATAATCCTTCATAAACTGGGCCTCTTCCTTAGTCAGTGGCTTTAATTCAATCTGCTGGTCACCAATATAGCTGTATTCCTTTTCGTAAACCTTAAGGCCATTATCGTCAAGCCAGAATGGATTGTCCAGGGAATCCTCCGCCATTTTGTCGAAGTAATCCTTCCTGATAGGGAAATTATAGAGAAGATTACTCTGATAATCATCCATCAAAAACTGTCTGATGAAATCCCAGCATACATCAGGATACTTGGACTGCGAACTGATGGCAAATCTATAGTTTGCATCTATTACAGAGCAGTTGATACCAAGGTCATTGGGGAATCCGATAAAAGAAATGTCATCCCCGAATCTTCCCTGCTTCATTCTTGCATAGGAGCGGAAATTATTGAGGTAAGTCAATTCAAACAGTGCGTCCCCATTGAAAAGAGCTGCATCATCATATTCCATGTACATATCATCAGTAATCTCTTTTGGGAACTGCTTTGCAAACTCTAAAAGCTCAATAAAACTCTCGTCGTCAAAATGGCACTTCTTATTCTCCCAGTCAATGTACTTATCACCGGCAGTCATAAGGGCGTAGTTTAATATGGTTTCCTGACTGGCAAGGCCAAAGGAATCTGAAATCTTGACGCCTTTCGCCTCAATAAGATCCTGGCAGTCCTTAAGGGTAAGTATCTCCTGGCCCTTAAGGTAAGAAGTCTTAGTTGTAACAGTGTTTATGTAATAGGACGGAACCAGCTGGTAGAGCCTTTCTCCTGTCTTAAAGGCCTCAAAGACATTGTCCACGAACTTCACATCCTTAAGGTCAGGATCTGCGTTAATAAAAGGCAACAGGTCCACAAACAACCCCTTGTTAATGTAGCTGTCTACAGGCTCATCTGCTGAAAAGAGCATGATATCAGGTGTGTTGCCGGATACAATATCCAGGTTAAACTGAGTTGCTCCTGCACTCCAGTCATCACCGGAGGTAAGATTTGTGTAATCAACCACCTTTATCCTGTAATCATCACTTTCCTGATTAAACTTGTAGGCCCTCTGGCGTATATCATAATCAACAAAGCTTCCGGCAATGGTGATGGTTGTCTTATCCTTAACCTGATCAGCAGGAACTTTTGTCAGCCTGAAAAGCGCGTACTCCCCATCTCCATCAGGAAGATTTGCAATGAATTCCTGGTCGCTCAAAGCTACAATTGAGCTTAATGAATAGTCAACGCTTATGTCTGAGAACACGTAATCTATCAGCTTTTCCAGCTTGTCCTTGCTCTTGTCGTAGCCATAGATTCCGTCAGATCTTGACACATAAAGGTCGTATCCGTTTCCACCAAAGAAGATGTAGTTATCATAGGTGTCAAAAGCCGAAGACTTCTCTCCCATCGTTCCAGTGGCTGCGTCAAAGGTATAAAGCTCAATTCCCGTCTGCCCCCAGAGGGATGCAAATATCTGACCGTCAAAGCCGTTATAAAGGCTTATTGAAGAATCAGCATAGGGACTGCTCTTATCTGTAGTATCAAGGAGCATTTTAAAAGAGCTGTCGGCTTCATTAAAGCGCTGTACGCCCTTAGTTGAGCTAAGGAGCAAACCATACTCCTCGGTGTAGATCATGGAAAAGACTGAGAAGTAGCTGTTTTCATCAACATCCTCATCAAGGCAGATTCTGTAAAGTTCAGTGCCTTCAGGATCATACTTCACAAGGTACTGATGATCATCTTCATCTCCCATGTACATGGCCATAGCTTCCGGGTCTGTGTCGACTGAAGCAACATCATCAACGACAATAAGCTGCTCATCATCTGTGCGGATCTCCTGCTCAGCAGCCGCCCCCTCACCAGTGCTACTGTCTTCTGAAGCCTCTGCCGTATCATCTGCATCCTTATCTTCCGCCTCGGAACTTGCTTCAGAACTTGCCTCTGAACTGCCTCCCTCCGTCTCCTCCGGATGTGGATCTGCTTCGTCCGGATCAGCATAAAGTTCCACATTATCGTCCATGTAGTTGTATATTTCAAGGACAGAGTACATATTTCCATCCTTGTCGAAGTTTATGAAACTGTGGCTCTCATTATCAGCCTCTGCCACCTTGTAGGATTTAACATCGCTTCCGTCCTGGTTAAAAGAGATAACGGACATCTTGCCACCATCTGCATAAGTAGTAGCGTAGACCCTTTCCCCTACAAGCTGTAATCTGTTGTAATCCTTCGCAGCTTGATCTCCAAGGTCCAGCTTTTGAGTCTTAAAAACGCAGTCCTTTGAACCACTGGTTGCCTGATCGATTATGCTTCCATTATCTTTTCCCTTGCCACAGCCGGAAAGTCCCGATATAGCAAGGACAGCCACCATAAGTCCGGTGGTGATACGTCTTCCCACAATCCTTCCTTTTTTCATAATATCTCCTCTCTGCATGTAAGCTCACGCATCCATACATTTCTTTTGCTGATGCTCTGCCTCCAGATCATATTTCTTTTCGGCAAGAGCCTTTACAACAGACCTGACTGTCCAGGTCTTCTTTCTATATGCATTTACTATTGAAATCACTATGAGTATAATAACAACACTCATGCACAGGATCCTGACAAGCAATATGGTTGCCAATATATCCTCGTAGCCTCTTGCTACATTTTCCCAGTATGGATAGTAAATAGCCTTGTTCCACATGCTTCTGGTGCCATAGCCCCTGATCACATTAAGCAGTGAAAAGAAGGAGAATCTTTCAGTGTTGTCGATCACCTCAACAAACTCATCAGTAACTCCAAGACTATCCTTGCAGACTCTTGCAGCCATACCTTTAACAGAGTTTGGGCATACAACTTCAATACAGTTGATACCGCCCTTTTCAGCCTTGGTGCCAAGCTCAGATATTTCCTGAGAAACAGTCCTGCCACTTAGGATCATTCCATATATTGAAAGACTCTCATAGGACATATATACATAGCTTTTATCCAGTCCTGCGGCCTTTTTAAGCTTTCCTGTATCTCTCTTGACAACTCCTGCCACATAATGGGGAACACCCCCTATAGTAACCATCTGTCCGATGATGTCGGTGGAACCAAACAGCTGCCAGGCTAAAGTCTCATCAATAACGATGGAATCCTTCATCAGGTCATCTCCCGAAAAAGGTGCCCCGGTCACAAACTCCATGGGATGGAACAAAAAGAAATCTCCGCCACAACCAATTGCTGACACTTTGTCAGCAGTTCTGTTCTCAAAGGTTACTGACACCTGTCCTTGAGCACAGTAGCTGATACTGTACAGCTTCCTGATGCCTTTCCTTTCATTGACAGGAGCATCTTCCTTAGGTTCCTTATTCATCTCATCAATACCGATGGTATCAACTACCTTGGGGCCTGAAAAAGCCACGTCATCGTCAGGATCATCCACTCCTGCCTCGGCAAGCTTTTTCTCCAGCATATAATCAAAGCGCTTTATGCTGTCCTGATCTATGAGCTGATCCTCGGTGGTATAGATACTCACCTGAGCCATATCACCCTTTGATGACCACCTGTCAGCCAAAAGAAATTCCGGAAGCCCCGAGATAATACTGCTCATTACAGCGCCAAGCACTGCATAGACTATCAAAAGAAAAGCCACCAGACCAAAGGCTATGATCCTCCAGCGGGAACAAAAATGCTTTTTTATGTACTTTACAAAAACATCTTTTATTGCCATCAATTATTTGCAAGCCTCACCTGATCTCCCGGATTTACCAGGGCTGTGGATGTTGTTACAACGTACTCATCTCCCTCTACGGCAGCTGCAATGGCGCTGTTGTTGTCATCCTGTGCCTTTACTGTAACTTCAACTCTTGATGCCTTATATCTGTTACCAAGTGGGCTTGACTTACTTGTTACCACCAAAATAAACTTTCCGTTACTGTCAGTCTTTATGGCACTGTTTGGAACCACAAGATCGTACTCCACAGCTCGCTCCCCTATAGTAAGGGAAATGTTCTGACCCGGAGTTACGTCCTTGCTTTCAATTTTGAAAGTGAGAACCTTCTTATTTCCGGGATCCTGTTTGTCATTCTTGATTCCTGTAAGAGTAGCCTTAAAATCATCCCCATACTGCCATACATTCTGAGGCTTTGCAGCATCTCCCACCTTAAGCTTCTGGGCCTGGGCATTGGTAACTGAAAAGCTTGTTGTCATGTCTTTTCCATCAACCTGGATAACTGCAATGGTCTCGTCTGCAGAAGTGGATTCTCCTGCCACCTTTCCAAGGCTTGAAACCGTTCCTGCAACTGGGCTCTTAACTGAAGCCCCTACAGACTCTGCTTCAAGCTTAGCGATCTTTTCCTTCTGTTCTGTAATCTTATCTCTCTTCTGGCAAAGGCTTATTTCTGTTGCAATGCTTGTGAGAAGTTTTTCCTTCTCATCCTCAGCAACCTTAAGTGCTGCTGCAGTCTTAGCCTTCGTCTGGTTTAAAAGAGCCAGCTTCTGGGCATAGCTAAGGCTCTCCTGAGAACCGTAATTGGAGAGCTGGGATTTATCCTTGTTAAGCTCTGCAATCTGATTCTCCAGTTCCTTGATCCTGTCACTATTCCCGTTCTGGGTAGCAACAGTCAGTTCATACTGAAGCTCAGCCAAGGTATATCCCGGCGTTGCTGCATTATAATTGTTCCCGGCCTGATCATAGTTATCCTTCTGGGTCATATAATCTATATCAGCCTGAGCCGCATTGTCCAGGTTCTTTGCATTATTATAATTGTCTATAGCCTGGGCCAGTTCCTTCTGGTAGGAGTCATAGGTGGTGTTTCTTCCATTTCTGACATTCGTTATGACGTCATTGGGAACATCGCCGGAAAAAAGAGCCTGCTCATAAGTAAGTTCCATTTCATCAAGCTTTTCTCTTGCGTCCGTAAGCTCTTTTGACTCCTGATCCTCAAGATAGTAGATAACATCTCCTATCTCTACGTGGGAACCTTCCTTTACGGCAACTCCTGAAATCTTTCTGGTCTCTTTCACCGTGATATTGTAAGGATCCTCAGCAGATACTGTACCTGTTCCTCTTATCTGAGGGCTGATGGTCCCTGAGGTGATCTGCTGGGTTGCGACCTGTGGCAGAGAGTAATTCATGATCGTATTAGAAAAAAAGGTGAGAAGAAGCATCACCGACAAAAATGCGATGGCTATGTTCTTGACCATATCTTTTCTGTTTCTTGGACTCTTTTCCCCGTTTGCAGGAACCATCTCCTGTTCCTTGCTGCTCCCCAGCTCCTGTCTAACTTCTAATTCTTCTGACATAACTCTCTCCCTAAATTAACCTTTAATTCCTCCCTGGTAGGAAATACCTTCCACCAGATAATCCTCGCCGTACAAAAAGATAAGAAGCGGCGGGATCAGATATATTACTGCGACTGCAAATGCAAGACTTATCTCCCCTGTATTGATCCTGGACAGGAACACCGACAGCGGATGCATATCCGAATCCGGTAAAAGAATCAGCGGCTGTTCAACCATATTCCAGTAATCAAAGAATATCAATATGGCAATTGATGCAATGCCACCCTTGCACAGTGGCAGGCATATTCTGGTAAATATCATCCATTCACTTGCACCGTCTATGGAGCCGGCTTCCATAACTTCCTTTGGTATCCTATTCATGAACTTCGTAAGAAGGTACACAGCAAAGGGTGAAAAAAATCCCGGCAAAAGGATTGCCCATATGGTTCCATAAAGTCCCAGTGACTTGGACACCAGGAAATTTGGTACCAGAGTAACCTGATAAGGCATCAACATCACGATGATGTAAGCAAAAAACACTACTCTTTTTTTCTTACTATCATATCGAGAAAACCCATAAGAAGCAAAGGTTGCCACCAGAAGCTGAACCACTACGATAGGTGCCACATAAAGCACTGAATTCCAAAACTTGAAAAGATATTCCGGACTCTTTAAAAGCACCGTATAGTACTGGGAAAAAGTGATCATATCCGGTATAAGTTTCAAGTTGACTGTCTTGGATACGAAGACCTTTCCGCCTTTATTCGTAGTAGCAAAAATGCTTCCATAATTGGCGTTTATCTCCGAAGCCGACATGAAGGAATTGGTTATGGTAAGTATGATCGGCATCAGGAAGATAAAGGCAAAAACCGCAGCAGCCACTGTTACTATGGCTGTTTTTGATATCTCTATCCGTCGTTTTTGGATCGCTATTTTTTGTCTGTCACGCTGTAATCTCATGCTGTCTCTACCCTTCAATATCCCTTCCGTACATATTCTCTACCCGGTACATCACATATACAAGGGCTGAAACAACTATGAACATAATTATAGCTGCAGAAGAAAGCTTCTGATAATCCAGCGTTCCAAAGGTGTTATTCATAAAGTGCTGAAGCATATACAGGGTATGATACGGATAATCTCCCGTCATCAGGTACACTTCCCTGAACACCTTGAAGGAATTGATAAGGGACATGATAGTCACAAAAAGGATCGTTGAAGACATGAACCTTACCTTAACATGCCAGAACACCTGGAACTTAGTGGCATTTTCAAGCATTGCCACCTCCACAAGTTCCTTGGGAATGCTTGCCAGAGCTGCCATGAACAGGATCATGTTATACCCCAGATTCTTCCACAGGAAAAGAACTACTATCACTATCTGAGCTTTATCAGACTTAAGGAAATCTGTCCTGTCCATTCCAAATTTCATTAAAAACTCATTAACAAGCCCGTTATAGTTAAATAGCACCTGCCATATAAGCACCACCGATGCTGTAGGCACCATAAGAGGACTTAAGAAAAAGGTCCTGAAATAGCTCTTTCCAGGAATCCTGGATTCCATTACCGCCGCCAGGAAAAGAGACAGTAACACAGCCAGGGGAACTGCCACAAAGGAAAACTTTAAGGTGTTTAGTCCCGCCTGTCTGAAAGCCTCGTTCCTGAATACCGTAGCAAAGTTTCTAAGTCCCACAAAGTTCCTGCGGATAGGATTATCAATCATGGAATAATAGATGACCACTCCGAAGGGAGCCACAAAAAACAACCCGACACCTATAAGCGACGGCATAAGAAAAAGCCATGAGATCAGGCTTCTTCTTTTATTTGCAGTCATATTCTTTTTCTCAATTATTTGTATCAGTTTTGACAAATTCAGGAACCTTTCCCTTAAAGAATGAATATCCGATTCCTCCGTAATAAGAGGGCTCATTGTCCAGCATTACTTCTGCATGGTACTGATCGTTAATGAGGTTGTAGTTAAACCACTCATTGTAATAGTTTGTGCAGATACACTGTTCAAGAATTTGCGCCATCTGCTCTTTATCAGTATAGGTATGGAAAACTGTGTCAGGTGCATCATCAATGTCATCCACAGAAACCTGTTCCAGATCATAACCCGGATAATAGTTTGAAACCTTTACTGAACTGATGTGCTCGGCATCCAGGTCATTCTCAGAATAAATGCCATACTTCTTTAAAAGAGCTATAGTATTGGTGAAATTCTCAAACACATTAATACTACCATAAATATAGGTATCATCGTTACTCTCATATTCAATAGAACCTATTGGCATATGCTCTTTTGCATACTTAAAGCTGTAATTCTCCAAAAGGTCTTTTCTATAAGCATCGCTGAGTTCTGCAAAAGAGAAATGCTTGGTATCAAGGCCTGAATCCTGGTCATTGTTGTTGTACCGCAGGTTATGATCAGGTGATTTAGCATCCACTTCCCTTATCATCTCATCGTGGAACACATCGAAATGACCCTTCTTGTACTCTTCGTTATTAACAATCCTGTCAAGCTCATTATCAAGAACATCGTAAGGAATTGTAACTGCCCTATATACCTTCCTTCCGCTCTTTAGCCTGAAAAGAACTGTGGTATCATATCCGCTATTTACATAACGTCCCTGTTCCTGATCCTGTCTTTCAGCTTTCTTGGTTTCCATTCCCTTTGAAGCAATTGCCAGCATATCATCAATGTTCGTAAGAACCATCTCATCAGCTTCGCTGTAATCAAAATTGTCGTATAAAACACTTCCCACATTGAAATCCCTGGAGCCATTGATCAGGGCTGCAGAAGCTATCTTATCTTTTGCAGGAACATATGTGTCAAAGCCACACAGATCTCCTTTGCAGATAACAAACACAAGGATTACGATGGCAAGTGCCATAATGGTCTGGGCAAAGCCCTTGAAGAACTTCCTGATGTTCCCCTCGAGTATTACCTCAATAATGCAGCCAGCAAGCACAGTTCCAATCACCATGATCACAAACATCATCATATGAAGGGAATTGTTCCATACAGACTCATAAACTATGTAGACAAAGTATCCGCTGGCAAGACCTACAACGATACAGCCAACAATCTTAACAAGCCATCTGAAAGGGCGAAGTGGTATGCTCTTTCCTGCCCACTCAGCCTGCCTGTTTCTGGCAAATATGATCACAAATACAAAGGCAATAATACCTGTTACCAGGCAGTCCAGATCATAGGTAAAGACAGACTTCAGGTTTGCATTTATGTAGTCCATGGACATAAGAGCACCATTTGCCCGTAAATTAGAGACAAGCGCTACATATGAGGCTACTGTATCACTTACAGGTGAAAGATAGGCTCTTGTGGAATCCATATAGCTGTAGGTTGCAAAGAAAACACCCTTATAAAGGCTTATCTCTCCTGCAATAATAAGTGAAATAAATGCAAAACAGCCTGTAAGGATAACTGCTATAGGAAGTGTTCCGCTAAGTATCACTGCTAAGACAGTTATGTTATAAACCGTAAAGAATAAAAGAAGATTTCTTACGGTCTCAATAAGTGCTGACATAAGAACATAGCTATTTACTGCTCCCATCACAGCAGCTATCAAAAGAGCTACTATCTCACAGGAAAGGTACAAAAGCAGATAAGTTGAAATTGCATTAAAGTAGTTTCTTCTGATTCTCTGAGCTCTGGTGGTTGGCTGGCTTAAGTAAAAATCCAGCTGGCTCTGATTAAAGATATAGGAAAAGCCCTGCAGTGCAAACATGAAGGCAATTATAGCCACAAAAAACCAGCTAAAGCTCTCCATACCTGTAATCATTGCTACTGCCCGAAGCTTTTCCAATTGAAGAACCTCAAGACTCTGATGATACATCTCAGCATAATTGGTTGCTCTTGAAACCATCATGATAACGCCAAGGATGAAATAAGCAGCCATAAAAGGAAGGGCCACATAACTGGTCCAAAGCGTTCTGTTAATGTAAGTCTTATGATTTTTTAACTTCTCACCCAAGGACAAATTTGCGGATGTCATACCCAACTACCTCCGTTTCACTGATAAATATCTCTTCCAAAGAAAGTGACAGAACCTCGAAGAATAAAGGATTTCCTCTCTTAAAGGCAGACTCTATATCTTCCCGCTCCCCACGGATGGTATAGGTCCTAAGACGCCCTCTTTCTTCCTTCAGAAGTACGTCAAGGTCCTCTAAAGCTCTTTTCTCATCTTCTTCTGAGTTAAATACGCACTGGACCTTTTGCATCTTGAGCTTCATATCCTCAATATCTTCAGAAAGGATAACGCCGCCCTGGTGAAGAAGTCCAATGTGGTCACATATATCCTCCAGCTCCCTAAGATTGTGGGAAGCAATAACAGGAGTCAGCCCTCTGTCCGACATTTCTCCGGCAAACAGACTCTTTACTCCCTGTCTCACCACCGGATCAAGACCATCAAAAGTCTCATCACAAAGAAGATATTTAGTATTTGCACAAAGCCCA
Organism: Butyrivibrio sp. AE2032; assembly: GCF_000702965.1. Lineage (NCBI taxonomy): Bacteria > Bacillati > Bacillota > Clostridia > Lachnospirales > Lachnospiraceae > Butyrivibrio > Butyrivibrio sp. AE2032. Next base: position 143,585 of record NZ_JNLF01000009.1, on the reverse strand, counting down.
AGAAGAATAGCTACCTGTTTCTTCATTCCCTTGGAAAAAGTACTAATCCTTCTCTTTGCATCAAGACCAAATCCATTACAGAGCTTATGGAATTTAAACTTATCAAAACCTTTATAGATGCCCTCGTAATAGTTAGCCATTTCCTCCGGAGTTGAATTAGGAAGGAAGTACTGATCATCTGAAATGTAAAAGACATCTCTCTTAACTTCAGGATTATCGTAGACAGGTCTTTTATCCACCAGAACAATTCCTGAATCGGGCTTTATAACTCCGGATATAATACGGAGAATGGTACTTTTTCCTGCTCCGTTGGTTCCAACCAGGCCAAAGACTTCCCCATCATTTATGTTCAGGGAAACAGATGCTACTGCTTTGATATCATCAAATTTTTTCTCAAGATCTAAAAGTTCAATCATTACTCTTCTCCCCCAGCGTCATTTCTTCAAGCTTCTTTTGTATCTCCTCTACCAGCTCATCCAGTGAAAGGCCAATCTCATGAGCCTGGGTAAACAGTTCAATGATCTGCTTAACAAGCTCATTCTTCTTGTTCTCCACCAAAAGCGTATCGCCCCTGACAAAGTTCCCTCTGCCCTTAACTGTATAGATAAAGCCCTGTCTCTCCAGCTCAGCATAGGCCTTCTGAACAGTATTGGGATTGGTTGAAAGCTCAACTGCCAAAGTTCGCACCGATGGCATCTGGTCACCTTCCCTTAAGATCCCTTTAAAGATCTGCATTTTGAAATTCTCAACAATTTGTTCGTAGATTGGTCTGCTGTCCAATGGATTGATCAGGTTCATTGTTCCCTCCAATAAATGTTAAACGCAAACAAGGTGTACTAGCTGAACTAGTACACCTTGTATTCTAAACTCATATTATTTACTTTGCAACATCTTTATGTAGTTTTGTTGCTTCAGACAGCTTCTACGTTTCTTGTAGCGATAACGTCTACGCCTGTTCCTGCAACATCCTTAATAAGAACGTCACCAATCTTAGCAGGTGCTGGAACTGTAGCAGCATCGATATCCTTCATAACCTCAAAGATCTTGCTCTTTGGAATATCATTAGCTGTCTTAACGGAGATTCTCTCCTTGTCACCACCAGTGATCTTAACAGTGCTGGTAACGATTCTTGTAGGATTTACAACTTCTTTTCTTGCATAGATGTCACCCTTGGCACAGGTGTTACCCTTAACCTCAGTAACCTCACCACCATCTAAAGTAACTGTAAGAAGGCATCCCATGGGACATCCGATACATGTTAATTCTCTAGTTTCCATCAGCTTGTCACTCCTTTTCTATCTTTACAGTTATCTTCTTAAGATTTGGATACTCATCGAGTTTCTTCTTCTGAAGAATGATCTGCTCCATTTCACCGGGAGCAAGGATTCTCTTCTCATTGTGCATTACTCTCTCATCATCGAAGTAAACACTTACGAAGGAGTTCTTGTAAACATCACCAACTCTGAATCTTACAGTAAGAAGATCTTCCATTCTGTCCTTGTTGATTGTGCTAGGAACTGTATATCTTGCACCCTCTGTAGCGCAAAGCTCAATAACGTTGTCGTTATCAGCATTCTTGCAGCCATCAGCAATGTACTTAACAGCATTCTGTCCGGCTCTCTTAGCTTCCTCAGATACATAGTCAACAAGATCATGTACGTGAAGAACGTTACCGCAGGCAAATACACCTGGGATATTGGTCTCAAGAGATTCGTTTACAACAGGACCTGATGTGATAGGGTTCATTGTAACGCCGGCTGATCTTGAAAGCTCGTTCTCTGGGATAAGTCCGCAGGAAAGAAGAAGTGTATCACAGGTATATCTCTCTTCTGTTCCGGGAACAGGCTTTCTGTCCGGACCAACCTCTGCGATTGTAACAGCTGTAACATGCTCCTTGCCCTCGATGTCAACAACAGTGTGTGACAGCTTAAGAGGAATTCCGTAATCATCAAGACATTGAACAATGTTTCTCTTAAGTCCGCCTGAGTAAGGCATAAGCTCTGCTACAACCTTAACCTTAGCGCCTTCAAGAGTCATTCTACGAGCCATGATAAGTCCAATATCACCGGAACCAAGGATTACAACCTCACGACCTGGCATATATCCTTCGATATTTACAAGTCTCTGAGCTGTTCCTGCTGAGAAGATACCTGCAGGACGATATCCAGGGATATTCAGGGCTCCACGAGGCCTTTCTCTGCATCCCATAGCCAGGATAACTGCCTTAGCAGGAATCTGGAACATTCCATCTTCTCTGTTCATGGCTGTTACAGTCTTATCAGCTGCAATATCCATAACCATAGTGTTGAGCTTATACTCGATTCCAAGGTCAAGAACCTGCTTAATGAAACGATAAGCGTACTCAGGACCTGTAAGCTCCTCTTTGAATGTATGAAGTCCAAAACCATTGTGGATACACTGGTTAAGAATTCCACCAAGCTCATGATCTCTTTCAAGGATCAAAATGCTGTCATTTCCAGCTTCTTTTGCAGCTACAGCTGCTGCAAGGCCAGCAGGGCCGCCGCCTACTATTACGATATCATATGTCTTCATGACCCGCTTACCTCCCCTTTTGTTCTCTCAAGAACGATGTTGCTCTTTCCGCCGCTCTTTGTGATCTTCTCATATGGAATACCCAGTTCGCGGTGAAGGATCTCCATAGTTCTTGGCGAGCAGAAACCAGCCTGACATCTTCCCATACCAGCTCTTGTTCTGCGCTTTACGCCATCAAGGGATCTTGCTCCAAGAGGTCTGTGAATAGCATCAAGGATCTCTCCCTCAGTAATGGACTCACATCTGCAGATGATTGTTCCATAAGCAGGATTCTCTTTGATGAGAGCATTTCTCTCTTCAACTGAGAGACCTTCTGTCTTCTTAACACCCTTACGTGTTGCGATCCAGTTAGCCTTCTCCTTAAGTCCCATCATCTCTTTCATCATGTTACCAACCATCTCTCCGATAGCAGGTGATGAAGTAAGTCCAGGAGACTCGATTCCTGCGCAGTCGATGAAGTTCTTAGCATCGTCAACTTCCTTGATGATGAACTCGTGGTGCTCCTCATGAGCACGAAGTCCTGCAAAGGAAGTGATAACATTTCTGATTGGAAGGTTGCGAACGTGATCGCCTGCCTTAGCAATAAGATCATCGATTCCTGCTGCTGTTGTGTTGTTTCCTTCCTTGTTCTCAAGATCTACAGCTGTAGGTCCTACAATGAGGTTACCATGAACTGTTGGAGAAACAAGAACACCCTTACCAAGCTTTGTAGGCTGTGGGAAGATTGTGTGCTTTACATGTCCGCCAACTGTCTTATCAAGCAGGCAGTAATCACCTCTACGTTCGATAATGTGCATCTTATCTGCACTTACCATATTATGTATCTTATCAGCATAAACACCTGCAGCGTTAACAACGTATCTTGTTACGTACTCACCGTTGTTAGTGCGAAGGTGCCAGTTGCCGTCCTCGCCTTTTTTAATATCCTCTACTTCCGTGTTGAAACGGAAGTCTACGCCATTCATGTTGGCATTCTCAGCCATAGCGATATTAAGTTCAAACGGACAGATGATTCCACCTGTTGGAGCCCAAAGTGCTCCCTCACACTTATCTGAGAGATTTGGCTCCATCTCAAGAGCTTCCTCTCTGCTAAGGATCTTCAGGTCCTTAACACCGTTAGCTATACCTCTGTTATAGAGGTCCTTAAGTCCATCAAGGGCTTCCTTGTGAATACAAACAACCATTGATCCATTTCTCTTGAAAGGAATATCAAGATCCCTTGCAAGATCGTCCATCATCTCATTGCCTCTGACATTGAGCTTAGCCATAAGTGAGCCTTCAGCTGCGTCAAATCCGGCATGAACGATTGCTGAATTAGCTTTAGATGTTCCTTCACAAACATCTTCGCATTTCTCCAGAACGCAAACATTAGCTTCATAACGGGAAAGCTCTCTTGCGACTGCAGAACCGGTGACACCAGCACCGATTACGATCACATCGTACAACATAATAATCTCCTTTTTTATTAAAAATGCTCTGCTATGAAAAAAGGCGAGAGAAAGCAAACTGTGTTCCCCACAGCTTTGTGCTTACTCTCGCCTCCAGTTCATTATCCAGTTAAATCCATGATACTACATTTTAGATTTAGTGCAAGCACAAATCTTATTTTATTAGCCCATGAATCCTGTAAGTGCGTTGTAAAGCAGAGAAGCAACAACCCCACCACAGATAGGTGCTACAGCAGGGATCCAGCCGTATGACCAGTTACCATTCTTCTTGCCGAAGTTAGGAGCAAGGCAAAGGTAAGCAAGACGAGGAGCTGTATCTCTTGCAGCGTTCATAGCGTATCCTGTAAGTCCACCGAAGGAAGCACCGCATGCAACGATTACGCCGTAAACAAGTGGCCATACAACACGGTCGTTTCCAGCAGGGATCAGAGCCAGTGTGAATACAAGAACGAATGTAGCTACGAACTCTGACAGGAAGTTAAGAACCTGGTTAGGAATTGAAGGTGCTGTGCAGAAGCATCCGCGAACAACGTCGTCGTTTGCTGTAGCCTTAATGTGATCTCCGTAGAGAACCATAAGGATAGCTGCGCCTACAAAACCACCGAGCATCTGAGCAATGATCTGGCCAACAACTGTGCTCCAGTCACCTGTTCTGATTGCAAGACCGATCGTAACTGCAGGGTTGAATGCTGAAGGGCATCCAGTGAAGTTACTCATTGCAAATGCAGGAACCATAACTGCCATTCCCCAACCGATAAGGATGTGAACTGCTCCGCCACCCTTAAAGCCTGACTTCTCAAGTGAAACGTTACAGCAAACGCCATCACCAAGGAGTACCAGTAACATTGTTCCGATAAACTCGCCTACATAAACACTCATGAATTTTTACCCCCTTTGAGTAATATATAATAATTTTTTTCCTCACTAATTAAATATGAATTACTCTTTAGCCCAACCAAGAGTTGCATTTACAGCCTGCTTCCAGCCTTTAAGCTTTGTAGCACGAGCCTCTTCTGTCATCTCAGGCTTGAACTCCTTGTCGATAGCCCAGTTCTTGATAACGTCTTCTTTGCTCTTCCAGAATCCAACAGCAAGACCTGCAAGGTAAGAAGCACCCATAGCTGTTGTCTCAACGCATACAGGACGATGTACAGGAGCGTTGATGATATCTGACTGGAACTGCATAAGGAAGTTATTCTTACATGCACCACCGTCAACCTTAAGAGCTGCAAGCTTGATTCCTGAACCCTCTTCCATAGCACCAAGAACATCGTTAGTCTGAAGTGCAAGAGACTCAAGAGTAGCACGGATAATGTGTTTCTTGTTAACACCACGTGTAAGACCTGTGATAGCTCCACGTGCGTAAGGATCCCAATAAGGAGCACCAAGTCCTGTAAATGCAGGAACTACGTAGCATCCGTTTGTATCCTCAACCTGAGTTGCGAAGTACTCAGAATCTGGTGCTGTATCAACGAGCTTAACCTCATCACGAAGCCACTGGATAGCTGCGCCTGCTACGAAGATTGAACCCTCGAGAGCGTACTCAACTTTTCCATCAAGACCCCAAGCGATAGTTGTAAGAAGTCCGTTGTTAGGGAACTGAGGCTTTGTGCCGATGTTCATAAGCATGAAGCAACCTGTTCCGTATGTGTTCTTAGCCATACCTGACTCGAAGCATGTCTGGCCAAAAAGAGCTGCCTGCTGGTCACCAGCAACACCTGCGATCTTGATAGGGCCGCCGAAGAACTCAGGATCAGACTCGCCAAACTCTGTTGAGCTTGAAGGAAGTGCCTTAGGAAGCATGCTCATAGGTACTTCAAGCTGCTTGCAAAGCTCCTCATCCCAATCGACTGTGTTGATGTTGAACATCATTGTTCTTGAAGCATTTGAGTAATCAGTAGCGTGTACCTTACCCTTTGTAAGCTTGAAGATAAGCCATGAATCAACTGTACCGAAGCAAAGCTCACCCTTCTCTGCTCTCTCACGAACACCCTCTACGTTGTTAAGGATCCAACGAAGCTTTGTTCCTGAGAAATATGGGTCAAATACAAGACCAGTCTTGTTGTAAGCTGCATTGTCGATTCCAGGATACTTGTCCATAAGTTCCTGCTTCATGTCAGCTGTTCTACGGCACTGCCATACGATTGCGTGATATACAGGCTTACCTGTAGCTCTCTCCCAAACGATTGTTGTCTCACGCTGGTTTGTGATACCGATTGCAGCTATGTCCTCATGTGTAGCCCCAACTTTGTTCATAGCCTCACGAGCAACTGAAAGCTGTGTCTGCCAGATTTCATTAGCATCATGCTCAACCCAACCGGGCTTTGGATAATACTGTGTGAATTCCTTCTGTGCAACAGAACACATCTCACCCTTTTCGTTGAAAAGGATACATCTGTTACTTGTGGTACCAGCATCCAGTGCCATTACGTATTTTGCCATTACAATACCCTCCTTTTTCTTGTGAAAGAAATATTATTAAAGCCCCTTCGCTTTAATGTTCTTTTTTACAATCCCCAAACATCAGGATTGGTGGTGGAAATAGCAAGTGCTCCTGCCTCAAGGGCATTCATAACATCTTCCTTGTCAGCAATTAACCCCCCGGCTATTATTGGAACTCTGCTGACCTTGTTGATTCTCTTGATCATCTTAGGAAGAACTATACCCGGAAGAAACTCTATTATGTCAGGTCTTACCCCGGGCATTCTCGCCTGCTTCTCAATATTCTGAAGTGCCATGCTATCCAGTATGAAGTATCTGAGAACTGTATTCAGTTCAAGCTCCTTGGCATGGGATATCAGATTGCTCTTTGTAGTGATGATGCCATCTGCCTTTGTATTGTTCTTGATAAAGTCAAGACAGACCTCTTTTGAATTGTTAAGTCCGGTGATCAGATCCACATGGACCATGGCCACCTTCCCGGCTTTCTTGATCTTTTCAACAATGCCCGGAATCGAACATATATCTCCGTATAATACAAAAATTATCTCGACGTCTTCTGTAAGTGCTGTCCTTAAACCTTCATCATCCTTCACGGCAGCTATGATAGGATTCATCTCAATTCTGTCAATAAATTCACGATTTTTCATTCTATTTTGTCAAATAAAAAAAGAGCAGGCAAAGTAAAATGAGGTTCCCCCTCATCTATACCCTTACTCTTTTCTCAAGGCTCTTCTTCAGTTTTGTAATACCAGGGTGTCGCTTTCATCATGTCCGTCAAAAACCTTTTCCTACAAACTTAAATCAACTTAATTTAACGACTGTCGGTCAGTTCTTTTCGACAAAATAATCATATCGCGCCTTTGTGCAAAATGCAATAGGTTTGTTTATACTTTTTTTATTTTTTGTACTTATTAACAAATATATTGTACACTTTTTGTGTGAAACTGATACAAAAAGTGTAATTTTTGCACAAACCCTTTAAAGCATTAAAGTTTCCAACACAGCAAAATGCGCATAGACAAAAAACTCGTCCATGCGCATTAATATAGCCAATTCAGTTCAACTGAAGATTTCCCCAGCTGTCAGAAGGGCAAAGCCCAATGTAAGTCTTTCCTCTGTTAACAGCAAGCTCTCCACCGTCCGCCTTGTAATAATGAGTAACTCCTGCTTCAGAATCTTTTTTCCAGGTAATAGGAATAGCCTTACCATTTGTAATGTAGTACCCTGATCCTGATCCAACAACGTTATAAGTCAGATAGCCGTTCTTGTCCAGCTGGTTAAAAGAAACATTCTGCAAGATAACGTTCTTAAATGTCAAAGGCTGACCATCTTCAGCATCTGTGTGTAATGAACCATACTCATAATAATCATAGGTTCTGCTTTCAGGATTATAGGCAAGTCTGCTCTTGTTGTGAAGGAAGATGTTTCCAAGCTCAACATTATTTGCCACAAGATCGCTGGCAAGCTCTGTATCTCCACCTGCAAACTGGAAATGATTTCCGGGAGCAGCTGTATAGGTGGTTGGATAACCGGCCTTTGCAAATCTGCTTACCATCTCCTGACCAAAAGCATACTCTGTAAACTCGGTAGGCTTACCATTTTTAACCCTTGTAAATCCTCCGCTTAAGTTGGAGGCATAGGGCTGTGCCAGATAAGATTTAATATAGAATGGTCCACCGTCATGAACCAGAACTGCGTTGTATTCTCCCGAAAGCATTACATTAGTAGTTCTTGTACTTCTGATGCTTCCTGTCTGTCCCAGATTGGTCCAGTCCTTATAAATACACATAAGTCTTGTGACACGGCCGTTGGCTGTGCTGTTCATCATCTCGTAGACAATGTCCGCCTCTCCTGTGCCGTAGTGCGCAAGAGCCTTTTTCTCGTTGTCCACCATAATGGCCACAGGTCTCTGGTTTGCGATGGCATCGCTGATCTCCAGTCCTGTCAGCTCAGATGTGGCTGCCAGTGAAGAAACAGGCAAACTCGCAAATGTCAGTATACTTGTTGCTAAAGCCAATACTCTTTTTAACTTCATTCTTTCTCTCCCTCATAAATAAGATATTTCTATGATCAATTCTGCAAACCCTGAAGGAATCCCTCCACATATTTATGGTAAGTTTCCGGATCTGTAAGAATAGATTCCGCATGTCCTGCCTTTGGAATAAGGTGTATCTCTTTTACCCCCTTTGTGCGCTCTGCCATATCCTCAGAATTCTTAGGAATGATCAGATTGTCTTCTGCCCCATGTATAAACAAGATAGGTATAGTATTGTCATCAAGGCTGTCTATTGGCCTCATATCCCTAAGTGAATAATGGAATCTCATTACTGCGCCAAAGTCAGCAATCTCAAAAAGAAATGTTGGAACACCTGCGCTCTTATAGCCATTCCTTAGGACATTTTCTATATCCGAAAAGCCACAGTCTGCAACCACAAAGTCCACAGCGGGTTTTTCTTTAAGGCATGTAAGGGTAGTTGCTGCTCCCAGTGATTCACCGTGAAGCCCAAGATAAGTAAGATCAGGATACCTTTCTCTTGTGTCCTCTATAAGGCACAGAAGGTCCTGGCTCTCTAAAACTCCATAGCTGGTAAAGGTCTTTTCATTAAGGCCATGGCCACGAAGGTCATAGATAATGCAGTTAAATCCAAGATCCATGTACATGGGAACATATTTAAGCGATCCCATTCTGTTGTCAGTATATCCGTGGGAAATAATGATATACTTACTGCTCTTTTGAGCCGCCTTTGGATCTGTTAACAGTTGAACGTGAAGCTCATACCCCTCGTATCCTGGTACAGTATAATCAATCTTATCAAGCCCCTCATAAAAAGAAGTATCATAGTGTTCAGACTGCCACTCAAAGGCCTCATCCAGAGTCTGCCTTTGTCCCGTCATGACAAATCCTGCCATAAAAAGAGAAAATGCAAAGAACAGGATGACCAGTATCAACAATATAATAAGAACTATCTTCATGGCTTTATTCAATGCCTCTGTTTCCTTTCATTCCAAGGTTCAACGCGCAGCACTATCATTATACCACATATTTTTATCCATTCTCGCCAACAGCCTCATAGGCGGTATAAAAGGTTTCAACCCTGTCGAATCTATAGTAGGCATCGCCCTGGATGGTTGCAGCGCTTCCGGGATCAAGGCACACTTCATCGATGTTTTGTGGGATCATCCACATACAGTCAACAAGCTCTTTTCCATCAAAGAAAAGAACGTAGGCATCAACCTTAACCTTCTTGTCGGATTTATTCTCTGCAGTAAGTAGTGCTGAACTGCCTTCAACTGCAGTATGAACAGAAATATATTTGGCCATATCAGTTTCATAGGGAGTTCTCTTGGTTATGAGAAATTCATAGGCATCAGGTATCTTGCCTCCTAAGTCTCTTTTATCAAATCTTCCCTCGAAAACAAATACAGAGCCGTCCCTGACTACTTCTACGGTCTTGTCAGAAACAGCCAGTTCCTCTCCCTCTTTATCCCTTGCAATAAATCTGCACTCAAACCTGCAAAGATCACCGGTCTTATTTTGAAGAACCAGAACTGGATTACAGTTGTGATCATCTTCTCTGAAGTACTGAGCCACAAGAATAGTTCCAACAGGTAGTCCTCCATAGGAAGGCATGTCATCATCAGAAGGTGCTATGCTAACAATCCCTCCCTTGTTCTTCTCCTTGGGGTCTATACTGTCCAAACTTTCAAAAATGCCATTATTTTCTACGACATTTGTGTCATTATCTTTCTGTTCTTCTTCCTCTTTATCGACCTTTATGTCATTTTGCACAAAATAGGTCTGATCATCCTCCTGTTCAGGCAAGTTGTCGGGCTCCGTGGCTGCAAGTTCAGTTTCCTGACTAACAGTGGTCTTAGGATCAAAAACATGAATACCGAAATTGGAATAGTTGGTGGAAAGGATCTGCTGAAAAGAACTGGCGTACATGTCACCTTTTACAGGAAGTCCAAAGCCAAAGGTATTGAGATACATAACAATGGGAAGGGCAAGTCCCGCTGTACCAATGGCAATTATCCTGACAGTCTCGATAGACTTCTCTTCTTCCTTGAAAAAAAGAACTAAGCCCATAATAAACGACACTAATGACGGCAAAAAGCCCACCATAAAGAAGCTCATCACAAGGCTTAGTATTGAAATGATCAAAGTTATTGTAGTTATATGCATGAAAGTTCCCCCAGGTTTCTGTGCATATTGTACAAAAGTGACAGGAAGTGAAATGTCAATACTTGTATATAATAAATTATATAATACAATATATTGTAGTTAAAAAGTGTTTTGTGTTACAAAATGAGGAGGGAAAAAAGTATGGCTAACGTTGCATGTCTTGAGGCACTGGATCTTAGTGTAATCCGCAACATTCTTCGTTCAATGATCAACGAGCACTGGTCAGTAGCTGAAGCGCTCGATGAATACGATATACCTGAAGAACTACGTGATGAATATGAAGCGCTCATTGAGCAGTGCTTTTTAGATTGAACTAATCAATAAGGTCTAATCCGACATCATAGACCTTGCCTTCTACCGCGTCCGATAGCCACTGGGCCATTGATATCCCATTTTGCGTAAACAACGTAAAATGGGGTTCACGAACGCTGGTATGTACTGTTCCACCGCTGGTCATAAGCGGTATTTTCCACTCATTCAAAAAGATGCCGAAATACGGCGTTATTTCTTTTAACTCCTGCACCATCTTCTTATTCAGCAGGAAATATTCCTCCTGTACATCAGAATCTGACGCATATTTCTTATTTACGATATCATTGTGATATGCACTGAGGAGATAATCTCTTACAGAGCTTGAATAAAGATATCTGAATCTGCTTCCATATCTGTCATAAAGATCCCTATACCAGTCCAAAGTAATATTGTCCGAATGAATAGGCTTATAGAAACTCTCCTTTGCCATCCAGATGTGCTTTGCAGTCTTTCTCCAGCCCTTATACAGAAGTAGTCCGCTGTCTGAAAGAAGTGTCACATTTCTTGCCTTTGGATAGTAGTTGTCCACTATCTCTCCTGCCAGGGCAGGCACAGCAAAAGCTCCTGCTGAATTTCCTGCTATAAGCAGAGTATCAGGATTAGGGAAAAGAGCTTTTGCCACCTTCATACTCTCAAGAAAATTAACATAGCCATGGAAATGAAGCACCTCTGTGTTGCCATCCTCAGTCTTATAGGGATAATCATTGCATCCTATATGAAAATCTCCTGTGGCATAGGTTATGACCACAAAGCTCCAATCCTTAAACGGATTCTTGTCGCCGGAGATATCAGTGATGCCAACATTTATGTTCATGATCTGGGTGAAGGGTCTTAGATTATTCCAATAGAAATTAGGCTGGCCGGCTGCAACCTTTCCCCCTGTAACAGGTCTGGCAGCTGTGTACTCATTCCAGGCAACTCCGCCCCCGGAAAGGAATACGCAGAGCTTCTCAGGATCAGCCAGCTTAACATAGATATAGTATTCAGAACCATCCCCCGAAAGTCCCCTATCCAATGGAACCTTGTACCATACCATTTTCTCAGGCTCCTTTGGAAGGTCCGGCGCCATAAGCCTGTTCTCAATTGCTTTGCCGATGGAATTCTCAACAAAGTCTCCGGCCTTGGATGCGAAAACAATACCTCTTTTTAAGTTGTTCTTGTTCAGCTTATTCTTAAGATTCATAGATTAAACATCTTCTCCGAGGCATTTTTAAGATCACGGAACCTGAATATCACAAGAGCAGCTATAAGTATCATGTAGAACATAATGCTGCACACTGCCGGCCATGGGAAGGTATTCTCCCCATTTCTGATAAAGATGATCTGAAGAAGCACCATCACAAAATCAAATACAATGTACAGAATATATTCATCAAGACGCAGTCTAAGTATCAGCGCAGTAACAATAGTCACGATAGCCAGGCCAATAAGGGTCATGGGTATCATCCAGCGGATGCTCCAGCCGTGGAAATTGGTCATCTTATCGATGTAGTAATCCACAACTATGGCAACCAAAACCTCAAAGGTTATGACCTTTATCAGATTGTTTCGAAGGTACATTGTGGCAATGATATCGATCCAGACCACCAGAATTCCCAGCATAACAGGGCCGATAAAAGAAAATTCCCCTTTGGTCATGATATTGATTGTCCCAAAAACGATCTCAGAAGCTATGAACAAAAAGGTGCAAACCTTCAAAAAGGTTATTGATGTGATCTTTCTCTTCCCAAGTACAGGGAAAGAAGGATTCTCATCCCCTTCAGTCTCGTATAAAAGCCCCTGGCAAAGTGGGCAGCACTCTTTTCTTCCTCGAATCTTAACATTACATTTCTTACAGTATTGCATCACTTATCCTCGTATAAATCGTAGTCATTAGTACCAAGCTCAATCTCCAGTCCCTCTTCAGTAAGGCACCTGAAGAAATTTAGCATGGTCTTGTGGGTCTTATAGGGTGAAACTTCTCCGAATACCATCTTGTCCTTAAAGGTGCATACGCACACCTGCTGAGAAGACGCTGTCATAAAGGCGCAGAACCTGTCTATGTAGTCCTCTACCTCTTTTGGCATCTTGATAAGGCCAAGGTTCGACATTGAGGTTGTAACTCCCCTCTTAGCTGCACTGTCAAATCTGCCTATAGTGAAGTCTTTGATGGGCAGTGGCACCATCTTAATAGCCAGATTGTGCTCCAAAGCCGAGTATGAGTTCATTGTCTTTTCAATATTCTCCGGAGCAAGCTTTTCCTTAAAGTCCGCAGCAACCTGATCTGTTATGCTGTTAATCTCTCCGGTATATTTTGCAGGATCATAATCAATATTGATAACACCAAAGAAATTCCTGGCAGTTCCGCTCTTATAAAACTGGCGAAGATTAACAGGAACACTGACCACCACATGCTTCTTTCTCTGATGACGGTTCATTCCCTGTATTACCGCCTTGATGTACAAAGCAACACAAAGCACCCCAACTGTAGTGTTATACTTGTGGGCCAGTTCCAGGAATTTAGAAGCAGACACAGTACCCTCAAGAAGATGAGGTAAAAGATTATCATCCAGCTCTCCGCTTACCTGATAAGCCTTTACAGATCTCATTTCATTGAGCTGTTTTAAGCCCTTTTGCTTGCTGTAATTATCTGTGAAAGCATCGACATTCTTCTCCTCAAGGGAAAAGTCATCAGAAGGCTTAATATCTTCACTTAAGTTGTATCTGATCTGCAGATACCTTGTGATGAGGTTCTTAAAGAACATGAAGGCTCCCGTGCCATCAGCCAGCACGTGGAACATCTCAAGATTTATCCTCTTTTTGAAATAATTTACCCTGTAAAGAAGCGCCTTTTTTCCCTTTATGTACAGTGGCATACAGGCAGGTGAATGTTCCTCCTCCACCACAGCTTTTAGGTCGCTATCCTCCAAATAGTACCAGAAAATTCCCCTGTGAAGGACACAGTTAAAGAAGGGATACTCCTCAATGGTCTCATCCAGTGCCCTTTGAAGAATCTCCTTGTTGACGTCTTCCTTCAGCTCGCAGGTAATCCTGAATACTCTTGTATTTGCGCCTTTTGCAGTCGACGGTACGATCTTGGCAGCATTGTCCAGCTCGTACCAGTTAGCTCTTTTTTCCATCAGTTCCTATATCCTTAGTTTAGTATCAGAGTTTTTCAAGTCTCTCTGTGACTATATCCATGTTGCCTTTGCTCATCCTGTAAATAACATCCTCAAGAGAAATGAATTTCTTGTTGCGAATGAACTTAAGGTATTTAGTGGTAAAGCGCATCTTGATGCCCTTATGCTCTATTCCTGAGTTGACCTTCTCCTGTATGGTAGCACAGGTATCAGCCGGGTCGTGAGCCATGCTCTTATTAAGGATACACAAAAGTGTTCCTGCTGTGCGAACAAAGCCCTCACAGTTGGGATCATCAGATACATCTATAGATTGAAGCGCCCCAATGGACCACTTCTTAAGCGTATGGTAAATTCCATACTCGCAGTCCAGTTCTACAACCTTGTCATTGACGCCATCGTACAGCCACACTTCGTTCCCCTTTACGAACATATCTCTAACCTGGAACAGGCTTCCTTCAAACGGAAAAGAGATACCGGCGCTCTCGCACCCTGTCAGAAGAATATTGGCATTCACTTCTGAAACGATATCCTCCGGCTCAGGAACGTCTTCCTTCATGGTGAAGTTCGGCTCCTTGGCTTCATGGTCATAATTTGTCTCAAATTCCTTAGAAGGATCCATTTCTTCAAAGAAAGATTCCTCTTCCTTTGCCTCAGCGTCTTTTTTTGCTTCTTCCTTTCCTTCAAGGCGAGGACTTTCATCGTGACGGATCCTGTAGCTTCCAAAGCCAGGAGTCTGGACTGTAAATCTGTCTGTATTACACTCCTCAAAAGGTCCTGCAACCGGATATCTTCCGCGCTTCCTCCCAAAGTAATCTGTATCAAACATAATGGCGCTGCCATCAGGATTTTCAAATCTCTGTTCAGGCTCAAAGGCAACTCCCAAAGACTCAGTGTTTACAGGAAGTGTAAAGTTTCTCGGAAGATACTCATAGAGATTGGTGTGAAGAGTATATCTTCCGTCCTCCTCATCAAGGTAAAGACTGATCTTGTGATCCTGATCCACGTGAGCAGCCACTTCATAGTCGCTGGCTCTCGCTCCGTTATAGAAGGCATTTCCGCCGGTGTAAACAGGCAGATGATCATAGTACATATCTGTAGATCCAGCCTCTTTTATTGCGCCCTTTTTAAACCTTGAGAAATACTCTGAAGGTGTCGGGAAGTGATTATATACACAGGTACCACAGATGAAGTTATTCATGTCCATGGTATCGGAGTTTTGAGATACACAGAAATCCAGAAGATCCTGTCTAACTTTCTTTTGAACAAAGATGTTATTGTAGAATCTTGCATCTCCGTGAAGTATGGTCATAAATCCGGCAATCTTCGTGGAATGAGGAACATGGTATGGTGTAAACCTCTGTGTAGGGAACTTTTTTGTTCCGTCATCTGTTCCTAATCCAACATAAGTAAATGAACCAGCTATCAGATTGTGCACAAAGGCAAGGCCCTGAGTGCTGAGTCTGCAGGCAATATCTGAAAGCAAGAGGTTATGGTCTATCAGTGTAGGGCCATGGGAAACCTCAATAAAGATATCCTCACCAAGGGACAGTCCGTCTTCAATTACAGTTCCCTCCGGAGGAACATTATCATGAAACAGGTTCTGGCTTACCCTGGTGCCCTGAGCCTGCCAGTCAAGCCAAAGACCTCTTGTACAGTGGTCAATGTGGTTGCGCCTAATTATTGCATCAATGGCAGCATGAAGCTTGATTCCACCGATCTCTGCTCCCGCCAGATTATGCTTGTTGTTAATGTTATGGATATGATTATCCTCTATGATGGAGAAAGCGCCTCCAAGATGCCCTACAATTCCTGTCTGTCCGCAGTCATGGATATCGCAGCGTCTTACAATATGGGAGCCAACAGTTTCTTTATCCCAGCCTTCATTTACAGCCTGGCAGATAGCATCACGCTCAGTCTGGGATCCAATCTTCACATAGTTTGTGGACCATTTATTGTTGTTACCCTTCTGGTAATACTTTCCAAGGGAAATACCACAGCACTTTGATTCATAGATGTCACAGTCTTCAATGATCCATCCCTTAGCCCAGTGAGGTCCTATCATTCCCTCCTGAAGAGCTGTTGGTGGTGCCCACTGCGTTGCAGCGCATCTTACTGTAAATCCGCATAAGGTGATATAGTTCAGCCCTGTCTTTTCAGGATAGAAGCATGCCTTTCTGACAGAGAATTCCACATTCTCCTCATTGGGGTCCTTACCCTGGAAATTGGCATAGATCACAGTACTACCGTCCTCCTGGGCAGTGTACCATACATACTGGGAAAAATCTGCATCCCAGGACCTTCTGTCCTTTTGTGGATGCATGCAAAGAGAAAGGTCAAATACCTCGTACATTGACCTGCCGTCTAAATATATATCTCCTGTGTGTGGATTTTTATCGGATGTCCAGAACCAGTCACCATGGACCTCATCCGTATAGGGATTGTAATCCCCAAAGAAGCTGTTTGGAATTCGAATGCGCCAAACATTTTCAAAGGCTTCCCAGCCACTAAGGCGCTCTGCGCCCGTAATAACTGCTTCGCCTCTTGAAGTGCTGACATATTTAATTCTGTCAGACTCTGTGCCTGAATTTACAGGTTTTACCCATTCTCTGTATATACCGGGAGCCACCAACACGGTATCGCCTGCCTGTGCTATAAGAGCAGCTTCCTGTATTGTCTTAAAAGGATGCTCAACTGAACCGTCGCCACTTCGAAGAACGTTACCTGACACATAAATCTGCATACTTTTCCCCCTCCAATCTGTTATACTATAGTATACCACGTTTTGGGAGGAGTAGTTTTATGGCAAGAATGAAATTCATATATGCAATCGCGATTCTGGCAGGCTTTATTCTTACAGGTGTCATTATAAGCCTTGTAAGTTCTATGTTTTAACCCATAGCCAGTTTCTTATTCTGGTAAAGATCTGAATCTGCTCTTGCTATGAATGCCTGAATAGATACCGGTGCCTGGTAGTCGTACTGAGCGATTCCAATGCTGACAGTTACATCGTAGGGAGCAGCATCATTCTCAGTTGCTCTTCTGATATTATTTCTGATCTGATCTGCAAGCCATGTGGCTTCTGCCTTATAGGCCATCTCAGCAACTATAACAAATTCATCGCCGCCATATCTTGAAACAAACATCCTGCTTCTGGGGCCACCCTGGCAGGCTTCTTTAATTGCAGTGGAAACTCTGACAAGTGCCCTGTCGCCCTCGGAATGTCCGTAGGCTTCATTGATATTGCGCATTCTGTCCACATCAACCATCAGGAGGAATAGACTCATTCCCGGCTCTTCATTCTTCATCTTCTGAATAAGATATCTGTACATCTGATTCCTGTTGTTGGTCTGAGTCAAAGGATCAATGGAGATCAGATTATCAATGGTTGTGGTGTAAACATAAAAGACCGCCAGTACTCCGCCATAGCAAAGGAAAGGTATTCTCCAGTAAATAGCCTGTAAAATACCAAGCAAAATAGGCGCTGCAGGGAAAATAGCGATCATGAGATAGATACCTCTTTCAGCATATCTGTCCTTGTTGAAGTATCTTGAAAAAGCCTTTATTGAAGCCGCGATCATGTAACCAAAGGGAACTATTATGAGAAGAACATAAAACCTTCCGTTTACAAGAGTGCCACTCTCATCGACATAAAATACCAGTCCTGTCCAGTTGGCAGAAATGCAGAGAAAAGCTGCAATAACTACAGGAATAGCCAAAAGAAGCCGGTTTCTCATCTGTTCAATGAACATGTCTCTTTGTATTACCTCAGAGACCACAAACCAGTAATATGCAGAAAAGCTTATTAAAACATAAGTACAGGTATTTGCCAGATAGATCAGTGAAACCGACTGCCCAAACAAGCCTCCGTCCACCATTCCCCAAAAAATCTCAGCGGCATAATAGAACATAAGAATGATTATCATATTTCCCAGATAAATCTGAGAAGCCTGCTTATTTACACTCTTTACGATTTTAAAAAGAATAACAGCCAGGAGCAGAATGCAAAAGAAATACGCCTGGCAATAATAAAATACATACCCCAAACCAATAGCCTCCAAATTCTACGTGAGAATAATTTTACCCTTATCACGCACCGCTTGCAATAGCTTTTAATGCCTCAAATTCAGAATCGTAGACTCCTCCCATGGCTTCTACTTCCTCCCAGGTGTACCAGGACCCGGAAAGCTGTACTCCCCTGATAGAAATATCCGTTGCAATGACCATAAAAGGCTTGTGATTAACCACAATGTAACAGGTTCTGTTCAGTCCAAAAGGCGTGACAAAAACATGGCCTGTATCTATGAGGTGATTGATCTGATCAAGCGTCAAGTTTTTATTTAGTGGTACTGTTTTCAGCATAAAGCACTTCCTTTTTAGGCAATATAAAAGCCAAACAGTATACAAATTTATTATACTATCTGGCTTTTTGAGTGTAAATTCGTTTATATTTATTTAATAAAAGGTTCAGATGTTGTAGTTTCTTTCTCCGAAAATTCCTGTTCCTACTCTTACAAAGGTAGCTCCTTCCTCAATTGCGACCTGGTAATCTCCTGTCATTCCCATTGAAAGTGTATCCATATTAACTCCCGGGATCTTCATGGCGTTAATGCTGTTCATCAGCTCTTTTAACCCCTTGAAATAAACCCTGTTACTCTCAGGATCCTCCGTGTAAGGAGCAATGGTCATAAGGCCTCTGATATTGAGATGAGGAAGAGTGCTTATCTCTTTGACAAATTCTGGGGCATCATCCGGGGATAAGCCAAACTTACTGTCCTCATGAGCCATATTAACCTCAATAAGTACATCTATCTTCTCATCAGTCTTTGAAAACTGCTTCTCTATCTCATCTGCCAGCTTTTTGTTGTCCACAGAATGGATCATGCAGACTCTGCCGGGAAGATACTTAACCTTGTTAGCCTGAAGATGACCTATCATATGCCAGGATAAGGGTTCCTTGATCTCCTCTGTCTTATCCTTGATCTCCTGGACCTTATTTTCTCCAAATACAGTAATTCCGCAGTCCATGGCCTGTCTGATATCGCTAACGGGCTTTGTTTTACTTACTGCAATAAGAGTTACTTCGCTTCTATCTCTGCCGGCTTTTTTGCAGGCTTCCTGTATATTCTTCTCTACAAGTTCCAAGTTTTCTTTGATCATAACCCATCTCCCATGCTAGATTTTTTTTCATGTGTAGTATATCATAATCATAGGGTTGTGCAACGGGGGTAAAAGCCTATGCTTATCAGTGAAGTTGCAAATGGTTCCGCAATTAAGATACATGCCGTAATTAACGGACACAGCGTTGTCCTTTTGACCTCGGCTATTTTTGGTGTGTCCGGAGGTCTGCTTGTAAGGCCCATGGAATACTTCGGAAAGTATATGGAGATCTTAGAGCCCTCAAATTGTGAGATCCGCAATAAACGCGACGGAAGAGTCTACAAATTTGTATCAACCACCATCACTCCCGTAAAGACCCGTTACGGTAATTTCCACCTGATCAAAAGTGCCTCAATGCTTGAGCCTGAGAACGAGAGAAAGGCCGAAAGGTTCCATATTGAGAAGCTTGGTCTTATGTCTATCAATGGTAACAGCCTTGATCTTAAGAACTGCATCGTTTACGACGTTTCCATGAGAGGCATTTCCCTTATTATAGATGACAACACCAAGATCAATATCGGAGACCATATAGACGTAATGTTCAGATATGGAGCCATGCTCCACAACTATGAACTGTCTACTGTTGCTGTCAGATTCTTTAAGGTACAGGATAAAAAAGCTGTCGGCTGCACCATATCCAATATTAATGTTGACCTTATAACACTTCTGGTTTCCATGAAGAAAGAGCTTGCGAACCTTGATAATGTGCCTGAGACAGATCTTAATCCGGAAATTTCTCAGGATCAGCAGGTGCTTGAGGTCGAGGAGGATATTGCAGCAGCAGTACCGGAAAGGCCCTCTTCCATTACTATTCCTGCCAAAGAAACGAGTGGAAACAACCCAAAGACCTTGAGAGAACAAAGAAAAGAAGAAAAAATGGCCCAGCAGGCCAAAGACATAGCCAACCTGCTGGACCTCAAAGATATCTAAGTAAAAAGCCGCCCCAACACCAGGGACGGCTTTTATTATCTATCAGAAGCGGATCTGCTTCTCTACCATTCTTACGAATTCAACATTATTTCTGGTCTTGGAGAACAGGTTAATGCACTGATCTACCGCATCGTCAGCCTTCATGCCGTTAAAGCCCTTTCTAAGGCTATTGATTGCTGCCAGCTCTTCGCCTGAAAGAAGAAGATCTTCTCTTCTGGTGCTGGACTTAGGAATATTGATAGCAGGGAAGATTCTCTTTTCCTGGAGCTTTCTGTCAAGCACCATTTCCATGTTACCTGTTCCCTTGAATTCCTCGTAGATAACATCATCCATCTTGGAACCTGTCTCTATAAGGGCTGTAGCCAGGATTGTAAGGCTTCCGCCCTCTCTCATGTTTCTGGCTGCACCAAAGAATCTCTTTGGCATGTGAAGAGCTGCAGGATCAAGACCACCGGAAAGTGTTCTTCCTGAAGGAGGAACTACAATGTTGTAGGCACGGGTAAGTCTTGTGATGGAATCCAGAAGGATAACAACATCCTTGCCATGCTCAACGAGTCTTTTTGCTCTTTCCATTACCATCTCGGCAACTCTCTTGTGATGCTCAGGAAGCTCATCGAAGGTTGAGTAAATAACCTCTGCGTTAGGTCCCTCTACCTCTTCCTTGATATCTGTTACTTCCTCAGGTCTCTCATCAATAAGAAGAATGATAAGATGGATATCTGCGCTGTTCTTAAGGATTGACTTTGCAACCTCCTTAAGAAGTGTTGTCTTACCGGCCTTAGGAGGAGAAACGATCATACCTCTCTGTCCTTTACCGATAGGGCTTATAAGATCCATGATCCTCATAGCAACAGAGCATCCGGGCTGCTCAAGTCTAATCTTCTTGTTAGGGAATATTGGGGTCATCTTGTCGAAATCCCATCTTCCCATGGCAACCTCAGGCTTGTAGCCGTTTACTGTATTAAGAACTGAAAGAGCTGCGAATTTATCTGTTTCCTTCTTTGCTCTGCAGATTCCTGTAAGGATATCTCCTGTCTTAAGGTTGTACTTTCTGATAAGACCGGGAGCTACATATACATCATTTTCACCGGGAAGGTAATTCTCGCATCTGATAAAGCCGTATCCATCCTGCATTACCTCAAGGATTCCGCCGGCGCTGTCGCCATCTGCCATATCCTGAGGTTCTGCCTCTTCCTTAGCTGGCTGAGCTGCCTTTGGAGCCTGTTCCTTGCTTGGAGCCGGTGCTGCGTTTGAAGATGACTCCTCCATCAGCTTATTCATTCCACCGGTCACAACAATCCTTCTTTTACGGGATCTGTTTTCACCTGCAGATTCTTTCTTTTCAGAGGCCTTCTCCTTAGGCTTTTCCTCTACTGTATCCTGAGCCTGTCTCTGAGCATTTTCCTTCTCGTCCATCTCACACATAAGGTCGATGATCTCAGACTTCTTCATTCCTGATGCGCCTTTAATGCCGCGCTTCTTCGCAATGTCTCTAAGGTCGTTCAGCTTAAGTGTTTCGTATCTTTCTCTCAAATTTACTCCATTTCTGCGCCTTTGCGCTCCTTATAAAAAAACCACATCATTGTCTTTAACTATCTTCTAAGGGATTCAATAAACGACTGCATCTAAAAATGCCTTGTTCATAAGACCTATAATTGATATAGCACGACGTGTATTACACTAATCACACATAAGCAAGATACATCATCCCGAAAAAAAATGCAACAGTTAATTTTAAAAAAAATCATAAAAAATGCAAGGATCATCTGTTGAAGATCCTTGCAAATGTATAAACAACTGAATAAATATTGTCATAGAACTCAAATATAACATGGGCCAGAACTGAAATATAAATATTCCTGGTAGCCACATAAGCGATGGTAACAGGCAGTGCCATTAAGATCCACTCTGCTATTCCCAAAAGTCCATGGGCACGGGAAAGGGCACAAAGCACAAGACTCATTACCGTAAAGGCCAGTACCTTCTTCTTGCTTCCAAACCTGATGATGGCCTTCCTGAAGAAAAGCTCCTCAGCCACAGGCTTTATGATGATCATCATTATGGCATAAATGAATGTAGGAAAAAGTTCATTGTGGTAAATGATCTGTACTGTTCCATCCTTCACAAGAGGAAACAGACTGGGGATCACATTGGTCTTAATAAAATCCGCCAGGTAAAGACCAAAAAACGTTAGTACGACAGGAATCCAGAAAGCCACAACCTTTTTGAAGTTCTTATATAATTTTCTAAATGAAAACTGCTTGTAAAAAAAGTAAAAGTAATACAGAATCCCAAGATAAAAGACAAAAAAGAGCATCAACGTCTGTTTCGGGTAATGAATTGTAGCTAAAATAAAAAGCAGTTCCCACACAAATGGTATATATAAACGATTCAAAGCCGACTCCTCTTTGTTACGCTAATGTAGCACTCTATATTATATAATCACTGATCACCGCGGTCAATGCTATAAGGCCTCATTCTTCCGACAAAGTTTCCCACTCATCGTACAGAATAGCCAGTCTATCATGTATCTCGGTCTGCTCATCTGAAAGTTTCCGAAGCTTAGCAAGGTCCGTTCCAATAGAAGAATCTGAAAGAGCCTCAGTTATCTCTGCATCCCTGGCTTCCAATTTAGCGATCTCATCCTCGCACTTCTTAAGAGCAGCCTCCTGCTTACGTCTCTTGGCCTGAGCCTCCTTTTGGGCCTTCCAGTCATCAGCTCCTGAGCTCTCTTTCTCAGATGCATTAGTTGGAGCAGCCTTTGCAGCATCGATCCTCGCACTTAAAGATGAAACATTTCCTGCAGCTGAGGACATCTGAGTCCCCTCTCCAAAGAGTCTTGCCATTTTATCGTCTACATGTTCAAGATAATAATCGTAGTTGCCAATATAGTTCACCAGCTGATTGTGGGTCAGATCAAGGATCCTTGTAGCGGTCTTGTTAATAAAATATCTGTCGTGGCTGACGTAGAGAACCGTTCCCTCATAGCCGGAAATAGCAGACTCAAGGATTTCTTTGCTGGTAATATCCAGATGGTTTGTAGGCTCATCCAGGATAAGGAAGTTAGCCTCGGAAAGCATAAGCTTAGCCAGTGAAACTCTGCCCTTCTCTCCGCCTGAAAGGTCTCCTATCCTCTTAAACACATCCTCACCGGTAAAAAGAAATGCTGCCAGTGTGTTACGTATCTCTGTATTATTCAGGGTTGGATAGGCATCAGATATCTCCTGGAAAAGAGTCTTGTCATCATGAAGAACATGGTGTTCCTGGTCGTAGTAACCAATGTTTACCTTGACTCCCAGAGTGATCTTACCTGCATCCATTCTCTCAGCCTGATTGATTATCTTAAGAAGAGTGGTCTTGCCGGTTCCGTTGTCACCGATTATTGCCACATGCTCACCCTTCTTGATCTCGAAGTCCAATCCCTCAAAAAGTTTTTCATTGCCAAAGGACTTGGACAGACCTTCTACTGTAAGCACATCATTGGCGCTCTCACAGTTAGGCTTTAAGGTAATCTTCATGCTGTCATTGACATCAACAGGCTTATCCAAAACCTCTATCTTGTCCAGCATCTTCTCACGGCTCTCAGCTCTTTTTATGGACTTCTCCCTGTTAAAGGATTTGAGCTTTGCTATAACCTCTTCCTGATGCTTGATCTCTGCCTGCTGTTTGATATAGGCATTCCACTGGGCAGCTCTTTTCTGTTCCTTCTTGACCGCATAGGCACTGTAGTTGCCCATGAAGGTAGATACCTTGCAGTTTTCCACCTCCACAACCTTGTCTGCGATCTTATCAAGGAAATATCTGTCATGGGACACGATAACTACTGCCCCTTTGTAATTCAAAAGGTAATTCTCAAGCCATCTGATAGCACCAAGATCCAGATGGTTTGTAGGCTCGTCCAGGATAATGAGATCAGGGCTCTGCAAAAGAAGCTTACTTAAAGCCACTCTTGTCTTCTGTCCGCCTGAAAGGGTGCTTATCTTTTTAGAAAGCTCTCCTTCAGTAAATCCAAGGCCCTTGGCAACTCCGGTAACTTCGCTCTGCCAGGCGTAGCCCTGAAGCCTCTGGAACTCGTCATTCATCTGAGTATATCTGTTAAGAAGGCTCTCCAGTTCATCTCCCTGCAGATGCTTCATGTCATCTTCAGCCCTGCGGATATTCTCCTCAAGGTCGATGACATATCTTTTAACCTCTTTGAGCTCCTCGTAGATGGTGTTATCTGAATCAATATTCTGGTTCTGAGCCAGATATCCCCAGGTTTTATCCTTGGAGAAGGTAACATCTCCGTCATCAGGAGAAAGCTCTCCAACTATGATTTTTAAAAGGGTGGTCTTGCCGGCTCCGTTAATTCCGACAATGGCCACCTTCTCATTATTTTCCACATGAAAAGAGGCATCCCTAAGGATGTCCTTTCCATCAAAACTCTTATTTATTCCATGTACATTTAAAAGCATAATAGTTCAGTCCTTCATTAAACTGACAGCTCTTTTCCTGTGAGAAGTCTGTAGCACTCCAGGTACTTCTCGATCGTCTTGTCGATAACATCCTGTGGAAGGTTGTAATCGCACTCAGGATTAGCCTTTAAGTAATCTCTTACAAACTGCTTATCAAAGGAAGGCTGTCCATGTCCGGGTTCATAACCTTCAACAGGCCAGAAACGTGATGAATCGGGAGTGAGCATCTCATCTCCGATAACAACCTCGCCCTTTTCGTTTATACCAAACTCAAACTTGGTGTCTGCGATGATGATTCCCTTTGTAAGTGCATAGTCAGCACACTTCTTGTAAAGAGCTATTGTATAGTCTCTGATCTTCTCAGCATATTCACGGCCCTTTCCAGGGAATTCTTTTTCAAGAACTTCAACGCTTCTGTCGAAATCGATGTTCTCGTCGTGGTCGCCGATCTCTGCCTTGGTGCTTGGTGTGTAGATGGGTTCAGGGAGCTTATCGCACTCGCGAAGTCCCTCAGGGAGCTTGATTCCGCAAACTGTGCCATTTTCCTTGTAGCTTGCCCAGCCACTTCCTGTAATATATCCCCTAACGATGCATTCAACAGGGATCATGGTGAGCTTCTTGCAGAGCATACTGTTTCCTGTAAACTCCGGTGTTCTGAAAAACTCAGGCATATCAGCTGTATCAACGCTTACCATGTGGTTATCCACGATATCCTTTGTAAGATCAAACCAGAACTTTGACATCTGGGTAAGAACTGCACCCTTCTTGGTAACCTTGTTCTTAAGGATTACGTCAAAAGCTGAAATTCTGTCGGTTGCCACCATGATAAGGTTCTCACCGATATCGTAGATCTCACGAACTTTTCCTGACTTTACTGGACTGTACTGCTGCATTTTAGCTCCTCCTTTTAAATCATCACTATTAGAAACGAACTGTAATCAGTCGTCTTCTTCCTCTTCAATGGCTGTATTGTAAACTGTACGTTTTCTAGCCATCTCGTCATTTTCAAGGTACTCATCATAAGTGGATCTCTTATCCACTAAGGTTCCATCAGGAAGGATCTCCATGATCCTGTTTGCTGTTGTCTGTACAACCTGGTGGTCACGGCAGGCAAAAAGCTCAACTCCTGGGAACTTGATCATTCCGTCGTTAAGAGCGGAAATTGACTCCATATCAAGGTGGTTTGTAGGCTCATCAAAGATAAGGCAGTTAGCACCGGAGATCATCATCTTTGAAAGAAGACATCTAACCTTCTCTCCTCCGGAAAGAACCTTAACCTTCTTGACGCCGTCCTCACCTGCAAAGAGCATACGTCCAAGGAATCCTCTTACATAAGTGGAATCCTTGATCTCAGAATAACCTGTGAGCCATTCTGTAATGTTGTAATCGTTGTCAAATTCCTTTGTATTGTCCTTAGGGAAATATGCCTGGGAAGTAGTTACGCCCCACTTATAGGTTCCCTCATCTGGCTCCATCTCACCCATAAGGATCTGGAAAAGAGTTGTCTTAGCCAGCTCATTTCCTCCAACGAAGGCAATCTTGTCATCATGCTGAACAACAAAAGAAATATTATCAAGAACCTTCTCTCCATTGATTGTCTTGGAGATTCCATCAACTGTAAGGACCTCGTTACCGATCTCTCTTTCAGGTCTGAAGTCGATGTAAGGATACTTTCTGCTTGAAGGCTTGATAGTATCAAGCTCGATCTTTTCAAGAGCACGCTTTCTGGAAGTAGCCTGCTTGGACTTACTAGCGTTTGCGGAGAACCTTGCAATGAACTCCTTCAGCTCTTTTATCTGCTCTTCCTTCTTCTTGTTGGCTTCCTTCATCTGACGGATCATCAGCTGGGAAGACTCATACCAGAAGTCATAGTTACCGGCATAGAGCTGGATCTTGCCATAGTCGATATCAGCGATATATGTGCAGACCTTATTAAGGAAATATCTGTCATGGGACACAACGATCACGATGTTATCATAATTGATAAGGAACTCCTCAAGCCATGCGATAGCATCAAGATCAAGATGGTTGGTAGGCTCATCAAGAAGCAGGATATCGGGATTTCCGAAAAGAGCTCTTGCAAGAAGAACCTTTACTTTCTGATTACCATCAAGTTCCTTCATGAGCTTATGGTGATACTCAGTCTCAATTCCAAGGCCGTTAAGAAGGCTCTCTGCGTCAGACTCAGCTTCCCATCCGTTCATCTCAGCAAACTCAGCCTCAAGTTCACTGGCTCTGATTCCATCCTCGTCTGTAAAATCCTCTTTGGCATAGATGGCATCCTTCTCCTTCATAACCTCAAGAAGACGGGCATTACCACCCATAACAGTATCAAGGACCTCGTTTTCGTCATATTTAAAGTGATCCTGCTCCAGGAATGAGAGACGCTCGCCGGGAGTAATAGCAATATCTCCGTTTGTGGTCTCGATCTGCCCTGACAGTATCTTAAGGAAGGTGGATTTTCCGGCACCGTTTGCACCGATGATTCCATAGCAGTTACCTTCCGTGAACTTGATGTTTACATCTTCAAAAAGAGCTTTCTTACCAACTCTAAGTGTTACATTATTTGCACTGATCATTAAAAAAACCTCAAATCTTCTACTAAAAATCTACTTCTAACAACAGTCTGTATTATATGAGAATTAGTTATAAAAAGCAACCTTCATTAATAATGTCAAAAAATGCCGGTGACCTGTGGACACCGGCTAAAGGATTTATTCACGTATTGTATTTCTTCAAAAATTCATCTAAAGGCAACGGCTTTGAATAGTAATAACCCTGGAAGTAATCACAGCCTGTTTCCCTCATGGCCTTTGCCATTCTCTCATCTTCGATGCCTTCGGCTGTCACAGTGAAATTCATGTGTTTAAAGGCCTGTACCATGCTTGGAAGAATTTCATCAGGCTCATTGAAGTAATCCCATACAAGACTCATATCAAGCTTCACGTTAATAAAAGGACATTTCTTTAATCTTGTTATGTTGGAATAACCTGTTCCGTAGTCATCAAGGACAAACTTAAAGCCCTTCTTTTGCATGGAATGGATCTGTTTTCTAAGGAAACCGTCATCTATCATGGACTCTTCAGTGATCTCAAGCCTGATCTTCTCCGGGCTGATACCATACTTTTGTAAGATTGAGTCATATCTCTCAGCCAGATCCGCCTTCATAAACTGCATGGGCGACAGATTGACATTTATCCAGTGAACACCGATTTTTTCAAGGTCATTCTCTTTAATGAATCTGCAGGCCTTTTCAAAAACTTGCTCTCCCAGCTTATTGATACGTCCATTTTTCTCAGCGATATGAATAAAGGCCACAGGAGGAATCAGCTTTCCATCGTCATCCCTGATCCTGGAAAGAGCCTCTGCTCCTACAATCTGTCCGTTATCAGCTCTTACTATCGGCTGTAGGAATACTTCAACCTTGTCTTCATCCACAACCTTTACAAGTAGTCTCTTTAAGATGTTTTCCTTTTTATTATTCTCCATTTCATTATCAGAGATAATGACAGGCTCTCTGCTATCCAGCTTATCAGCCTTATCCATGGCTATTATCATGGAATTTAAGAGCGCATCCGCCGACTCCACCTTGTCAGTGATCTCAACGGATACAAAGCTCACATCCAGATAGAGCTCCAGGTCATCCGCTGTCCAGGGTTCATTAAACCTCTTACTCAACGTGCTGATAACATCATGGAATGACATAGTACCGTCTCCAAGGATAATGAACCTTCCTTTGCGGTAGTAAAAGATCTTACATCCTTCAAAGTTCTGCAGTAGATAATCGGAGATAAGAGATATACCTTTGTCTATCTGACGTCCGCCGTAGATATCCCTCATCTCATGATAGTTGTGAACCACCATTCCCACTGCTTTGTCATGGAGTTTACCATTATTCTCATCGATGTAATCACGGAAGGCTGTGCTGTTAAATACCGAGCCTCGAAGCTCCAGATAAAACTCGGGATTCTGGAACGCAAGGTACATAATGATAACAGCCATGATACAGAAGGTATCCATCAAAAGAAGCGTCGGATACATTCTTCTGACAATTAAACCCAAAAGAAGAACAGCATTTGCCAAAAAGATACTGTACCTGTGTCGTCTTCTGTCCAGGTTTTTCCGATATGCAAAAATGATAAAAAAGGAAAAAGCAAGATAAAGGAAGAAGATGTAATAAACAAGATCGTAAAACGCTCCTGAATGATAGCCATCCTCCTGAATGCTGTAGATAAGCCCTGTCCATGGGCAGGACATTGCGATCACAGCTGCAACGACACAGGGCAGACGAAGTAAACTGGTCGTCACAGGTCTTTTACCCGGGTCCAGCCTGAATACAGTGGCAGTGAATGCAAAAAAGACGTATGCTCTTGCAAAGAAGAACACAAAATATAAGCCGTTCAGGATATAAAGAACCGAATTCGATGTTTCAGCGTAATGCTCATCAGCCCAGCTGGAAACCACATCAAGAAAAATGACCATACTTTCTACAACAAGGATGTCCAGGAAAGTCCTGTTCACCCTTAGAGAAAGTCGTGGCAAAGAAAAATAGAACACGAGAATTATGGATATTATAAACATGCTCGGTACAGCAAAGCTATAATCCCACATAATACTCCTCTCAACTTAGTGCTTATCAGTTAAGTGATTTTTTGATCGCATCAAGAAGGTCGTTATATTCCTCAAAAGCCGGAAGATCAGGATAATCTTTCTTTATCTGCTCTGTAGAGCGGAAAAGAAATCCTTCCTTTGAGGCAAGTATCATTGCAAGGTCGTTATATGAATCTCCGCTTGCTATGGTCTCATATCCGATGGACTGGAGGGCCTTTACGGTTGTGAGCTTGGACTGCTCGCATCTCATCTTAAAGCCTGTTATCTCGCCGTTTTCTGCTACCTCTAAGGTGTTGCAGAAAATAGTGGGCCATCCCAGTTTCTCCATAAGAGGAGTAGCAAACTGTGTAAAGGTATCGCTTATGATTATTACCTGAGTGAGCTTTCTAAGTTCATCCAAAAACTCTTTTGCTCCAGGAAGTGGATCAATCTTTCCAATGGTCTCCTGTATCTCTTTTAACCCGAGGCCATGTTCCTTAAGTATTCCAAGTCTCCATTTCATGAGCTTGTCATAATCAGGTTCATCTCTGGTGGTTCTTTTAAGCTCCGGAATTCCGCTCTCCTTTGAAAAAGCAATCCAGATCTCCGGTACCAGTACACCCTCAAGGTCTAAGCAAACTATGTTCATAATCCGTTCTCCTCACATTTGTAGTCTATGTCTTGTTGCAGTTTAACACATTAACGTGATAGAGACAACCATTAATCTATTACGCCAAGAATAAATTCTGCCAGTCCGTCGTGGTCATTGTCCAAAGTGGTGATCAAATCGGCACTTTCCTTGACAAGGTCCGTTCCATTTAACATTGCTATCCCTGTTCCGGCAGCCTCAAGCATGGAGATATCGTTTTGCTCATCTCCTGCAGCATAGGTGTCCTTAACGTCCACTCCCAGAATGTCTGCAAGCCTCTTTACTGCACTTCCCTTTCCGGCTTCGGATGGGAATATCTCCATGTAATAAGCGTTCGAATAAAGAAGTGTAAGCTTATCTCCCACCATATCCTTAAGCGCCAGCCTGAATCTCTCCTGCTTTTCATGGTCATGGAGCTCAATGGCTATCATCTTGGATGGTGGCTCTTTTACATATTCCAAAACATCTCTTGTGACTATAAGAGGTGTCTTGATCACCCTTCTGTAATAATCCATGCACTCGCCATTATGCCTGGATACTATATTTCCTTCGTTGTAGGTGTGACAATGAACGCCGAACTCTTCGGATAGATCCAGTATCTTTGGAACCAGCTCCAAAGGCACTCCCGTCTTATACAAATACCGCCCCTCATCAACACTGTAAATCTCGGTTCCGTTGGAACCGCATAAAAAACTCCCCTTAAAATCCAGTCCAAGCCCATTGTATACTGCTTTTGCACTATCAATAGCTCTTCCTGTATTTATACAGAAGTAATTACCGGCTTCTGTGAACTTTTCAAGAGCCTCCAATGTCTTTTCAGTAATGCGCTTTTCCCTGTTAAGGAGAGTCCCATCAAGATCAAAGAAAAAAATTTTCTTACTCATTTCATCCTTCAACAATGAGGTATCTGCCGTCTCCGATATCAAAAACCTCATCTGCATCAAGGACATTTCCGCCCTCGGTGTCTACCCCCGACTCCTCAAAGTATTCCTCGACTTCCTCTACTCCATCCACGACTACAGCCATGCTGTCCTCTAAAAAGGCCTCAGCTTCCTCCATATTGCTGGCTACGTCCTCAGGGAATAACTGCCCCTGATTCTCAAGAAAACATCTAAGAACTGCTTCGTCATATTCGTGCATAAAAAACCTCCACCTGGTCAAATTAGTTCGTTCTTTTTAAGTTCCTGATAAAGCCTTGCCACCGGAAGTCCAACCACATTGTAATAATCGCCGTCGATACCGGTTATGTATCTGCCAAACAAGCCCTGGATCCCGTAGGCTCCAGCCTTGTCCAGTGGCTCACCACTGTCTACATAATCCTGTATCTCTTCATCTGTCATCTTTGCCACATGGACCTTGGTACACTCACTGAAGGTCACATGCTTTATTTCGTTATTATCCGCAAAAAATAACGTTACACCGGTAAAAACGCTGTGGGTCTGACCCTGGAGCATCTTAACCATTTCAAAGGCTTCGCGGGTTCCGGAAGGTTTTCCAAGAACTCTATGATTATATGATACAACGGTGTCTGCGCCTATTACAACAAATCCTTCACGACTTTCCGTTAAATTTTTATGAAATATTTCGGAGGCTTTCTGAAAAGAAAGCTCCTCCACAATTTCAGATGGTTCATCCTTATCACAGTTCTCTTCAGATACTGCCGGGATGATGTCAAATTCCGGGACAACCTTTGAAAGAAGCTCCTTCCTTCTTGGTGACCCGGAAGCCAAAATGTATTTCATCAGTTCCTCCAACTATCACGCCTTAGGATTTTTCTCAGGAACAAATACCCTGCTTAATCCTTCCGGCTTTTTCAAAGACACAAGAGCCTCCTCACCAAATACCTTCTGGGAGTTGATCCTATCTTCAGCCTTGATGTCTTTAGTATTTCTTTTAACGTAAATGCCCTTATCGTTCATTTCATGGGCCTTGACTGTATCCTTCAACTCCATATCCAGGATATGCCAAATCTTTGCCTTAAGCTTTTCATCCTCAATAGGGAAAAGAATCTCAACCCTTCGCTCAAGGTTTCTTGGCATCCAGTCGGCACTGCTTGCGAAAAATTCAGGGCTTCCGCCATTTTCAAAATAGAATATCCTGGAGTGCTCAAGGTAATTGCCCACTATGGACCTTACGGTGATATTCTCGGATACTCCGGGGATTCCTGTCCTTAAGCAGCAAATACCTCTTACTATAAGATTGACCTTAACTCCTGCGCTGCTGGCTTTGTAAAGAGCCGCAATGACATCCTTGTGACAGATGGCATTCATCTTTGCCACGATCCTTGCAGGCTCTCCTGCCCTGGCATGTTCTTCCTCTCTCTTTATCAGTTCAAGGATCCTGTCCTTAAGCCAGAGAGGCGCAAGAGACAGCTTGTTCCAGCCAAGAGGCTCAGAGTATCCTGAGAGCATGTTGAACACAGCAGTAGCATCTTCGCCAATGCCAGGGGCACAGGTGAAAAGACCTACATCCGTATATAGCTTTGCTGTGGCGTCATTGTAGTTACCGGTTCCAAGATGAACGTATCTCTTGATTCCATCCTCTTCTCTTCTTACAACAAGAGTTATCTTACAGTGAGTCTTAAGACCTACCAGACCATAGATAACATGACAGCCGGCTTTCTCAAGCATCTTCGCCCAGACGATGTTGTTCTCCTCATCGAATCTGGCCTTCAGCTCAACCAGAACTGTAACCTGTTTGCCGTTGCCTGCAGCCTTCGCAAGGGCTGCAATGATAGGTGAATTACCACTTACTCTGTAGAGGGTCTGCTTGATTGCCAGAACGTCAGGATCAACAGCTGCCATCTCAACAAACCTTACTACGTTCTCGAAGGTCTGATATGGGTGGTGCATCAGCACATCCCCTTTTGAGATAACATCAAAAATGTTCTCTCCTGTATCAAACTCAGGCACCGGCTGAGGAGGCAGATAACCATGTTCCTTCTCGTCGTCAAAGCCCTCAAGCTTGAACATTTTCATGAGATATGTAAGATCCAAAGGTCCATGAATGCTGTAGATCTCATTGCTTTCAACTCCAAGATCACCTGCAATTATCTTTAAGAGCTTTTTATCTATTCCAGCAGGAACCTCAAGTCTTATGGCCTGTCCCCACTGACGAAGCTTGATCTGCTTCTCAATCTCTTTTAACAGATCCTCAGCCTCATCCTCATCAATGGACAGATCGGCGTTTCTTCCAACTCTGTAGGGCGCACTCTGTAGAACATCGTAGTTCAAAAAGAGCTTGCTCATATTTCTTTTTATAAGATCCTCTAAAAGCATGATCTTTCGAGGACATATCCCGTTATTCTCACAGGGAATCTCAATGATCCTTGGAAGCACGTCCGGAACCTGAACCGTTGCAAAGTCCACGTCATCCTTGCCCTCTTTCTTCTTGAGAAGGGCTCCGATGTTAAGAGTCTTGTTCCTGATAAGAGGGAAAGGTCTTGAGGAGTCAACAGCCATGGGAGTCAGAACAGGATATACAAAGTCGTCAAAATACCTGTCCACATAAACCTGATCTTTTTTGCTCAGATCGCTCCCATCAGAGATCACAAGCCCCTTTTCCTGAAGCATGGGAATAAGCTGAGTGTTGTATATCTCATACTGCTTGTCCACAAATCTGTGAACCTCACGAAGTACCTCAGTCAGCTGCTCCGTAGCAGTCATTCCAGCTATGTCCAGCTTCTTATAGCCTGCATTTATCATGTCCTTAAGGGAAGCAACCCTTACCATGAAAAACTCATCCAGGTTGCTGGCTGTGATGCTAAGGAACTTGAGCCTTTCAAACAAAGGATTGGAATCATCCTCTGCCTCAGACAATACCCTTTCGTTGAACTGAAGCCAGCTCAGCTCTCTGTTTATATATAGCTTTGGATCCTCGTAATCTACTCCAGATTTAGTCTTTGCCATATTCACCTCACATGATCCTCTTTTGTCTGATTATTGGTTTGATTCCGAATACTTCCTCAAAGAAGCTTGCCCTGTTGTTGAAAAGACCTTTTTCCAAAGTGATGTCAGCTCTGGTATCAATGTTGATTATCATTTCATGGTCTTTCAGGGTAACTTTGACATCCTTAAACTTCTGCTTATGGGTTCTGTCCAGTCCGTTGGTGACGCGAAGAATGGCTGTAAGCTTAGCCACCTTCAGGTACTCCTCATAGGAAAGGCCCTCGATATAGGGACTTCCACTTCCAAAGTGATCAAACTCCTCGTGATTGTACCTTACCACATTTGCCACGATCATTCTCTCCTTGTGGGAAAGACCTATGATCTCCGTGGACATGATGATGTTGTAGGAACAATCACCCAGATTGACCATACTGATGTATTTACCGCAGTCATGGAGCATGGTTGCAACCTGTAAAAGAAGTCTGTCTCTTTTGGACAGTCCATGTATCTTTTTAGTGTTATCAAAGATAGTCGAAGCTATCTGCCACAAAGTCTCGCGTCTGCTCTTGGAGCCCATATAACGCTTGGAGATATTCTTTGCGCAGGAAACAATATCCTGTTCGAAGTCGTGTGGCGTCTTGATAAAGTTCTTTTTCTCAGCATACTCATAGGCTATGCCATCACAGAGTGTAACGCCGGGAGCCCACAGATACTCAGCCTTGGTAATCTCAAGGATACACTTTATAAGTATTGCCGACACATAAAGAAGCGGAATATTCTCCTCAGGAATGTTGAAGCGCTTTGCCACCTCCATGGTATTCCTGTCGGAGGCATTCTCCAAAAATCCCCTGTACTCAGCACTTGAAGCATAGCCAACCTTGCCCGGCTCATTCTTGATCCTTCTAAGGACCGGAGCCACATAGTCGTCAATGATGATAAGGTTCTCTATCTTCCTGTCATTTAAGTACATTTTGGAAAAGACAGCCAGCTGTGTATTTACAAGCTCGGAAATAAGTTCAAAATACTTGAACCTTGTAGCCTGTACAGTATTCATGATGGCATGGAGACGAAGGACTCCGGTCTTAAGGTTCTGGGTAGCCACCAGAGCATCCTTTTCGAAAAGAGATATCTGAATACTTCCACCGCCGATATCAATAATGGCTGTAGGCTTTTTGATGATCTCCTGGAACTGCTCATTCTTAAGAGCGATGGACTTGTAATCCAAAAACCTTTGCTCGGAGTTACTAAGAACATCTATCTGGAGATGGGTTCTTTGTCTTATGAGTTCCTGAAGAATGATAAAATCTCTGGTCTCACGGACAGCGCTGGTACCATAGGCCTTATAGTGGGTGGCGCCATAGCTCTTCATGATCTGCCTGAACTCAGAAAGTATTCTTATCATTTCCTCCACATGCCCGGTACTGATCTGGCCCGAAGCATAGGTCTCACTTCCCAGGTCCATACGATGACGGACGTGATCAAGCTCCCGAACCCCGTTCTTTTCCGAGAGTTCGAAGATCTTAAGAGCCATCTCATATGAGCCAAGGTCAATTGCTGCGAAAACTTCTCCATTCATAGGTTGTTCTCCGTGTCCGCCCCCAGACAATCCGAGTATATGCTCTTGATTGTCTGTGGGCTGCATTGTAGATATATCTTAGTAATTTCCAAGAATTTTCATCAATTTAGCTTCTTCGCGAAGACCACGAAGGGCGTTTTTAACAGCGCTATCCTCCAGGTTTCCGTCGAAGTCTATGAAAAATCTATACTCCCAATTCCGGTCTTCGATGGGTCGGGACTCGATCTTGGTCATGTTCAGGTTGTTGTAAATAAAATGGGACATGATGTGGTACAAGGATCCGGCCTCGTGTGGAATTTCAAGACAGAGGCTTATCTTTTTAGCATCCTTAAGGTATACCTTCTGATTGGTAACCACAATAAATCTGGTGGAATTGGACTCCGCCTGGTTTATGCCCTCCTGAAGGATCTCAAGGCCATAAACATCAGCCGCATTGGCACTTGCAATGGCGCCCTGGGTCTTATCCTTATCATCAGCCACCTTCCTGGCAGCAAATGCATTGTTCTTCATGCTCACCTGTTTAATGGAGCTGTGGTCTGCAAGGAACCTTGCTGACTGCATCAAAGACTGTGGGTGGGAATAAACTGTCTTGATATCTGAAATCTGTGCTCCAGGAAGCCCCAATAGGCAGTGCCTTATCTCAATTATCTGCTCACCTACTATGTA
The DNA here is from genome assembly GCF_000702965.1 of Butyrivibrio sp. AE2032. Lineage (NCBI taxonomy): Bacteria > Bacillati > Bacillota > Clostridia > Lachnospirales > Lachnospiraceae > Butyrivibrio > Butyrivibrio sp. AE2032. The sequence continues at coordinate 107,619 of NZ_JNLF01000009.1, read as the reverse complement.
ATTCTCATACTCTGTCAGCAGATCATATATCTCACTTACTATTCCTGCAGTGGAATTCTCAATTGGAAGAACTGCGTAGTCAGCGCTGCCATCTTCCAATGCACCAAAGGCATCACGGAAGCTGTCCACATGGAAGCAGTTCACATCATCTCCAAAGAACTTCTTGGTGGCAAGCTCAGAATAAGCCCCCTCAGCTCCCTGGTAGCATACTCTGCAATTACCCTTATCAAGGCTATCTATCTGTATAAAGGGAAGACGAAGGGATGCCCCCTGACTTGCCAGCTTTGCATACTGGAGTTTTCTGCTCATAGACATGAGCTGGGAAAAGAGCTCTTCCACTCCTATACTGTTAAACTCAGAATGGGTAAGGCTTTTGACTGCCTCAATCTTCTCCTTCTCCCTCTGTCTGTCGAATACTTTTTTACCGGTGGAAATCTTATAATCGGCAATCTTTGCCGAAACCTCCATCCTGTCCTCAAAAAGCTTTACAAGCTGAGAATCGATTTCATCAATCTGCACTCTGAGTTCCTTTAAATCCATCTGTCCATCTCTCCCTAACAATTCTTAGATAAAATTTTAAATCAATTACTTCTTGATAGCAAGAACAGACAAGGGATATAATGGCTTAAGGAGGACGTGCTATGAACAAGAAAGCTGCAGTGATTTTCCTACTTATACTTCTTGCCGTTGCAGGTGTAATGACGCTTTATCTCTTTAGCAAGCGTGTTAAAATGGACCCTTCTAACACCGGCAACACCTCCGGAAACCTCCAGAACGGAGGACTTTTCTTTGAAATGGACGGCAAGGTTTACTTCGCAAATGCCTCCGATGACTACTGTCTCTATTCCATGAATCTTGATGAATCCAAGCCAAAGCGCCTCACCAGCATGGGCGCAAAGTACATTAGCGGTGCAGACGGATTCCTCTATTTCTACATGGATTCCACCAAAAAATCTTCAAAGATATCAGGATTTGGTGCAGCAACCAATCAGTTTGGTCTTTACCGCTGCAAGACAAATGGACAGGATCAGACCTGTCTTATCCGTGATTTTTGTGGACAGGTTCAGCTGTGCGGCGAGTATCTTTACTATCAGATCCTTACCAATGGTGGCTCTCTTCACAAGATCAAGTGTAACAAGACTGATGACCAATTGGTTGCCGAGGAGCTTATTTCTCCATTCTGCTACGACAACGGTTATATCTATTACACAGGCGTAAATAACGACCACGACATTCACGTTCTTAACACCAGAGGTGGCGACATGCAGAGCACAGCTATTACCGGTCACTACTTCTACCCTGTTGTACAGGACGGTTATCTCTATTATCTCAATGGAGATTCCAACTACAGCATCTGGAGGACCAATCTCTCCACCGGCGAACAGCAGCTGGTAACCTCTGACAGAGTTGACTGCTTCACCCTTGACAGGAATTACATCTACTACGCATTTTCAAATGCAGAATCACCATCTCTTCGCAGATGTAATCTTGACGGTTCAGACAAGATCATTGTCCATGGCGGCGTTGTTAACAGCATCAATGTCACCAGTAAATATATTTACTTCAAGGAATTTGGCAATGATGATATTTACTACCATATTCCAATTGACCTTTCAGCAACAGCTTCACCTTTCTCAGTTAAAGTTAAGTAGCATAATAAGCGCGTATTCTCTTTTCGAGGGTACGCGCTTAAGTTAAATATAATAATAAAAGGAACGGGGGAATTTATGAACAACTTAAGACACATGATGAATCCACTGGACTTTTCTGTGGAGGAACTTGAAACACTCTTTGATCTGGCAGGAGAAATTGAAAGGGATATGCCCGGTTACGCCCACAAGTGTGACAGCAAGATCCTTGCAACCTGCTTCTATGAACCAAGTACAAGAACAAGGCTCTCCTTTGAAACAGCCATGCTACGTCTCGGCGGGAAGTGCATGGGCTTTGCAGATGCCTCAAACTCTTCTGCAGCCAAGGGAGAAAGCGTTGCAGATACCATAAGGGTTATCTCCTGCTTCGCAGACATCTGCGCCATGAGACATCCCAAGGAAGGTGCTCCGATGGTAGCTGCATCCAGGTCATCAATACCTGTAATAAACGCAGGCGATGGTGGTCACCAGCATCCTACCCAGACGCTCACAGATCTTTTGACCATAAGATCACTGTACGGCAAGCTCTCAGACTTTACCATCGGTCTTTGCGGAGATCTTAAGTTTGGCAGAACCGTACACTCTCTGATAAATGCTTTAAGCCGCTACGAAGGCATACGCTTTATCTTCATCTCCCCAAAGGAGCTGAAGGTTCCGGACTACATTACAGAGATGCTTCGCCAGAAGAACATTCCTTACGAAGAAGTCATCAAACTTGAAGAAGTTATGCCTCAGCTGGATTTCCTCTACATGACCAGAGTTCAGAAGGAAAGATTCTTTAACGAAGAAGATTACATAAGACTTCGTAATTTCTACATCCTGGACAAGGAAAAGATGGCCTTTGCAAAAGAAAAGATGTTTATCCTCCACCCTCTTCCAAGAGTAAATGAGATCTCAGTTGAAATTGATGACGATCCAAGAGCAGCCTACTTCAAGCAGGTACAATACGGTCTCTACGTGAGGATGGCACTTATACTGACACTTCTTGGAATTGAATAAGATTTGGGAGGATTTAGAATATGTTAAATATTGGAAAAATAGAAGAAGGATTCGTTCTTGATCATATAAAAGCCGGCAAGAGCATGCAGATCTACAGACACCTGGGCCTAGATAAGCTGGATTCCACCGTTGCCATCATCAAAAACGCCAAGAGCAAGGCCATGGGCAAGAAAGATATCCTTAAGATTGAATGTGACATCGACAGTCTTGACCTGGACGTCCTTGCCTACATCGACCACAACATCACTGTAAACGTAATCAAGGCCGGAGAGATTATTGAAAAGAGATCTCTGGTTCTTCCAAAAGAGATCACCGGAGTTATCAAGTGCCACAACCCCCGCTGCATCTCTTCCATCGAGCAGGAACTGCCTCAGATCTTCTATCTCGCCGATGAAAAGAACGAGATCTACCGCTGCAGATACTGCGACGAAAAATACTCCGAAGGCGATGCAAGCCTTCTGTAATAAATTCCCACATATAAAGCAAAGGGGGGCGGTTCTCACCGTCCCCTTTCTTTATCAGTTGCTGTAGTGCTTCTCCATGATCTTTCTTGCTTCGTCCTGGGCGTTTAAGAAGGCCTGGGCGATAAGTGGATCAAAGTGAGTTCCTGAGCTTTCCTTTATGATATCGATGGACTTCTCGAAGGAGAAGCCTTTTTTATAGCTTCTGTCGGATACAAGGGCGTCAAATACGTCTGCCACAGCCATTATCCTGGCAGATAACGGAATATCAAATCCGGAAAGGCCATTGGGATAGCCCTTGCCATCCCATTTCTCGTGATGGTACAAAGCCATGGTCCTTGCTTCGTTAAGGTACCCTTCATCAGAACCCGGAACTGTAGACATTACCCTGTCAAGAATCTCCGCACCGGCTGTGGTGTGTCCCTTCATGGAAGCGAATTCCTCATCCGTAAGCTTTCCGTTCTTGTTAAGGATCACGTCTGATACGCTTATCTTTCCAATGTCATGAAGTGGTGCTGATCTGTAAACATCTGACCTGAACTTGTCAGTAAGCTGGTCCGTATAGATATTCTCTTTCATCAGCTCGTCCATGATTATCTTGGCGTACTCCGCCGTCTTCTTTACATGGTCTCCTGTATTCTTATCCCTGCTCTCAACCATATCCGCCAAAACCAGGATAAGTGAATCCTGCATATCGCTTATAAGCTTATTCTTTTTCTGAATATCCATCAGGTATTGCAGGTTCTCATCAGTCATCTCAGAGAAAGCTTTATAAAGATTCTCCGTCTCATCTCCCGTGATGATATGGAGCTCATGGAACATCTCAGCTGTTTCCTTAAGAGCATGTTCCTTGTTCTCACTGAAAAGGGATGCTGTATAGGCCATAGTATTCAAAGGCAGTATCACATGATACTCAGCAAAGTAAAGTCCGATAGCCAGTGTCAGAGAGAATACTCCCACAAAGGCTGAAATGACCTTTACAATGTACCTTCTTGACTCCGCTCTAAGATCATCCATGGAAATATCAACACCTGCATAGGCTGTAACCTCTCCAGCCCGGTTCACGATAGGTTCATACACTGTAAGGAGCCATCCGTAAGTGTCGTCAGATACAATGGGGTCAATCCTTCCTCCTGCAAGAAGGACTGGTACCTGTTCTGAAAAAGACTCATCGAAGGCAATAACCATACCCGGCGAAGATGTTTCGCCGCCCTCAACTGCCACATCAAATACCACATGACAGCCATCAGGCATCATCTTATAAACATAGACATATTCATTAAAACTGGAAGAATCCAGTATCTTTTTGAGGTTGCTCTCAACAGTTCTGTAATCTGCACTGGCCTTACCCAGCTTCATATACTCATCCACCCTGTCTCCATCCACCATTCCTGCAGCCACCTGAGCTGTACCGATGGCGTAGAGTTTTTGATGATCAACTGTGGAATTGAAGTACATAAGATAACAGATGTAGATTGCAGAAGCACCAATAATGAAAGCTGCACAGGTAAGAAGCGTAACCAGCTTGATACGAAGGGAAGCCTGTCTGCTTCTCTTTTTCCTGATATCCTTTAGGACCTCACTGGAAAGAGGCGCCTGTCTCCAGGCATGGATCTTGAATATCTTCCTTACTTTTTCCGGTAGGAAGTACACAATGGACAGTGCCAGGAAAAGACATACCGCCTTATCCGCAATGTCTACGAAGAATCCACCTATCAGCTCCGCAGCAAAGGGCTTCATCCCTATATTTACTATAAGGCCGTGAACCAGCGAAGAAGATGTATCTTCTCCCTCAGAACCATAAATAAACCAGGTGATGATGCCACCTATAACTCCGCCCACAAAGGCGTTTAGAATCATGGCAGTCATTACTCCCTGTGCTTTTTCAAGATAACCCTGTTCATGGAAAAAGGCCGTGATAATGGCAATAAGAACGTTAAGCATTGTGTAGGAAACAGCCATCGGATCAGCACCACTTATAGTATTGATAAAAGGTGCTGACAATCCAACAATAATGCCAGGCACATAGCCGCCAAGCATAGATGTAACCATAGTTCCTATCACATCGAGATAAATAGGGATTCCTGTAAGACCTGCACAGTAAGCCCCCAGATAGTTTAGAAAAACCCCTAGAAGAATAAGACCAATGACAACCACCATCTTCTCATAAGATGGTCTTGTCTTTTGCTTTCTTAAGATTTCATCCATATCTTCCCCTCCGTAGATATATATAAATTGTACTCCATCCATGAGAAAAAAACACCTCTTACGAGGTGTTTTCTTAGTGTATTAAAAACTATAAATTTTTGAATTACTTGATGTAGCCGTTCTGCCTGTTGTGGATATCATCACGGTTCTTCTCACGGCGTTTCTCTTCGCCACGGAGCATCTCCTGCATGTAGGGATTGTCGTTTGCTCCTGAGACTGAAAGTGGCCTTGTCTCATTGTTGATGTAGATGTCTTTTGATGATTTTCCAAACATAATAAGCACCTCCCCATGTTCATTATATTTGTAATTATTATAACACATGGACTTTGGTCGTAAAACATAAGCGGTATGAAAAACTTGCAAGCAAGTTTTCATACCGCTTCTACTTTACTCGTCTTAGTATCCAAATTCTTGTGCCCAGTACCAACTTCCGTCGTCTGCCTGAGCAATTGCGATACCTACTGTCTTATAGCCGGAATCCATAATGTTAGCTGCGTGTGTAGGTGAATTCATCCATGCTGTGTAAACGCTGTCAGCTGACTGATAGAGCTTTGCAAGGTTCTCACCATACATACAGCTGGAATCTACTGTCCAGAAATCTGTTCCGTTTGGTCTTGTGTGTGAGAATGTACCTATGATCTCACCTGCTCGAACCTGAGCTGCATTTGTAAGAGCGTTGCTCCATGCAAGCTGTGCAAGTCCCTGAGCAGCTCTCTGCTGATTCATGAGATTAAATACTGCTGTGCAGGCATCAAGTGCAGCCTGAGAAGAAGCAGCTGAACCTGCGAGGGCAATTGCCTCGTCATCGATCCAGATCTCACCGGCACCTTCCTCCAGTCCTCTGGTAGCAGCACTGTCATCAATAACTGAATTAGTTGATGCACCACAGGCTGCAACGGAGAATACCATGATTGCTGTCATTACCACCGCCAATACTCTTTTAAACTGTACCTTTTTCATATTTTTCTCCTGTCCTCATTTGAAAATGGGCATACCTACTACCCATACCCTAAACATAATTTTAGCTTAATAACAAGGGCTTATCAACATCATGCAATACAATATTTATCGTAAAATAATAAAAATTTCAATTTTTTCAGCAAAAATGAATTTTTGTTTCATATTGTACCAAACTTTTGTTCGGTGTATGATAATAATATGAGCTTATATCCGACATTTGACCAATATGACAACTTCATATTCCACATAGATGTCAACTCTGCCTTCCTCTCCTGGTCTGCCTTAAAAGCCCTTAAAGAGGAACCCGGCAGTGTAGATCTGCGCACCATTCCTTCGGCAGTTGGTGGCGATGTCAAAAAGCGTCACGGTATTATAACCGCCAAGTCCATCCCTGCCAAAAAGTATGGCATAGTAACCGGAGAACCTGTAGTAAAGGCACTTCAGAAATGCCCACAGCTGGTCCTTGTTCAGGGAGATTTTGTAACCTATCACTATTACTCTGAAGCTTTCATCAATATCCTCTGCAAGTACTCTCCTTTAGTTGAGCAGGTTTCAATTGATGAAGCCTTTGTTGATGTTTCCGGGACAAAAGAGCTTTACAAGGATCTTGAGACTCCTGAAAAGCCTTTCCCTATCTGCCTTGCAGAAAAGATCAAAAATGAAGTACGAGACACCCTTGGCTTTACAGTCAATGTAGGAATCTCCTCTAATAAACTCCTGGCAAAAATGGCCAGCGATTTCCAAAAACCCGACCGGATACACACTCTCTTCCCTGAGGAGATACAGAGTAAGATGTGGCCACTCCCTATCGGAGACCTCTTTGGCTGCGGAAAGGCTACTGCCTCAAGGCTTCTTAGCGTCGGCATTAAGACCATAGGCGATGCAGCAACTGCTGACCCAATGCTCCTGACTTCAGTCCTTGGTGAAAATGCAGCAGCATATATCCTCTCTTCAGCCAATGGTATTGGAAGTACCAATCTGAATGTAACCTACGAGGATGCAAAGAGCTATTCCAACGAGACAACTCTTCACTCTGACCTGACAGCAGACAGCTATGATAAAGATATAGTTCCCGTCCTTAAGTCTCTCTCCGCCAGCGTCTCAAGACGCCTTAAAAGAGATCACGTCTTTGGTCGAACAGTGACCGTATCAGTTAAAACCGGAAATTTCAAAAGGCATTCATCTCAGATGCAGCTTGAAAGCTCAATAGATGATGAGCAAAGGCTATATAGATACTCCAAGGAGCTGGCCGACAAGCTCCTTCTTGGAGATAATGGACTTTTCATAAAGGGCGAAGTCATAAGGCTTGTGGGCGTTGGCGTAACCAAGCTTGATGATGGTTCCTACCAGCAGCTGAACCTGTTCGACGACGGAATACTAAACGCTTCAAGCACCGCTTCGCCCGTTCAAGGTCAGCTCCCATCTCGTCCGCTTCCCAGCCGTGAAAAACAACAAAAGCTGGACGCCATGACTGAAAAGCTCCAGCTTGAATTTGGCAAGGATATCATCAAGAAGGGAATGTAAGCCCCTTCATGTCTTCAGGAAGCTGTGCCTCGAAAGACAGCTCTTTTCCTGTGACAGGCTGCTTAAACTCCAGGTGAGCTGCGTGAAGGGCTGCCCTTTTCATTCCATGATTGTCCGATATTTCTTCGCCATAAAGATTGTCCCCTAAGAGAGGATGTCCAATATATTTCATGTGAACACGTATCTGGTGGGTTCTTCCTGTATCAAGGTGAAGCCTTACCAGGGCGTAATCTTCAAACTGCTGCACCACCCTATAGTGTGTGACAGCTTCTTTTCCTTCTTCCATGACCTTTCGGATCATCCTTACCCCGGGCTCCTGACCGATAGGCGCATCAATGGTTCCTTCAGGATCATCAAAAACTCCTGAACAGAGAGCCAGGTACTCTTTTCTCCTGGACATGTTATCCTTCTGGTTTGAAAGAACTGCTGCGCTGTGCCTGTTCTTGGCAAAGATTAAAAGCCCTGATGTCTCACGGTCCAGACGGCCGATAGTCCTTATGACGTGGTCCTGGCCTGTAGCCCTATAGTATCCTGCAAGGGCATTTGAAAGGGAATCCGTGTAGTGGGCATAGGAGGGATGGACCACCATGTCCCCGGGCTTGTTTATGAGAATAAGATCTTCGTCTTCGTAGACGATATCTATAGGAATATCCCAGGGCACTATTTCAGAGGCGTTGTCTATATCTTCGTAGACCCTGACCTTCAAAACCTCTCCCGGGTGCAATAGCTCTTTTACCATAATGGGAACAAAGCCTTCTGAATCAGGTAAAGCCTCACCCATTCCTGCATGAGCCGGGAATCCTGAGGGCTTCCTACCGTTCAGAGTCGCCTTAACTCCATCCTCAAACTGCTTGCACCTTGTTATTTCACGACTAGAAAGATGGAGCCTTTCTACCATTATCTGTCTGGCAGTCAAGTCTCCATCCTTATCAGTCACTATGTATATTAGTTCTCTAGCACTGTTTTCCATGTAACGTATTGTAGCATAAAGCCACTCACAGTATAACTATGTTTTCTCTCTTTGCATCAACCTTTACAGTCATGGGCATCATCAGCTTATCGCTGTTCTCAATCTTGTGGATGACTCCGCAGATAACGAAGATTACGCCATTGTAGGCCATATGGGTAATGTAAACCTTGGCCCGATTGCCCTTTTGAATGGTATCCTGCATAGCAGCAATCTTCTCTTCCACCTCTCTGATCGTCTTTTCCTTGACGCCAATAGCTGCATTTATCTTAATCTTAAACTGCAGGATCTCTCTGGTCACCGTTCCGATATCCTGGAGCTTTTCCCTTTCCTTCTCTAGGATCTTAAGTTCCTCTTTATCTCTTGCAAGGTCACTGTTTGCTATATGATAGTCGCTGAGTACATTATCAATGAAACCAACGCTGACAATGGTCTTGGCTCCGCCTTTGCTGCCTACAGTGGCACATTCCACCCCGGTAAGGCTCTTTATTGTGCCGCCATAGATAACACCGTCATTACCATAGGTCTTTACCAGGCCCTTTGCAACAACATTGCAGTTAACAAAGGAATTGGAATAAACATTGTTTGCATTTATGGAAACGCCCTCAAAGAACTTGCCGGAAACATCTCCTTTTGCGTCTATTCCGCCTCTTACAGGACAGGTTGCTCCGCCTTTAACCACTACATTACCGCCGCTGACAATGGTAGAGCTCTCCATATGACCACTTATGATCACATCGCCCGTAGCACGAATCTCTGATCCGGAAAAGACATCTCCCTTAACAATGACAGTACCCTCATACCTTACGATCTTATCTGTGATCCTGACCTCAGGCATGATCATCATTTTCCTGATAAAGATCTTTCCATCTTCAATCTTCAGAATGCCTTTGTATTTTGCCACATAGGACACCCTGTCATTGAGAACCATGAAGCCCTCACCTTGAAGGACCGGTATCTCTTTTCCCTTCTTTGCAACAACCACCTTACCAAAGACATCACAGCCATCTTTTCCTTTGGTGGATCTGTGGTATTTGGCCACAACATCACCAATGTTGACCATCATAAACTCGTCTATCCTTGAAATATCAAGCTCTCCGTCCTCGGTCTCTGAAATGCCTCCGCCTGCTGCGCCGGAAAAGAAATATTCATAATATCCATCCTGTCCATCCACCGCATCAACTCCTGCAGCCACCAGGTACTTTTCACCGGGCTTAGGATCTGCTGCGATCCGACGGAGCATAGTCTGGTCTATACCGGTTCTGATCTTATTTCTGAAAAGGAAGCCGTATAATACCTCCTCATTAAGCCCCTTCAGATTTTCATTTTCAGGCAGGGTAAGCCAGCATAGCATTTTCCCATGGGTAAAAGACAGATAGTCGTCCTTGTGATCAAGCATTTTCACAAGAAGTTTCTGAGACTTGGAGTCACTGATCTCCATAGCCAGACCATCATCGCCTTCATCTTCATCATATACACCAAGAAGAAGATTCTGACGCATACGTCTCATGTCCCTGGCAGTATACATCATGGAGGAATAGACACTTGTATCAAGACCTTCTTCAAGACCAATCCTGATCTCCTTCATCTGGTCAGCCCAGTAAAGAGGACTACTGAAAGAAGAAACATCTATCTGATGTTCAAGCCCAAGACGCATCTCCTGCATCTGTTGCCAGTTATACTGGGCATGGGCATACTGCTCCACGGCAATTCCATGCTCTAAACCGTAACGGACTTCCCTTATAGCATCTCCACGCATATCCAGGCTTATGAATTTGTTGATGGGAAGCTTCTCATTAAGAGCAATCCTTATTTCTTCCAGCTGGTCAGCATCAAAACCATTTGTGATGTAACCTGAAAGATCGATATTTTCCTTAAAAGCCAGATGTAACTGATTAAGTATTCCGGCACCATATTTCTTTACCTTTTCCTCACTAAAAACAAGGCCATCCTCAGCGCTTTCCCTGATGACCCTCATCTTCATGAATGGAATATCCACATGAGCATAGGTAGAAACATCAACCTCGGCTTCCAGCCCCTTTCGGATCTCCCTCATCTGAAGGCTATCAAAGGCCGGGTCAAGATAAAAGATTATTGGAAAATCTTCAGATACAGTAAGCCCCCTACGGATCTGCTTCATCTGTGCAGGAAGAAATTCTTTCTTGGCATAAACAGACACGTCAATACCGGAGGCAATTCCCTTGCGGATCTGATAGATCTGCTGGCTGTCAAATCCCTGCTCCCTGTAGGAAGACATGTCAATGCCCTGTACAAGTTCAAGCCTTATCTCCTCCATCTCAAGCCATGAAAGCTTAGGGTCAAGGAATTTATTTACATCAACATCATCTTCAAGGCCCTTTCTTATTTCTGATAGCTGAAGGGCATTGTAGTTGAATTGTTTAAGCTTTTCTGTATTGAAGCCTCTCTTTTTGAAAAGAGCCAGTTCCTTCTCCAGAGTGTCCCCGTCAAAAGAATCCAAACCGGCATATGTAGTGATATTAGGCTTAGTATCCATAGATTTAGCTATCATAGACTTCTCCCAAAGACATAATGCTAGATACTAATAATTATATAAAAATATAGACGGTCTATGGATAAAAATTTCATAAAAAAAGCGGCAGGAGAACGGTTGTTTCAATCTCCTGCCGGAATAATACTTTTTATTTATGAGCAGCTTCTGCCAGCTCTTCTATGTTTATTTTTCATACACTTTACCCCTTGTCTCTCATCCTCTCGATGGCATCCATTGCAAGACGGCTTCTCTCACACTCTGATGCAGAAAGAGATATCTGCCATGCAAAAGGGCTTCCCTTCATATGCTCTGAAGCATAGGAAAGACCGTTGGTACGCTCATCCAGGAAAGGCCTGTCAATCTGGTTTGGATCTCCAAGAAGGATTATCTTGGTGTCCTTACCGGCTCTTGTTATGATACCCTTTGCCTGAGTAGGTGTCATGTTCTGGGCCTCATCAATGATCAGATAGGTCTTAAGGATTGATCTTCCTCTGATGAAGTTAAGGGCCTCGCACTGTACGATTCCTCTCTCAAAGACCTCATCAGTCTTGCCCTGAAGTTCCTTCTCATCCTTGTAGCGCTCCTCCTCATTGGAATCAATGAGCTGCTCTAAGTTATCAATGATAGGTCTCATAAGGGGAGATATCTTATCCTGCTCATCTCCCGGAAGGAATCCGATGTCATCATCAAACTGGGAGTTAGGTCTGCAGACCAGAATCCTTCTATACTCACCTGTGGGGCGATTGATCATCTTCTCAAGACCAACTGCCAGAGAGTAGAAGGTCTTGGCTGTTCCTGCCATACCCTTTACTATTACAAGTGGTGCCACATCAGCCGGCTGCATAAGCGCCTCCTGAAGGAAGTACTGCCCTGCATTCCTTGGCTTTACGCCGTAGGGCTGACTCTTTTCATACTCAAGCTTCTTGATCAGTTTGCCACACACACGGCCCATCTGGGTCTTACCAAGGGACTGATCAGCCCTTACAATAACAAACTCGTTTTCATACAGCTGCGGTGCGTACTGATTCCCCTCCTCGTCACAGCAATACACCTTATCTACAGGAATACCCTTCTTCTTGAAATCCTTAAAGATATCCTCGGGAGCATATACATCAATTCTTCCACTGTACTGCTCACCGTGAAGTGCAACCTGCTCGGTTGTAAAGTCCTCTGACTTGATATTAAGGAGCTGTGCCTTAATCCTCATCAGAATGTCCTTAGTTACAAGAATTACCTGTTCCTTACTTGTCTCCTTAAGCCCCTTACATACCTTAAGGATTCGATTGTCAGACTTATATTCTGACATGTCCTTTGGAAGCTCAACATCCTTAAAGTTCTTCTCAACTCTAAGGAGCCCTCCATTGTCAAGCTCAACCCCAGCAACCAGATCCCCCTGGCCTCGTAGCTGTTCGAGAATCCTGATGGCTTCTCTAACATTAGCTCCACGCTCACCTTCATCCCTCTTGTGAGAGTCAAGCTCCTCTAAGACTACCAGCGGAAGAACGACCTCGTTATCATCAAAGCACTTGAGAGCATGAGGTGCCTGAATCAAAACGTTGGTGTCCAGTACGTAGATCTTCTTCATGCGTAGGTCCCCCTATATTTGTATGACTTGTAACTTTATTATACCATATATTGTGTTTTTGCAATGAAGAATTGTACAAAATATAGTTACGGCTCCCGGAATGATCCGGGAGCCGCATCCTAAGATTATAGGAGGTCTGAAAGGACCTGTATCATTTGATTTACGTCGATAGGTTTTGCAATATGGCCGTCCATTCCTGAATCTGCGGCTTTTTTGATGTCCTCTGAAAAGGCATTTGCTGTCATGGCTATGATAGGCACCTTGGCCTTTCCCTCATCCGGAAGCTTTCGTATTGCCTCAGTGGCCTCGTAGCCACCCATGACAGGCATCTGGATATCCATAAGCACTGCGTCGTAGTAGCCTGGGTCAGCACCGGACACCTTATCCACTGCCTCCTGACCGTTTTCAGCAGTTTCTACCACAAATTCCAGCTTCTCCAGGAGCTTAGCCGCAATCTGTCTGTTGATAGGCATATCATCTACCAGAAGAAGTCTCTTTCCGGCAAAACCAGCCTTCTTCTCTGCCTTATCCTTAGCCTTATCCTCTGCCTTCTGGATGTCCTCAATGCTTTGAAGCTCAAGATCCAGAGTAACTATGAATTCTGTGCCCTTTCCCTTCTGGGTTACTACATCAATGGTTCCACCCATTATATCCACAATGCTCTTAACGATGCTCATTCCAAGGCCTGTACCCTGAATTCCGCTAACTGTGGAATCTTTTTCTCTCTCAAAGGCATCAAATACCTTGGCAGCAAATTGCTTGGACATACCAATTCCGCTGTCAGATACTCTGATCTCGTAGACACCTTTGGTAACATCCCTGGACTCCAGCTGACTTATAATAACCTTTACTGTTCCGCCCTCCGGAGTGAACTTGTAAGCATTGCTGATAAGGTTCAAAAGCACTCTGTTAAGCCTGTTCTTGTCGCAATAAACATAAGTTTCCAGAATCTTCTCCGAGTCAACCACATAATTAATCTTCTTCTCAGTCATCTGAGTAGCGAAAAGATCTTTTACCTCGGAAAAGACATCCTTCAGATTTATAGGAACAGGCTCAAGCTCCAGCTTTCCGCTCTCAATCCTGCTCATCTCCAAAACGTCATTGATAAGGGCCAGGAGGTGATTACTGGAGCCTTTTATCTTCTGGATGTAATCCTTAAGCTCCTCATGGGTAACTCCCGGCTCCTCAGCCAGGTTAATGTAACCAATGATGGCGTTCATAGGAGTCCTGATGTCATGGGACATATTGGACAGGAATACCGTCTTTGCCCGGCTCCTTTCATGGGCCTTAATGGTCTCCACCTGAGCCTGTTTCTCGCGCTTTGACATTATGGAATAAATGCTGAACATGATGATAAGAGAGATTATGTTCAGACTCATCTGAATCAAACTGTTTCTGGTGAGAGTCCTGTCAACTTTTCTAAGCTCAGAACTGATATAGGCTTCCGTCTGCCTTACCGTCTCCGGATCCTTGTCCAGATTATGCTGCTCGTAGAACTGACTGATATCTCCGATAACCTCTGTAGTCATATCATCCGTAGCACTCTTTACCCACACCAGGGAAGTAAAGAATATCAGGAAAAGAAGCACAATCCACACTACAGTGGACTGACCGAATCTATGCTCCTTGTCTTTTTCAAATACAAACCTGAAGTAAAAGAATCCCAGTACGCTCCAGGATGCCAGTATCAGATAGCTCTCCGTGGACATAGCTTCCGCCGACCACATCATGAAGTAAATAAAGAACATGACAGACATGGCAACTCCGAAAATGCCCGTAGCCATGACCTCTATATTGCTCTCCTTTTTAGCATTAGCAAAAGCAGCTGCTGAGGTGTAAGCGTAAGCAATGGTGGCTCCGATGGTGTTTACATCTACTATCCACCCTATTGCCGTTCTACCAAGGAATGGGATGAAAAGAGATATTGCCATAAGAGCAATTATGGCGTTCTTTGGACTCTTATCCTCATTGAGTTTCCCAAACCACCCAGGCATCATTCCATCATCAGCCATGGTGTAAAGGAGTCTGCTGCAGGCGATAAAATTACCAATAAGTCCAGTCATGATGCCGGCAAAGGCAGCCAGTCCCAATATAAATACACCTTTATCGCCCCAGGTGTCGAATATTGCATGGAAGGTAGGAAGACCCTCTATGCCTTTCAGATTAGGAAGATCTGCCAAATATGTTTCCCATCCGACATACTTATCATGAACCCCGGCAGCTGCCATCTGAGCCAGTAATACATAGGCTATAGTTGCCGTCAAAAGAGCTATGGACATGATCTTAAGGCTCTTTTTAGTAGAAAACTTAAAGCCAGCCTCGGAATTGGAAATGGATTCGAAGCCAACAAAAGCCCAGGGCGACAGAGCCACAATAGTAAAGATCTGTTTAAGCTGGAATCCCTGATCAGAAGCAAAATATGGTTCCGGTATTTTTTGAATACCTGAAATGGTTGAGCCAACTCCAAGTGCACATGCCAATACTCCCACAATAAGAGTCAGTGCAAAGATCACCTGAATATTAACAGCCAGCTTTTTTCCCTTAATGCACAAAAAGCCGCAGATGAGAACAGCCAGGACAGATAGCATCACCTCACCAAAGAACACATCATACCCAAGGATCTGGTAGTGGAATCCAAACTGGAAGGTGCTGCCAAAGAGGTTCTTACTGATAAGTCCAAGGGCCGAAGCATTGGCCCAGATTATGGCAACGTAAACCAATATCAAAAACCATGCACTCATGAAACCATGGTCGTAACCAAAGGTCTTTATGGTATAGGTCAGGGTCCCGCCTGCTCCCTCAAACTTATTCATCAGATAGTGATAGTTCACTCCGATAATGAACATGATAAGTCCGCCAAGGATCAGTCCTATTGTACTTCCCATAGGTCCTGCCTTTGGAAGAAAAGTTGTTCCCGGCATGACAAAGGCGCCCCATCCTACGGCGCATCCAAAGGATAAGGCCCAAACATGTATCGGCGATAGATATTTTTCCAGTTCTTTGTTATTTACGTTTTCTTCTGCCACTGTATGTTTTACTCCTTTGTTTTTTCGATGATAAGCCTTTGAAGAGTCTCAAAGATCTTAACCGGCTCCATAGGTTTGCTAAGGTGAGCATCAAGTCCAGACTGAAGACTCCTCTCAACATCCTCGTCAAAGGCATTAGCCGTAAGAGCGATAATAGGGATCCTCTTGGCATCCTTTCTATCCAAAGCCCTTATTGCCTGGGTCGCCTGAAGTCCGTCCATCTCAGGCATTCTCATATCCATAAGGATGGCGTCAAAGAAGCCTTCCTCGGATTCTGTAAACATATCAAGGGCAACCTTTCCATTCTCAGCCCTCTTAGCCTCCACACCCTTTTTAGATAGGAGCTTTAAAAGTATCTGGGCATTGATGTCCATGTCCTCAGCCACCAATACCTTGATCTTTGTAAAATCAAACTCTTCAGACTTCTCTGTGGCCTTCTCGGCACCCGGACTTTCCACCTCAGTCTCTTTCTTCTGGGCAAAAGAACTTTTGGCTACTTCAAACGTAAGGGTGATGGTAAAAGTTGAACCCTTTCCCTTCTCACTGGCCACTTCGATCTTACCGTTCATCATGTCCACAAGGTTCTTGGTGATGGCCATTCCAAGGCCGGTACTTCCAAACTTGTTGGCAGCTGTAGCGTCTGCCTGACTGAAGGATTCAAATATCTTGGGAATGAAATCCTTATCCATTCCTATTCCGTTATCCTTCATGACAAACTGCAGTGTACTCATTCCTCCGTAGCTTGCCAGTTTCTTAATATTGAAATGTACCCATCCGCCTTCAGGAGTGTATTTTACTGCGTTGCTAAGTACATTCAGAATTATCTCTTTTACCCTGGTGGCATCACCCATATAAAGTTCGTCAATGTCTGGAGCGAGGTTGCACTCATAGGAAAGCTTCTTGTCTGAGCACTGGCTTCCCACCAAAGTGTTAATGGTCTCTATTAGGTCTCTTAAGGAGAACTCCTCCTTCTTAAGCACCACCTTACCGGACTCGATCCTGGACATATTAAGAATGTCATTGATGATAGCAAGAAGGTGCTGGGCAGAATCCCCGATCTTTGTGAGGTACTCTTTTACCTGATCGGAGAGCCCCTCCTCAGCAAGGGCAAGATTATCAAGACCTATAATGGCGTTCATAGGGGTTCTGATCTCGTGGCTCATGTTGGAGAGGAATACAGTCTTTGCAACATTGGCTTCCTCTGCAATTGTGAGGGCATCGATAAGTGCCTTTTGCTGCTCCAGAGTATCCCTTGTCTGTTTGTCCACATCAGAAAAGCCGATGCCCACAGCATGAACAACATGGTCGTCTCTGTCCTCAGGTCTTCTAACGCCTGCCATTCGAAGCATCTCATAACTTTCCTGACCATCTCTTTTAACCAGATATCTGAAGGCTATGATGGGTTCTGTCTCCAGATTCTTTTGGATGGATTCCGGTGAAATGAAGTCCAGAAACTCTTTTCTGTACTCATCAGTAACATACTTCTTGGCATAGTATTTGAAGGTATCCTGGAAAAGAAATACCTCCCCCTCTCTAAGTCCATCCGTAAGGCTTGAGTGAGATCTGTAGCACTCTCCAAGGTCCTTATCAAGATCCACAAAGTAAACGCTCCTGTAGTCCGCTGCCATAGCGGTGATCATCTTATTGGCCTGAACGTTGGATTTATTCAGCTTTTCTCTTCGACTGCTATTCACGGAGTAAAGTGCGATGATTACCACTTCAATAAGAATCGAAAAAAGAACTCCTGCAACAATTGTCCAAAGATTCCGTTTAAGCTGGCTGTCATAGTATTCGGCACTGAAGTCCACAGCAATTACACCCACTACTTCACCTTTAGAATTAAAGATCGGTGAATATGCGCTGTAGAATCGACCATAGGAATCTTCATAGGCTTCTTCATCCACGTAGGCCTTTCCTTCAAAGGACTTTACAAGGGCCGGTGTCTCTTTTACCAGCTCTCCATATTCAGAGCAGTCAACAGGTGCAGGATCTACAGTAAAGTAATAGGTTCCATCCTCATCATTTTTCTTGACGCCGTAGATAAACTCCAGCTCAATGTTATCCTGAAAGGAATTAAGGGTGTCATAGATATCCCTATAAACAGGGTCATTATCCACTCTTCCCGTCAAAGCCTCGTAATCATCGCCGTTTATCATGTATGCAGCTGTGTTGGAAATATCAAGCATACGCTCATCAATCTGCCCTTTGAGCGCGCCATTAGACTGCCTTACCAGGATCAGTCCCAGTAAAGCATTAGATATGATCAGAAAGAATGACATGATAATAAGGGCTTTAGTAGTCTCCCTCATTTTTAAGGTCTTTAACGGATTTTTCATGGGGCCTCTTTCTTTAATTCCCTCTTGTTCTTGTACATTGCTTCATCTGCACGCTCAAATACAGGGGCAACTCTTCCGTCCTCTTGGTATCTGCTGGCACCTGCAGCAATTACCACATCCCCTTTCAGCTTGTTTTTCTCATTATGCTTTTGGAGCTTATCCATAAGGGCAGCCAGGTTAATATAATCATAGCCCTGAACCACTGCCACAAATTCGTCGCCACCCACCCTGTATACAGGACTGTGCTTGAAGATACGACAGATGATATTGCATCCCTTTATGATGAACTTGTCACCGGCCTGATGACCCAATGTGTCGTTGACCTCTTTAAGGCCGTTCAGGTCGAAAACAGCAATGGCAAATTCAAGGTTTGGATTCTCTTTTATGTTCTCATCCATTCTCTTTTCAGCTTCTGAGTAGGCATGCTTATTCTTAACCTTTGTGAGCTCGTCAATATTGGCCTTGATCTCAGCAGCATTGAGGTTCATGGCATATTCCTGCTCACGTCTTATCTGCTGGTCAATGTCCAGTATACCTACTATGAGGTTTGTTTTACCCTCTTCGTCAAGAAGCTTGGCTCTTAAAGAGACATAGCGAGGCTCCCCATCAATCATGAGCCTGTGTTCATTTACAAACATTCCCGATCGCTTTATCTCTTTTAGCACCTTTTCTTTTGTGAAAGCCGATAGGAAGGAATCAACGTCATCCTCGTAAAGACCCTTTGGGGCTCTTTCTATTACCTTATTAAAGTAATCATCACCCTCATCTTCTATAGCCATATCCGAGATGATATTTCCGGGGTTATATTTATTGTAGTGGTCTGTTTCAGGATCAACTGTATACAGATAGATAAAGTTTCCGGTCAGAGCTCCTACCCTTGAGTAGATAAGTCTCTCCTCCTTTGCTCTTTCTACAGTCTCCCTGCCCTTCATCTGTTCATCAACGTTGTTGATACCAATGATAATGAAATTTCCGTCGCCCCTTACCTTTACTGCTTTAATGCATACAAAGACAGGATCTCCTTCTATCATTGCCCTTGTAACAAATGAAAAGACACCGGTCTTTTTTATCTGACTCTGTATGTTCTTCCTGGTTAAGGCCTTTTTAAAGGTCTCAAGGTCTTCCTCATATATCGGAACATCAAATTCACTGCGTTCAAGATCAAAGTAATCCGTTCCATGTTTTGTGAGCTTGATATCACAATTTGCTCCGTCAGGAGTATACTCAGTGTACACACCGGTATCCATATCCACAAAGAAAAGCTTAATATAATCCTCGGATAGAGCTCTGGCTATGTAGTTGTAGTTCAGGCCTTCATCCGCAGCAGACTCAGAAATAGAAAGGATTGCAAGAGCCACAGCATTAGTTCCTGTCACAGGGTTTGTTGCTATTCTTCGCATAAACAGCTGAAGTATTCTTCCATCCGCTGTTCTGTCATCTATGATCTTCCTCTTTCCCTCCTTAGCGCATTGTCTTACTGCGTTAAAAGAGTAATATCCCGTTCCTTTAGGTATCTGATCATAGGGTATTTCCTTGTTTTCTACATACCTCGGGAAATTAACTGAAGCAAACTCCCTAAAGCTCTTGTTTGACCGGACGATAGTAACCTTATCTTCATCCATGGCAAAAATAGCCATAGGCATTGTGTCAAAATAATTTCCCAGATTCTTTTTGTCATTTCTGGAAATAGAAAGATCGTAGAGATTAAGGCTTCCTATCTTCTCAAAGTACTCTGCTTCATCAGGATTCTCAAAACCAATCTGAATTCCCTGAACATTTCTCTGGATGATCTCAGCTAGTGATACAGGTTTTATGTAGTAATATCCTTGTAGCTTGTTACATCCCACCTCTTTTAGAAGGTTTACCTGCTCCTTGGTCTCAACTCCCTCCGCAACAGTTACCATGCCAAGAGAAACAGCAGTCTTAATAAGCTCAGTAACGATGATACGTCCTGCTTCACTCTTTTCAATCTGATGAACAAAAATAGAATCCAGCTTCAGAGCATCAAAAGCAATCTGCAAAAGAATGAGCATGGAGGCATTTCCTGAGCCATAGTCATCCATCCAGACCTTAACACCCTCACTTCTGAAATTCTCTACCTGCTTTTTCATGAATTCTACATCGCTGGTGATGTCTTTTTCTGAAATTTCTATAGACATCTTGTCCCTGGTAAATCCTGAGGCGTCGATTCTCTTTACCACCTCACTTACCATGTCGCAGCAATAAAAGTCAGATCTGCTAAGGTTCACGGACTCAGGCACCACAAAAAGACCATGCTCACGCTGGCCCTTCATTTTGTCCAGGACTCTTTCCACCATGTAGAGATCAAGTTTATAGGTTAGTCCCTCTTCTTCTAAAACGGGAATAAATTCAGACGCTTCAAATGTTCCTTTGTCAGGATCCATCCATCTTGCATAGGCCTCTTCATCTGAAACCCTGCCACTGGCAGCACGAATAAGGGGTTGATGGAACGCCTTGATCCACTGCTGTTCCATGGCCCTGTCCAGGTTGTCTATGAAGTACTGTTCAAGCTCCGTTCTTTCACGGCTTTTGCTTTCCAACAGCATCCTCCTGTTCGATAAAAAAGTCGACATTTTGAACATTTTAGCATTACCATTTTATCACAAAAAAGTAGAGGCAACCCGGTCGGGCCACCTCTACTAAACAGATTTAATAATAATTTTATCAAATTTCAGCTGCTCTCTTTAATGCATCGTCGATGTGAGGAAGGAAGTTCTCACGACCAACCTTCTCAACAAAACCATCCTTCTCCATGGTGTTCATAGGCTGCTCGTTTACATGTGAAAATACCAGCTGAACATTGTTCTCTTTGCACTTCTCATAGAGCTGCTCAAAGGAACGCATAGCTGTTGCATCAAGAGCAGGTACTCCACGCATACGGATTACAAGAGCTCTTGTGAAATCCTTGAAACCGATCTGTGCGATCAGGTCAGCATCGCCAAAGAACATTGGTCCGCTAATCTCGTATACCCTTACGTGCTTAGGTATCTCTTTTAACTCTGGTCCGTCAGGATCATCATCAGGATCATAGTACTTCCAGCCACGGATTCCGGACTCCTCGCTCATCCTCTTCATGAAAAGGAGGCATGCAAGGACCATACCGATCTCGATAGCTACAACCAGGTCAAATACTACTGTAAGTACAAAGGTAAGAACCAGAACAAAGATATCGCTCTTTGGAGCTGTCTTGCAAAGATGTACGAAGGTTCTCCACTGGCACATATTATAAGCAACAAGGAAAAGAATTGCTGCTATTGTAGGCATTGGGATAAGTGCTGCATATGGCATAAGAACCACAAGGACCAGTACAAGGCAAAGTGAATGAACCATACCTGCTATAGGAGTTCTTCCGCCGTTCTTGATGTTAGCTGCAGTTCTGGCAATAGCACCAGTTGCCGGGATTCCACCGAAAAGAGCTGAACCGATATTACCTGCACCCTGAGCAATAAGCTCCATGTTTGATCTGTGGTGTGAGTTGATCATACTGTCTGCAACTACGCAGGAAAGCAGTGACTCAATAGCTGCCAGGATTGCGATGGTAAAGCCATCTCCTGCTACTGACCTTACAGTTTCAAGATCAAAGCTTGGCACCTTAAGTGTTGGAAGTGCTCCCTTGATCTCGTAAAGATCTCCAATTGTGTTGACGTTAAGATTAAGAAATTTAACCATAAGGATTCCAACAAGAACTGCAATAAGTGATCCTGGGATCTTCTTGCTGACCTTAGGCCATACTATCTGAATAAGGAGGCAGACAATGCCTACGATAAGAGCCTGTACATTTAAGGTTCCGATATTTGCTCCAATGGCTTTTACCTTATCCATGGTCTCAACTGTAGCTGTTCCTGCAGGATATGTAAGTCCGAGGAAGTCCTTGATCTGTCCGATAAGGATTGTCACGGCGATACCTGCTGTAAATCCGGTGGTGATGGTATAAGGGATAAACTTGATAAGGGTACCCAGTCTGAATACACCCATAAGGATAAGAAGAATTCCCGCAAATATTGTAGCAAGGGCCAGTCCTTCCATTCCCTTTGTTGCCACGATACCGGCAACTATTGTCGCAAAGGCTGCTGTTGGTCCGGCGATCTGAACTCTGCTTCCACCCAGGAATGAAATAATGAATCCTGCCACAATTGCTGTGTAAAGACCTTCTTCAGGTCCTACTCCTGACGCCAGAGCCAGGGCAATTGAAAGTGGAAGTGCAATGATGGCTACGATGATACCTGCCACCACATCAGAGGCGAACTGCTTTCCACTGTAGTTCTTCAGGTTTGAAAACAGCATAGGCTTCAATTTGTCTTTTGATAACATGTTACTTAAATCCTCCCATGGTTCTATAAAAAACTCTTGTTTAAACACAGTTTTTTATTATAGTCCCATTTGAATAAATGTAAAGAACTACATTAATACTTAAGGTATTTTAGGTTGTTTTTAGGTTTGCGTTGTAGGCTTATTTTCGGAGGAAAATGAAAGGAGAAAAACTGTGAAATATCGGCATGAATTAAAACACGACATAACCACATCAGACATGATAGCCATAAGACAGCGCCTTCTGGCTGTTGCCAAAGCTGATAGTCATGCCATTGACGGAAAATATCTTATCCGAAGTCTGTATTTCGATACTCCAAATGACAAAGCCCTCTACGAAAAACAGGACGGCGTCAGCAGACGAAACAAGTTCAGGATCAGGTACTACAACGGTGACAATGGGATGAGTACCTTCCGGAGATAATAAGGGATATAGTCCAACTCCCCCACTGCAGGACAAGCTCTTTTTCCAAGTACGAAGCCTGCAGATTACCAATGATCGACCCCAGAGCCGCAGGGTATCTGGATTGAATAATCAAAAATTATATAAAGCGAAAAGAGGAATAGAAAAATGAGTTTTAACGACATCTTTAAATCAAGCTTTCTTGAGAATGTAACAAGCATCAGTATTTTTGATATGGTCCTGGCTATGGCCCTGGCCTTCGCCCTTGGACTTTTCATCTTCCTTATATATAAGAAGACCTATCAGGGAGTTATGTACTCCTCCAGCTTTGGCGTAACTTTAGTAGCACTTACAATGATCTCAACACTTGTCATCCTGGCAGTTACAAGTAACGTTGTACTGTCCCTTGGTATGGTCGGTGCCCTTTCCATCGTTCGTTTCAGAACTGCAATAAAAGAGCCACTGGATATTGCTTTCCTGTTCTGGTCAATTGCAGTTGGTATCGTTCTTGCAGCTGGAATGATCCCTCTGGCAGTATTCGGAAGCGTTCTTATCGGTATTATCCTTCTTATCTTTGTTAATAAGAAGTCTCACGTTAATCCATACATCGTAGTTGTTAGCTGCGACGGTCACGGAAGTGAAGAAAAAGCTACAGAGTTCCTTAAGTCAAAGACTATTCGCATGGTAGTTAAGAGCAAGAGCGCCCATAGACTCCTACTCCACCATATTTGACTCAGCTAAGACAATTACATCCTATAAGGATAAGAAGCGTCTAATAAGGTCCTTAAAGAGCCTTAGTGAAGGAATTGAGAACAGCGACGCTGAAGAAATTGCTGAGGCTGTAGATGTAGACGCTGTAATCAGATACATGGTTGTTCACAACTTCGTTGTTAATGGTGATAGTTACACCGGATCCATGATCCACAACTACTACCTCTACGAAGAGGATGGACTGATGTCCATGATCCCTTGGGATTATAATCTTGCTTACGGAACCTTCCAGGCAGATGATGCTGAATCGGCAGTTAATGATCCTATTGATACGCCTTTGTCTATTACTGAAGGCAGCACTGACAGGCCAATGTTTGCATGGATCACCTCCTGTGAGGAGTATACTGAGCTTTACCATGAATATCATGAGAATTTTCTCTCCCAGTTCTATGAAAGCGGATATCTTACTAACCTGATCGATACAACTTATAACATGATCAAGGAATATGTCGAGAAGGATCCCACAAAGTTCTGTGAGACCTCAGAATTCGAGACTGCGGTAGAAACCATCAAAGAGTTCGTAACCTTAAGATGCCAGAGTATAGAAGGACAGCTTGCTGGTACTATAGGTTCCACAGATTCAGAACAGGAGGCTGATCCTGATGTCCTTATCGATGCATCTTCCATCACCCTCTCTGACATGGGTTCCATGGGCGGCGGTCATGGCGGCTCAGGTGGTGGCCCCGGCGGTTCCGGTGGCCCATTTGGTTCCAGCGGTCCTGGCGGAGATATGCCAGACTTTGATAGCTTCGGCGGCCCTGGAGGCGACATGCCAAACTTCGGACCTACATCAAGCCACAGCACCAAGAACCTGCTCTACCTTGGAGGCTACTTACTCCTCCTCACAGGGGCAATCATCTTCGCAAAGGTATATAAGCGTAGAAAATAATAATCAATATCCGCTTTAAAGATTATAACCATTATGGCGTGATTCAAACAGAACCGTCCCCATTGACTTTCCCCATTGACTTTCAGTGAATGCAAAAAGGCTGCCACACATATGTGTGACAGCCTTTAGTTTTCAGCTTACACCTGCTAAAAGGAAGTAATTCCTATCAGCCTGTGATTGTGCAGTACATGAAGTACTTGTATCCAAGAGGGCTTGAGAAGAAGCCAGATACGTTGCTGCTGATCATGTAAAGATCTGTGTAGTAGTAGATAGGGCAGATGCAACCTGTTGACATAAGAAGGTCCTCAGCTCTGTGCATAAGCTCGTATCTTGTCTTTGTATCTGTACATGTCTTGATGTCTGAGATGAGAACGTCATAGGTCTCAGCCCATGTTCCGTTCTCAACCTTTGTGTCATAACCAAGATCTGTGATATCAAGTGAGTAAGCCTGAACCTTAGCGTTGTCGCCCTTACCGAACTGAACGTCGTTGTTACCAGACTGTGTTGTCCACATATCAAGGAATGAAATAGGATCGTTGTAGTCACCAAGCCATCCGTTACGTGCTACTGAGTAGTTACCAGCCTTACGTGTATCAAGGAATGTAGCCCACTCCTGGTTCTCAAGGTTCATTGTGATGCCGATACCAGCGAATGTAGCCTGAATAGCCTCAGCAATTGCCTTGTGTCCCTCTGATGTGTTGTAAAGGTATGTAAGTGTAGGGAAGTCTGTGAACATTGATGTAGCGTCATCATATGTATAGTACTTCTTAAGTGTCTCAATAGCTGATGCCCAGTTAGCCTCGTAAGCATCCTCAGATACATCATAGTATCCGTTGAAGCTGTTTCCACCAGCGTTCTCATAGAACTGTGATCCGTCAGCATCTGTAAGACCCATAGCTACGAATGAAGAAGCAGGAACCTGTCCGCCCTGTGCTACGTCGTTAACGATGTAGTTTCTGTCGATAAGAAGTGCAAGTGCGTTACGGATCTCGTTCTCAGCGTTAGCCTTGTCAGCACCTGTAAGTGTGCTTGTTGAAGGAAGAAGCTCCTCGTTTACGTTCCAGCATACATAGTATGTTCCAAGCTGACCAGCTGTTACGAACTCGTTAGGATATGTCTCCTTAAGAGAAGCAATCTCGTTTGTAGGAACGTCGTCGATCATCTGCCAGTCACCAATGTGGTACACTTTCCGTCAACTTAGTAGGAATAGAAATACTGCTTTAAGTTAATGTGTATCATCTACCAACAGATTATATCATATTGAATAGGCAGCTATGTTTTCTTCTTAATGTTATCGCATGACAAACAGACCTGAATCATATCAGGTCTAAGAAAAACTCATATATGATGTATCAATTGACAGGTCTAAGGTTTGGAAAGTGTTTTCTGCAAACCAGTTTTCTGGTCTTTCTTCTAAACTTCCTGCCGGGGATTATCTGTGACCGAACTTTGAATGCATCGGATACTATCTGATCTATGTATTCTGTTTGCAGTATGTTACAAAGGATCTTAGGAAATGCTTTCTTTAGACGGCCTATAATATAGGCTCGGTTAGCTTGATACCTATACTTGCCAGTTGTGGTCATGTGTTCATCTATGTCATCGTCGACTTTGTTTTTTATCAGAGAAGTCAGATTTGACATGAGTAGATTTATATAGAATTCTTGAAACACAGCAGTTTTAGTTTTTCCACTATACTCTTCAAGAAGGAATTTTTCTTTTAACTCCATGTATTTGCCCTCAACAGGCCAGCGGAGAAAATATAGTTCGCGAAACATATCCACAGACATAGCTGTGTCAAATATGTTGGTTCCAAGGTACTCGCGAGATCCATCACTTAGAATAACCTCTAAGACTCTTATCTTGATATCTTCAGTGCCTGTTTTGGAATTTCCTGGCAATATTGCTACAGTATCACCATGGCAGGAACGAACCATTTTGAACTTTTCACGGAGTCTCATAAGGCAGAGATACCCATTTGATACACAGTACCTGAACATATCTTCTGAATAGTATCCGCGGTCAAAGACGATTACTGAGTTTTTATATATGTTTAAGTCTTCTAGCGTTTTTAGGTGCTCTCGTGCTGCAGCTCTTTCAGACCCAAGGTATTTATGAAGAGATGCATGGACTATATAATCATCGAGAACATCATAGACAATAGAAGCTAGACCTGAAGAAAACTTCCTATCTTTATGCGGATAAGTGAACATCTCACCAAAGAAATCAAAGTTTGATGGAGAATTAGGAACTTCTATCTTTGAGCCATCAATGGCAAAGATATGATAACCATGCCATAGCTTTCTCTTCTTGAGATTTTTGTAGAAGATATCTACCGAAAGAGTAAATAAATCTTGGAACAGACTGGGGCTAATGAACTGACGAGCTTTGGATACAGCCTGCTTTGATACTTCAGGAAAATTTGATGGAAGCAGGTCATCACGTATAGCGGAAAGATTCTGATACATAGATGCCTTTGTAGTGTAGAATAGATATGTTACCAGATGGAGCATTGAAAGTTTGCGCTTTCTGATGAAGTGGTTCTTTTCCCGGTGAGCTTCCAGGCAGTCCGGAGAAGAGAGATATTGCTTGATCTTTTGGATGATGAGTTTGCAGATTTCATGTTTTTCCATACGTAACCTCCTAAATTTGCGTGATCTTGATGTGTTTCGCGGCCACGAAACAACATCTCCTATTGATCAAGGGCCGCGTAGCGGCCGCAAATTTTAGGAGCTTTGTCAAGCGTTTTTTAATAAATAATCAATATTTTTTTGCATAACAAAAAAGCCGCAAAGCCAGTATTTATCTGGCTTTACAGCTTAAGTTGACCACAGTGCTGCCAGTCACCATTCTCGAAGTTAGCGAGCTGGTTGTTAGCATCATCTGAAAGGTAGAAGTTGATCTCGTTCATTGTTACCTTATCAGCATTGTAGAAGTTCTCGTTCTTTGTAAGTGTGATAAGTGAGTTGTGATCCCAGCTTGTCATTGTGTATGCACCGTTACATACAAAAGTTGAAGGATCTGTAGCCCATGCCTCGTTAGCAACTACATCCTCACGTACAGGCATGTATGTAGGGAATGCAAGAAGCTCATTCCAGTAAGCTACTGTGTTTGCAAGTGTTACCTCAAGAGTCTTGTCATCGATAGCTGTTACGTTAAGCTTTCCATCAGCGTAACCATCAACAACCTCGAACATGTAGCCATAGTCAGCTGCTGTCTCAGGGCTGATTGCACGGTTCCAAGCGAATACGAAATCACCTGCAGTTACAGGCTGTCCGTCAGACCATGTAAGACCATCTCTAAGGGTATAAGTATAAGTAACTGTTCCGTCATCATTTGTTACACCCTCAACAAGTTCCTGTGCGCAATCTGGCTGAAGCTCAAGATTTCCGCTTGCGTCAAGTCCCCATTTAGCAAGACCTGAGAAAAGGTGGTTGATCATTGTAGCACCATCAACTGCAGAGTTAAGTGCTGGATCAAGTGATGCAGGCTCTGAAGCAAGACATACATTGATTGTCTGCTCCCCAACAGGCTCAGCTGGTGTTGCATCAGCCTGTGTCTCTGAAGCTCCGGACTCTGTTGTCTGAGTCTCAGTAGCTGTCTGGGTATCTGTGCCAGCTGGAGCTGTTGCTGAATTTCCGCAAGCAGCAAGGCTCAGTACCATGCTTGAAGCAAGTACCAAAGAAACTAACTTCTTTTTCATAATTGTCCTCCTTATGAATATGAAATTTGTTATATCAAATCACGATACACAATATATAGTATATCATGCATTTGAACACATGTATACAATTCCCCAAATATTAGTTAATCTCAGCAACGTGATGACAAGCAACAAAGTGTCCCTTGCTTACTTCCTTAAACTCAGGCATACTCTCTGAGCAATCAGCCTTGCAGTAAGCACATCTTGTTCTGAATGGACATCCTGAAGGAGCATTGAGAGGGCTAGGGATATCGCCTGAAAGAACGATTCTCTTGTTAGCTCTTGCAACCTTAGGATCCGGAACAGGAACAGCTGAAATAAGTGACTTTGAATATGGATGAAGTGGATTGTTGTAGATCTCATCTGCATCTGCCAGTTCAACCATCTTACCAAGGTACATAACTGCTATTCTGTTACTGATATGTCTAACTACCAGAAGATCATGGGCGATGAACAGATATGTAAGTCCCAGTCTCTCCTGAAGTTCATCAAACATGTTGATAACCTGCGCCTGAATTGAAACGTCAAGAGCTGATACAGGTTCATCGCAGACGATAAACTCAGGGTTAACAGCCAGGGATCTTGCGATTCCGATACGCTGTCTCTGTCCGCCGGAGAACTCGTGAGCATATCTTGAAGCATGCTCTGAGTTAAGTCCTACGTAACCCATAAGCTCAAGGATACGTGCTCTTCTCTCCTCTTTGTTGTTGTAAAGCTCATGAACATCCAGTGGCTCTGCAATGATATCAGATACTGTCATTCTTGGGTTAAGGGATGAATAAGGATCCTGGAAAACCATAGTAGCCTTCTTACGGAATTCCTTAATATCTTCCTTAGTCTTTATAAGCTTTCCATCGTACCAGATCTCTCCAGCTGTAGGCTTATAAAGGTTTAATATGGTACGTCCAACAGTTGTCTTTCCGCAGCCTGACTCTCCTACAAGACCCAGAGTCTCACCCTTTTTAATGGAAAAAGAAACATCATCTACAGCCTTAAGTGGTTTAGATTTGAAAAAACCAACGTTAACGTTGAAGTACTCTTTTAAATGCTTGATCTCAACGAGATTGTTTTCCTGATTAAATAATTCACTCATTACTTTGCACCGCCTTCCATCTGCTTTTTGACGTTCATCCAGCAGCCGGCAGCATGATCATCATTGATCTGCATACGCTCTGCTCTCTCTCTGAGACAGATCTTCATGGCATTGTCACATCTTGGTGCAAAAGGACAACCCTTAGGCATGTTGAGAAGATCAATAGGTGTTCCTGTAATAGGCTGAAGCTTCTCACCCTCTTTTCCCTCTGTAGGGATTGAACGAAGAAGTCCCTTTGTGTACTCATGGCAAGGATTGTAGAATACTTCATCTGCTGTTCCCTGCTCACAGATTGAGCCGGCGTACATAACGATAACCTCGTCACACATCTGAGCTACAACACCAAGGTCATGAGTGATCATGATAATGGCCATTCCCAGTTCTTCCTGAAGTGACTTCATAAGGTCAAGGATCTGTGCCTGGATTGTAACGTCAAGAGCTGTTGTAGGCTCATCTGCAATAAGAATGTCTGGCTCACATGCAAGAGCCATAGCGATCATAACACGCTGTCTCATACCACCTGAGAACTCATGTGGATACTGATTCATTCTCTTTTCAGGCTCATTCACGTTAACGAGCTTGAGCATCTCGATAGCTCTTTCTCTAGCCTGCTCTTTATTTCTGTCTGTATGGAGAAGAATTGCCTCCATAAGCTGATGTCCGATTGTATAGGTAGGGTTAAGTGATGTCATAGGATCCTGGAAAATGATGGATACCTTGTTACCACGAACGGTCTTCATGACCTTCTCACCTGAACCTACAAGTTCCTGTCCATCAAGCTTGATGGAACCGGAAACGATCTTACCTGTTCCTGCCAGAATCTGCATGATTGAATATGCGGTAACTGACTTTCCAGAACCTGATTCTCCTACGATACCGAGAACCTTTCCTCTATCCAGATTAAAGGATATTCCATTTACTGCCTTTACCTCACCTGCATCTGTAAAGAATGAGGTATGCAGATCTCTTACTTCTAAAAGATTCATTACTATGCCTCCAAAAAACTATTCAAATTGGATTTCTCTTGAGAAATCCATGCGCCGAGCGCGGTTGCCATAGGCAACAACTTCCAATCGCGCGAGTGTGCATAACCATACCTAAGCATGCTTAGGTATCCAGCTTAGGATCAAACGCATCACGAAGTCCGTCACCAAACAGGTTAAGTGAAAGAACTATCAGTGAAATAACAATTGCAGGAATGATCAGTCTGTATGGATATGATGAAATACCATTAAGGGCATCTGATGCAAGAGAGCCCAGTGATGGCATAGGTGCGTTAACACCAAGTCCAAGGAAGGACAGGTAACTCTCAGTAAAGATCGCACTAGGGATCTGAAGAGCTGTTGAAATGATGATAACTGAGAAGCAGTTAGGGATCAGGTGCTTTAAGATGATCCACTTACCTCTTGCTCCGGCAGCCTCAGCAGCAAGAACGTACTCCTGCTCACGAAGTGAAAGGATCTGTCCTCTTATGAGACGCGCCATTGATACCCAGTAAAGAACACCAAATACTATGAACAAACTTATGATATTGGAACCGATCTTTGATAGTACCGTTCCGTCCAGTGCACCTTCCATGACCACCTTAAGTACTGATGAAAGAAGGATAACCATAAGCATGTCCGGTAGCGAATATATGATATCGACTATTCGCATTATGACAAGGTCCACAGCTCCTCCGGCATAACCTGCTACTGAACCGATAGTCATACCGATAACAAGAACGATAAGGCTGGCAAAGAAACCAACTGCCAGTGAAATACGTGTTCCGTATACCACTCTGATAAAGTAGTCACGGCCCTGAGAATCTGTTCCGAAAATGTGAGGGATAACTGTCTCACCTGCTTCGATCCTCTTGAGCTCTGACTTACCATATTCAAAAGGTCTAAGGTCCTTAAAGCTGTTATCTACAGGCTTACCAGGTGTCATTCCAAGCATGCTGTCATAGGAATATGGCCAGAACATCGGAATGAAGATTGCTGCAAGAGCAATAATGATTATTATAAAGAAGCAAACCGTCGCAACCTTATTCTTAAGAAGTCTCTTTACGGAATCCTTAAAGAATGTAGATGATGGGCGCATCTGCACCATATATTCTTTTTCTTCGTCGGTTGCAGGAATGAAATCATCCATATTAACCTGGGCGCTTAACTTTGTTATATCCATTGCAATTCTCTCTCCTATTTCTAATAATGAGCTTATTCAAGTGTGATACGTGGATCTACTACCTTGTAAAGGATGTCACCAAGAAGGTTCATGATGACAATAAGTGTTGCAAGAACAATGGTAGTACCCATGATCAGAGGATAATCACGACCTGTGATACTGTTTACGAAGGCACGTCCGATTCCGGGAACAGCAAAGATCTGCTCAACAACCAGGGAACCTGTAACAATACCAGCAAGCATAGGTCCGAAATATGTGATTACAGGAATAAGAGAATTCTTCAGTGCATGTCCAAAGATTATCTTCCATCCTGATACACCCTTAGCCTTAGCGGTTCTGATGTAGTCCTGACCAAGAACCTCAAGCATTGATGATCTTGTAAGCCTTGTAATATAGGCCATAGGGTAAAGTGACAATGTAATTATAGGAAGTACAAGTCCGTTCTTGGATGCTCCGTTAGCAGGGAACCACTTAAGGTTAATAGCAAATGCTATAAGCAAAAGAGATCCCATAATAAATGAAGGCATCGACACGAATGCAGTTGTAATGATCATGATCACTCGGTCAATTATTCTGTTTCTTCTAAGTGCAGCAACTGATCCAAGAATGATTCCGCAGATCAATGCGATAACTGCAGCAATAAGTCCAAGCTTAGCAGAGGTCTTCATACCATCAAAAATGATGCTGTTAACAGTTCTACCTTTCTGCTTAAGTGATGGTCCAAAATCAAACTTTGTAACAACATCACTAAGATATGTCAGATACTGTACTCCAAGAGGCTTATCCAGTCCGTACTTAGCCTCCATGGCAGCCATAACTGACTCGCTGACAGCCTTCTCACCAATGAAAGGACCGCCCGGAACTGCGTGCATTACAAAGAAGGTAACTGTGATAACTACCCAAATCGTAACAATTGCAAGCAGTATTCTCTTTACAATGTACATTAGTGTCTTAGTATTCATAGCTTCTCCAACCTGTATAAAAAATTATCTAATAAAATGAGATAGTGACGTATCAACCCTTAAAAGCATAAAAGCGTTAATGCTTTACCTCACTAAATCATTAAATTACAGCAAAAAAAATGCAATCACATACATGCGAATGCCGTACGTCATTGCACTTGTTCAACCTTGTTTAGTGTAAAATCCAGATTACTTTATGTCAAGTATTACACGATAAAATCGCTACAACTGATTAATATACATCAAGAATTCCCCCACAAAAGACACTTGTCCGCCCCACGAAGACATTCCAAAGAAAAATGTACGCAGATTTTGTTCACAGAATAACCACAAAAATGTTTGAATTGTTCACTTTTTGAACACAATTAGGTGCTAGAATAAAAGTCAAGTTAGTGATGCAACAAGGTTTGAACTACCATCCCGTCCACTGGGATGCATAACCGAATCACTTTCTCCCCCTCATAAGAAAATCGCAGGCACTCACGTCCCCTCGTGGGTGTTTTTGCGTTATAGGGATATATATTTTTATTTTATAAGTATGATTAACTTTTTTTATAATAGGTTATATTTCTTTTAGAGTTCTGACATAATTTGTCTAAATTTATCCGT
This sequence comes from Butyrivibrio sp. AE2032, assembly GCF_000702965.1. Lineage (NCBI taxonomy): Bacteria > Bacillati > Bacillota > Clostridia > Lachnospirales > Lachnospiraceae > Butyrivibrio > Butyrivibrio sp. AE2032. The sequence goes on along the minus strand of NZ_JNLF01000009.1, from coordinate 74,466 downwards.
TACTATAATTTCATCAGAAGGACAAAACTTCTGAACCCCCAACAATACTTTTTTTCATACACGGGTTGTCTGGTTCCCCACTAGGCAACCCCTCCTCCCAAAAAAATACCACCTGCAAAAGCAGGTGGTTTTCTTATTGTCTATAAAGCTATCAGTCGAGCTTAATTACTACGCCATCATCTGTTCCGGCAATGATGTTGCTTTCCTTGCCTGTCAGATCCTTTCCTCCTACAAAGTACTGATACTGATGAAGAATCTGATCCTTCTGCATTCCAGATATAGCCTGTTTCATATCTCTGGACGCCAGTCCCATATCAGCAAAAAGATCTATTGAAGAAGAATCATATTGTCCAAAAGAAATAGCTACGTTCTCAATTGAAGCATTTTCTCTGGCAGGAACTTCAACGGTTAGATCAAAGGCTTTGCTCTCTTCCTGGACCTTGGGGGCTTCCTGTATATTTTCTTTAATCTGCTCTGCAGCGGGATTTATCTGTGTATTGTCTTTGACAGAGGGAATATTATACGCATTGTAACCGGGTGTAAATCCGCCATTAATATTTAATGCCATAATAGTATCCTCCTTTCTACAGTGAATTTATCGGCACTAAAATCCCGCTTCTTAAGCTAATTATAATAAAAAAATCCTAAACATCCTATATAAAATGTAGGAAATTTAAGATTTTTTAGCTATTATGCGATTCCAGCGGCCTTTAAGAGCTGCTTTGTGTAATCATGCTTTGGATTTTTGTAGACCTGCCTTGTAGGTCCCTGCTCCACAACCCTGCCATCCTTCATGATAAGCACGTGATCACTGATCTGATAGACCACCCTAAGATCATGGGAGATAAAGATAATTGAAATGCCATGCTTCTTATGGAGATTCTCCAAAAGCTCAAGAATCTGGGCCTGAATGGTAACATCCAGCGCCGATACCGGCTCATCCGCAATAAGAAGCTTAGGAGATCTCATAAGTGCCATTCCGATGCACACACGCTGCCTCTGTCCTCCTGAGAGCTGCGCAGGATATCGATCCAGCATACTAAGAGGAAGCTCGATCTCCTCCATTATCTCTTTTACCCTCTGGTCAATCTCCTCTTTGGTCCACTTACGATCCTTGTCCACGCGAAGAGGCTCAGCAAGAAGCCAGCCTATCTTTTTGGCAGGATTAAGGGAACTGTATGGATCCTGGAAAACCATCTGAGGTCTGTCATACTTCTGCCAGATCTGCCCCTGGTAGTCCTTGTTAATGCCGACAATAGCCCTTGCAAGAGTTGACTTTCCACTTCCGGATTCTCCTGCAATTGCCAGTACTTCTCCCTCTTCCATAGTCAGATTCACATCGAAAAGAGCCTGTATTTTCTTATTCTTTTTTGAAAAGAGCTTTCTCTTCCTGTTCTTGTAAAAGACATTCAGATCATTAACTCTTAAAACCATTTCTTCACTCATAAATTAGTCCCTGTCATCTGAAAGGTCTATCTTGGGAATAGCTGCAATAAGCTTCTTGGTGTAAGGATCCCTGGGATTTGCAAATACTTCTGAGGTTCTTCCGGACTCCACAATATTACCCTGCTGCATAACAATAACCCTCTGACAAAGCTGATTCACAAGGCTCAGGTCATGGGAAATAAAGATTATGGAAGTATGCATCTCTTTATTAAGCTTCTTAAGAAGTTCAACAATCTGAGCCTGGACCGTAACATCAAGAGCTGTTGTGGGCTCGTCTGCAATCAGTATCTTAGGGCCTCCTATCATAGCTGCAGCGATCATAACTCTCTGTCTCATTCCACCGGAGAGTTCATGGGGATACATGTTGTAAACATCTTCAGCCTTATCAAGACCAACTGCCTTCAGCATTCCTATAGCTCTTTTCTTCCGTTCCTCCTTGGGGATTTCCTGATGATGGATGAAAAGAGGTTCTTCCACCTGCCAGCCTATCCTCTTAACCGGGTTTAGACTTGTCATAGGCTCCTGGAAGATAATGGATATCTCATCTCCCTGATAGGACCTCAAAGTCTTACGGTCACAGGTAAGAAGGTCAGTGCCGTCAAACATGATCCTTCCGCTTTTTGTAAGGCTCTTTCTGTTAAGAAGACCTGCGATTGCCAGAGCACTCATGCTCTTTCCTCTTCCGGACTCGCCAACAATTCCGACAATTTCACCCTTTCCAAGCATCAGGTCGAAATCCTCAACAGCCACTTCAGGCTTGTCATGGTCATGAAATTCTATATGAAGATCTGTTACGTCAAGGATAATATCGTTGCTGCTCATTTCCATCTGCTTATCCCCTCTCCAAGAAACGCAAAGCCCAAAACCATCAAAACGATGACAATACCTGGACAGAGCACGTAGCTTGGGGTTGTGAACATATACTGCTGTGCATCTGAAAGCATCTTTCCAAGGCTGGCATAGGGAGGCTGTGATCCAACTCCCAGGTAGGAAAGACCTGCCTCGGCAAGAACTGCATTGTTAAATCCGATAAGTATTGAGGACGCAAGAACTCCCTTTATGTTGGGAAGGATATGTACAAAGATCATTCGAAGGTTAGATACCCCTTGAAGTCTTGCGTTTTCCACGTAGTCCATATTTTTGCAGCGAAGGACCTCACCCCTTACTATCCTGGCAAAGCTTGGCATAAAGGCAATTCCCAGTGAAATAAGAAGCTGTATCCATCCGGTTCCAAACACAGACACAATAACCAGAGCCAGGAGAATACTTGGAAAAGCAAAAAGGGCGTCAACTACTCTCATAACAACCTCATCCAGCATTCCTCCAAAGTACCCTGTGACTGCGCCGATGATAGTGCCAAGTCCTGCTCCTATAAAGACAGTTCCAATGGCAATAAGAAGGGTTATCCTGCTTCCGTACATAACACGGCTGAACACATCCCTTCCCATGTTATCCGTACCCATAATATGGCGAAGGGAAATGCCCTGGAGCTTTTCTGACGAATTCATGGCCGTAGTGTCATAGGGTGTCCAAAACAGACCAACAATGATCATCAAAAGCACAAGGCCAGTAATGATCATCCCTGCCAAAAGGTATGGATTATCTCTTAAGTTTCTTTTAAATTGCGATCTATTCATCTTCAAGTCCGATCCTTGGATCTACGATTCTATATATAATATCCACCAGGAAATTAACCACCATTACAATAATGGCAATGCCCATGATAATGGCTTCCACAACAGGATAATCTCTGTTACCGATACTTGTAAGAAGGATCCTGCTGATTCCGGGGATAGAAAATACCTGCTCAATTACGATACTGCCTGCCACCATGTCTGCCAGAGCCATGCCCAGGAACGTGATGACCGGAATAAGCGCGTTCTTAAGAACGTGCCTGTACAGCACGCCGTTAGTGTTATTGCCTCTACTATAGGCTGTTCTTGCATAGTCCTTAGAGGCCTCATCTATAAGACTTCCCCTGAGCATCTTGACTGTCATAGCTATCTTGGGAAGTGCGATTGCCAGAGATGGGAAAAAGAGATATCGAATGAATTTACCAAAGTTCTGGGTGTAGGAGACAAAGCCTCCCGGTGTAAAGAGTCTCAGGATAAGTCCGAACACAAAAGTGATAATGATACCTGAGAAAAATGGCGGAACAGCCATGATAACCTGATTGATCACCAGGATAGTCCTGTCCAGGATTCCGTTCTCATGCTTGGCTGTGATGATACCAAGGGGAAAAGAAATAAGAACAGTCATAAGAAAGGCCATTATTGCCATAGTAAGTGTGATAGGGATCTTGTTTGCGATCATTTCCTTAACAGGAGTGCTGTAGTTATAGGAAATGCCAAAATCTCCGCCAAGAAAAGCGATAAACCATCTGCCATAGCGGACAATCAAAGGGTCGTTAAGCCCCATCTCCTGTCTCATCTGCTCCACAAGTTCAGGAGATGCCTCGGTTCCCAGCTTACGAAGCGCCGGATCACCGGGAATTACCGAAAAAGCAAGAAATACGCATAATGAAACCACAAGCAAAGTACCAAGCATCATCAGTAACTTTTTCATTGCGTATTTCATATGCGTATCCTCACATTTAGATCAATTATTCAACCGGCTTGATCAGTGAAATATCCTGTACATAAAGAGGATAGAACTCATATCCGGTGTATTTCTTATTAAGTGCTACATACTCAGGAAGATCCTGGATGTATACACTGGCAGCTTCCTTAGAAAGAATTCTCTCACATTCCTTGTAGAACTCTGTCTTAGCTGCATCATCAGAAGTCTCTACAGCGCTCTTGTAGGCTGCATCGTAATCTGCGCTGTTGAAGTTTACAAAGTTTCTTCCTGCATCTGATACATATCTTGCAAGAAGTGAAGAAGCTGAAAGGGTTGAAGCATCAACACCGATTACAGTGCTCTGATACTTTCTGTCTGAGTAAACATCTGAAAGCCATGTATTCCACTCAACTTCCTGGATCTTTGCTGTAACTCCGATAGCCTTAAGTTCCTCGGAAAGGACCTGTGCTGTATCCACGTGCTGTGTGTAGTTTGATGGAACTGTTATTGTGAACTCAAATCCATCTGGGTAACCAGCCTCTGCCAAAAGCTCTTTTGCCTTATCAATGTCCTTGGTGTATGTGTCATTGAGCTCAGGTAAGAAGTACTTAGCATAGGATGGGAACATTGCGCTACCGATTGGTGTTCCATCACCATCTGAAACGTAGTCCATGATCTCCTGTCTGTCGATGGCATAGCAGAGAGCCTGACGAACTCTTACGTCATCAAAAGGCTTCTCAGCGTTGTTGATGTAAAGAGCCTGAACAAGGTTCATGGTTCCTTCGTAAACCTGAAACTCTTCAGAGAGCTGAGCAACCTGGTTGGATGTAAGTCTTGGGAACATATCGATTGAACCACCGTTAAGGTCCATAACGATAGCATCTGCATTTGCCTCAACCTTGAAGGTTACGTCCTTGATGTATGCCTTCTGTCCCCAGTAATCATCAAACCTTGTCATGATCACGTTCTCCTGTGGAGAGCTTGAAACATACTTGTAAGGACCGGTTCCGATAGGTGTTGTCTCCGGTGTCTGGTTATTTGCAGGGATAATAGCTACAGTAAGCTGTGCAATAAAGTCTGAATCAGCTTCTGCAAGTACAATCTCTACGTGCTTGTCATCTACAATATTCACATCAGTGATCTTGGAAAATGCTGAGATAAGTGGCTCACTGCCATCAGCGCCGCGGTTACGGTCAATAGAATATTTGATATCCTCTACTGTAACAGCGCTTCCATCGTGGAACTTAATTCCGTCTCTCAGTGTGAAAGTGTAAACTGTGTGATCATCTGAGACCGTGTACTCGCTGGCTACAGCAGGATTAAGATTACCATCTTTGTCAGGTTTAACGAGTCCTTCGAAAACGTTAAACAGTACCTCCTTCGTTCCTGCCCCTGTCGCATAGTGGGGGTCAAGACTGTCGATATCCTGAGGTATTCCTACAGTAAGAGTAGAAGAATCATCTCCTGTCTTGTCGCTTGAGCATCCGCTCAATGCAATAGTCAGCGTTGTCAACACGATCATCAAGAGGGCCGTGCCTAACCTCCTGCCTGGTCTTCTTTTAATCATGTCAAAATCCTCCTCGATATTAAATTATTGAGCCGCTTTCACGGCCCATGTCCATGAATCAATATACGGGTTCGTTAAGAAAAAGTCAAGGGGGTTTATTCCTCGTAAACCCCCTTGATAAGTCTCTTCTCAAAATCTTTTTTTGGCATAGGATTGTCATATAAAAATCCCTGTGCCACATGACAGCCAACAGACTGAAGAAGTGCAGTCTGATCCGGTCTTTCCACACCTTCAGAAACCACTGAGATTCCCAGCTCATTGGCCATAGCAATTATATTCTTAAGAACTATCTCATCAGACTTGTTTAATTCATCATTATTGATAAAAGACCTGTCGATCTTAATCTCAGATACAGGAAAATCCCTAAGTGTAGAAAGGGAGGAATAACCGGTTCCAAAATCATCGATAGCTGTTGAGATGTTTTCATCCTTGAGTCTTGAAAGGAAGCCTGTCATCTGTTTCCTTTCATCCTCGCTGGCTGTTTCTGTAACCTCTATCTGAATCAGCTTCCTGTCTATATTGAAACTGTCGATTATACTTGTTATCTCTTTTGCCAGGTCCTTGTAACTAAGGTCTCGTCTGGAGAAGTTGACGGATACAGGCACAGGCTTTATACCGTTGTCGATCCATTCCTTGATAAACTCACAGGACTTCTTAAGCACATACAGATCCAGGGACGCTACCATCCCCTCCTGTTCCAGGATTGGTATAAACTCTGTGGGATATAGCACCAGTCCTTTGCAGAACCATCTTGCTAAAGCTTCGGCTCCCACAATCCTGCCACTTTCAATATCTACCTTAGGCTGAAGGTAGATCCTGAACTCGTCGCTTGCAAGGGCCTCCTCGTATCTGTCCTCGATCTGCTTCTGCCTGTAAATTCTGGTACTCATTGCCTTATTAACATAGACATAAGGCTTATTTGCCACGTTCTTGGCATAATTACAGGCCATTACAGCTCTGGAGATTGCCTGTCCGGGACTGCTCATGGATTCATCTACAGAATAAATTCCGGAAACTGCAGCTATGGTAAACTCATCCCTTTTGTCCTTCCTCATGCCATAAACAGGGACAGCAGAGATGAACTTAAGGAACTTCTTTGTCCTGTCCTTCTTGATGAGAGCAGCATAGTTGTCTCCGCCAAAGTGGGCTACTATCTCATTTTCCTCACAGAAGTCACGAAGCTTTTTGGAGTAGCGCTTCATTATCTCATCGCCTTCCTGAATGCCATAGCGCCTGCTTATAAGGCCATAGCTCTTGAGGTTAAAAAAGAAGGCGTCATAATTCATTATCTCACCGGTTCCAAGCTTTTGCCCCACAAACTCCAGGTATCCACCTGAATTGGGAAGCCCTGTAAGGAACTGTGTCAGAGCGCTGTTCTTAACAGCACTTATCAAAAGAAATCTCTCCATATGGAAGGAAAGAACGTCCATGATAAGCGAAAAGTACTTATACTCCTCTTCAGTCCACTTCTTGTCGCCAACAGTATATATGTTATATATAACCGTCCGTTTCCCGGACATGTTGCTCTTGAATCTGTAGGTTGGCTTTTCATTCTCAGGAACAGGGCCAAATAACGGTATTATGGTATCCGGTTCACCGGCTCTTTCAGAATCAAGCCTGTAGGAAACAACAGAAACTATGGAACGCAAAGAAAACTCCTTGGAAAGATCCGCCAAAGCGCTTGGGGAAATCTCAGGAGTCACTTCTTCTTCAGATAATATCTGTATAAAATTCTCAAAACTTCTATCTAGTGTCATGCTTTAATTTTATTTTATTTTTATGATTATTTCAATCAATTTACCGCACTTTAAGGATACTTTATTGGTTATACAACTATATTTTATCATCATATTGATGTTAATAGGCATCAAAAAAGCTGCCACACATAAGTGTGACAGCTCTTTAATTCATAAAACTAAAATTATTTCTTGTTTACAAGGTCCTTAAGAGCCTTACCAGCCTTGAACTTAGGTGCTACAGATGCAGGGATCTTGATAGCTGCGCCAGTCTGAGGGTTCTTACCTGTTCTAGCTGCTCTCTTAGTTGTCTCAAATGTTCCGAAACCTACGAGCTGAACTTTGCCCTTCTTCTTAAGCTCCTTTGTTACTGTGTCTGTGAAAGCGTTCAGTGCTGCAGCCGCATCCTTCTTGGAAAGTCCAGCGTCCTTTGCGATTGCATCGATAAGTTCTGTCTTATTCATTTGGTTTTCCTCCGAAAAGAATTTTTTTACTACATTGCCTATTTTACTACTTTTTAAGTACCATAACAACAATTTATCCAGATTTTTAGCGATTTTCTTGAATCAAATTCACAATTTTTATGATATTCGGATTTCTCCACTGTTAAAAACTCTCGCAATCCCTATATCATAAAATGTCCTGGAATCCAGGTCTGTAAAGATGCCTCGGGATACCATCAACCATGATAGGTCCTACATCACCCTGGATAAGAGGTCTTACATATGTAATAAATTCGTTAGTTACATATGTACCGTCCTTGTTGATCCACTCTCTTGGAACGGTACGCTCGTCGTTAGCGATCTTATGAACATCCTTAACCTCTGTTCCAGCCTGATAAGGATCATCGGAAAGTCTCTCGATAACAACCATCTTTCCGCTGTCACCTTCATCAGCTGCCTTCATAGCTGCACCACCAACCTCATAAGCCTCAAGGATATCAACACGTGAAGCGCAGTGGCTTGCTGCTCTCTGAAGAGTTGAAAGCTCGATCGGACGAGTCTTGCATCCGCATTCCTTAGCAACAACGTCGCAAAGGTATCTTGCTGTACCTGTAAGCTGCTTATGTCCAAAAGCATCTACATACTCAATGCTGCTTCCAAGCTCACTGATATACTTGCCATCCTTTGTTCTGATACCCTCAGAAACCGCTACTACTACAGAAGCTTTGCTCTTAAGAAGGGATTTGATCTTCTTAAGGAATGCATCCATATCAAAAGGAAGCTCAGGGAGATAAATAGCATCAGGTCCATCACAGTCCTCACCCTTTGCAAGAGCTGTGGCACCTGTAAGCCATCCGGCATTACGTCCCATAACCTCTACGATGATAACCTGTCCACTGGTGGTCTCAAGTGACCAGCTGTCTCTGATAATCTCTTTTACTGATGTTCCAATATACTTAGCTGCTGAGCCATATCCAGGGGTGTGGTCTGTAAGAGCCAGATCGTTATCGATTGTCTTAGGGCATCCTACAAATCTGATCTGTGAGCCTGAAATAATGGCGTAGTCTGAAAGCTTCTTGATGGTATCCATTGAGTCATTACCACCAATGTAGATGAAGCAGTCAATTTCAAGCTTGTCTAAAATCTCAAATATCTTCTCGTAAACGTCCTTATTCTCAAAGATCTCAGGCAGTTTGTATCTGCAGGATCCAAGATAAGCAGAAGGAGTTCTCTTAAGAAGCTCGATATCGAGGCCTGACTGAATATGATCAGAAAGATCTACATATCTGCCTTCCATAAGACCCTGAACGCCGTGGATCATTCCATATACCTTCTTGTATCCACGGTCAATAGCAGTCCTGTAAACACCTGCAAGAGATGAATTGATAGCTGCTGTTGGTCCTCCCGACTGTCCAACAATTACATTACGTTTTGCCTTGTGTGCCATTTTTACTAAATTCCCCTTTCAAAATTTTTAAACGTTTTCGTAACCCATACAAAATATTATAAGCGAAAAACCGTGTGGTGTCACGAAAACTATCGCAAATATTCAATGCCCCCGCAATGAATAATTACTTCAATTTAAAATCCATGACGATAGGATTGTGATCACTTGAAACAAAGCCCAGATCTTCAGTGTGAATCTCCTCTACTTCTATATTGGAGGAAACAATAAGTCCGTCTATTACATAGTACTGGAAATCCGTCGGATCTTTACTTTCTGCTGTGTCGTAGGGCCTGTCTAAAGATCTGCAGGAAGGAACATCGGTATCTGTAAGGAAGGTTACTTCATTCCCAAACTCTGTAACATCAATAGTTCCTGGAATCCATGCATCCTTACGATCCAGCATAGGGAATTTGCTGGTGTCAGCATTTGAAAAGATCTGGTTGAAATCTCCACCTGCTACAACATAATTTCCTTTTTCAATTTCCTTGTTGATAACTTCCTTTAATTCCCTGGTCTGGGCAATCTTGCCTTCGCCGTCGTCATAGGCTTCCAGATGAAGGTTTATGATAACCAATTCCTTATCTGTGCCCTCCACAGGCATCCTTACCTCCTGAAGACATCTCTTGAGATTCATTGTGCTAAGTGGCCACGTAAAAGGACAAGGAAGTGCAAGTCTTTCGGCACTTGTCACTTCATAATCAGTAAAAAAGCCAAGTCCTGCATTAACTTTACCGATAGGTGGTACAGGAAGCGGAACAAAAGAAACCTTGAAGTTATAGGCAAAGGCAAAAGCACCATCAAAAATCTCCGCGTCACTATGCTCTGCCATATACTCGGGCTCATTCACAAAACGGGATCTGGCTGAATTTGTGTCCATTTCCTGAAACATAAGGATATCAGGAGAGACTTTTTCTATAGCCTCTATATCCATGTTCAGATTGGCCAGGACTCTTTCCTTATCAGCAGAGTAGACCATCTTTCCGCCGTCCATAAAGAAATCCGCATTATCGCCAAGAGCTCCATAGCCCAGGTTCCAGGACATGACTCTTATGGTAGAATCCTTTGGAACTGTCTTATGTCCCTCCCCTTCTACTTCAAGGGTCTCAACAGGTCTTGGAGAATATTCATCCACTGTAAGATATCCGATTATTCCTGCACAAACCAATAAGATCATTGCCAGTGCAACACCAATAGCACATAATACCTTCTTCATAAAAAGTCTCTCTATACTTTCTTATATATTTTGCACAAAAGAACCAGCATTTAAGCCTTCTGTGCAATTGGTTAATAAGTTACAAACAATGATAAGCAATAAATAATGGGCGAAAACTATGTCATTTCAGGTACAATGCATATGTGTTTCCAGTCAGAAGGGTGCACGAAAGATAACGTCATCCTTTTTATGAAGGCGAATCTGTGTCCCATTCTTCCCTATGGCTGCTAACCTCTCATGTCTAACAGGATCATACTCCCGTGGGAGTGTCCTAAATTCCTTCGTCCAGCCTACCCATAGTGGGGTGCCGCTTTTGCTCCTTATCAGGGTCATTGCCCTATAAATTATGTCTCAGCGGCTTCGCTCTGCTTTGTCATTGATAGAGAGCACTCCTGTAATCCAGCACCAATTGAACTCTTGGCGGACGTTGTCTGGTACAGTATGTGCTGTTTGAGTCAGGCTGCTTCCGGTCTGATAATGTCCCTTCGGAACTTCTCTTCATCAAAGTCACAACCTGTCTGTAGTATTACGTAGAACACTCTGATAGCCTTACATGCAACTGCAATCTTTGCCTGCATTCCTCCAAGCGGATTTCTTGTTCTATTCCTGTAATAAAGGAACACATCTTGAAATGCAGGATTCCAGTTCATCAGTGCACGAGCTGATTCATACATTGTTCTTCGTAGCTTTCTTCTGCCCCTCTTACTGATTCTTGGCTGTCCTTTTTTCTTTCCAGAACTCTTTTTGACTATCTCTAGCCCTGCAAGCTTCTGTATCTGCTTAGGGTCTGTGAAACGTCCGATATCACCAACCTCTGCAACAAAGCCAATCACAGTACTCATCCCTACTCCTTTAATGGCGAGCAGTTTCTCCACATTTGGTACTTCTTTTATCTTTTCTTCCAGGTATTCATCAAGTCTTTTAAGCTGTTCTGCCTTAAGTATGTAGTCATTCACAAGAACCCAAATCTCGAGTCTTGCAGCCTCACCGGCTTCTAACCCCACACTTTCCTGTGCAGCTTCCACCAGGGTCTGAGCCCTCTTTAATCCTGCCGCACGGACCTTTGCATCACGCCATATTTGATTGATTCCACCTGCCCCGATTTTTAGGATATCCTGCGGAAGGGGTGCACTCTTTAAAAGCATAAGTCCACTTGTTGAATCCCAATCGGAATAACAATCCAGATACTCAGGAAAGAATTTTTGTAACCATCCCTGTATCTGGTTTGACAGACGCACATGTTGCTTCATGATCTGGTCTCTGCATACAGAGGCTTCTCTGATCTCTGCATATACACCTTCCGGCAGATAAGACGTTGAATATCTTCCTTCTTTAACCAGCATGGCAATTGTTTTAGGATCCTTTAGGTCACTTTTTTCTGGGCTGTTATCATCCAGTTCTTTGCTTCTGTTTACAGTAAATGGATTAACTGTTACAAGCCTTACATCATGGTCCTGTAAGAACTTCTGAAACGTAAGCCAGTAGCAACCAGTAGGCTCGCAGCCGACAATGACCTTCTTCATATCGGTCTTATTCATGAGTTCCTCAATCCATCGAAGGAATGTAAGGAATCCCATTCGGTCGTTACTAAACTTAAACACTCTTCTGGATAGCTCAAATCCCCTCCAGTCAAACGCTCTACAGAAATGTGTCTGTGATCCAACATCAACCCCAACAATCAGTGTATCTGCAGTTACTTGCTTAAGTCTGTCATTCTGTGTAAAATTCATTTTGAGAAACCTCCGGTTAGCATAAGATGTTTTTTCATCCGCCAAGATGAACACCTTTATCTTACTTAGAGGTTTCTTTTTATTCAATTGGCGTTATTTCTGAATTACAGGAATGCTCCTTACAATACATGCTCCACAGGTGCAAAGAAACACAAAGGGAGCTCCCAAAACAAGAAGCTCCCTTAAATATCATATTTAATTAAAAATCTTCCTCGTCAAAAGCAAGCTTCCTTCCTTTGGCCTTGCCAAGGCTGAAAGCAACTGAGATCAAAGTGATCACTACTACACTTCCAATGACGCATCCAATGAGAAGCCTTCTCTTGTTACTGTCAAGGCCATCCCAAAATTCAACACAAGTGTCGATCTTGTCCTTAGCAAAGGTGATAGCATCATCAAAGATATCCATAAACTCCATAATATATAGCCCCCTTTTTTAATCTCCACTCAATATCTAGTGGAATAAGAAATAACCCTACTAACTATTGTACCTCTTGGAATGTCGTTCCTCAAGCCTTTTTATTACAAAATCTCTCCAGGTGAAATCCACAATCGCAGCTGCAGGAATGGCAACAAGAATGCCGATCACACCAAAGAGACGTCCCCCAAGAATAATGAAGATAAGTATCATCAGAGCTGATACTCCAAGGCTGTCTCCAAAGAGCTTCGGTTTCAGAATATAACCATCGACTGTCTGAATAGCGACGGTGAACACCAAAAACCACAATGCATGCCAGGGATTGATAAGAACCAGGATAAAACCTCCGATCACCGCTCCTATGATAGGACCAAAGGTTGGGATCATATTGGTAACACCAACGACAACTGAGATCAGTGCTGCATAAGGCATTCCCATGATGAGCATGAATATGTAATTTACAACACCTACTATAATTCCATCAATAAGATCCACACTGATGTACTTGATAATAATAGAGTTGCATCTGTCCAGATAAGTTGTAACACCTGCATATCTCTCATTGCTCATGAGAAGCTGCATCAGTCTTGCGCAGTTTGTGATGATCCTCTTCTTATCCAAAAGGAAATAGATTGCAAGTATAAGACCAAGCACCACATCCAAAATGCCTTTTCCAATATTTGAAGTAGTACTTGCCAAATTTCCCATATTTTCCGAGAAATACTTCTCAATCTTGCCAACGGCTGAGGCGCCCAGGTTTATCAAAGTGGAGGAATCAAGGGAAAAGCCAAATATTGTAAGATTTGCTCCTCCGTTAGCAGCATTTACCAGGAAAGCTTCAAGAGCATCCAGATAACCATCCATATTTCCCATCAGGGTTGCAATGCTCTCTCCCAGCTGAGGTATCATAGCCACAAACAAAAGAACTATAACAGCCAGTATGGTTATCAGCGCCAGAACCACTGATAAGGTCCATTTTAACTTTTCTTTCTTGATATTTTTAAAAAGCTTATTCTCGTAAAAATTCGACAAGGGATTAAAGACATAAGCAATAATGATTCCGGTAATTACCGGCTTCATAAATGCAAAAAAGCTTACTACACCCTTCCAGATATCTGCTATATGGGCCAGAAGAATAAAAAGAACTACGGCTGAACAGGTGGCAATGGTATAGGAAACCCATTTTTTCTTGAAGAACTTGTCGTTAAATTTCATGCGTAATATGATCTCCTTTCACCCAAATTCATTATATTTTCTAGGCTTGCGAAGCCTTTGTGTGCTTTTCTTTTTCACTTTCCTCTTAACAATCTTCTGATGATGATCATCATAAAGTACCTTTACTGCCGGATGGAAGAACCTGTTGATAAAGGCGCCAACCATGAAGATGTAAATGCACACATATAGCCAGACCATCATAATAAGCAGCGTCGCAAGACTTCCATATACTGAAAAATACTCCGAGAAATTTACATAGATGGAAAAGAGCCAGGAAAAGATATACCATACAACGGCTGAAAACAAAGCTCCCGGAAGCTGATATACAAAGGTCATTTTCGCACTTGGAACATAGGTATAGATAAGGGCAAACAGTACTGTCGCCACAGCAATAACAACAATAAATTTAAAATATGACGAAAGGGATATTATAAACATGATCCCAGGGAAATGGCTTACAGCAACGGATCTGACTATATTCTCAAATACCATGAGTGCCAGCATGGCAACTATTATAACTATCATGGCAATTGTATATATCGCAGCTATTGCCCTGAGCACAAAATAATTTCTTCTCTCAGGCACATCATAAATAGCGTTAAGTCCTCTTATGATGGAAAGCATTCCCAGTGCTCCCGACCATATCGTTGCCAGGGCGGATAAAGAAAATACCGCCACTGATCTGTCATAGGATTCTTCCACAAGTCTTAGCATAAGCTCATCAGCAAAATTGGGAGTAAAGCTTATAACTGCTCTTCCAAGATCAGCCTGTGTAATTGTGGTATATGGCAGTGTCGATGTGATCAAAACAAAAAGGGGGACAATTGAAATAACAAAGAAGTACGCACAACTTCCGGAAAAGGCTGCTATATTCTTTTTTTGCATTCTGTAGCCAAAATCTTTTCCTAAGGCAAAAAGCTGTGCCTTTACATCCATACACAATTCCCCTCACATGGAAAAAGCAGCCACGTTAATGACTGCTTTTATTTCCTAAAAGTATCCCAAGGTGCCGTTTCCTGTTATTTGACTCCTAGCTGACGCCAGGTGGGTCACCGCAACCTAATCTCCTGCCTTCCTCTCCCATAGCTTATCTGAGCATGCTCAGGGCCGGAGGCGTGACATTCAAATAGGCAATGTAGGAATCCCGTTTAAAGTAATGTAGGTTCAAATTACACAGGAGTTGTCGGTCATCCCAGGAGAACTCTTCGTTCTACTTTTATTATAGCCAAATACCTCTTAAATTCAAGGCTTTGCGCGTTTTTTAAGATACTTTTAATGTTTTTATAATTATGTATTTTTTACTGCATCAGATGCTTCTTGTAGCTTCCTTAAGCCACTCGCGGATATAAGTGATCTGGATAAGTGGACTGATCCTTCTGTAAACCTCTGCGTGATAATCGTTAAGTGCCTTGATGTCGCTGCTGTCCATGATGGAGGTGTCGATAGCTTCAAGATCAATTGGTACATAGGTCAGGTGATCGAAGCCAAGGAACTGGCCGTACCTTCCGTTACCTCTTTTAACTACTTCCACAATATTCTCGATCCTGATACCGTACTCATCCTGGATGTATACTCCGGGTTCATCAGAAACAATCATGCCAGGCATAAGGGGAGCTTCATTCTGTCCGGGAGTGAATCTCCATCTAATGTTCTGTGGTCCTTCGTGTACATTAAGGACATATCCGATGCCGTGGCCGGTACCGTGCTGGTAATCAATTCCAAGATTCCAAAGGGGCTGACGAGCCAGGATATCCACGTTCTTGCCCGTGCATCCCTCAAGGAAATTAGCCTTAGCAAGACGGAGCATTCCCATTACTGTAGCAGTATAGTTGCGCTTTATCTCGTCTGAGATATGTCCCACAACGATGGTCCTTGTTACGTCAGTAGTTCCGCCCATGTAGGTTCCGCCTGAATCCACAAGGAGCATACCCTCTGGCTTTATCTCACTGCAATTATCCTCTGTAGCCTCATAGTGTGCCATGGCTGCATTAGCCTTATAAGCGCTGATGGTAGGGAAGGAAAGTTCAATGAAGCCAGGAAGCGCAGCTCTCATGGAATCCAGCTTCATAGCAGCTGAATACTCAGTCATAGGAATCTTTCCAACATTATTCTTGACCCAATAGATAAACTCAGTGAGCTTTGCAGAATCACGAAGATATACCTCTCGGATATTTCTAAGCTCTGTCTCGTTCTTGCAGGCCTTTAAGAGCTCTGTGGGATCCTTTTCATTCTTAAGTGATACTGCTGCCTCTTTGGTCTTCTTTGAAAGAGTCTTAAAGGTCAGGAAATTTGTATTTCTCTTATCAAAGAGCACATCTCCTGTAAAGGAAGTGCCCTCGATATATGAAAAGAGCTCATGATAATCCTTAAGGGTAATTCCTACCTTGTCACAGTAACTCTTTACTTCATCTGTCACCTCATCAGGCTGAGCGAAAAGAAGAAACTCGTCTGCTGTGATCACTGCATAAGAAAGAGCTACAGGATTGCACTCCACGTCATTTCCTCGAAGGTTTGTAAGCCACATTATGTCATCAAGCTTTGAAAGAAGGTGGAAGGTTGTTCCATACTCATTCATCTTCTCCCTGACTACAGCAAGCTTTTCCTTAAAACTCTTTCCGCAAAGCTCATCAGAAAGCACGTACATATCGTGACATGGAAGCGTTGGTCTGTCTGTCCAAACCTCTTCAGCCAGGTCCTTATCAATCTTAAGGCTGACCTTCTTAGCAGAAAGTTTCTTTTCCAGATCCTCGCCGATGCTGGTGGAGATAACTCTTCCGTCAAAGCCAAGAGTCTGTCCTTCCTTCATGTTAGCCTTCAGGTACTCAGAGATTGTGGGTACTCCAGGCTCTAACATCTTGTATAACTTAACTCCTGTGCCCTTCATCTGATTCTCAGCCTGAATGAAGTATCTTCCGTCAGTCCACATTCCGGCTTCTTCCTGGCTCACAACCAGTGTTCCGTTAGATCCGTCAAATCCGCAGAAGTACTCTCTTACCTTGAAAAAGTCTGCAGAGTACTCAGAGTTGTGGAAGTCAGAGGTTGGCATCATGTAGTAGTCAATGCCCTCTTTCGCCATGACAGCACGAAGAGCTGAAAGCCTGTCCTTTATAACTTTATTTTCCTGTTCCATATTTGATGCTCCTTAAACTTGTCTTTTATAAGTTTTTGGCGCCCTGAATTATTATCTTCTGTTCCGGAAGATAGGCGTCAATAAAGGCTGCCACACTTGGCGACAGCCCTTTCAATTCTTTACAGATTATACTTTGCAGCGATAAGAGGTGCAACCTTGGAAGAACCGATTCTGCTGCAACCTTCCTCAGCATAAGCCAGGGCATCCTCGATGGTTCTGATTCCGCCTGCTGCCTTGATCTTAACATCAGGACCGATGTGCTGTTTGAAGAGCTTGATGTCCTCGATGGTAGCTCCGGCTGTTCCAAAACCGGTAGAAGTCTTGATGTAATCAGCCTTAACCTCTGTAACGATCTCGCAGAGCTTGATCTTCTCAGCTTCTGTAAGGTAGCAGGTCTCGATGATAACCTTAAGGAGCTTGTCGCCGCAAGCCTCGCGGATCATCTCAAGTTCTTTCTTAACCTCATCAAATCTGCCGTTCTTAACATCACTGATATTAACAACTGTATCGATCTCTGAAGCACCGTCCTTGATGGCTTCCTTAGCCTCAACAACCTTTGACTCAGCGCAGTTGTAACCAAGAGGGAATCCGATTACAGTGCAGAGCTTCAAGCTCTCACCGTACTTGTTATTTACTCTCTTAAGATATGTAGCAGGAATGCAAACTGTTGCTGTTCCGTACTTAACAGCTTCGTCGCAAAGGGAAACGATATCCTCCCATGTAGCGTTTGGCTGAAGCTGTGTGTGATCAATAAGTTTAAGAATTTCTCTTTCGTCCATAGTAAAAGTCTCCTTTAAAATATATCTAACACATTATAGCACCAAAAGTGCCATATTCACACCTAATATCTCACTCAAAGGCTTCCAGATTTTCAAGGACTTTTCTATAGGTCTCCTCATCCCTTGGAGCACCGGTTTCCGGAAGAAGCGCCTCTTTTCCATCCCACTCTATGCATAGCAGGGATATGTCTTCATCAGGAAGCACAGCCATATAGGAGAAAAGAACTTCTTCCCCCTCTTCCATTGCAACAAGGCATCTTTTGCCTTCAGGTGTTCTGGAATAAACATTCTCCAGTCCTAGCTCTGACAAAATGCCACTAAGACTCGTTAACCTTGTCTGTTCCATTGAGGAAGCCACAAGGCCTGCTGCCGCATCCAGGCCACTTTGCTCTCCTTCAAAGGAGATTTTTTCCACGTTTATTCCCCTTAGCACATTATAGATCCTGATCAGGTATGGAAAGACCTCCAGGTCCGCCGGGAGCACAGTCTCTATAAACTCCCAGGACTGAAAAATCGGTTCAGATACCCGGTAAAGGTAAACTTCTTCCTCGTCGCTGGCAGGGATGCAGGAAATTACGTAGTTGTCTTCTTCCATGTGTACAAGAACAGCCGGAAGTCCTGCTGCGTCTACAGATTCTTCGAAACCCTTTGCCCCTTCAATGCACTCTGCTGCCTTTAACAGGGATGGTATAAGTACATCACTGATATATTCGTTCTCGTTCATATTTACCCCTTTTGTTCACTCATCTTATCAATGTAGAAAACACCTGACATATGCTCATAGAAGGTTTCGAAATCCACAAGGCATGTTCCGCGAAGCTTGCTTGTATCTGCCTCAGTCATGACCACTTTACCGGTAAGCTCGTTTTTGTTATAACCCACACGGGTACTCCAGGGGTTTCGAATCCTTACATAGTCTTTGCCATCTATAGTTTCAAAGCCAAAAACAGAGTATACATGCCTGCTAACAAGTCCACGTCTTACTGCTTCACCGCAATTGCCGACAGAATCAGAATCAAGCAGTTCCATATATGCTTCAGCAGAGACGATTCCTCCTGCATCTAAGACCTTTTTCATTTTCTCTTTAGCCTTCTTGGCATGCTGTTTAAACTCATCTGACATGAAAGTCCTGCCAAGCTCATCTTTTTTCTTGAACCTGCTATCCAGTGATTTAATCCTATATACCGGATCACCTATGTCAGAATTGTCGAAGACAGTTTTTGCCTTCTTTCCTGTTATCCAGGAATAAGCATAAGTAGCAAGCCCTCCTTCGATCAAGTCAAATTCTCCTTTCTCATACTTTCTACCCACATGTGCCAGGCCGGAAACAGCAAAGGCCTTCTCATACATCTGGACCCAGAAGCTTCCAAATGCGCCCACGTTGATAATCTTTCCGTCTTTCTCCTTGTGTGCACATGATTTATCCACAGTAACATAAATGTCGTCAAAGCCTCCTTGTTCATTTGGCTTATAGAACTTACAGGTAACGGTATTATCGCCATTATCCTTCATATGTCTCATGATAAAGCTTGGGTCAGCCTCCACCACAGAGCCTAAAACAGCAAGGAAATAGCAGTCTCCCACCTGTCCCTGATAAACATCCATAGAAGATGGCGGCTCCGGGAAAAGAGCTGTCTCCTTTTCCTCCCGTAATATATAGTAATTACTAAACTGGCTGTCTTTATATTCCTTGTGAACTCCCTCTTTTCCTACAACAAGCTCTCCGTTCATGTTCCCGGGATCCAGCCTTTTTTTGTATTCCTCCATCTGAGCAAGTTCTTCTTCTTCGTACTGCCCCCTCTTTTCCATGGCCTTAAGGGCAGTAATCCTGTCATTCACACGCTTTATGGCATCCTTAAGGCGCCTATCCTTAATATGGATGACGTACTGTCTTAGGTAGGTATCCTTTCTCAATTTTTCATCTACAGCCTTACGCATTTCCTCAACATTTGTTTCATCTTCCGTCATTTTTCCGGAAGCAATAAGCTCACTTCGTGTTTCCTCCATGAGTTTTTGGTATTTCGCAGGTTCAAGCTTCCGTACGACATCCCAATAGCCCTTAATTCCCATATACAGTCTCTGGGGAGGAATATTGATCTCCTGATAAAGCTCAATAACATCAAGAACTTCTTTTGTTTCTGTTTTAAGGTTCTCTCCGGCAAAGCCCTTCCTGTTCTTTTCAAGGCTCTCATCAAAGAACTTCTTTCTCTCATACACTACTTTTGAAGCATTAAGATCTTTATCAAAGTCCTGATTAAGTTTGGAAACCTCTTCCAGATCCAATTTACCTGTATCCTGAATAAGGGCTGAATTAATGTAGGTATGGGCTGACTTTTTATTCAGTTGCTCGCGAATTGCTTGCCTTATATCACCGGCCAGACCTGGATTTTTCTTTATTTCCTCCTGAGCTTTATCGACTCGATATTGATATCCGCCCTCCTCTGAATCTTTACTCAGTGCATCCTGGAGCTTTTCAAGACGTTCTTTTAAAAGCTGACATTTCTTTTCCTCAAGCCCCATGGTTCTAAAAGCTTCGAGGACTGTTTTGGAATAGGCCGTCACAATTTTTTTTGCCACTTTAGTGTTATAACCAGCCAGATTTGGTAAGCCCTTACTATTGATAAGCTGTCTCGTCTGAATCCCGTTACCATCACTCTCTTTGTTTATCTCATCAAAGCTTTCATCTCCCAGAGATTGTATATGATTCCTTGCTTTTACATCACTAATAACCAGGTAATTTTGATTCTCAACGCACTTCACCTGGTAATTGACAACAAAACTGTCCTGATTTCTGCCTGTCTGCCCAAGAATAAAATCTATCATCTGTATAGTCTGAAGCTGTTCAAGGGCATGATCCGAATACATCAAAGGTAGTCCCAGTTTGTCTGCTTCTGCAATGGCATCTGTAAGCATCTTTCCCTGGTCCTTCTGATACACATAGATATTCTGTTTTACCTCTTCTTCCTCTCCTTCCGGTCCAACCAGGTCCTTGAATACATACTTTTGTCCCAGGACAAAGCAATCCAGTGCATTAAACTTATCAGCCAAAAATCTGAGTCCTTCTTCCTGAAGTCCTCCTTCCTCCGTACCCACATAATTATTCTCGCTATGCTCGCTGATATATTTTGAATCAATTACTTTTACTGACAAGATATTATTGCCCCAAATCATTAAATTTTTATCCGGGCGTTCCTTTTCAAAACTGCGTTTTAAAAAGCTGTCTTTATATCTCTCAATCCTGTCTATTCTGTCTAGGTAAGAAAGTCGTTCAAGCTTGAGCTTTTCCCGGATGCAGGCTCCGTTTTTTTTCGTCTTTAGGTAAGCTATGACGTCATCCAGTCTTTTGGCCATCTCTGCCTTGTCACTTTCAAATTCCTCTTCTGTTCTAGGGACCTTTTTTAAGAGCAACTCATTGACTTTTGCAGTAATATTATTAAGCTCATCATCTTTATTGCGCATACGCCACGCTTCAAAGAACTCATCGGAAAAAGCATTTTGAGCTGACTCCGGGTCCTCAAAAGCCATTTTTTCCCTATGAAGCTTCATGCTATTTAATAGAATCTGAACCTTCTTGTGCCTGTCAGCATACATTCCCTTCTGGGTATCTTTTGTGGAAAGATAGTTTTCCATAAGAAACGTGAGCCAGTCATATTGCTTTATAAGTTCCTCCTTGTTGTCTGCACCGTAAAGGGTCGATAGCTTTTTTATCCCTTTTTTTATGGCTTTCATGGTAGAACTATCACCTGACCACTTAGTCTCAGACATTACATTACTAAGGGCCCTGCTAAGATCTGCCACGGGAGAATTAACCGTATACTGTTTGCGATAATAATTGAGAAGCGCCTCAGTAGAAACATTCTTTTTGTAGTAGCTGCCGCCCTCTGAAGAGTCCTGTCTGATCTTTCTGGCCTTTAGCATATCTATGTAATCAGAAAAAGCCGTTGGAACATTTTTCCCCGCCGTCAAAGCAGTAAGCTTTTTGGTGTCCAATGATTCCAGCTCATTTTGCATATCCTTTTCAGTAAGCAGCGCATAGTAAGGAGAAGCCATGATAGAAAGCATCTCCGAATAGTCTTTTTCCATTTCCTGAAAAACAGCTATCCTGGCACGAAGGTCCTGAATAACGTTATCAGTCATATTCTCAGGCTTCGGGATTACCTTGCCCTTCTTTTCGTAGATATCCAAAAGTTCATCAAGATCCTTGTCCGCAGTCTTTATGGCAAGGAGCTTTCTGTAGGATTCGAGAAAACCGTTGCGGTTAAGAAAATTCTCAGTCTTGTCGTAGGCAAATTCCTTAAGATCTAACTGGGTAATCTCCATAAGAGACTTCTCAAGCCTTTTAGCTTTCTGGGCATCAGTCTCTTCTGCCTGCTCCTTCTGGGCTTCCTCTTCAGTCTTAACGATGCCAAGAATTGTGGTAGCAGCTTTAGAATCCTCAAGATTCCTTAGGAAGGTCTTACGCCTCTTTTCAGAAACAGATGAAATGCCCTTTTTATTCAGGAGTCTGTTGGCACTTATGATCTCGCCATCGATAACAGACTGCTTGGCAGAATCCAGTTTGTAGACATAGTCAGGGTCAGATACATCAATAACCTTTTGTATCTTGTACTCTTCCAGCTCCTTACCTTCCTCATCAATAACTGAAAAGACATTTGATTTTTCCTTCTGCTCATTAGCATTGAGGTTCTCATTCTTTTTTTGTGAATACTGATAATCCATCATATTTTTTTACCTTTCCTGTCTGCTTCCTGTGTAAACTGGAATTCCAAAGCCGCTGGGGAATAATTTTTCTGAAAGAGCCAGCGTCATATAGTTATGTCTCTCTATACAAATCTGGGTAGAAGGTTTATAGAGGGGCTTGGCGCATGCTAGTGCATAACACATCATCTGGGCTACAATCCTCTGGGACTCCTCACCAATAGCCGACATGAGGACTATCTGCAGCTCTCCAGGCTGCTTGGCATGGAAAAGAAGGATTCCGTTTATCATATCGTCCATCTGACAATAGCAGGACACATAGTTATCAAAATACTCCCTTGGAAGGTATTCCAGATCCTCGCAGATACCTTTACTGCCCCTTTCTGCAAAACGCCTGATGGCCACATTAAAGCCACTTTGAGAAAGTGTATAAAGAGTTTTGATATCATCCTGAGGTTTGATCTTCTTGAAAATAGGAAGCGCCATAATGTCTGAAAGGGTAGCCCTTATAACATCTCCCTCCATAAGATCCACGGTAAATCCAGCCTCTAAAAGAGCCACCTTTCCCTCCTGGAAGTCCCTGGCAGGAAGTGTATATACGCTCTTTACCACATCATCAATATCAATTGACAGTTTGTAGAATTCAAAAAGTGACCTGGCAGCATCCTGATCCTCCAGTCTAATCCAGTGGATAGAACTCTCCTTCTCCATTTCTTCGGAAGTCACGACATTCCTGACCTCCCAAATAATACCCCCAACCGGTGCTCCATCGCTTACAGCAATAAGACCATGGAAGAAATTTCTCTCAAGATCCTCAGCCAAGTCTTCAGGTATGTATTCCTTATACTGTTCAATTAGGTTTTCATCCAAGGCAAGAATATTCATTCTTTGCATAATCCTCCATTCTTACCTTTTATTTTATCAATTCGTGGAGGTAAAAATCTATAAAAATACGATAAATTTTATTCGCTAGATTGAGCGATTTATTGCTCAAAAAAAGCGCCCACAAAAGTGAGCGCTTATAGTTTAATTATTTATCTCTTGTCCATAGGAACATAGTCCTTACGGGGTTCAATTGCCATGTAGGCCGGACGAATGATCTTTCCGTTATTGGCAAGCTCTTCCATTCTGTGGGCAGACCAGCCTACTATTCTTGCCATGGCAAAGATTGTAGGATACAACTCCTCAGGAAGATCAAGCATTCTGTAAACAAAACCTGAGTAGAAGTCCACGTTGGCTGAAACACCCTTGTACATAGTCCTCTCACCGCTGATGATCTGTGGAGCAAGCTTTTCAACCAGCTCATAGAGAGCAAGTTCATCCTCTCTTCCCTTCTCAGCTGCAAGCTTTTCTACAAAGCTCTTTAAGATAACAGCTCTTGGATCTGACTTGGAATAAATCGCATGTCCGATACCATAGATTAGCCCCTGCTTATCAAAGGCCTCCTTGTTGAGGATCTTCTCAAGATATGCAGAAACCTCTGCCTCATCCTTCCAGTTCTTAACATTCTCCTCAATGTCATCA
Organism: Butyrivibrio sp. AE2032; assembly: GCF_000702965.1. Taxonomy (NCBI): domain Bacteria; kingdom Bacillati; phylum Bacillota; class Clostridia; order Lachnospirales; family Lachnospiraceae; genus Butyrivibrio; species Butyrivibrio sp. AE2032. The sequence goes on along the minus strand of NZ_JNLF01000009.1, from coordinate 50,564 downwards.
AACATGTGAACAACCTTGATGTTGGCACCGCCGTGGCGAGGTCCCTTCAAAGACCCGATGGCAGCTGCAATAACCGAGTAGGTATCTGTCATACTGGAGCTAACTACATGGGTTGTAAAGGATGAATTGTTACCACCACCATGCTCCATGTGAAGCACAAGGCAGATATCCAAAAGCTTAGCCTCCAGCTCGGTGTACTTGCTGTCAGGACGGAGCAGATAAAGGATAGTCTCCGCTGTGGACAGCTCCTCTCTCGGAGGATGGATAACCAGGCTGTTGCCCTCATGATAGTGGTTGTAAGCCTGATAACCATAAATTGAAAGAAGTGGGAACAAGCTTATAAGCTGAAGTGACTGCCTCAGTACGTTTGGCAGAGACACATCATCAGCAAGATCATCGTAGGAATAAAGAGTCAGCACACTACGAGCAAGGGTGTTCATCATGTCACGGCTAGGAGCCTTCATGATAACGTCCCTCACAAAGCTTGTGGGAAGTGACCTGTAAAATCCAAGGAGCTTCTCGAACTCAAATAGCTCTTTTCCAGTAGGCAGCTTATCAAAAAGCAAAAGATAAGCACACTCCTCGAAGGCATATCTGTTCTCTTCCTCCGCAGCCTTGATGAGCTGCTTAACATCGTAGCCTCTGAAATAGATCTCGCCGTCAGCAGGGACTTCCTTGCCGTCCACTACCTTCTTGGCGATGATCTCAGATATTCTGGTAAGGCCTGTCAGTACGCCCTTACCGTTAAGGTCACGAAGACCTCTTTTCACATCATATTTATAAAAAAGTTCGTTCTCAATACGGTCGGCTTCTTCTGAAAGCCTTGAAAGTTCAACAATTTCAGGTGTGATTTCTGAGTAAACACCCTTACCTAGATCCATGCGCACCTCCGATTGAATTTATTAAATATATTGTATCAGATTCCGAGGAAGTTTTTAACAGCTCCTTCCATCTCAGTTTTATCAACTACTGTCTTGTGACGGATCTGGGCATTTCTGATGGACGTTACTGCCTCAGGAATCTCCACTCCTGATACTTCTGAAAGCTCGTCAGCCAGTGCAAAGTCGTCCTTGCTCTCATCGCCGCGGCCAAGGGCATTCATTACGCTCCTTGTAAACTTGTATGGGCTTGCTGTTGAGGCAATTACTGTAACTGTGTTATCACCAGTCTCGGCCTTATACTTTCCGTAAACAGACGCTGCAACAGCTGTGTGGGTATCAATAAGATAACCTGAATTATCAAACAGATCCTTGATAGTAGCAAAGGTTTCCTCCTCTGTAGCAAAACCGCCGAAGAAGTCCGAAAGCTCTTTTCTCATGGCATCTGTGATCTCGTATTTACCGTTTTCTGTGAGCTGCTTCATATAAGCAGCATCAGCCTCAGCGCTGTCTCCTGCAATGTGGTAGATGAGTCTCTCAAGATTAGAAGAGATCAGGATATCCATTGAAGGTGAGCTTGTGAGAACGAACTCGCGGTTTCTGTCGTATTCTCCTGTCTGGAAGAAGTCGAAGAGAACCTTATTTGAGTTTGATGCACAAATAAGCTTAGCGATGGGCACACCCATGTTCTTGGCATAATATGCAGCAAGGATGTTACCGAAGTTACCTGTAGGAACCACTACATTGATAGGGTCTCCATCAGCAATTCTGCCTTCCTTCAAAAGCTTTCCATAGGAATAAACATAATAAACGATCTGAGGAACAAGTCTTCCGATATTGATGGAGTTAGCTGATGAGAACTGGAATCCCTTGCTGTCCATAAGCGCTGCCAGCTCAGGATCGGTAAAGATCTTCTTAACTCCTGTCTGGGCGTCATCAAAGTTTCCTTCGATTCCGATAACGCATGTGTTGTCGCCTTCCTGTGTAACCATCTGCTGTTCCTGAATGGGGCTTACACCGTGCTTTGGATAAAAGACAATGATCCTGGTTCCGGGAACCTTTGCAAATCCTGCAAGTGCTGCCTTTCCGGTATCTCCACTGGTTGCAGTAAGGATTACGATCTCGTTCTTAACATTATTCTTTTTAGCTGCTGTGGTCATGAGGTATGGCAGGATTGAAAGGGCCATATCCTTAAAGGCGATAGTTGCGCCGTGATATAACTCAAGGAAATATGCTCCGCCAGCCTCTGAAAGTGGCGCGATCTCCTCTGTGTCAAACTTAGAATCATAAGCATGAGAAATGCAGTACTTAAGCTCCTCTTCTGTATAATCTGTTAAAAGAAGCTTCATTACTTCATAGGCTGTATCCTGATAGGAAAGACCTGATAATTCTCTAAGTGATTTCTCTAAACGAGGAATAAAGGATGGAACGTAAAGACCGCCGTCCGGGGCCAGACCTCTTAAGATTGCTTCGGAAGCCTTGATGTTCTCCTTGTTGCCTCTGGTACTTGAATAGTAAACTTCTTTTGACATATTCTCCTCCATTTTGACACACCTGTGCATAATCATATAAAATATATGCATAACTTATTACTTTGGCTCTTTAGCAACTTAGTATATCATAATGTGTCTTCATTTGGGGGAAAAATGAGCAAAAAAAATTATATTGGTGTATATTCCACGGCTTTGAAGGATGGCACACCCTCCTACAGAGCATCCATCACCTATCAGGGCAGACACATTTCCCTTGGAAGCTTTGACGATATCAAAAAAGCTGCCACTGCCTACAAGGAAGCAGCTGCTATTTTAGACAATCCCTCTTTTTCCATTGATTCCTACAAAAAAAATAAGGCCCTTCCTTTTGAGAAGTGCGTAAGTCTCATAAATTTCCGGGACAAGGGCATGTATATAGCTAATCCTATTTATCTGGAAAAGAAATACTTCCTGTATTATCTTTCTCCCAGTCAGGTACTGAAATTCGACATTGAAGATCTCTTTTACTACTCCTCCCACAAGATCATGCAAAGGGGTTCCCATCTGTTCGTGGCAGATTACGGAAGTCAGCTCTCAGTTCTCCAGAGGTACGGTATAAAGAGCTATGCCGTGGAGGGCCGTGACTACCGCTTTGCCAACGAGGATCCCAACGACCTTCGCTACGAGAACATCATCATCCTCAACAGATATCGCGGAGTAAGGCAGTTTGCAGAGAAAGGCTTCCTTAAGTACAAAGCCATCATCCACATCAAGAGCAACTACGTTGTCGGCAAGTACAATTCCGAAGCCGAAGCAGCCATCGCCTACAACAAGGCGGCAGACATCCTCATAAAGAACGGGATCAAAAAGAACTTCCAGCTCAACTACGTGGAAGACCTCTCCCCCTCCCAATACGCCGACATCTACATGAAGGTAAAGATTGCGCCTTCCATATATGCGCTCCAATCCAAATGATTTATACTAAAAATATCAATTAAACAGAGGAAAAACCCATGTCACCAAAGTCATACAGCTTTAAGAATACTACCAGGATTACCAGGAATGCCGTCAGGAAGGAACTGATAAGGCTTGTGGTCGTTCTTCTTGCAGCATTTCTTATGGCTATGAACATCAACACTTTCGTAAATGCCGGAGGTCTTTACCCTGGCGGAGCTACAGGTCTTACCATTATCATTCAGCGAAGCGCCCTTAAATATCTGGGGCTTTCTATTCCCTACACTCCGATCAACGTTCTGATGAACGCTATCCCTGTATATATAGGCTTCAGATTTATTGGAAAGAAGTTCACTCTCTTTTCCATGATCATGGTTCTGGCAAATGGTTTCTTCGTTGACCTGTTGCCCCATTATTCATTAACTCACGATCCACTTCTTGTTGCAGTTTTTGGCGGAATCCTTAATGCTATAGCCATTACGATGTGTCTTAACGTTGATGCCACCAGTGGTGGAACAGACTTTATCTCAATCTATCTTTCCCAGAAAAAGGGCGTTGATGCCTTCCCTTACATCCTTGGTGGAAACATCGTCATCCTGGCAATTGCAGGTTTCCTTTTTGGTTGGGACAAGGCGCTTTATTCAATGATTTTCCAGTACGTTTCAACCCAGGCCCTCCACATGCTGTACAGGACCTATCAGCAGCGTACGCTTTTCATAATAACTGATGTTCCGGACCGGGTATGCAAGATGATCTACTCAACCTGTGGTCATGGTGCAACCCTGATTGACGGAGAAGGTTCTTTTGCCCATAAGAATAAAAAGATCGTTTACTCAATCGTAAGCGCTTCAGATACAAGAAAAATAATCCCTAAGATCCGTGAAATCGACCCAAATGCCTTCATCAATTCTGTAAGAACTGAAGAACTTTTGGGCAACTTCTACATGCGTCCAAGGGATTAAATGTATTTAACGTGTTACTTCTTGAACATCTCTACTTCTTCTGGTGTAAGATCAGCCGGCTCCTTGCCATGCTCATCCGCATAACGACTAAGCCCTCTCATATCTATTCCCAAATCACCATGAGGCTTGTATGGTGGATACTTTTCGAGATATTCAAGAACGGGATCTTTATTAGTATTCTTCACCATTGTCATCATAATTGTACACCTCCATAATCGGCGCCATTGCCTTTTCGGTTATCTCTATACGGTATGGATGTGGAGGATAACCATACGGAAATGCCCTAGCTCCAAACTCATTAATATAATAATCAAAGAGCTCTTTATCCATTGCTTCAGCATAAATATAGCCACCAAAGCCATATTCAAGAGATTTATGCCCCGCAATTGCAAGTAGATGTCCACCTACACCTTTAAACTTCTGTTTACCATACTTGTAAATATTATTCTCTGGCGCTGTACATCCCCATACAACATGAACCGCATTTTGCTCATCATTTTTCTCAAGAGCGACCAACCCTTGTATGTCAAATGTCCCTTTCAGAACCAAAGCATATACGTCAATGCCTTCTTCAAATTTTGACCAGTTGCAATACCACCCTGTTCTTGAATTGAATTTCTGTAAAACTGATTTTCTTTTGATTCTGATTACCTCAGTATCGTAAATCTCTCCTGTCTCAACCAGTTTAAGGCATGGTGTCAAATCATCAATTTTAAATGTTATCATTACTAACTTCCAATCTAGAAATATTGCAAGAAAGCAAGCAAATACCGCTCCTTCCTCACAATAATTATAACAAATCCGAGCTGCCCTGCCAATGTAATGAAGGCTCTTTTAAGAATACTTTAATTCCCATTTAATCTGAAAAAATAGTGCTTGAAGGAAAAAAGGACTATTCTGTTTGATTCTTCAATCCTATCACTTTTCATATGCTATCTTTTTATCCTTTTCTTCCAAATACTTATTTTAGCCCATTTGCCAAAATCCCATATCCCAAAATTTCATTTGAGGATAAATGATATTTTTATCTTCATTAGTTATTTATAATCCTTTATTCCTCTACAGATCATAAGAGTATTAGCTTAGTGTATCTGAGAAACATAGCCTTGTCGCTCATCCTTTTTCAATTACTTCCAAACAATTTCATGGCAAGAAGAATTTATCTATACCATCAGCTATCCCATATACAATTTCTAGCTGATATTCCTCGGAAGCCATTTTTATATCCTCATCTGGATTTGTCATATATCCTATCTCAACAATTGTAACTGGAACTTGACTCCAGTTTATTCCGCTCATTGAATCAGTTTCCCATATATTACATCTATGACACCCTGTTGAATCAACCAAAGAATCAAGGATACAGCTTGACAGTTTATAGCTTGAATCATATAAAGCTGAATTATATGGATTAGATTTGGTTTGGCAAATTGTCATCGCTCCATTTAAAGATTTATTATCTGAACCATTTGCATGAATTCTTACAAATGCATCTGCTCCCGCTTGGTTGGCTATAGTCGCTCTCTCACTATTGCTGATATTTACATCATCTGTAGTACGACACATAACCACTTCATATCCTATAATTTCTTCTTGAAGCTTAAGAGAAACAATGAGAGTTAATTCATACTCGTGTAATCCACTTGCAATACCAGATGTTCCACTCGCAACCTTATTTTTTGTTTTAGTCGATCCTGGACCAATTGGTTCTTGTTCACTATCACCTACTGCCTGATGCCCGGCATCAATTGCAACAATATACTTTCCGTGCTGATACGACTGACTACAATCCTGTTCCGATTGAGTCTCTTGAAATATATTAGCACCAGCAATACTGTCACCTGAAACCTCAGAGCATAATGAAGCTCCGACATATAGCGACAATAGTATTCTTTTCATGCAAAGAATCATTTTCATCTGTAACCCTTTTTGTCGAATAATCAATCAAATGAGTATATCCCTCCAAATTCTTTTTCCTCATACGTCCTGATTATTCCAGCATTACTGTTTTCTAAGGAATTTAACTGTTCTTGCTTAAATGATGTGTCAGGAACATACCAAGTGAAATTTTTGAAATAGTCATTCCATTGTTCAGATTTGAACACATATCCATGAACAGCATATATTCCATTACGAACTGCTGATAATTCAAATGAAGTATAACCTTTTAATTCATCCTCTGTTATTTCTCTAGTTATTGCAGTGATAATGAGCGCATCAATTTTTTCGTATTTATCTTGATTCTTATCCGAACTGCCTTTCATTGCCTCCTGATCAATGCCACGAACCATTTCTTCGTCTTTGGATTCTGAAGCATGAACCTCATCTTTATCAACTTCTTTTATAGAACGATTCCCAAATGAATTAGTTAAATTACTTGAGTTTTTATCTAACTTATCATCTAAAGTAATAGGTGTTTCTAATTTTTCTGTTGATATAAAAAATTTATAAGAATTAGGCTTATCAGCATGAATAACTATAGAATAATCTTGGTTGGGCTCAAGATCATACGGATGGTAAGCGGTCGCCCTATAATCATTCTCATAACTTGCCCTAATTAGTATCATGTCCACAACAGTTCCTGGCTTTTCATATGTATTAATCGATACCGAAGGCCCATCCTCAGAAAACACAAAATAGAAATAATACCTTTTCTTTTCATTTTGAGTAGTAAATTTATAGTACTTTAATTCTGAATCGTTTTTTGTATTAACATTCTCACCTATTCTTCCGCTCACTTCTTCATTAATCATAATTGGTATTGCTTTATCCCATTTGCTACCATCTGTCTTTTCGGGTTCGGGAGGCTCCGTTTGTTTTACGTCCATATAGAAATCAACGCTGTAAACCAACCCTCTTAGTTCGACCCAGCACTGCGTATTTGGCTCGATTACTGCAGTACATGTACATGCATTATGACTCCTGTTTGGTGGAGAAGCACTGGCTATTTTTTCGTAATCACCTAAGCTGTTTTTCTTTACAATTTTAATGCTGCGAGCATCAGCACCATTAAATACTCCATGAAACACAAACTCACACCAAGTATCCGGTGTAGTAAATGTATACCATTCGTAATAGCTAAAATTATCATGTGATGAACTAGCACCAAAATTGGATGTTACTCTTTGATCTATTGTCATTGGAATTGCAGCATCAATGTCATTCGCATATGCACATATTCCTTTAGCATCAACAAAAAATAACACAAGTAATAGCACGAAAATGAGTTTATGTATTATTCTTAGGCATTTTATCTCTTTCATTAGCAATCTCCACAAGAAATAAAAATTGGATATAGCTATTCATTATCATTTATAGTTTTCAGGCCACGATACTTTTTAACACATCATTCCGTTCTTTATCATTTTATCAACGAAGTATTAAACCAAAATAAACGAAATATTAAATTTTGTATTCAAAACACTCTCTGGTTATAGCAAAATACTTTTAAATTTGTTAGACTCACCAACATGATATAATAAAAAAAGGAAAAAACGCCATACTAAAAGGGTCTGACCCTCAAGTCAAACCCAAAAACGCTTGGCACCCCCTCAAAAAGTTTGATTATCCTAACGATGATCCAAGCAATCATAATAAAATTTACAATAAGCTGAACTACAACAATCCCCATGTGTCATAGCACATGCAGCCATACCTTTATAATGGCCTCTTCCGTTGCTTTTAATATCGTCATACTTCTCTTTAGCCGTTGTGGCCATATCACTCACTGCTCCTTTAAAAACATTTTGCATATCTCTCGCCAAAGCATCTCTTGCTTTTAATTCTTTGATAGTATAATTAATCGCCTCGTTTATTGTTCCATATTTGCTTAATCCATAAATTATAAGATCAAGATTCCCATAATATTTCATAGGAAAACCAGATAATTCATAAACTTCCATTGCCTTCTTATGTACAAGTGTATATCTATTCTTCAGTTTATTCTTTAACTCTTCTATTCCCTGTACTTTCTTGCCAGCTGATATTTCGTCATAAAGATTCGGATAAAAAAACGGGAGCATAACTATTTGTTGTTCAAACACTTGCCTATCCATCTGTTGATGCGAAATATATTGACTTCCCAAGGTTGCTATTTCCTTTGGCATGAATAGTGTTTTCTTTTTATAATTTTGAATTTGGTTAAGCTTATCTACATCACTGTCAATTTTTGAAAAAACGCTTTCTATGCATTTTAGCCCCTGAACAATTCCTAAATAATCACCAATCTCGAAATCATTTTTCGGCGGCTCAGTTGGAAACGATAGTATCCTATAACATGAGCCTTTGAAGTGAATAGGAGTTTTAATAATATCACTAAATTGACTAGTAGTCGAAACACGCACTGCCTTCTCAAAAGAAATGTATAGTCCCAAATAAGATGGTTCGGTCTCATCATAAGGATTTTTGACTGAAAAAGTCATGCATCCATTATTAAAGTTAGCGACAAGCTTTTTTAGCTGTTCTTCTAATCCTTCACTCCCTTCAGTGAACAATTTAAATGTAAACAAGTATTCTTCAGGAACAACCATAAATCCATAGTGTCTATGAATAATATCTACTTTACCATCAGTTACTTTCTTTTTTTCAAATTGCATACCATTACGTTCATCAAATTGTCTCCACACATTTTTACTTTCCAAAATAGCCGTTGGTGTATGACCATTAGGTATATCTGAATATTTAGCTTCACTATTACCAGAATAGTCTAGATTCATAATGGTACTAATTCCTGAATCCGAAAATACTTTATTGATTCTATCTAGTAAAAACTGCCAACTCCATTGACCTACCTCAACTTTCATATCCACCTCACTTATATCAATTTGCTATGACAAATAGAGCATTCACATGCGTTTTCATCAACGATTGCACCACAATAAAAACAAATATTATCAGGAATAACTGGCCATATTCCTTGAACCACTGAATTATTTTGCATGTCTACTTCTACGTTTAATTCTTCTTTTTTATTCTCTGATTCCACATATTCAGTGCCACATTTTGAACAAAACCTAGCAGAAATCGGCATAGAATTCCCACATTTCGAGCATATTTTACTTGCATTTTGATCTTTTTGCCTTTCTAAAAGATTAGTGTTACTACTTATTTCATCCACGATATTATTAATTCCCTTATCCAATTCACCTAACATACTTCCAAGATTTCCTAAAAGACCCATAAAAAAACTCCTCTCACCTATAACACAGTTAAAACAATAATTCATTCCATCTTTAAAACTCTTTTTATATTATCTTTCCTTATCCTCCAACCATCGGAAATACAATTATATTTTTCTATATTTCCACATGGCATATAGTATTTATCTGCTCCGGATATTCCGTACTCTGGTTTTCTATCTACATCACTATTAGAGTAACTGTGATAAGAAAAATTCTCATAATGCTTTACTCCCTTTTCCTCAACAGCCTCTTCTAAGTGTCTTTTAATATCGCTCATTGAAAACAAATACGCTTTAGCTTTCAATCCATTATCCACCCTGATATAACACAGATAATAATACTCAAACGTTTTTGGTCTATCCGCCCTAATAAAAGTATAGTTACTACAGTGTGCAGTTTTGACTTGGATTTTAATCACTCTATCTTGGATAAGCGCAATAAAATCTATTCCATGATCATCTATGAGCGGATAATATGGCATGATACCTGACTTTGCAAATAAATACCATGCGTAGTATTCTCCACATATTCCCATTTTTAAATGGTTTTTTATATTCCACTTTAATTCTGTTTCATACTCAACATCTACAGTACGACCACTTTCTGTAACAATGTCCGAACCTCCAATATACAATGGTTCTTCAGTCTGCTGAAGTGCAATAACAATTCTTTTATCTCCAAAAACATCCATTAAACATTCCTATCATGTTTCTAAAAACACATGCAACAATTAAATAAATAAGTAATTATTGTAGAATGATTATTTCCGCACATTTATAGTTTTATTCTAGTTGCCTTTAATATATCATATACCGATAATTTCTTTCGTAAAAAATGTATAAACATTTTGCTTATATATCAAGGAATCGATTAACGCTCTTTCAAATAGCAGCTATTTAGAATCACGTGGGGACGGGTCTGCTGGCAGATGCAACCAGATCTTTGAAAATACGCAGTTCTCGCACGAGGAGATGGAGTACAAATTGAAAAAACAGCCTAAAGCCGAATGTTCTGAATAACATGAGATGAGGCTTTTGGCTGTTTTTGAAATTTAGTAATCCACGACGAGGAGCAAACAAGTATTTTTGAAGGTCTGGCTGCATCTGCCAGCAGAACCGTCCCCGTGGCACAACTTTAATTTTCGGAGATCTGGTCGACGCGGTCGGCGTACTTGATCTTGAAGATTCTTCTGAGAGATTCGTCTATTCTGCTCTCGGAGATGCTTCCGCTCTGAACTGCGGATAAGAGCGCTTCGTAACTCTCGGTGAAATTCTCAGGAACACAGATCATATCTGCACCGGCGTTGATGGCTGCAACAGCAGCTTCGCTGGAGGTGTAATACTCGGTTATGGCACCTTCGCTTAAGGGCGCTGTGATAACTATGCCATCAAAGCCAAGGGTTCCACGAAGCTCCTCTCCTATCATAGTTCCGGAAAGAGATGCTGGAGTGTTGTCCCCGGTAACCTGAGGAAAAGATGCATTGGTGACCATAATGGCGTTGCAGGATCCGGAATCTATGGCCTCCTTGAAGGCTTCGTACTGGGTGAGCACCAGGTCATCCTTGGAAACATCAATAGCTGCCATCTCAGATGCAGTGTCTGCCTTTGCAGGGAATAAAGCTCCACAGGCTGTTATACCTGATTCCTTAAGTCCCAGGGCGTAGGCAGATGCGTTCTTCTTAACTGTTCCAGGCTCCTGGCCAAACAGGCTCTCTTCAGAAACCTCGACAGAAGGCATCACAGCAAAATTGAAGCTGTACTTAAAGAGCTGTGAACCAACATCCAAACCTGCAGAATGGGAAGTTTCCTCATCGGTGATCTCCTGCTGCGGCGTAAGAGACAGAGTCTCCTTTACAGAGTCGGAGTCTCCAGCCTGCTGAGAAAGTATAGTAAATACGGGATACTTGCACATAGAAGCAGTTGCATCCAGCATTTCTTTTATCTGATCTGTGCTCTTGATATTCTTGGGAGCATACATGATACCGCCAACAGCGTAGGTAGAAAGGGCCTCCTGGGTTCCGCTTCCTGCCTTTACAGCAGTCTCAACTCCTGTGAGCTGTTCCGGTGTAACGATAAAGAGACCGGCCACCTTGTCCTCCAAAGACATCTCTCCAAGAACAGTGTCGGTTATCTCCTTAAAAAGATCCTCCTGGGTGTACTCCTGGGGCTCAGGTGCTTCCGTGGGAGTCTCGATCACAGCAGCGCTCTCCTCCTGTGTAGCCTCAGTCTCCACCACCTCAGGCTCCGGAGTACGGTCCTTGATAAAGCCTCTTAAAAAGTGAACTCCCACTCCGATAACGCCTACAACCAGAAGAATAGTCACTACTAAAATTATATACGCAAAAAGCTCTCCCTGCTTTCTTCTCTGGCGGCGAGAGAGCCTTTTTTCATCAAAATCCTGTTCATCCAAACGTGCCATCTATTTAATCCCCATTAGAGTCAAAAACTTTTTTCCTAGGTAATATGATAGCACAAAAATTGGCCAAATTATTAATAAACAGCTTCATAAATATGTTCACTTCTTGCGTGCGAGAACAGATGCTCCGACAAAACCTCGCTCTCACTGCTTACAGTCTCGTAGGAGAGCTCAGCATCGGGGTATTTCTCCTCAAGCTCTTTTGCCACGCTTCCAAGGAGCAGTGCCAGAGCCTTTGGGTTTCTGCTGTAGACAAAAGAAATATCGAATTTATTTTCCCCGGTCTGAAGAATAAAGATCGATCCAACCAGCTCATTGTGAGAAATCACGCATTTGCAAAGCTCCGGTACGCATTCATCCTTCCACTCATCGTAGTCAAATACCGAGTAATCGTGGTTCTTTTCAAGAAAGCGCAAAACATTTTCCTGAAAGCCCTTTGGCTTATCAAAAAAAGCTTCTGCCCCGATACTTCCCTTCTTTGGCTCCATCTTGGTGAGCTTGGATGCAACAACGTCCTTTGTTGTTATATAGTAGCGCTCATGGGAATAGTCAACCTCCATCTCATCAAGGGAGATAAAAAAGCTGTGGAGCTCTTTATCTGTATCTGACACATCAAATCTGCAGGCGATAGGATAAATCTCACCGGTATTATTAGCGAACTTTATCACCTGACGGACAAGCCCTGCTCCTACTCCCTGCCTCCTTGCAGCCTCTTCCACATAGAGCCAGTCTATGTCGTAGCGGAAGTTTGCAAAGGTAAAAGAGATACCTCCAAGGATCTCACCATCTTCGTTTACAGCCCCAAGGGAAACCCTGTTTCCGTTTGCCTTTAAAAAGGCAGGAAATACACATAAAAACTGATCTCTGTTTTCTTTGTTTATAAGAACATAGTCAATTGTCATGTAGTTCCCCCTCCTGTCTTATGGCTCTGTAACTCAGCCCAGTGAGTAGCATAATCTGCAGTAAATTTAGCCAGCTTTTCTGAATGCTCAAAGCTATCCTGTGCTTCTTTTGTTCCTGCACCGTGGGCAATGCTTCCCACCTCCGGTCCTGCTATTCCCTGATTGAAAGTATCTATGGAATGGTAAGCAACCATCTGCATTCTGGCTATCATTGCTATATCATGTGCAAGGTCAAGCTTGAAAACCAGATCCAGATGGGCCTTTTCATAATCGTAAATATAATCCATTTCTTCTGCCAGATCATCTATAGCTGTGGCCTTCCTTAGCATCTCATTGAATTTGAAAGGCTTTTCCTTTATCATCCTTTCAATCCATACAGTAACAGGTTCTGCTGCCGGATCAGGGAATTCAAAGCCCTCAAAGAGCTTAGGAAGCTGCTCATCCACAATATCCCTCTTGGCCTTTTCGTCATCCTCCTGCCAGGCCTTTAACCACCTCTTATTCTGCTCAAGGATGCGTCTGTCCTCAGCCGATGCAGGTTCTCCTCTGCCGTTATAGCGAAGAGATGACATAAATGCAGAAAGATGATCCTGAAGGGTTATCTTACTTAGTCCCTTTTGCTTTCTTTCAAGATTCATGCTAAAGACATCCATCACCAGATGGGGATCTCTTGCTGCGTAACCGCTGTCAAACATCTCCTTGTATATCTTATAGTCCTCTAGAGTCAGATCCGGATTCCTCTCCTCCTGAAGCATGCCATACTCAAGCATGGACTCAGTATCCTCTTCTATAGGCTTTTGCTTTTCCTGTCCTTCCTCCTCTTCCTGGGCATCCACCTTTACAACCCTCTGACCATCGTCCTGGCTGTCAAGCTTTTTATCCTCCTGTTCCTCTTCCCTCTCTACCTGCTGCTGATCGTCATAATCGTCATCATCATCGTCGTCATCATCAGGTAAAAGAGACATTCTATGCGCATTAAGAAGCTCCCTGTAAGCCACATCTATGCCAAAACTATCCTTAACAGCATCCAGGCTGGGCTTAAGTCTTTCATAATCAGCATGGGAATAAAATTTTCCCGTAAATGGATCAACATGAGCTCTTTTAATGGTATATTCAAGCAAAGCTCCGAGGCTTTGAAGAACGTTTACCTTAGCTGCAAATTCAGGGTTCTGCTGGGCATAGTCCGCATAGGTCCCACCTTTTCTGATCTCTTCAGTAAGGAACCTGGGGGCCTTTATCAGCATTTCATAGTATTCCACAGGATGAGCATGGAACAGCTTTTCCATGCCAACCTTATCAAGCTCAGCCAGATCCGGAAGCTTGAATTTCTCAACCCTTGCTATGACTTCCATATCCATTGTTGCTTTAAGGTTTGGCCCTGCGCTCTGATATGCCTGATTCCACTCCGCCTTTTTCTTTTCAGCCTTGTTTATTGGATTTCCATAGCTGTCAAGCCTGGGGATAACAAGAGGAAAGTCGCCGATGAGTCCATCTTTTTCCTGCTTCTTAAGTCTGCCCATAATAAGGCAGGTAAGAGCATTGCCCTTGGTGACCTTGTCTTCCGCAGTGCTCATGGTTCTCTCAATACTCATACCATCAAAGCCACTTGACTGAACCCACTTCTGGTCAGCAGTGATCTGGCTTTCCCTGAATTCGATCCTGGCCTTCGCCAGTTCTTTTTCCAGGGCTTCTTCCTTCTTAAGGAGCTTCATCTTAGAGGTCATGTCCGCCTGAGCATCTGCTTCATTCTTACACTTATCCAGCAGCTCAAGAAGTACCGTGAGACTGGTGATCTTTGCCTTACCCTGTAAGTATTTCTCATGCATCTTACTTATAGACTTAGTCTCAGCGGCATTCATCCTTCCTTCAAGCATAAGACGCATTACTGTTTCCCTCTGAAGGAACCGGTCATAAAGGCTATCGGGAGCCGGCTGATAACGTATATCATTTGCGTACTGCGCAGCTTTTCCAAAAGCCTCAGAAGCCTTCCTGGCACTCTTTTTACGCTTTCTGGCAGAGTGATAGCCGTGAGCCTTTGCAAACTGAGTTACACCGCCTTTCCCTTCAGAAATCTTTTTATAACGTTCACGCTTGGCATCCATGTATCCGGCGGCATCAAAATAATACAAGTACCTGTCCTGGAAGCTATAACCCTGCATCTTCTCCTGAAGATGCTCTTCAAACTGCTCAGCGTCATAGTCGATCCAAAACTCACCTATGCCCATGTCCCTTTGCTTTTCTTCAGCGTCCATAGGAAATTGTGTTGGATCATAGCGATGCTTTGTTATATAGCTTTCAAATTTCCCCATAGCAATACCTCCTTAATGCTATCAGAAACCCAATTTATTTCTTTCCCTTTATTTGGAACGGAACTTCCTGATCCTTCTTGCGCTTTCCGTAATTTGTCACATCTTTCATAAGACCGGGTATGATCTTAACCAGGTTTGGCTTAGCCTTTGTGATCATCTCGTCCTTATCCAAAAGAATTCTTGGCTCCTTGGACCTTATATCTAACAGATACTTGTCTGCCACGTAGTTATATACATATTCTTCAAGGCTTGCTGTCACCTTCATAAGCTGTGCAAATTTAGGATTATTCTTCTGGTAATTCTTTGCTCCCGGGAAGATCTTACTTATAAAGTTTATGGAAGAAAGCTTTTGGAATGTCATTATTAAATCCGATGTATTCTTCTCCAGCTTGTCATCTAACCACTTGTTAAGCCTTACCAGATATGCATTCGGCTTCTTAAGTTCATCAGCAGTAGGAATTGGAATATCTTTTACTGTATCAAGTGTTTCAGGCAGGTACTGAGATACCATTTTTTCCTGAGCCTTAGCATCATTTGTTTCCCAGGCTTTAAGCCACTTCATATTCCAGTCTTCATTCTGGCGAAATCTGGTGGCTATAGGCTTTCCTTCAGAGTCATAAATCACCGATTTCATAATGGCGTAGGCGCATTTCTCCATGGAGGTATCACCCTTTTTGGCATACTTAGCAAACTGTGCCTGTACTTTTTGATACTGCTCGGCATATTTACTACCACCCATGGAACCATTGAATCTCTTTAAAGTTCCATAAGTCTTGTAGGCCTGTCTGGAAAGCTCCGGCTGAATCTTTTTCGTGTTCCAGAATTCCCTGTCTTCTTCCATACTGGGAACAATGGTCTTCAGCCCTGACTTATCAAAAGGTACCACCTCATCATCCTTGTGATCCAGATAGGAGACGTAATTCTCATAATAATTCTCAGCGAAGTTATCAAGAAGTTCTTCGGAGCCGGGCATGTTCTTCTTTACCTGCATATCATGAGCGTTATCATATCCATATTTAGTCTGTAAATAGAATGACAGATACTGAAAAATGTATCCCAAAGTATCACCCTTGGCTTTAAACTTCGTATTGTTATTGAAAAAGTCCAAAAATCCTGGAACCTTTTTCTTGAGATTGTCATATGACAGATCCTGCTTAGCTAAAAAGACAAGTTTATTGTACTTATCATGATCCTTTACGAGGGTTTCACAAAACTCATCCAACTGTTTTCTGATACTGCTGATAGCCTGCGCTTTTTCCTCCTTTGAAGCCGTCTTTAAATCTATCCTGATTTTTGGTTCTTCAGGTAATGCCACATCATCCAATATTTTTGGCAATTGCTCAGTTAGCATATTCCCCATAACTTCAAGTTTTCCTTCAGTTCCCTCCCAGGTTTTAAGGAACTTCAGATTCCACTTATGGTTCTCCATGTCCTGCTTTGTAATAGGCTGCCAATTGTCATCAAAATTAACAGGCTTCATGACTTTCATGGCTACTCTGTCAACTGAATCTCTGGCCAGTCCCTTTACAAGGTGATAGTTGGCATTTTTGATCATCTGTTTATAAACCGGATTTGCATTCATACCATCATGAAGCTCTTTATAATCATTGGCTGCGTCTGAATAGGCCTTAAGTTCCTTTGGAATTGGAGCTCTCGGTTCTCTGACTCTCTTAGGAAGATTCGCTTGAGATAAGAGTTCTTCACTGATCTCAATTTCTGTCTCAACCTTATCTTCCTCTTCTATGATCACATTTTTAGGTTGGTCTTCCTTCTTTTCTTTCTGTTCTTCCTTCTGGTCCTCTATCTTTTCCTTCTGCTCCTGATCTTTTGCCTTTAGAGCCTCTTCCTGTTCCTCCTTAAGGGCCTGTTCGAATTCAGGGATCATAAACTTCATCTGTCCCTGATCAAACGCTCCAAGCTTCATATTCAAGGCAGCTTTATTCTTCATCATGTTAGTTGAAAGCATAAATGCATACATCTTCATTCCCTGTTCTGAAACTTTTACTGCATCCTTTATTTCAATTGGTCTAAGTTCAGATCCAAGGTTTGCACTTACATGATAGTGGTTTATCAGATACTCCTTCAGATAACACCAACCAGCAGTGAGAATGTCCATGGTTGCATTCATCTTAGGATTCTTTTGTACATATTCCTTAAGTCCGGGGATCGTCTTTTTCATCTGATCTATGGACTTTCCAACACTGGCTTTATATAGGAAATCTGCAACTTTTCCAGTCTTAACAAGCCTGTCGCACCAAGCGTCAAGCTCCTTTCTGTACTCCGTCTGCTCCATATCGGCAGGATCGGCATTCTTCGGAAATGGTGGCATCTCAATGTCATCATAGATGTGTGGCAGATACTGGGCGATCATCTCTCCCATCTTAACAGGATTTTCTTTTCCCTTTTCCCAGGTTGCAAGGAAATCCATGTTCCACTTATGGTTGATCTCATCCTCTTTGGTAGCCGGCATATGCTTTTCATCAAAGCGCACAAATTTGATCATGTTGCCAACGCATCTGTCTAAAGTTCTTCCAGACTCCCCTTTGTAAATGTAAGGGTTAGCCTTTTTCTCCATGAAATCAACATACTCTTGATGATTACCAACTCCCAGATAATCCTTTATGTATTTCAGGACTTCCTGAGATCCCTCAACAGGCTCATACTTGGGAGCCTTTAAGATCATCTTTTCCGGCGCCTTCTGCTGAACCTTTTCCTCATTGATCACATTGATCTTGTTCTTTTCTTCCTTCTTTTCCTCCTCAATGATCAGGTTCTTATCTTCCTGTTTGTCTTCCTTCTTCTCCTCAACCTTAGGTTCTTCTATCTTCACTTCAACCTTAGGCTCTTCCTTCTTGTCCTCTTCCTTCTCGTTTATGATGATCTTGTTGTCATCCTTGATCTTTATGATGTTGTCTTCTTTCTCATCTTCCTCATCGTACTCCTCATCATTTTCAATGATGCGTTCCTTGTTCTTTAAGTACTTTTTATCAGTCTTTTCGTTTTTAGCATCGGAAAGCTTTATGAAAGGCTTGTTATTGATCTCCAAAATAAGATCATCTTCCTGTACATTGATCTCTTCCTCATCATCGTAGTCCTTCTCAGACATTCCGGGATTAAGAGAGAATCGCTTGATCTTGTTGACCTTAGGCGCAATAATGATCTTATTTTTCATGTCCTTAAGATTATTGATGATCATTCCGCGCTTCTTCCTGGCTTTGAGAATAGGAATAAAGAGTCTGTTATTCATATTCCTGTAGGCACGCTTAAGGCCCTGGAACATCGCTATATCCTGGCCTTGGCCAAAGGCCAGTTGACGTTCCCATCCGCCATCAAGCTTCTTCCTAGCCATAAATCTCGGATCACTTTCCATGGCGAAACGCCCATCTTTGTACTGGATCATGTAATCGCAGCGAAGAGCAAAATCTATATATTTGTTCAACGCCTCAACATAGTAGAGCTTTCTCATAAACTCCGGATGCTGCTGGGCATAGTTTTTAAGGCTGCCTTCAGTTACTTCCTTCTGGTAGTAAGGAAGAGCCAGCTTAGTAAGTTCATAATATGTTCTTAAATGTTTGTTGATGTACTTAACAAGATCATCGTCAGCAACTTCTTTTGGAGATGGTACAGGCATCCTCATGAAGCGCCTTATGGCCTGCTTCTGCATCTCCTCTACCGCTTCAGCATCTCCATTTTCAACAGCCTGACGGTATGCCTGATTAAAATCTCGCCTTTTCACCTCTGCTTTATTAAGAGGAGCTCCGTGTCTGTCCCCAAGAACTACGCAGCATGGCCACTCCAGTCCCTGGACCTGCGCCTGATTCTGGAATGTCTCCAGGTTAAAGAGTGCATCTGCCGCATAAGGTTTGATAAAACCATTTCTTTGCCTGTATTCAGCAAACTTCTGCCTCTTGGTAGTTGAATTGATCCCATGAGTGATCTGCCAGGTTTCCTGGACAGACTTGATGCTTTTCCTTACTTCTTTCTGGGCATCAATAATCTTATAGTTGATCTTATCAAGCTTATTCCTAAGCTTTCTGGAAAGCCTGCGGTCATGCTCATTGCTTATAAGATACATGAGCTGATTCTTAAGGATCATGTTACAGGATAGTCTCGCCCTGCCTTTAAGGTACTTCTCATGGGTACTGCTCTTGGACTTCATCTCTGCTGCCTCAAGCATAGCCTTAAGCCTTAAGGACATGATTTCTTCCTTGTGTTCGAATTTCGTCAGGCTATCAGCATTTTGGTCGTTCCTGTAACGAGCCATCCTCTGATTCATGAGGCGGAAATACCTGGCTGCCTTTCCGGCACTTCTACTTCTCTTATCAGCATCATGGTTCCGGTATCTGTTGGCATAAGCTATAAGATCAGCATTATCAGCGTTGGAAAACTTGGTATATTGCTGTTCTTTTCTTGTGGCATATTCCTGATCCTGGAAATAGTATTTAGTCCTGGCCTCGAAGTCCTCAGCATTCATATTCCTGTCTTCAAAATACTGCATCAGCTGATCAGCATCATAGCCTATCGTGTAATCGTTCACTCCAGGCAGGGTCCTTTCAGCGGTATTCTGATAAAAAGTCTGCAAAGGCTGAGGATCTAACTCTCTTTGCTTAAAAGCTCTTTTATATTCTTCAAAATGTGACATATTACATCCTCCGGTTAAAATTCAGCTTCATATACATGAGCTTTCTTTGCAGTTGGGAACAGGTGCTCTGCAAGCTTTTTAGAATCATCTGTCATGGCATCGAAGGTAATCTTAACTCCCGGAAAATGGTTTTCCAGATCTCTTACAGTTTCTGCAAGAAGCTCAAAAAGCCCCTTAGGGTACTTTCCGTAAAGGTAGGAAAGCTCTAAATTCCCATCAGGGTTCTTTTGCATAAAGATCAGATCCACCAGATTATTCTTTACATATATGCACTTACAAAGCTCCGGAACACAGCTCTCTTTCCAGCGCTCGTAGTCTGCTACCTCATAGGTCTGCTCTCTCATAAGCATGTTGAGGACTTTTTTCTGTTCAGCCTCAGGCTTATCAAAAAACAGTTCCGCTTCAACCTCATTCTTTGAATTGTAGCGAAGGCCTTCAGCTTTTTTTATGTCATCTTTTGTCACATAGTAGCGTTCATGGGAATAGGTTGTTATCATGTGCTTCATGGATAAAAAGAAAGTGTGAAGCACATTATCCTCGTCAGAGTACTCAAACTGCGCAGAAAGCGGGAACAGGTCTCCTGTGTGCATCATGCACCTGAAGGTCTCCTGTACAAGCTGCGTTCCAATTCCCTGACGTCTTACCTGTGGCTCCACATAGATCCAGTCCAGAGAGTATTCATAGTTCAAAAGGATATAGGAAACAGCTCCCAAGACCCTTCTTTCTTCGTCAATAACTCCCACTGCCACACGAAATGGTGCCAGTTCGATCTCCTTAGGAAATACTCTCTCAAAATAGATCCTGTTTTTCTCATCCAAATACACGTAACTGATCTTCATTACTTTCTCCTCGTCCAACTGTTACATATTTATTTTAAGAAGCTGCTCTCTTGTATTATCAACCACCTTGGAAAGCGCCTCTCTCTTTTTATTTAATACCTCCAGCTGCTTTGCATTTTTCTCTTCAGCAATGAGGTGATCCAGCTGATCTAAAAGAACCATACTGCAGGAAAGCTTAGATTTTGTCTTCATATATTCTTCATGCTCACTGCTCTTGCCCTTTACAACAGCTGCTGCAGTCATACCCTTTAAACGATACTTGATAACCTCCTCCTGAAGGGCAAACTTATCAGTGCTGGTACAATCCGGCTTCTTAGACAGCTTCCTGTATACATACATCTTTTGTGCCATGGTCTTGAAGTTATCAGAAGCCTCCTGAGCCTTCATTTTTCTCTTACATGCCCAGCGATTTGTATGAGCTCCGGCAAAGTACTTAACCTTTGAGTCCTCATCCTCATTCATTCTCTGATAACGTTCAGCCTTAAGATATCCAATATTTTCATCCTGGAAATAGTACTTGGTCCTTTCCGCAAAATCCTCAGGATTGTTGTACCTTTCCTCGAAGCGCTGCACTACCTGCTGGCTGCTTTCAACAGGCTCCCCAACAGGAGCGAAAAACTTAGACTTCTTATCAGCCTGATATACTTCATAGTCCCAGTTTGATTGTTGTTTAGATTGCTTGTATCCTTCAAATTGGTGTTCTGCCATAATCACACCTCCTAACAGCCGGCTTTCGGTAAAGCCTCCATCTCCAAATCACTTCAATCCTTTATACGATTCACCCAAAATAGGGGCAAAATCTCTTTACGCCTCAAAAAGAACCATTGTTATATCATCTGCCTGGTTGTTCATATCCTGGAACTGAGACAGCTTATCCCACAAATTATTGATAAAATCATCACCCATAAGGGATGTATCCTCATTAAGGGCATTCAAAAGCCTTTCTGTACCATATCTGTTCTCCTGGGCATCCGCAGCCTCTGTAACACCGTCAGTATAAAGGAACAACCTGTCGCCGCTTTCCAAAGTAATCTCTCTTAAAGTAAACTCCAGATTTTCCTCAATACCCATGAACATGTCGTGCTCCTCCATAATGTAGGAGTACTTATCTTCTGCCTTCCGGTAAACTATCGGATCCTCATGACCGGCATTAACATACTTTAAAGTCCTCGTCCGTTCATCATAGATCCCTGCAAATACCGTAACAAACATCATGTCCTTATTGTTACTGCAGATCAGGTTATTGGCATCCCTTAATGCCATGGCCACATCATCCGGAACATTTCCAAGCCTTCCCTTTATGAGAATCTTTGATACAGCCATGAAAAGAGCTGCCGGCACACCCTTATCTGATACATCTGCGATTACCAGCGCAACCCGGTGTTCATCTATCGGGAAGAAATCATAGAAATCGCCTCCAACGCTTCTTGCAGGTCTCATAAAAGGATATATCTCGTAAGGCTTATCCGATAACTCAAGTTTCTCGGGAAGCATGTTCATCTGAATCCTAGCGGCAATCTCAAGCTCCGTAGCAAGCTTTTGCTTCTCCTCAGTAATCTCCTTCAGATTTTCAATGTACTGCCTGATCTCAACCTCCATGGTCTTCATGGCGATTGCCAGGTCCCCAACTTCGTCATTGGATTTTATATCTATCTTGTCAAAGAAACGCTCCTGTCCCAGCTTATCCGGGTTGGCAGTGTAATTGTTGGCCGCCCTGGAAAGTCCCTTTAAGGGTTTTACTATCTGTCTGGAGAACAACCTGCCTACAATCTGGTGTACAGCAACTGAAATGATAGCTATGAATAGTACATATAATCCCATATAGGAATAGATCAGGTAATATGGGGTATCTGATTCATGTATTATGAACATGTAACTGGCATTGTTGTCACCACTGTAATCGTCATCGTCATCGCCATCATCTTCATCTTGAGAAAGAGGTATCAGAGCTGTGATCCTTATGTACTGTCCCTTGTTTGCATCCACCAGCTTTTCTACCTGAATAAAGTGATTTCTCGTGGAATACACATATCCCCCTTTTGTCTCATCAAAATGCTTTCGGGTTCCCCTTTCAGTATTATCAGTATCCTGAACTATTATCAGCTGCTCATTTTCTTTGTCCCATAAGCAAAAGCCTATGTCCTTTACTTCGTCAAAATTTCTTTTTACGACTTCCAGATCATCCCGTATCTTGACCACGTTGATCTTCTTGGTCAGAAGCTCAGCATCCGTAGGAAAGAGTTCATAATAGTCATCATCGTCTTCATCCTCTGACTTTTCATAAGCATCCCTTGCATATTCACACATGCGTTTGCACTGGGAAAGCTGCATATAATCCATAGCTGTAGCACCCATGGAATAAACATCCTGGATGTCTTCGGATACGATGTGAACAAAAAGCATATAGCGAACAAGAAAAAAAGAGATCAAGACCAAAAAGAGCATGGTAATTGCAATGGCAAGGCTTATCTTCCCTCCCAATGTAAACCTGAAGCCCTTTCTGGTTGTCTCTTTCTTTCCCCGTTCTTTTTTTTCAAACATAAGTCACGTCAAGATTTAATCTTTTTTAGGTTCTTTTTCAATCTTTGGCTTTGCCTTTGGAACATAAACTGTGTATGTTACACGACCATCCTGCTCGGCTCTGAAGCCTTCAAGTCCCTCTACATGCATAAGTGTCTCAGGGCCCTTGTGTTCAAAGGTCTGATTCTTCTTTTCCTCAGGAAGCTGGAATTCACTGGTCTTTTCATCGTAGGTAAAGCTCTCAGGGAACTCTTCCGCCAGCTTCTTTTCCTGGCCCTTAAGGTCCTCAAGCCATACCAGCTCGATTCCGGCATTAGCTGTCATCTTCTCCACATACTCATCAATTGTGAAGTGATCAGGCATGATAGCATCCGGTCCTCCATCCTCTTTGTCTCTGGTGGAGTTCTTTACAAGGAGCCTGTCTCCCTGAATTCCATAACAAAGCACAAAGTGCTGGTTACGAAGCACAGCAACCGGGCCCTTTTTCAGAGCAGCCCTGATGGTCTTTCTTATGGTCTCCTTACATTCATCCTTCTTGTCAGCGTCTCCGTATCCGATCTGCACTGACCTCATGATAGTTCCCGGAATCTTGTCAAAAACGTAATCTCCCAGCATCATAGGTGAACTCATGGTTTCACCCTGGAGCATACTCTCAGCAACAGTCTTTGTTGACTGATAATTATCTTCGACGATAACTCCGGTCTTTTCACGAGGTGGTACCTGAAGCTTTGAGATCTCATCAAGGTTTGCCACCTGCTTTCCTGCCCTGTGATTCATAAGGCCTGAAAGAGCGCATGCCCAGCAGTGTACAGGCTTAACCTGCTTCTCGTAAGGAACGTGCCCCTCCGGATCCTGAACACGTACAGGAGGACGCCTCATTTCTTCGCGCCAGTGCTTATCAGCAAGAGCCTGTTTTCTGCGTTTTTCTTTATCTTCTGCTTCCTTCTTCTTTTTCTCTTCCTTCTTAACCTGTACCTTTGCTCTCTTCTCTTTCTTCTGGGCAGTCTGTTTTTCTTTCTCTTCCTGGAGTTTCTTCTGCTTTTCAGCTAAGGCTGCATTCTGATTAGCAATCTTGCTCTTTCTATCCTTCTTTGTAGCCTCCTTGTCCTCATGCTCGAAGACTTCCTGTTCTGCAAGAAGGTAATTACCCATCTCTCCAAAATGAGCCATTTTCAGATTGATTGCTTCAGCCTGGAGTGTTGCGAAATACTCACTCATTATGTCCTGAGGGCTTTGTCCCTGAGGATACTTTCCGTCAACCTTCTTGACCTTTTTAATACGCCTTGCAAGCTCTTCCTTCTCGCTGTCAGAGTACATCTCCTCAGTGGCTGTACCATCAAGGATCTGCCTGGTGATCTGGTCTCTCCTGTAAATATCGCAGGCATCACCAAGGAGCTTAAATTTCATAAGACTAAGCTGGAACCTCTTATGAAACAGCGGGAAATCGCCCTTCATATCTTTAACAAGTTTTTCCAAAGCAATGTTTCCATAAGTCCCGCCGGATGGAAAAACAACTTCCTTTAGCCTGTTGTAGGCAAAGAGTTTTGTCCTTATGGCTGTAAATCTTTCAATAACAAACTTTCTTTCCTGCTCAGATAAAAGAGCTAATGACTTATCTCCAACTCTCTCATAAAGGGCATCAACATCATCCAGATGAGCTTTCATGGAATCTGCCAAAAGATCTACTGTGGGCTGTGAAGAAATGGTCGTATTAAAAGATTTTTGCAGCTCTTCCAGGGTCATGGTATCAAAATCTCTTCCCTGTAAAAGAAGAATGTCATATCTCATGGATGCATTTTTTACGCTGAGGAGTTTTTTAAATTCAGAAGCCTCTTTCACATCCCTGAATCTATCCAGCATCTTTTTCTTGAACTGATTAAAGGTCAGAGGATCAGTTCTTATGGCCACAAGGTCTTTTGTAGTGCCCTTTGTAAGAAGGTCCTCACTTTCCCCCTCTTCATCCTCGTCGTGTTCCAGATCCAGAAGCTTTTTCTGAGTCTCATCCAGGACAGCAACACCGTTGGGATTGAGCTTTTCTTTACCGGTAAGATATCTCATGGCATTCAAAAAACCAGCAGCTCTGTCCATAAGGTCCAGCACCTGCTGTTCCCTGGTCCTGATGTACCAGTGGAGCCTCTTTCTTACTTCGGTCCTTAATTCATTCTTCTTTTCCTTTACCGCTGAAACACCTCTTGCTCTTGTTATCTCCTTTTCAAGCATCTCAATATTCTGAGCAATAGCAATGACGTTCTTGGAAAGGCTGTCTAAAAGATCCTTTTTCTGGGCATCCAAAGGTATTCCGGCAACTACAAGATCTGAAGCAGTCTCTGCAATCTTATACTGATCCTTGAATTCAAATTCAGGTTTTTCTTCCTTCTTTTCTTCTTTCTTGTCTTCCTTTTTATCCTCTTTTTTGTCTTCCTTCTTGTCTTCTTTCTTTTCTTCTTTCTTATCCTCTTTCTTTTCTTCCTTCTTCTTTTCTACAGGTGGCTCCACCTTATCCAGCTCTGCCTTTACAGCAGTAAGCCAGTGAATGTCTGCCTCAGCCTCCCTGTGGTCCGACCTGCTTCCAAGAAGTTCCTTCATACCATCAAGGGCCAGTTGACCATTGGTGCTGACGTAACGCCGAAGGTTGATCTCAGTATCGGTGTCAAGGAAATCTTCATTGACTTTGAATCCATTTTTCTTCAGAGTGTAGACAAGATCCGCATCAAGTCTTCGATACATCTCGGTGGTGAGGGCAATATTGCTGCTAAGTTTCCTGTCAGCCTGTATCTCTCCAAGCTGATCGTACACCTCATCATCCTTGGACATATCACTAAGAAGCTTACTTGCTGCTCTGTATCTGTCGCGCAGCTGCTTTACGGAATCAAACTTCTGAGGGATAGCCTCGCTATCCAGCATGTTGATTGGGAACCTTCCAAAGGACAAAATGGTATCACTTACTGCATCCTTTAAAACTCCTGGAGGATCCATTACAGCCTTCTTGATGTATCTTTTGTAGTCCGCAACTGTTGCTTCACTAAAGATTACATTTTCCCTTACAGTCTGCATGGGCACAACATTAATATCAGGTCCAAGGGCTTTGATCTGCTCTAAATACTTGGCAAAAAGAGGAGAAACTTTGGCCTTCTCAGCTTCCAACTCCCTTAGGACTTCTCCAATGATCTCGTCCTTCTTCTTATCGATAGCCGCATACTTTATGGTGCCGATCATCATATCATGGGTATAGGTATCAGCTTTACCTGTGTAGGTAAACCCAAACTGTCCCTGGTCCATGGCTTCCATCCTGTTGGTCCAGGTCTCCGCAAATTGCTTGGCGGTTTCTTTTCTTTGTTTTTTCTGGGTATATGTAAGATTTTTGTTCTGAACACGAAGCTCAACAGGATCCACATATTCTGACTGACTTATCTTTCGGCCTTCATATTCCTGAACCCAGGTTTCTTTGTAGCTACGGTAAAATTGCCTCTGACTGCTTACCTGACTTGAAAGAGCCTCCTCATCAAAGGCAACCTTATCTTCCTGGCGCAGCTGAAACTGGCCTCCCATTTGTTCCTGGTCGACCTGTTGCTTTTGCTCCTGCAGCGATGCTAACTTCTGCTCTTGTAAGGCTTTTTTATGTTCGTAATCACCCATATTACAGTCCTCCAAGGTCGAGCTTTGCTAAAACCTCGTGGTATCCTTTAATTCCAAGAATGTTCTCAAACAGTGTAACAACATGCCCTTCCGGAATGTAGCTTGTTATAATTGCGTTGGGCGGAAGCTCTTTTTCTAATATTCTGCAAAGTCCGCTTAAAAGATATAACGGCGCCTTCTGGGATGTAGTCCCCACAAAGAACAGAGTAATGTCGTAGGCCCCCGGCTCCGGATATCTCTTCATATCTCCAACAGTGATATCCTCGTCAAACTGAGGAACATCAACAATAAGGGTACCCTTGGGCTCTGTTCCCTCAAGGTATACCATGCTGTAAGGAAGAGCTTCCTTGATATCCAGAAGCTTATCTCCATAGACCTTAATATATTTGTCTACAAGCTTTTTTAATCTTTCCAGCTTATCAGGAGGAAGATATCTGACTCTGATGATTCCCTGAGGCTCAAAGGAGGATGCCCTGCACCTTAGCACATCCTGAGCTGTGAATCTGAAATAGGCATAATCAAGCCTGCTCTCTTCAAATCCAAATCTCTTGGAAATATGTGACAAAACAGGATATTCATTCGGCACAAACTGCATTGTGGCAAAGGAATATCCTGCACTGTCAAGTTGGACAAAAAAGTCCGAAAGAACTACATCTACCACTCCCGTACCTCTAAGATACGGGAGGATGTAGATGTACATTATCTCTGCTATTTCTTTTGAATCTTTAAAGACGATTACTCCGGAAGCTTCTCCGGATTCCTCGATTCCATAAAAGTGAAAGGGTTCCTTCAAGGCCTTTTCCTGAAGTATTTCCGGGATCAGCTTTATAAAGGCTCCCAGATTTCTTGGAGATATTTCCTGCACAGATGCCATTACAATAGATCTCCTCTATCAAGTCCTCTGTCCTGCTGGAATGAAGGCAGGAACAAAATTGCTATGCAAAGTCCTGCACTGATAAGTGCAATTACAAAGAGCCATATTCTGCCGCTCTGATTGATTCCAAACAGATCAGTAAGCCTTATTTTTGTTCCATCAAGAATTTCATCTGCTGTCAATGTTTCAGTGGTCACAGTGCTTACAGAAGTACCTGTGGCAAGCATTGGCTCGGGACTTATAACTACGGTGTAGTCTGAGCAATGTGTCAGCGGGAATCTGGCAAATCCCTGGCCATCTACTATGCAGCTGCTCTGAGGCTTCAGCTCTTTTCCGTTGGCATCATAGTAATACAGGGTAGCATTCATGCCCTTGTTTGTAACACCTACCGGAATGCCAATGGTTGCTGTAAAGCCAAGGTCACCTTCGTGGTTTACAGAGAACTCAACATGAGGATTGGTTCCTGTGACATCCTGAAGGATCTGAGCCGGAATGTTCTTGGATCCAAGCTTAACTCCCAGATCCATATCCCTAAAGCTCTCATCTGTAATGTCTGCACCAACGATGCTCCACTCAACATCATCTGCCATCTGAAGCTTAACGTTAACGTCTTCACGCTTCTTAAGATTGGTCAGAAGGTCATCGGGAACCTCTGAGAATCCGCTCATTTCAACGGAGATCATTGTTCCTTTATCTGCCTTGTTAAGTTCAGACAGGATCTTTGTCCATCCGCTGGTCTCTTTTTCACCAATCTTGGTGCTTCCTGTTGCATCACCAATATATGGATTTCTGTTTATCTTGGTATTTGCTATCTTCTCGGCGTTGGTCTGCTGAGTAGGTGTTGTGCTCTTTCCTGCTCCGCCCTTAGGCTTACTCTGTGATCCGCCGCCTCCGGCAATTCCACTTGGTGCAGGTGTCAGTCCTCCGGACTTTGAACCGGATCCTGATCCACCACCGGCTGCAGCTCCGCCGCCTGAAGCAGGGGTGTCTTTCTTGGCTTCGCTGCCCTTAACTTCCTTGCTCATGACATCGGAAATATTTCCAGCCCTGTCCACAGCTACGAAGTAGAACATGTAGGTCTTTGTGCTGTCCAGATCATCTACAGTGGTGGAACCAAGTGCAGTTCCATCTTTCTCTTCCTTAACCTCAATATAGGTTCCCATGTTGAACAGATAGTCTTTATCCGGACCTGCCATGTCCTCTGAGGTCTTCTCTCTGTATTCCATCTTAAATCTGTTGACACCACTTAACTTATCTGTAGCACCAAGGGCAACTACGGAACTCTTGCTGTCCTTTGACTGTGCTACTGTAGCCGATACCATCTTAGGAGCTACGGTATCGTACAGTATTCCATGAGTAGAGATATACGTTACATTTCCTGCTTTATCATAGATTGCAGCGTAAACATAAACCCTTTTATCCTTTGCTGTAGAAGGTCTGTCACTATCAGTATATCTGCTCCAGGCAGCACTCTTTGTGGACACTGCTGCCTCCAGTTCAGCACCTGATCCGTAGTATTTCTCAGATGTATAGAAAAGAATATAGTCAACGCCTGACAAATTATCAGAAGCTGCAATTGTTCCCTTCTCAATACTCTTCACATAGATCTTAACTTCGTCAGATTGTATAAATGAGCTGCTGGTCTGACCTACAATATTGATGCTACCGGTAGGAGCCACTTTATCAATGTTAACAACTACTGTGCATTCCTTTTCTGTATTGGAATACTTGAAGTACAGTTTCTTTGATATTGTACCGCTTCCGGTAATGGCATAGCTGTTAGTATATTTTGAAGCTGCTTTACCTTCTGCATCAGCAATCATGTATTTATTACCATTGTCATCTGTAGCTGTAATAGCAACATTTGTTTTATACCAATCCTGAAGATCAGCTCCGTTGTATTGAAGATGAAGCCCACTTGGTATCGAGTAAAGATTGAGGTCTGAAATGGTCTTGCGATATACCATTCCAGTTGTCTGATTCTTAAAATAAAGAACAAAATCAGGAACCGGTGCCATCTGCTTATTATCGTCATAATACAAGATATATGCTCCGGCAAAAGAACCTTTGCTGGAGGTACTTACATCATAGCCTTCAGCAGAAATTCTTACAGAATCCTGATAAAGTGCCTTCTTATCAGGGCTTCCATCATAGAGCACCTTTATGGCTGCTCCTTCACCAACTGTAAGATCCTTAATAGTCTTGTATACAACACGGGATGTTCCAGTTGCCTTGAAATATAGCTTTACATCTTCATGGGTTATTACTGTGTCGAAGGTTAGCTGGGAATCGAAGGTACCATCCTCTGTTTCGCTGATAGTATAACCTGATGCGCTAATAACTACAGCATCATCATATTTAGCCTTCTGGGCCTCACCATTAAACAGAACATTAATGTCTGCCACAGGTACTGTCTGGGTTACAGTACCTTTATAGTACTGATTGTATGATCCACCGGTCTGTGATACGCCTGTGAATGTAAGTACAACATTAGTACCTGCTTCATAAGGAGCACGAAGATTTTCATTTGTTGTTACTATATAGTGAGTATCTACCTGAAGCTGTGTAGTGCCATCCTTTACATCATAGAAGTTCTTGATGTCAGGGCAGGTAACAGGACTAAGTGACTGATAGTCTTTTGCCTGTGCAGTAAACTTAATATCCGTATTACTGAGAGCCTTCAGAATAGTGGTCTTATAGGTTGTATCAGTATAGTTTATGGTCTTTTCATTGGATCCATCTTTATACTTAACAAAGAACTGATACTCATATTCTCCTATAGCCTTTCCCTTTGGAGATTCACCTGTGTAGGTGGCTTCTCCTGATCCGGCAACCTTAGTAAAGCCCCACTTTACATCCGTAAGCTTCGCTGACGTAATATATGTTTCATTAAGAACAGGTGACACCTTCATAAGCGTCACATCAGAACCTGTGTAGTCTGCTGTAGCAGTGAAGGCAGGGAATGTAGTTACCAGTGACTCAATAGGATGGTCATTGGTAATGGTGATTCCTGTAACCTCCTGGTGGAAAGAATTCGGTTTTCCATTTTTCTTTACATAAATGTCCAAAGTCGCGTCTGTACAAACAGTGTTGTACAAAAGCTCTGTTGTGTATCCTGAAGTCTCACTCTTTGAAATGGTATAGCCTGTAGGAGCTTTAATCTTAAGTTCCTTGTAGTAAGCAGCCTTTTTCTCAGTGCTGTCATTAAAGGTAAGAGCGACAGGATCACAGGAAAGTTCCCTTGTTATTGATGTTAAAGTATAGTTGGTATCCTTATTCTTAAAGGTAAATGTACAGCTCTTTCCTGCTTCTCCTATGGTACCAGTATAGCTGGAAATAAAGTCGTCGCCTTCAACAAGGGTCTTTGATCCAATCTTCAGTGTAAAGAACGGAATTCCTGTAGTAGCATCTTCATACTTTGTGAGGTCTGAAGGAGTTACAGTGACATTGTCTTCAAATACTGCAGGATTGATTATTGCAGTAAATTCGCCCTTTACTGTATAGTCATTGCCACCATGTTTATAAGAAATCTCTTGATAGAGATTGTATGTTTTTGCATTAGTACCTTGTTCCGTCTTTGGATGGGTTGGATCGTCATTATCCTTGATATCTCCCTTTGTTACGTTGGATAATCCCATTGCTGTAAGCTGAGTATCAGTCTTTAGTGAGCCCTTTGAAGAAAAGAGATCCTGAGCAGATCCACTATAAACAAGCCCTGTCTTGGTAACAGGCATACTTGCCATTAGTTCTTCATAGGTATAAGGAGGGTTAGAAGCGGTAGTTCTAAGGAGACTACTTCTGAGCATCATCCTCATAGGCTGCTGATTGTTGCAGACTGAACAGATGCCTGTCTCAGGATCTACTGTGCAGGCTTCTCTCTCCTCATAGCCGCAGACATAGCAATTCCTGTAGTGCTCAGGGTTTTCCTCATTTCCATTCCAATACCAGTCACCAAATTCACAATCCTCAACCTTGGAATAATCGCAAAGAGAGCAAGTGATGGTATGATGACCATGATCATCACTGGTCCAGCTTCCAATTTCATGTGCCTCAGTCTTTTCAGGCTCAGGACAACCCTCAACTGAGCAATGTGCAGTATGAGTTGAACCATCTAAGTTGTCTGTATAGGTATATACATGAACATGTGAAGTTACAGTGCCATCATCTGGAATTGTCACAAGGGCGCCACAAACATCGCAGAGACCTGAAAGGGTGTTATCTGCTCCGTTTTTAACCCAATTAGTTACCTGATGCTCGCCCTCAGTAGTATCACCACAGGAGCAGACACCGTAATGCTTTGAATTATCATATGTATAGGAATAATTATGGACGTGGTCTGTAGGTGTAGTCTCTCCGGACTCATCTGTAATCTGCTCATAACCACATACAGTACACTTTCCGTCAACAATATTATGCTCTTCTTCCTGGATATCCTGACAGATACTGCAGGCTCTTGTATGAACTAAAGCATCCTTTGGATACCACTGAGTATAATTGTGAGTACAATCCTCAGGATTTACTGAAGGCGCCGGTATCGTAGTGTCAGGAGTTGTAGATTCTGGATCAGCAGCAGGCTGTGAAGCGGAAGATCTGGTTTCGCCCTGATGTCCACAGATTGAGCAAACGCTGATTTCTGTATCGCCTTCTCCAGCAACCCAGTTCATGGAATGGCCTTCACTCTGCACATCTCCGCAAAGAGAACAGGTTCTGGTGTGCACATCCCCCGCATCGGTCCAATCACCATAAGAATGTTCACAGGTAGGAATGGAATTTTCGGTGGTGTTATTCTCCAGCCCACTTCCATCGTATTCATCCGCGTACGCAAAGATAGACCCTATTCCTGTCGCTGTACATATCAGGCATAGGACCATCATTCCTACGAAAACTCGCTTAGCACCCTTCTTCAGATTGTTAAACTGTTTTTTCACATTATTCATAATATTGCCCCTCATAACCGAATATGAAACACGACCTCTTTCGAAGCTGTCAGCCATTCGGCAGACTGACATATATCCATGAGGCTGATTGTCCGTCTCCCCTGACGATCAGCCGGGATAAATCTCTTTTACGCAAGCCCGACCTCTTCTGCGTATGGCTCGAAATCAGCCTTGGTAAATACCTTACCAACCTTAACGAACTCGTACTTGATAGCATTGAGATAATGCTTCATATGTACCTCTCCGTTTGCCTCAGGATCTGCTGCTGCCAGGAATGCTGCGTTCAGGATGCAGTTCTTGATATTACCACCTGCAAATTCGAACTTCTCTGCCAGGAATCTGATATCCACATCTTCTGCAAGAGGTGTGGTCTTTGGAATTGTAGTTCTCCAAAGCATTTCTCTTGTATCCACGTTCGGGAACTGGAACTCAACGATGTACTTCATACGTCTGAAGAACGCCGGGTCAATGTTGTGCTTGTAGTTTGTAGCAAGTACACAGACACCGTCGTAAGCTTCCATTTCCTGAAGCAAAAGAGCTGTCTTGTTATTGGCTGATGCCTGGTTGGAACCACCGTCATCAGAACGCTTAGCGAAAATGGTATCGCACTCATCGAAGAACAGTACGACATTACACTTCTTAGCTTCTCTGAAGATCATTGACAGGGATTTCTCAGTTTCACCAACGTACTTATCAACAACCTTTGAAATATCTACACGGTAGAGCTCAAGGTTAAGCTCATGGGCTATAACCTGCGCCATCATGGACTTTCCGGTACCGGGAGCACCAAACAAAAGAACTGTAAGTCCACGACCGTAAGGATACTTCTTTGTATAATTCCAGGATTCATAGACCTGTTTCCTATAGGTCATCTGCTCGATCGCATGAGTGATAGTCTCCCTCTGATCCTCATTCATAACGATATCTTCAAATCCGAATTTAGCTTCTACTCGGCTTGCCTTCTGTGAAAGCTCCGAACTCATCTGAGCATTGCAGCCCTTGAAGAGGCTGGCTCTTGATATCTTTTCCTCGTGATCCATGTTTGATAAGGACTTAGCCTTAACCAGCGCATCATGGATCTTTCCGGCTGTAAACAGGAACTTGGTGGACATCTCCAGAAGGTCCACATCCTCTGCCAGGTCAAAGCCCTTAGCAAAGTATTCCCAACAGGTAAGTCTCTCTCCTGTATCAGGAGCAGGAAGTTCAAGATCCGTAAAGTCGCTCTTGGTAACTTCTCTGAAGTCTATAAAGAGCTTACTCATTGCAAATACAAGGATGTCCTTCTCAGTTAACTTTGAGAAAGCCAGATCCATGTATCCAAAGAACTTCTCTTTTTCCTCCTCGCGGAAGGTCAGCTCTGTAAGACAGCAGCAGGCCTTTGCCAGAATACACTCTCTTGTAACAGACCACAGTGCCTTATCAACAAACTGGAAGTCATAGTTAAAGAGTTTTTTACAGTTAATAGCTACGGCCTTAAGGCCATTCTCCTTACAAAACTGCTTAACAAAGAACTTTCGTCCGCTTCCGTCATCTCCGTAGTAATAGAAAATCCTGACTCCGTCCTCATAAGAGATCTTCATGGCATCCAGTCTGCCCTGGTTCGCCATAACAGGATTAAGCTCCTCGTCATTTGTAAGCATACTGATGAATCTGTTGTAGTTTTCATCAAGCAAAAGAGGGTTACGACCAAACAGGAAGTCAATTATCCTCTTGTCAGGTGATACTACTGTTGAAAAAGGCATACTTCCCATAATCTGAAGAGGAAGCACCGGTTGGAGCTGCTCAAGGCAGGCACTCATATCACCGTAAGCACTGGTAATTGAAAAGGCTGATCCAAAGAACACCTTGGCTGCAGATTCAATTGTGGGTGCTGAAAGGGCACTGTTCTCATTTACGATATGGAACACGCCGGCGTAATCAGTCTGTGTTGATGACAAGATACCACAGGCAAAACAGAACTTTGTGAAGGGTTCAAATTTAAGCCTCTTACACAGTTCGTAATATGGAAGCTCAATTCCCTCTGCAAGGGTAGCCTCAGCTCTATCATCGATCAGCCTGATCCTTTCAAGAACAGGTATCTTTGTATCTTCCTCTATCTCACTCCAGATATCAGAATTATCTTCGCCTGTAGCAGAAACTTCATCCTCCTCCTCGTCAATGGCATTATCGGCAGCAAAGTTGCCCAGAAGCTTCATAAGGTCGTCATCAATATCTTCGTCCTCTGAATCATCATCGCCACCGGCAGTGCTGCTTCCTACATCAGCAAAAGCGCCGAAAATGTCATCGATATCACTTGTATCCTCATCCTTAGATTCCTTCTCTTCAGCAACAGGAGACACTGCACTCTCTCCCTTGATCCTTCTCTTATAGGAATCCTCCAGCCTGTTCTTACATGCCTCACCAGCCAGTTCAATATCCGGATAGAGCACGTTTTTATAGCCTCCCTCGCCGTTGGCAAAGGTGACCTTCATTTTGGAGATATAGGTATCAAGACAAGCGTTTACGCAGTCAAAAACATACTGCATGTATTCGTTGTAGTCTTTAAAGGGCTTACTGTTATTACTCTCTTCAAAGCTTCCCATTAGCTGTTCTTTCCCTCTTACGCTTAATTGGTCTTAAAAACTGATCCCTTATCAAAAACGCTCTTGGCAGTATTAATTCCTGTCTGCTTCCTTAAATCAAATACTCCGTGTTCCCCTTCATTTATGAATGCAGCGGGCTTTTTTAAGTCGTACATATAAGTTACCTCGCCGTCATCACTGTTGTTAAAGTCAGGGTCATTCTTTTTTTGTTCCCGGTCGTTATTCTTCTTAGCGACCTTATCGTCCAGATAATTTCTCATAGGCTTTAATTCCCAAAGCTATCCGAAAGTTCCTCTGTTGGAGCTGTAACCTTTTCACGGTATTCCTCAGGGAAGTCATCAGCTGTTACTTCCGTAAGATCCAGATATCTGGTGGCGCAGTATCCGATGTTTCCCTTTTCGGTCACAAGATAGCACCAGTCATTTCCTGGAAGAAGGATGTATCCCTTACTGGACTTATTAAGCTTATTGAGAATAGTACAATTCTCATTTGGCTCTACTCTGAGGTTAAGCACTGTAGTCTTTGTATCTACCGTAAAGGTAAAGTACCTTATGGCAGGTGTTTCCGGCTCAGGCTCTGGCTCAGGTTCCGGCTCAGGTTCAGGTTCCGGCTCAGGTTCAGGTTCCGGCTCAACCACAGGCTCCGGCTCAGCTACAATTACGTTAACCGCCTGATCGATAACCGGGTCAGACTCATCTGCTCCTATCACAGTTTCCGTAAGAACTGCCGTTTCAGCTCCTATTGATTTATTGGTCCTGTTGAAAACAGATCCTTTACCGGAAAGTAAAAAAAGTGATCCCACAGCCACTACAATGTAGAATGCAAAAAGATAAATAAAAATCCTTTGATTGTATCTCATTTCCACCCCCATAGATCAGCTTGTAGGAAGCTGAATGTATATACCCATTCCGTTGCCCTGTGGACTTCTGGCGTAGATTGTTCCGCCATAGTGCTCAACAATAGCCTTTGCCTGGGTAAGTCCAAGACCATTACCGCTGATGCGGTTAGATCCCTGATAGTTCAGCTCAAATATATGCTTTGTCTCGTCTTCAGGAAGACCTTCTCCTGTATCCTTCAGTACAATAAATATATCGTCATCTATGCTGGAAATCGTAATAACCAGGGTTCCTGCCTTCTTCATGTACTTAATGGAATTATCAATGATATTCCTGAACATGATAAGAAGTCTCTTGGCTGATGCCTTTACTGTCAGCCCTTCAGAAGCACTGGAGATATTTACACGAAGGCCTGCACTTTTGGCATCCTCCTCCAGCTCTTTGATAGCTCTTTTAGCAACTTCGATAATATCCACCTCTGTTGCTTCCTCTTCGTCAGGTGGAAGGAGACTGTCGAGAACGCCGGAATCTGAAGATACCTTAGCCGAGATTTCAGTATACTTATCTTCTACCTCTTTCCTTGCCATACCTTGAAGTGTAAGCTCATCATTGAGACGGTTTATATTAACCTGTCTCTGCTCAAGCTCCTTGTCCTTCTCTGTAAGAAGGGCCTCATAATCCTTTACCAGCTGATCCTTTTCAGCCTTAAGGATACCTATCTCCTGCTGCAGATGCTCAGCCCCTGTGTAGTCGTTATGATTCCTGTAACACTGATAGGAAAAATAGGTAATGCAAAGCGTAAACCCCAAGAATACCAGAATAATAAGGGTCAGGCTAAAGAAAAAGAATCCGACAATAGTAAGAACATACAGTCCGCATGATGCGATTAGTGAAATCTTCTGTTCTCGTGTCATTAAGTAATCCCCCTGCAATAGTTTAAAGTTTGTCCAGATCTATTCTTCGACGGCCTTCTTTGTTGGCTGCCTCGTGATCATGGGTTGCCATGACCACTGTGACTCCCTGGCCATTAATAACCTCAAGGAGTCTGTTTATTTCTTCTGAAGATGTGGGGTCAAGATTCCCGGTGGGTTCGTCCACCAAAAGATATTTGGGATTGTTGATGATTGCCCTGGCAAGACATACTTTTTGCTGCTCAC
This sequence comes from Butyrivibrio sp. AE2032, assembly GCF_000702965.1. NCBI lineage: Bacteria > Bacillati > Bacillota > Clostridia > Lachnospirales > Lachnospiraceae > Butyrivibrio > Butyrivibrio sp. AE2032. Next base: position 13,469 of record NZ_JNLF01000009.1, on the reverse strand, counting down.
CGCCGGACATCTCCTTGGGATATCTCTTGTGAAGATTGTCGATTCCAAGCATGGTAAGAACGTTTATGATCTTGGCATCAGCCTCCTTGTAGGAGCCTCCTGTGGCCAGGATTGCAGAAACAAGATTGTCATAGACACTCTCATTCTGGATGAGCTTGAAATCCTGGAAAATAACTCCTATCCCTCTTCTGTAATAAGGGATCTGGCTTCTCTTTATCCCGGAAATATCCTTCCCATCCACCTTGATGACTCCGCTTTGGGGATCCGTCTCCTTAAGGAGCATCTTGATGAGAGTGGTCTTTCCTGAGCCGCTTTCCCCCGTCAGTACCACAAACTCACCATCCTGGATCTCCTCAGAAAAATCATCGTAAACCCTGGTCTTCCCATCTTCAGTTGTATACTCTTTTGATACATGTGAAAAAGTAATCATTGCACACTAAGCACCTTTTGAAGTCCTGTAACCCTAAGTACCTCAACAACAGCTTCATTCGCATTGATGATCAGGAACTTTCCCCCTTTTGAGCTGGCGGTCTTCTGTCCGATAAGCAGCGCTCGCAGACCTGCCGATGATATGTAACTAACATCAGCAAAGTTCAGGATGACGCTGGGGCATTTCTGGAAGGCTTTTAAAACCTCTGTCTGCAGCTGTGTAGAGGAATTGGCATCAACCTTTCCATGTACATTAAGCTGTATCATTTCGCCGTTTTTTGCTTCATCAATTGTCATTTTCCATCTCCTCGCGTTTTATAAGAGAGTTATCGCGCCATCATACATGGCCTCTTCATCAAGCACAACGTGCTTCTCTGAAGGAATGGCGGCATTCATATCCAGATAACTGTTGCCGTCCATAACAGCCTCTTTCTCCATCTGGAGAAGCCTTATCCTGGTCCTTATTGGCTTAAACTGATCCAGCAAAAACATAAGCTGATGCCGAAGGTCCTCCGTCAATTTTCTGTTTATCATGACCGTAACGTCGAATATCCTTCCGTCCTGAAGTCTATTCTCCAAAAGAATTGCATCGTCTCCTACAACTATCTCCAGGATCCTCTCAAGAGCCTTCTTGGTGCCCTTCATCCTGTTGAGCTTGTAGGCCTCCTTGACGATGGTACGAAGCACATCCTCAGGAAGGAATCCTCCGTTAAGATCGATTCCAAACCAGGAACCATACATCTCCAGAAGTTCAACTGAGCACTTATCCAGATCAAGCATCTCGTAAAGTCTGTCGTTCTGCTCGCTGATATCGTTATAGATACTGGAGAAAATAGACATGTACCTGTGGAAAAAGCTGTTTCTTTCCTGGTATACTTCCGGGAACGCCCCCATAAAGTTGTCGCCTCTGACACCAACTCTGATGTTTCCAATGGAAGCAGGTCCATTTCCCAATATCTCCATGGCGATGAAAAGATATCTTCCCTGTAGCTCATAGAGCAGGACATCCGGATTGTTTACAAATCTCTTAGCCCCAATCTCCGTCAAAAGAGACACTTTTCTGAAGGGCTCCTCATTGGAATCATAGAGAAATTCATCCAGATTGATGCTCTCACCCTCGCCAACGACGATATTAAGTGTATCTGTTGCCATAATATAAATATAACATACCTGTTCTTCCGACAAAAGCATGTCACAGGAAAGTCTTCCCCAAAAAGCTCCATCAGACACACCATCTATGGGCTTTAAGAACAGAAAATGATCCCTGGACTCTTCATCCAGCTTAAGTCCGGTCTTTCCTTCCACCGAAAAGCCCTGAATGAAGCTCTGCATCAGTCTGTTATTTTTAATTGTGTACCATATATCATGTGCCATAATAAGCTCCCGATATCACTTAAGTTTTATCAGATGAAACTATCTCGAGATTTATTTCTCCCGGATAACACAGACAATCATGTCTGGGATAAATATCATATTCCTTCATTTGAGCCAGTTTGCTGTTTTCCGAATGAAGGGACAGATCATATACATATTCAACGCAGTCCAGATCCTCTATTGCATGGAATACATCCTCAAACATGAGTCTGTCTCCAAAGTTCTTTTCCGAATGGATGTAATCCACCTTGGAACGGATCCTGTCCTCGATCTGCTTCCTGTAGTCGGAGAAATGTCTTTTAACATATACTGTGCACTTGACTCCGATGGCTGCGTAGCAGGGCTTTAAGATACTGAACTGGCTGGTTATAAGGCGTCTTTCCTCAAGTCTGTCATTGATCTTCTCCATATAGATGGATGACAGCTTTGGGAATTCCTCGTCAGCATCAGGAAGAACAGCGATCTTTACAAGGTCCTTCTCCTGATCCATTACAGCCTTGGCCTTTCTGATACAAAGCCCCGGTGTTGTCTTGACTATGGATTCAAAGTCCTTGGCGGTAACAGCCCTGTAAGGGGTCTTCATATCCGCCTGGAATCTCTTTCTGACCTGTTCAAGAGTCTCTCTGAAGCATCCGCCTGTTCCCTCGCCAGGATTATAAAAACTACCTTCTACATCTTCCCTGTCAAGTACAAGCTGGCTTCCGGCTCCTATATTTCCTCTGCTTCCGCTGGTGGTTGCAACGCTTCCCATAAACAGGTCTGCATCTATGAAGTCTCCCGGATCCTCGATGATGATCCTTCCTTCGCCCTCAAGGAGGTGATAATAAAGGGCTCCGTTGTCTTTTTTCTCAGGTCTTACGAAATCGTATATATAGCCATCCTTATCTTTTCTTCTGGCTATCAGGAAGAAGGTCTCATGTACTATGTTGCTGCAGGGAATTTCCATTTCCTGGTCGTCGAAACCATAGACCTTTCCCACGTTGTATCTGCGCATTATGTCTTCGTTATAGATGATGACTCTTACGCACTCCTTGCTCTTCATTGGAGCATATCCAAAATCCTCTTCAGAAAAGCTGAAGGTCATTGAGCCGTCCTTATTCTTGTTATAGAGGCAGTACCTTCCATTAATGCCGGGGGAGGTAACAAGCTCATATCTTCTGTAGGAAGAGCCCTTCTGCTCCTTACCAAATACCAGGTAGTAAACATCATCTCCGATGGGTGATGTAACTGTGACCTTGTCGTTCTTTCCAAAGGTCTGGCTAAAGGCCTTTGTGTCCTTCTGCCAAACTTCAAACAGGAAGCCGAATATATTGGTAACCTTAGGGATCAGATCGTAATCGGCTCTCTTTAAGGTGGCCCTTATGCAGTAGCCCTTAACGGGTGCTTCCTCACATACTGCCAGCTTTCCGGAAGGAAGGGTCATCTTGATCTCACCGCTGTTGATGAAAGCTGAGGTGAAATCCCTTACGTTGATCTCCTTAAAACCTTCAGGTGTAAAGCACTCCCAGACAATATCAGCAAAGATGTGCTCTGTTCTGTCCTCAGTCCTGTTTCTCTTGTTGCTTCCTATAACCTTGGCGTAAAAGATAAGCTCTTTTGCTCCGGAAGGATCCCTGTCCATGATGAAATACAAACTGTTGCCAGCCTTGGGATTATCTCCAAATACTCTGGCGGGAACGCTTATTTCCCTGTCCAGGCAAAAGCTCACATCCCTGAATTCATCATCCTCTTTAGAAAAGACTCCGATGAGCTTTGATGTGCCAACAGTCATTTCCCTGTTGGTCTCAAAGCAAAGGTCTCCGATGTGGAACCTGTCACCATTTTTAAGAGTTACAGGCTTTTTAAGATGATCTGCAGATAAAAGAACTTTTGAACACTTTCCCCTACCCGGAAGAAAGCCAGCCATCTTAAGCAGAGCCATCTTTGCCCTGTAACTTAAGGACACTATCTCTGCGCCCTGAAGAGCAGAAAAAGCTGTCAGGTTCTCAAGGATGGTCATACCGGGGTCAGAAGCATTGTAATTGGTCCACTCCTGTGATCTGATGGGGAGCTCCCGCATTACATCTTCCATTCGCTCCGAATATGTTCTTGCTTGTAATTCATCAACTTTCAGCATCTCTAAGCTTCCTTACTTGTTAGTTATGATTACCTTGTGAACCCCGCTCTTTACTATCATAAACGGTGTCACAGCAATATCCTTTGTATCCAGCTCATGTTCTCCGCTGGAATCTATGTAGTGGCCTACCATGGTGATTCTCTGGATCACAGCTTTACTTCTGAGAACTCCAAGTCTCATAAGTATCTGGGACTGCTTCGGAAGGGTTCCAATGGACCATCCGTCGCTGAGCTGACTGGATACAGGATCAAGATACTCTGTAAGAACAGTCTTGACCTCGTTTGATACATCGAAGGCCTCGTCCATATCCATTACCATTGCCCATACACATACAGAAATATCTACAAATATCGGTTCAACCACGTGGAGATTATCCTCTGTGACAGTAACCTCACAGTTGTTTAAGATATCTTTCTTAAGAGCCGCTGCTATCCTGTGGAAGGAGAAGGCACCGTCTGCATAGTCCTTCATAAGAAGTACTATGGAGATATCAGAAGGATTTGTAAGTCCCTCTATGGTCTCGCCAACAATTACCCTTGCCTTATCTATGCTGTCAGAGTACTCCTTGCAGAATCTTATATAATCTGTCTCGGAAACCAGCTTGTATCTGGAATGCATTATTCCTGCACAGCGCATAAGTGCGTGATCCAAAGTTTCCAGATTGCTTCCGCCGTGGGCTCTTATAGGATTGTAAACAGTATCGATATAAGGTGATGCTCCGATAAAGTTGGAGATCTGCCCCTCTGACAGGTTACCGTTTTCTCCGTCAGTGGATCTTATCCTTGCCTTAAATGCTATGTCATCGGTAACCCTTGGCATTTCACACATGGTTCCGTCTGAGAAGATGATCTCTCCCGACATTCTGTCTATGCGGTAACATCTCTTATCAGGGGCTCCCTGGAAGCTGTCCACTTCCTGCCAAAGTACATAGAAGGCAGAAATCCTGCCAAGGAAATCGTACTCAGCCCTGACTTTCTCAGGATAGTCCTGAAGCAGCTGATCCATTTCTTCCTTGCGGGTATAGCCTTTTTCATTGACCCATACCTGGGCATCCAGGATATTCTCTGCCCCAAGGGGCATTGAAAGATTTGGCTCAGGATCTTCAATGTAGTAATCATGTTCATCAGAAGTCTGAACGTTGGTTACGATCACTGCATTGAGACACATTCTGGATATCCTTGGAAGGAAGGCATCTGCCAGCTCTGTCTGCTGGGCGCTTGATCTTACAATCCTTATCCAGTAAAGTCTGTTGCCCTCAATGGTGGCCTCTGTCATATCTGAAGGAGGCATGAACATCATTGTTCCGGATCTGGTAAAGCTCTCTGTAAGATCCGTAGCCCTCATATTGGTAAATCCGTTTGGTCCCATGTAATCCATGTGGCACTTGACTCCGTTCTGGTTATTGGAGTCAGAAAGCTGGAAATAAAGGCTTATGGGACCATCTGTCAGCTTCTTATCAAGACCAATATAGAGAGCGTCCTCGTGATATTGTATTCCCGAAAGCACTGTAAAGGGCTTTTCTGAAACCAGACCTGCTGTAATGTCCTCTTTCCTGGTTCCTGATATCTTTTCCAGCCTTGCAGGATTTGTGAATCTTCCCTCGTAGGAATAGGAAATACTCAGGTTCTCTATAACAGGGTACATATGAAGTCCCGGTCTCATGTAGCAGTTATCTGCTTTTATTACTCTGACCCTTAAGCACCTTCCACTGTATGGTCCTGTCTCAGTTGCACCCCAGTTCTCAGGGCAGATGAAGCTGAGCTTATATTCACCCTCTTCACAGCTCTCAAACATTCCGGAGTACTCAGTATCACACTCAAGCTTCTTCCAACCAATGCCATTGAAATACTCAATAATGATCTCATTTACTTTCACCTGTGCAGGTGTATCGTAAGGGTTCTTCTTTGGTTTAAGCTTGATTATCGCAAGTTCTGCCTCTTCCTCCTCGGGACTGATACGAAGCTTATTCTCATGGTAGCTGGTCTTAAACTTAATGGTTATCCTTGAACCACTCTTTGAAAAACATCCGTCGTGGCCTATATAACACTCATTAAATACTGCCAGCTCATCTGAGAAGGGAGCGAACTTTCTCTTTTCCAGTTCGATGGTTCCATCTCCAACGAATTCCGGTGGCTGTGAATCACCGCCGGCTGAAAGGGAAATACCCTCAACCTCAAGAGAATCTGTCATGGTCTCCTGAGCTTCAAGAATGACCACTGCGTATTTCTTTGAGCCAATCTCTGTCTTTCTTGCCTCGAGACTCTTGATCAGCTTAAAGGTCTTTCCATCGGAAAGAAGTTCACAGGTATCGAAGGTCTTAAAGCCGGTCTTAGAAAGATACTTGATAGCGATCCTTCCCTGGCCTATTCTGTCAACCAGGTCGTGAGCTCCATCGAATCTCAGGTAAATTGCTTCTCCTATGCTGTCTACAAGTTTTTCCTCGTAGATCACAAGGATGCTCTTTCCCAGGTTCTCCCTCTCTCCAAAAAGAGTGAAGGGCCTTACCCTATAGATTTCCTCAAGCTCCTCTTCCTCTGAGATGGTCTCCTCAGATGAAGTTTCCTCAGATTCCTCCTCATCAAGAATGCTTAAGGTTCCCGATACGATATCAGGAGTCTTGTAATTACCAAAGATAGGTGAAAGAGTACCTGCCTCCATATCAGTGGAAAAGACAGCCCTGATCCTGGAATCCGTAACAAAGATGTTCCTGTCAGTTTCATAGATAATAAGACCTGATTCTGTAGAGTCGGATTCTGCCGTGATCCTGGTGCCTCTTGGAACCTGAGTTCCAAGAACCGTATCGCTGTCCATATTAAAGATGACCATGCTGGCAGCAGGCTGTGCCGGACGAAGTGTAGCATCCAGCATATTCACAAACTCCATGTGATAGCGCTCAGGCATCTGGCTCATGAGTCTGTTGTTTTCCTCAGTCTGTCTTGCGAAGATCTGGGCTATAACACTACCTGCGTCAGGGTCAATCCTATCGAACTTCCACTCGGGAGCGTAGCTCTTTCTGAGACTGTCTATTCTGTTCTCGATATCCTCAGCGGTCTGAGGCTTGAATGCACTTTCCATAGATTATTCTTCCACGTCTATAATTTCTGGTTCATAGAACTCTTCCTCTTCGGAAGGAGCCGGCTCAGCATTTAAGTAGAATGGAAATACCAGATTGCCTCGCCTGTGGTTGGCTGCCAGGGTGTAATCAATATTCATAAGGATGTACCCCTGTTGGGCTTCCATGTCAGCTTCTATATCCACATCACTGACCCTGGGTTCCTGCTTCAGGATGGCGTCAGTCAGATCTCTTTTCATGATGGTGATCTCTGTCTGGTTAACATCCATGAATACGTAGGAGGCTGACCGGGTACCAAATTCAGGTCTTGTTAGCCTTTCAGTGACCTGGGTCATAAGTATCAGATATATGGATTCCTTTACGCTCTGGGATCCTCCGCTCATCTTGAATCTGCCTGTGGCCGGATCAACCTGAGGTGGGAAGGAAACTCCCGTTCCTAAAAAAGACTGTTCCATTTAGTTCTCCTTATCCAAGCTTTATTGGTGTTCCCTCTACAGTTACAGGGCCACTGCTCTTTAACTTGGTCATTGAATTTCCTGTAAGTGCCAGGTTTCCACCTTCTACATTTACTCTGTTGTTACAGGATATTTCGAAGGTGTTGGAGGCTTCCATCTTAACCTTTGTGGCCTCCAGGGAAACTGTTCCGTTGGAGCCGTTCATAAAGAGCTTTATGTTATCTCCAACTTTGATGGTCAGCTTTTGCTTTGCATTGATCTCCATCTGACCGTTTTCTGTCTTGATCTCTATCTTGTTATCCCCCTCCTTGTCGGAGATGAGGATCTTCTTTTTTTCATTATCCAGCTCCATCTTGTGGAGGCCCTTGGAGGTGGTGACGGTTATCTTGTCGTTGTCTCCCTCACCCTCCTTGTTATCGATAATGTCTATGGTGTTTCCGTTTTTGGTGATGATCCTCTTTATCTGGTTGTTCTCATCAAAGGCTTTTTTCATAAAGCCGGAGTTGTTCTTTGGGACAGCTCCTATGATGAAGGCCCTTTCGATACTACCCTGTTCGAAAACTACAAGGACCTGATCCCCTATCTCAGGAACAAAGTAATTTCCCCATTTATCTCCGCCATAGGGAAATGCCATTCTTGCCCAGATGAGTTTACTCTCCTCGTAATCTCTGGTGGTGATATTAACCTGGACAAACCCCTGCTTTTCCTGATCGTAGTTCTTAACAACCGTGCAGACCATTACGCCGCTTATCCGGTTGTCCCACATGGCGGTTTTTTCCATTGATTGTCTTGCCACGTCATCAACAATATCAAAAAATGGCATCTCATCCTCCACAATTCTTATCTTTTAGATCAAAGTGTTGCAGCTTTGCCAATTATCTTGGTGGTATATTTTCCGCCATAGGCATATTCATGAATTACATCGGTCAAGTAAAACTTGTTGGAAGCCGCATCCCCAAATCCCTTTAATGTAACAAATCTTCCCGGTACAAATTCAGGCATTCCGCAGAGCTTCATTTCCAGATGTCCGTACCTGTAGGAAATGTCCTCCATGATGTAGCTTGCTCTGTTATCTGCATCAGCCTGGGTCTCAATAGATGAATCTATGTAGACGTAGGACTGGTTGGTGATAAGAGGCTTTGCCTTTGACCCAAGAGAAAACTTACCGGTGTTCTTCTTTTTAACTTCCACCTTGTTGGCCTTGCCAATATCAAGGGTTCTTACCTTAACTTCACCTACTATACCGGTGATATCGTAACCGATATCGTAGGATATTATCATGTCCGAAGGATGTATCTCTGCAAGTTCCTGGGTGTTGGCCTTAGCTTTTCTGAAGGCTACATTTCCACCGATGGTAAAGAACTCGAAATTAAACTTTTTAGCAGTCTTTACTACGAAGTCGTAATCGCTTTCAGCCACCATCTCAATTCTGTTATCCGGTGTTTCTCCTCCGGCTCCGCCACCTGCCGGAGCTCCCCCTGCGGGTTTATCCGGTGTGTCATCAATGGTGATAGAATCAATGACGCTGTTGTTTTTCAAATTCTGGTAAGTCTGCTGATCCAGTATCTCTTTTACCGCATCGGAGTAATAATTGGCTTTGAGGCGCTTGGAATTGTTGTTGGCCATCATTATGCCCTTTATATCCATGGCAGTTACTCTGATGACCGTATCTCCTGCAAATTCAGCGTCATATACAAAGTCCACCTTGGCGATGTATCCCTTAAAGACCTCTGTGGCATTTTCTGCATGTCCAAGATAGATCGTTACATCATTGCCAAGAACCAGATACTTTTTAAGGTCCTTTACCTCGAAGGCTCCGGAAAAAGTATCATAGGCATATAGCAGTGAAAATGTAGCAAGTCCCGCCTTTAGTTCACTGGTGGTTTCAACCAGGATATCTGCCACTGAAACCCTTAGTTTTTTATCCTCTTCAGGGTCGTTACCCCCCATAAGGACCTTCGCCTGAGGTGTCTGGAATCCACAATATTTGGTATATAATTCATCAAGATCAATAGCAGCCATTTTTTAGTTTCCGTTTCCTATGATCGCGCCTGCAGATGATGCCATGCTTGGACCAGGCGCATGAACATATTTACTGTACATATTCTTAATGGTCTTAATGTTTCTACCAAGCTCAGCCTGGTCGTAGAGTACCATGTTAATTGACACTACCGCTCTACAGGGCTCACCGTTTACGTTGAACATTGTATACTCAGCATTTACCGAGTTGAGAAGCCCTTCATATTTCATGTCGCCCCAGATAAACATGCATAGTCTCTTATTGGGATCTCTTACAACGGCGTTTAGGGCTTCTACTTCAGGCTGCACAGAAGTTTTCTTAACTCCTGCTGCTGACAAACCAACATTTACTGCTCCCTTTACAAGGCTAGACTGGCTAAGAGTGAACTTATCAGAAAAGAAAGCATCCTGAGGATCAGTTCTGTCAAAAACCACCTTGAAGTTCATATCTATACGGGTATCAGCGGCTGCCATGTGGGATCCGGGTATACCCTTCTTCATATCCTTTTTAACCTCATCGTTTTTGGCTGTTTCCGAAGGATCTCGCCTGTTGGCGTAGTTCTGAATAGGCAGCTCCTCACCGCCGTATCCGTTGATTGTGATCTCATCAGGATTAAACTGAACTTCAAATCTGTAGGATTTGATATTTCCGGCATCGGTAAAATCCTCATCTTCCTGTTCCAGATTAAATCCCTTGGCCATTCGCTTAAAGCCCTTGGCTGCTGAAGTGTCAAACTTTCCAATGTTTTTAGGACCAAGACCACCTGCCTTAGCACCTGCCTGAGGTTTTTCCGAATTCGCAAGTTCAACTTTATAGTCTTCTGAATCTCCTATGATGAGGACCGCTTTTTCCGCCACCCCTAAAAAGCCCTTGGCAGCCTTTCCTACGGTATCCATAACTCCCATATCAATTCTCCATTATCAGATATTTATATTCATAAAACTGTTATTGGTAAATTTCTGTAATGTGTTTGAAGAAGAAGCTCCTGTAAGATCAGAGCCGGTTTTTTGCTCCTTGAAGACATCAGAAAAAGCTTTTTTCCAATAGGAGTCATCATAGCCCTGTTCAGTCTTCTTTTTATCCTGAGTAAGCTCTAAATGCATCTCACCTCTTACAGGATTTCCTTTACTGTTAAACATTGTGAATCTGTTGCTGACATCCGTAACAGTTCCTCTGAAGACCATCTTAGACCAGAAGAAAACTACTTCCTGGGTTACAGCTGAGCAAAGAAGTGATAAAATAGCATCCATCTTTGGCTTTACACTGTAGTCTCCCGTAAGTCCCTCTTTTCCCTTTTTAAAGGTGTCTATTCCTTTATTGATGGCTGATGTGAAGTTCATGTTGGTCAGCTCATTCATACCAAAGGCATTCATGTTGTCGGTGTCATCAAAGACAAGATCAAAGGAGAGTTTGCTCTTTCCTGTGAAATTGTAGATCTTCAGGTTCTCAATACCTTCCTCTGCTCTTCTGGACTGTACCTTACCGTTGATGGAAGAAAGTCTTATGGTTGCTGGATTATACTGAACCTTGAACTTAAGGAAGTTACTCTTGGTGGGATCCAAGTCGAAGTTTTTGTCTCCACCATCTTCTTCAGACTTACCTTTCAGGTTATTGTCTGCTTCCTGAAATAGCTTTCCCAAATCCTGGCTGCTTCCTGATCCGGGAGTAAATGCTTCCTTAAGAGAATCCCATACCCCTGAAGCAGTATTTGAAATAGCATCCTTGACACTGAGTTTTTTATCCAGCTTTGCCAAGAGACCATGCTCCAGATTCTTAACGTATTTGATCTCTTCCTCTACGTTCTGAGGTTGATCCACGTCAACAAGGTAGATATATAGGACTGCCTTTTCAGCGCCGCCTCCATCAAGGAACATTCCCTTTAAACTGGTGGTAAAATTATCAAGTGCTGTTGCCATGGTGCCCTCCTTTCCCGGTTATTCTTAGTTGTAACCTCTTCTTGCCTTTTCATTCCTCATCTGTCTCTCAAGCTTATTTATAACCTGATTGCTTATGGTGTTCATCTCTCTCTTCACACCACTTTCAATGAGTTTCTGAATATCGAAGGCACTGATATTGTTTGAGGTAGTCTGGTTGGTGATCACTTCCTGCTTATTGATCACTCTGTCTTCAGTAACTGACTCAGACCTTATCTCTTTATTGATCTGCCTGGAAATATTGTTCTGCAGTTCTGATATCTGTTCATCCAGTTCCTCAGTAGTAAGGGCATTGCTAGTTCTGTGAACTGTCTCCACAGGCTGCTCAAAGTTCTCTGTCTTTCTCTTTGGCTTCTTTTCCTGTGCTCTTGCTTCCTTTAAGGATTTCAGGAATTCCTCAGCCTCTTTTGAACGTTTTTGTTCCTGCTGGGTTGCTGCTTCTGTTTCAGCTCTCTCTGCCTCGTTGATATCGTAGATTAGTTCTCCAACTTCAGCAGGCCTTAGGACATTGTTCTGTATGAGTGTCGTGTTGCCCTGATAATACTGATCTATCAGCTGGTATATCTCTGATGCCTGGTCAGGGAAAAGAGTCTGCATCTCTCTCATAATGAGATCCTGTTTCTTTTGCCTCTTTTCCTGTCTTTGGGCAAGGACCTCTTTCAGCTCCTCAGGATTTGAAAGTGCCAGAACACCGTCCTGTCTGGTCTTTTCCATTCCTCCTGTGGTTTCTCTTTCAATGTGCTTTTCCCTTATCTTTTCGAAGGCTCTTTCGTACTCCTGCCTTCTCTTTTCATTCTGAACATTTATCTCATTGATGGTCTGAGTAATCTGAAGTAGCTCTTCCTCAGACATCTGGCCTTCCTCTCCCCTTTGAAGAAGCTCTATCTCGGTGGAGGTGAGGTTATTGTTCTCTGTGATGTACTCTTCACTCTCCAGATAGTTTATGTAGCTCTCATCAGTGTTGTTAAGAAGCCTAAGGAAAGTGTGATCTGAAGATTTAAAGAAGGTATCCTCAAATCTGTAGTAGTTCTCTGTCCTTCCATAAAACCTGTCGTAGGCTGTATGGTAGATGTTCTTTAAAAGATCCATGAGGACCGCAGCCGTGATCTGATTTCTTACGGTGCTGATCTCATTTTCATTGTTTTCAATGTCCTCTTCGTAGACATTGCTGTTAAGAAATACCAGGTTCTCTCCGGAAACTCCTGCCCTTTCCCGAAGCACTGAAAGAAGGATGTGCTGAGCTGTATAGGACTGGTCTGAAATGGAGTACTCGGTGTTTTCTATCTCGTTCTCTGTAACGGACCTGTTGAAGTTGGATACTATCTGGTAGATAGCCCCTGTCTTTAGTCTCTTCATTACAGAGTTATAAAGAAAGTTCTCCCTCTCACTTTCTGTAGCTGTTATTTCTTGTCTGGTGATCTCCTTTTGCCTTGACTCGATGGACTCCACCAGTTCCTTAAGTTCACCTGCCCTTTGCAGGTAGATATTTATAAGGGTGTTGGTGTTCTTTGTCTCCTCTGCCATGCGGTAGAAGGCGTTCATGAACTTCCTGTCATCCTTGACGCCAAGCTTATACAGTGCGTCAGTTATAAATACCTTATCCTGATAGGTGAGCTCCACATCAGCTGAAGCAACTATCCTGTTAAGGACATTGTTCAGGATCTCAACCTTCTGAAGATTGGTCTCGTTCCTCTGGTTCTGGGTAAGGATGCTGGTCATTCCCTCTCCCTCAGTCACATAGATCTCGGGAGGTGTTGCAGCTATGTGGAGAAGATCCTCTTCCTCAATCCTGGTCTCCATCAGAGAGTAGTTGCCTGTTATCCTTTGATAAAAGGCTTCCGGGTCTCGCAGGTATGTAGTTTTTGCCTTTATCTCTATAGGTGCTGAAATGGTTAACAAGATGTCCCCCTCTTATCCTGTTTATTATTTCTTTCGCTCATTACTTGAGATTATCTGCCATAAGAGCTCTTCTTGTTGGTGGCCAGATTACCGGCTCAGGCCTCTTCTTATCGTCAGGTGGAACCTTCGCGTATTTATTCATCTGTCTGTCTTTACTTAGTTCATAAGG
>NZ_JNLF01000008.1:0-16895 GCF_000702965.1 Butyrivibrio sp. AE2032 | reverse complement strand
ACGCAGAGAAGATGAAGGATCTCTTAAGGCTGTATAAGCTCCCCGGTAAGTGACGAGATCACGCCCGAAGTTATAGTCGAAGGCGCCATGAACGACAAGAAGAAACGCGGCGACACCTTATCGGTTATACTTGTGAATAAGATCGGCAGTGCCGAGATAAAGAAGATGACAAAAGAAGAGTTCCTGGAGTTTTTGTCTGTATGAGAATAGCTTGTAACAACGTTGATCTGAAAGTCAAAGCACCGCCTTCAAAGTCGGTCTATCACAGGGAACTTATCATAAATTTCATCCTTGGCGCCAGAGGGGATTATCTCGATGACAATGAAGAGGATAACGACGATATAAAGGCGACAAAATCCTGCCTCAAGACTCTTCTGGATACTGAGTCTGAGACTCTTATCTTCAACTGCAATGAGAGCGGATCTACTTTGAGGTTCATGATCCCCGTGGCTTTGGCATTAAAGTCTGAAGCCAACAGTAAGCTTATCTTCAGGACAAAGGGGAGGCTCATAGACAGGCCAATAACGGAACTTGCCGAGTGCCTTGAACCCTTCGGCGTGGAGATAACGAAGAATAAAGATAAGAATGAGATAGAAGTTACGGGAAAGATAGGTCCCGGTGAATATGTTATCGACGGAAGCGTATCGTCCCAATACGTATCAGGTCTTCTGATGGCATTGGCCGCGTTCGATGAGGAATCCGAGATCAGGGTCAAATGGAATATGGTGTCGGTACACTATATCGATCTTACGATGAAGACTCTCGAAAAATACGGCTTTGATGTTATCCATGTGGTAGATACTTTTTATGTAAAAAAGAACTGAACGCAAGTCAGAAGCATCTGATGCCAGATTCGAAGTCGAAGGCGACTGGAGCAACGGAGCCTTTCTTCTCTGCCTGGGAAGCCTGATACATGACGGCTCGATCAAGGTGACAGGCCTTGATAAGAATTCGGCACAGGGCGACAAGGCGATACTGGAGTTCCTGGATCTTGCAAACATATCGTATGTGATTGCGGGAGAAAACGTTTTCGTGCAGGACATTCTCAGGAATTCCGTCAGACCGTGCATAGACATGTTCTGCTACGACATTCCGGACATAGTTCCCTATATGGCTTGTCACCGGCGCTTTCCGTGCCGAAAAGACGGTCCTCAGAGGAATCAAGAGATTAAGGATAAAGGAATCCGACAGGGGGCGGCTGCCATTACGCAGATGCTGACTGAATTGGGCGGAAATGTAACGCTCGAAGAGGACACTATTACGATAGAATATATAGACAGGAAGAATATCCCCGATAAGATCAGTCTGACCTCGTCGGGTGATCACAGAATGGCGATGGCGGCAGTTCTCTGCGCCGCTGCCACAGGCAAAGAGATAGAACTGGATGATATCGATTGCCTGAATAAATCCTTTCCGGAGTTCCGGACTATACTGCTTAAGGAGATGACCGTATGAATTCCAGCAGCACATACCAGGGGCGACGCCCTCGACATTATGATCTACGGCGAGTCGCACAGTGAGGCGATAGGAGTATATATAAACGGCCTTCCCGAAGACGTCACGCCGGATACGGCGAAAACTGCGGCCTTTATGGCCAGACGCGCTCCCGGAAAGAATGCCTGGTCCACACCCAGGAAAGAGGCTGATGAGGTCATATTCGAACGCAACGGTTCGATGCTCCACGGCTACATAATCAAACACGAATACAAAGCCCAAGGATTACGCATCCATAATCAACTGTCCCAGGCCGTCCCACGCGGACTATGCCGCCAAACTCCTGTACGGAGACGAGGCTTCGAAGTCCGGCGGCGGAATCTTCTCGGGACGCATGACCGCGCCTTTGTGCATCGCGGGTTCCATAGCTCTTCAGGAGCTTAACAAGCGCGGGATCCAGATCAGTGCGCACCTCAAGAAAGTTGCCCGGGATCTGCGACGATTCTTATTTCGATCACGGAGTAAACGATGAGGGATTCAGAAACAGGCTGTCAGTGGTCGAGAATAAGGATTTCCCGGTCGTTGACGATGCCAGGGGCGAACTCATGAAGGAAAAGATCGAGCAGGCGCGCCTTGAAGGAGACTCTGTCGGAGGCGTTATCGAGTGCGTGATCTACGGTTATCCGGAAGGCATCGGAGGACCGATATTCGACGGCATCGAGGCCAAGCTCGCGCAGATCCTTTATGCGATCCCGGCAGTCAAGGGAGTTGAATTCGGCAACGGCTTTGAAGGTTCTGATCTCAAAGGTTCCGAAAATAACGATGCCTTTGCTTTTGACGAAGACGGTAACCTTACATTAAAGACAAATCACAGCGGCGGCATCCAGGGCGGGATCAGCCTCGGCAATGCCGCACCCATAGTGTTCGACTGTGCGCTGAAGCCGACGCCTTCCATCTCAAAGACCCAGGAGACGGTCGATCTTGAAGCGCATAAGAACACGACCATCAATATTGAAGGGCAGACACGACCCCTGTGTCGCACCCCGTGCGGTTCCGGTCGTCGAGGCTGCCGCAGCCATCGCACTTTACGATCTTTTACTTGTATCTATGTAACGGAGGAGAAAGCCATGAGCGGGAGACCTGACCTTAATGAACTCAGAGGAAAACTCGACGAGATCGACAACAGCATTTTGGATCTTCTCGAAGAGAGGATGGCGACATGCCGAGAGATCGGAAATGTTAAGAGAGAAAACGGCATGGACGTTTATGTTCCTGCCAGAGAAGAAGAAAAGTTCAAGGCTCTGGAGGAGATCGCCGGGTTTGAGAGCAGACCTTACGTAAGAGATCTTTTCAAGACCCTTATGGATATCTCCAAGGTTCATCAGAACAAGCCGGCTTTCGGCGTTTTGGGAAGAACTCTCGCGCACACATATTCACCTGAGATCCACAGTCTCTTTGATTCATCCTATTCGTATTCGGTTATAGAGCGTGAGCCCGAAGAGCTTGAAACGCTCTTTAAGAGCGGCGTTTTTCAAGGGTTTCAACGTCACGATCCCATACAAGAAAAACGCATGCGCCATGTGCGATGAACTGGATGACGCGTCGAAAACGACGGGAAGCGTAAACACGATTCTTTTCGAAGACGGAAAGGTAAAGGGATGGAACACCGACTACTTCGGATTCATCTACATGCTCACCAGAAAGGGCATCTCCGTCACAGGAAAAAAGGTCCTCGTACTCGGTACGGGCGGCGCGGCTTCCGCAGTGTTCTACGCTCTCAAGACCTTGGGCGCGGCTGAGACTTATGCCTGTGATCTTGAAACTGAGATCAATTACTCCAACGTTTATGAGAAGGCAGGAGATGCCCAGGTCATCGTAAACTGCACGCCTGTCGGAATGTTCCCGAAGGTCGACAATTCACTTCTTGACCTTGCGAAGTTTGCAAGCCTTGAGGCATGCGCTGACGTGGTCTACAACCCTTCAAGGACAAAGTTCCTGCAGGAGGCCGAAGAACTCGGACTTAAGACATGCGGCGGACTTGCGATGCTCGTTGCCCAGGCTTATAAATCATCAAGGGTCTTCGCCGGAGATATCGCAGGCGCTGAACAGCTCGGTAATCCCGACAGTGCCGAAGGAGCGGCATATGTTCCTTCCGAAGCAGCTGAAAAGATCGAGAAGGTCATTAAGATCCTTGAGAACCGCATGCGCAATATTACGATAATCGGTATGCCGGGTTCGGGTAAATCCCTCCTTGCGCGGAATATCGCAAAGGTCACCGGACGTACGCTCGTTGACCTGGATATCGCGTTCGCCGAGAAGTTCGGACAGACTCCCGCCGAGGTCCTGAACGGCCCCGGAGAAGATGCTTTTAGGGAGATGGAATGTGAGATCGCAGCGGAATTCCTGCCTCAGAGCGGTCTGGTCATATCCTGCGGGCGGCGGTATCGTCACGCGCGACGTTAACAAGTTCTATGTCCGCTGCAACTCCAACGTATTCTATCTCGAGCGTCCTCTGACTGCTCTGACCGACAAGAACAGACCGATCTCCCAGCTTCACGGCGTGGAGAAACTCTATTCACAGCGCAAGGATAAGTATGAGTCCTGGTGCGATTACAGGGTCTACTTTGACAGATACGATGAAAAGCAGGCATTCTACGATGCCGCCATCGCCGAAATACTGGGAAAGCTGGGTTAAGCCATGAAGATATTAGTCCTTAACGGTCCCAATCTTAACATGCTCGGCATCAGGGAGCCCGATATCTACGGTTCCTCGACCTATGATGATCTCGTAAATTTGATCACATCCCACTGTGAGAAAAAAGACATAGAAGTAAAGTGCCTTCAGAGCAATCACGAAGGTGATCTGGTAGATTACATACAGCAGGCTTTTTTCGATAAGGTTGACGGGATCGTTATCAATCCGGGCGCTTATACCCATACGTCTGTTGCACTCCTGGATGCTCTCAAGGCTGTCATGATACCCGCTGTCGAAGTCCACATCTCAAAGGTGAACGAACGTGAGGCATTCCGTCAGGTGTCCTACGTTTCTTATTACTGCTCGAAAACCATAACCGGCAAAGGTTTTGACGGTTACATAGAAGCCATAGACTATCTTTGCGGCCAGGAATAATGTCGTTGCCGCAGAGCGCGGTATTCAGTGCATTTGCTTTGTAACTCATTTTTTAAGCAACTGTCTGTCTTATGTGATATTATCTTACCTGTTAAGTAATACCTTATGGAGGATAGTAGTATGGCAAAGTTTTGTCCTTACTGTGGAAGCCAGGTGAGAGAAGGATCTGCTTTCTGCTCCAAGTGCGGAAACAGACTGGCTGACGAAACTCCTGCACTTGAAGCTGTTCCTGCACCCGCAGTACCTGCTCCCGCTGCAGAAGCGCCCGCGTATACACCTGCCGCTCCCGTTTCAGAACCCGCTCCGGCCGGCGTCCCCGTTGTTGAACCGGCTCCTGCAATTGAACCTGCAGCACCCGTTGCAGCAGTTGTAACCGCTGCTCCTGTAGCAGCGCCAGTAACCGCGCCCGCAACACCCGTTGCAGCACAGCAGCCCGCACCCGAGCCGATATCATTCCAGCCGATGCCTTTCGAGGCACCTTCAGGTCCTATCTCCACGGCACCTGTCCAGACTGAAACCGGTAAGCCCGAGAAGAAAAATAAGATCGGACTCATCGTGGTCCTGGCTTCGCTTGGCGTTGTCCTTGTCGCACTTATCGTTGTAGGTATCGTTGTACTCCTGAACGGCGGTATCGGCGGCACAATAATCGAGCGCATCGAGAGAAAGGATGCTGTTGAGACCGGCAAGAAATACACCATCTACGATGAAGACTTCAACGACTATGTCGTTACGGCAAAGTGGTGGGACTATGACGACACAATGGATAAGCCCGGCACATACAGTGTTGATACCGAGACGATCGCATTTTCCATCGAAGTAAACGAGGATGCCGAAGACGAGATCTACTACGCTTATTATTACAGCAAAGATAAGGAATTCGATAAGGATGACCTTTCAAAGCCCATCTATTCCGATTCCATCACACCTGTTGAGTACAGCGACGGAAGAGCTTTCTATGATGTTGACTGCTCCAAGGTCAAAAAGGGCTATTACGTAGTGGTTGTCGCTTCAGACGACAGTCTCAAGTATCCTTACGTGCTGGCTTACGCTGAAGTTAAGTAACTGACAGATACAGACGGTTATTCAAGAGGCTGCCTTTTGCGGGCAGCCTTTTGTTATGGGAACCTGACTTTCGCAGTATAATGGTCATATGATGACAGCTGCATTCAACAGAGCAGATATGGCGAATAAGATAAATGCTTCACTTGTTATGCAGAACGGTGGTGATTAATATGAAACCAAAAGCAATCGTTGTTCTTTTACTTACAACTTCCATCCTGATGACAGCATGCAGTTCAGGCAGCTTAAATCCGGGTAACAATGAGGAAACTGAGATAACATCAACAGAGACAACTCTTCCTCCTGTGTATGACTTTGAGTGGGGAGATGCCGAGAATGAAGCGTTTGCAGAGTATATACAGGGAACTCTTGTGCCGGAATTTACTTACACATTAAACGGTTATATTCATTGTTATGGTTTTACTGATGAACTGAATAAGATATTGACGGATTTTGTTAACGAGAGGTTCGACAGGAATTATGAAAGTGTTCCATTTTCTGAAGTCGATTATCTTTATGGAATAACAAAGTATAATAATACGCAGTTTTATATAAATAATTATGAAAAATTCTGTGATTATTTTCTTGATGCAGATCCTTATTATGGAATGCTGAATAATAAATTGACGTTCAGTTATCTCATTCAAAACAATATTCCTTATGGAGAGTGTGTTTCTGCTGAAATATTCAAAACGCTGTTAGGCGAAGGATATTTATTATTTGAACGTTCCGGATCTTTTAGCTTTAAACCTCATCTTGGCAATTTTGACGAGCCCTACAAATATTCAAATGAGGAATTAGCCAGTGTACTGTTGAAATATAACGATTGTGTTTCTACTTTATGTGCTGATGCAGATATCAAGACTATGGTCATCACGGACAGTCCGGAAACATGTGAGATCTATAACGGCTATTTAAAGGATTATTTCGGGAATTCGGCTCCGCAGTTTGGGAAGCTTATGACAGCGGAACAATACAAAGAACTATTCGGTGAGGAACCGATGGATCTTTCGTATCTTCCTAAAGATGTTTCAGGAGTAGTGTATTTTCCTCCTGAACATTCGACTTCAAAAGATCTGTATGGAACATGGGTTGCCTGTCAGAGCAGAGGTTCGATAAGTCAAAGCTGCGTTTTTAACGAGGATAATACCGGTGCCATGATTACTGAATATACGGGTTTGGATTATGATACACAAGAAGAAGTAAAGGGTACGATTGAACGCAAGTTTACCTATGAGATCATAAAACATTCCAGCGGACACAGATGGCCGGGAAAAATGTTGTTGACTTTTGATGGAGATAAAACTGAAGAATATTTTTTCTATTTTGATTATGGTGACCTTTATCTGGAGGGTGGAAACGACAAGTATACTACGGAGTATTACAATGCAGAAGCCAAAGCAGCTGAGCATTATCATTAAAACATAAGAAAAGGTGCCTCGATAAACGGGGCACCTTTTGTATAAGTCAATTTAAATGAGATCCCTTAAGGATGGGGATATCCGAGTGCATCGAGGAAATCATTGACTTCCTTCTCGATCGAGAGGTCGTAGTCGCTTGCAATGGCGACGATGACCGTGTCTCCGAGAAGATAGATCGCATCGTGATAAGGAGTGTAGGTGTTTTCAACCTTGTCATCATATCTGCCGTCGATAAGTACGTAAGCTGTGTTGCTGCCTACCTCGTGGCTGCTGATGCCCGAGAAATCCTTATTGTCAAAGATGCCGTCGTAATCAGCGTAATAGTAGTCAAAAAGAGCCTTTGCGGTCTCTTCGTCAACGCACTGAGTGAAGCTGTACTGGTTGCCGTTGTCTGATACCGCATCAAGATTGATCGTTACCTCGAAATCCGTGTCGTCATCGTTGAATGAGAAAGATGTGTCGAGCATCTCATCAACATCGGATTCGTCGATGCCGATGGCGCCTAATGCCTTGATGAAGTCTTCATCGTCAACTTGCTTGAGCGTGGACATATCAACCTTGGGTTCATGTGTAATGCCTGCGCAGCCGGTAAAAAGAACTGTTGCCGCGATTACCAGAGCGCCTGCAGCCTTAAGTCTTGAAATAATCATTTCGATCCCATTCCTTTCTTATTAAAAACAAAGAGAACTATAACACAAAATGTGTCTATTTCAAACTTAACAAAATGCCATGTGCTATAATCTATCGGCGTAAGATCCAAATAAAGGAGACTGACAGATTATGAAGAGTGTGGGATTTGGGAAAAAACTGGCGGCAACGGGACTTATTGCGGCTGTTTTACTTACAGGCGCCGCATGCACGGATAAACTGCATACGGACCCGACGGAACCGCAGCAGACTGTTCAGCAGACAGTTGATCCGATGTCTTTCCAGGTGATCGATGCCAAGATACGCGATTATACATTCGGACTTAATGAATACATGAAGGAACACGGATCCGAAGCGAAATCCAAGAAGGTAAGCGGTGCCACATTAAGCGGGGTAGCCGCAGCAGGCACGTATACGGTCTCTCCTGACGGCAAATATGAAGCTCTCCAGCTGGAGAAGAAACTGCCTGACGGAATGCAGATGGACGAGTATTTCAATATGGGAGATGCTCTGTTTATTGCACGCACGACGATCTATGATGACGGGAATTTCGACCCCGTGGACAAGTATTACATAACAGACGGTGTTGTCTACAAGGTTGACGGATCAGCTGAGACGGTCACGAAGATCATTGAGCTCAGTGACTCAGCTGCGGACGCGAAAAAACTGGAACTTGATCTGTATTTCACATTTGAAGAGATAAGAGCTTTATATGCCTAAAGAAGATTCCGGCACTGAAAGTTTTAACGGATACACAATGGGGGAGGGCGTCAGAGACGGCCTTCCTATTGGTTTGGGATATCTGTCCGTTTCTTTCTCTTTCGGCATACTGGCAGTGTCAAAGGGACTGTCCTGGATACAGGCAGGACTCATATCACTTACGAATATCACGTCTGCGGGCCAGGTTGCCGGACTCGGCATAATGACTGCCGCCGGCGGTATTATTGCCATGATAATATCGCAGATAGTCATTAACCTGCGTTATTCACTCATGGGTATCGCGCTGTCACAAAAGGCCGACAGGACCATGACGCCTCTTTTGAGGATGCTCCTGGCATACGGGATCACCGATGAGATCTTCGGTGTGGCGGTGAGCAAGAAATACGAGTTCGGAGCCCGGTATTTCTTCGGCCTGACGGTTTTGCCGGTTGCGGGCTGGGTTGCGGGCACCGTGATAGGCGCGCTTCTGGGACAGGTCTTCCCGGACTTCCTGACAAATGCCCTGGCCATAGGCATTTACGGCATGTTCGTATCGATCGTTCTGCCCAAGGCAAAGCACGACAAAGTGATATTATGCGGTTCTCTTCTGTCGTGCATACTCTCGTCGCTTCTTTTCTATATTCCGGCGCTGTCGCAATATGTCTCCCAGGGATTCGCGATAATCATTTCCGCGGTATTGGCTGCTCTTGCGGGTGTCACGGCAAGAAAGAAACTTGAAGGGAAGGCCGGCACAGCCGTTGCGGTTGCTGCCGGGGTCATTCTGATCGTTCTGATGCTCGTTTTTGCTCCGTCCTACATCATTCCGGCGAATACTGCTGCGGTAACGGAGGGTGCGGGCGGCTCGCTCGATAACAGGATATTTATCCCGCTTCTTGTGATCATGGCGCTGACCACTTATCTGGTGCGCATGCTGCCTTTCGTTCTGTTCCGAAAAAAGCTCGAAAATCCGGCCGTTAAGGCATTTTTCGACTACATACCGTATACGGTGCTGTCGGCCATGACGTTCCCGGCGATCCTTTATTCCACAGGTTCGTTCGTTACCGCACTGTGCGGATTTGCAGTGGCAATGTTACTGGGATTCTTCGAACGGTCTCTCATAACTGTTGCGGTCGGAGCCTGCCTGGCCACATTGGCCGCGGGCGTTGTGCTGATGTATATCTGAAACAAAAGAAAAACTCCGTAAGAACAGCAGTTCTTGCAGAGTTTTTAATAGTGGAGCCCCCATCCGGATTTGAACCGGAGACCTCATCCTTACCATGGATGCGCTCTACCTGCTGAGCTATAGGGGCAAGTTAAAGCTTATGAAGTATAACACAGTAAAAGAGCGTTTACAATAAAATCTGTCAGCGTAATCGAATCAAAATGTTGACAAAGGTACCCAAAGATTATACAATCATTGAGCATTTTATAAGAACACGGAGAAGTCGCCTAGCCTGGTCGAGGGCGCACGACTGGAAATCGTGTAAACCCCAAAAGGGTTTCGAGAGTTCGAATCTCTCCTTCTCCGCCAGATGAAAACCCCTGTAAACATTGCGTTTGCAGGGGTTTTGCTTTTGCCGGCCTGTAATAATCGACAATGAGATCGACAATTGGCATTTTTCTGCAAGTTATTCGCAAAAACGTGTAATGCATTCCAAAACCGTGTTTTTGAAATTCTTTTGTTGTATCTTCATATCAGAGGAAAGGAGTGCAAGAGGTGAATATCAAGTTAATGCTCGATCCCGACGACCCGATGAGGGCAAGTTTGCAGAATATGGGGATAACAGACGATCCTGAATCGGAATACCTTCTGATACGCCGCGGCTCTGGGGTTAATTACATTGCGGGTAAAAAGGAAGATCAGCAGTTCTATCTTGATGTCAAAGATATCTGCTTTATCGAGAGTATGGGTCATGACATTATCATCCATACTACTGACGGCACTTACAATTCCGGTGAAAGGCTCAAAGCATTGGAACAGGTCCTGCCGGCGGACCGGTTCCTGAGAGTCAGCAATTCCGCGATCGTAAACCTGAAGAAGATAAAACGGATCGAATCTTCGCTCCTGCAAAAATTCATCCTCCATCTGACAAACGGCTCAAAGGTCGATGTCACAAGAAGTTATTACTACATTTTCAGAGACAGAATAGGGATATAAAGGAGAAACAGAATGTTTGGTGCAGCTTTTGGTTTATTTTTATTTACACTACCGCTGATATTGATAGTTACGGTTATTGTTTTCGTTATCTATAAGAGGTGTTTCGACAGGCACACTAACAGAGTGCTCGAAAACGCGGAGACTGGCAAAAGAAAATGGATGGCACCCTGGGGGGTAGCGCTTATCGTTCTTGGTGCGCAGCTTATCCTTGTGACGGGCATCATGTTCCCGTTATCGATGTATATGATGGATACTTCTTCTAAAACCGTGGTGGAAGAGGAGGAATCGGCTGAGTTCGGTTACGATTTCAGTCTGGATACGGCATATGTGGCCGGTGATGACTATCAGAAGGTCTCTGAAGGATCAGGCGACGGCATAAGCTGCAGCGTTTTTAAAAGAGATAACGGCGACGGTTCGGTCAATCTGTTTGTATCCGGAAGCATAACGCCGTGGAATTCGGGTGATAACCTGCAATTGTCCTGTGCTGATGAAAACGGGGAGATCTACAGCATGGCTTCATACTTCGGAGTTGCGGACCAGCTGGATACTTTGTATTTCAAGATGGAAATGCCGTTGGACGAATACCATCCCGGAACAATTACGGTCATATTGGGTTCGAATTCAAGCAGTGAAGAAAAAGGAAACATAGAGTTGTCTTTTTGATAAAAATAAAGATTTCCTTATTATTCGGTGCACCCTTATATGCTCAGATGGTATAATTAACGAATGAAGGGCGGTTCTTCCGGAAAAGAACTGCGGTCAGCCATTGTAGAGTATTTAGGGGTAGAGATATGGCTATTTGGGATAAAGCATCGGGCACAGGTTCCGGTACGGAATCATTATCAGCAAATTCGGTCAAGTGTCCTAATTGCGGATCAAACCTGTTTTTTGATCTGGAGCACGGTGCGTGTATCTGCAGGTTCTGTGGCGGAGTCTTTGATTCCGGTACGCTTGATAAAGTAGGCTCTTTCGGTCTTTCAAACTTTGAGAAGGAATACGACGGAACTGTCGAGATGAGCAAGGAAGACGAGTCGCGTATAGAAGTCGTCTGCGATTCTTGCGGCGCACAGATCATTACGGATAAGAATACCGCTTCGACTACATGCGCTTTCTGCGGATCACCCGCGCTCGTCACGAGAAGGCTTACACGTGAGTTCAAGCCTGACTACATCATTCCGTTTAAGTTTGATAAGGAAAAGGCGATAAGCCTGTTTGAGGAATATTGCGCGGGAATAGAACATCTTCCCAAGGATTTCGGTTCTAAGAAAGTCCTGTCGAAGATGACCGGACTTTATGTTCCGACGTGGATCGTATCATCTGAAGTCGAAGTGAATATCGCCGGCAGGGGATACAAGGGCAGGATGGCGGACACGGTCTATGAGGAAAACTTCAATGCCACTGTGGACAGCGTGTCACAGTCTGTCTACGGGAAGATAAAGTTCAGGCTGAAGGATGTCCCTTTCGACGGTGAGAAGAATATCGCCAACCGCCTGATGGCTGCTGCGGAACCTTTCGATTTCAAGGAACTCGTAACGTTCAGATCCGAATATCTGCAGGGCTTCTTTGCCGAGAAATACGATGAACAGCCTCTCGATATGACAGGTACCATCTATAGGCGGTTGGACAGGTATGCCCTGTCCGTATGCGAGAAGATCACGTTCGGCTATGATTCCTTCGTCCCGTCGTCAGAGCAGAGTACGACAAGATACCGCAATCAGGAAGTAAAATACGCGCTCCTGCCGATATGGTTCCTGAGCATCGATTTTAACGGAAAGAGGTATCAGTACATAATAAACGGTCAAACGGGCAAGGTCTCCGGCGAGTTCCCTTATGCCAAGGGCTGGGAGGCGATAGAGCGCGGAAGCAGACGTGCAAAGATGAACTCCGTCAGCTGGAAGCGCGGCATCCGTCTGGCGCTCTATCTTATGCCATGGTTCATATTCGTTCTTGTGGGCGGGATCATGATACTGTCGATAGATGTCAGCATGTACATAAACAATCATCCTCTGGAGTGCCTGATATACATCGTACTCATAGTTCTGTTTACGATCTTCCTTTCCGCGATACTTCCGAAGATAATGCTCGACAGGGAGAAACGTGATATAGCGGAGCTGTCCAAGACTGATAACCACGACCTGGCTCCCGAACTCGGAGTAGAAGCTTATTACGATCCGTCTTTTCCGATATCCGCCGTTCAGACAAACGGTTCGTTTGTCGAGCTTGAGTCAGGATGGAAATACAGCGAACAGAAGCGTTACTTTGCAAGAGACGTCCGGCATGATGCAGCGGAAGAAGTTGTGGAAGACGAAAACGCT
This sequence comes from Butyrivibrio sp. AE2032, assembly GCF_000702965.1. Taxonomy (NCBI): domain Bacteria; kingdom Bacillati; phylum Bacillota; class Clostridia; order Lachnospirales; family Lachnospiraceae; genus Butyrivibrio; species Butyrivibrio sp. AE2032. Next base: position 4,031 of record NZ_JNLF01000008.1, on the reverse strand, counting down.
ACCGATTTTGAGAAGAAGGGTTATGACAGACGCATGATGCGTTAACCTTATGCTCAGGCCGGAAAGATCAGCGGTCAGCAGTTAATGAGATAAGACGTCTGATGAAGTCTGTGTTGGCATCATCGCTGTCTTCGCCGTCAGGATCGAATATGAGAAAGCCTCCTCCGCGTTTTATGTCCTTAGCGTCCATTATCCCGCGGAGATAAACCTGTGCGATGTGGTTTGCACATATTCGGCAGTCGTACAGGTCATTCAGTTCCTTTGCTCCGTTTATATTGAGATCTTCTGTCTTCATGACTTTCAGAAGATACATGTGAAGTATCCTGGCGGCATCTCTCCGTTTGATGGGACGTTCTTTGAAAAGAACGTCTCCTGCTTCGAGCCAGCCTTCTTTTCTGCCACGTCCGAAAACGCCGTCAAACTCCATGCCCGCAGCGCCGCACAGCTCTGAAATGAACTCTTCAGTCGTCATGTGACAGGTGAGATCCTGATGACTTTGCAGCCGCATGCGGCTAGTGTTCCGGAACTGAACGTGCGCTCCGGCGTCTCGTATACTCCTCCGGTGATAAGATCTTTTACCATGAAGGAAGCAGCTTTTTTTAGAGCGTCCGTGCTGACTGCCTTATTATCCAGTGCTTTGAGTATCGTATCGATGTCTGTCGATATGTTGTCGTCCTTGATGACCTGATCGAGGTTGAAGAAGCCCAACGCGATGTCACCATTTTCAAGAGGCTTGGCGAGAATGTCGATCCTCTTATTATCGCGGATGTATTCTTTGTCCGGTTCACTGCTGCCTGCGGTCGAGAATATTCTTTTTGCCTGAATGCCGAGCGGGTCCTGATCGAGAGCTATCAGATCTTTGTTGGAGATGATGTTGTATATGTCATCGCCCTTATTTACTCTCCTCAAGTCAAGACCCAGCATGAGGGGAGAATTCATCATGCACCACATTGCCATGTGTGACAGGCACATCGTCATGTCGATCCCGTTCATGCCTATAACGAGCATGTCAGGATCGTTCCAGCCTTTGCCGAGTCCCGCATATTCATCCATTATTACGGCTTTGTTGTACTGAGAAGTTATTGACGTCGTGTAATCGCTCTCCCCATGAAGCAGTGCCATGATCACCGTCCGATCCGACCTGGAATGTTATGTCGTTTAATATCCTCCACGAATCGCCTACCTTGTGTCCCCAGTTCTGCGGCTGGGTCTTTCCCCATTCGCAGATGGAAAATACGATGTCGCGGTCTCCCGCGTTCTCCAATTCACGCCGGATCTCCGTATAGGAATGGAGCGTGTTCTCCTGTCTTCTGTGGTTCATTATCCGGATCTTGTTGATTCCTTTTTTGAGATTGACCGGTATGGATTGTGATGTCTCGAAATCTTCAGGGCTTCCGGTCGCAGGCAGCAGACCGTCGAAGATGATGTTGTCTTCTGCGGCGATCTGAAGCCACTGTCCGACGCCTTCTTCGGCACCTGTTGCATAAGTGACATGCATATCTTCCATTCCGTCTTCGGCAGCCTCGACATCAAAGATCAGCTCGCTGCTCCTGAGGCCTGAAGGGGAGTGGTCGGGAGCCGTTCCGTCGAATGTCCCGATCGAGGTCACATATCCGTCTTTTACTGATGCTCTGGTACCCGTTATCACAGCTTCTGCCGCATCGTATATCCTGCCGCCGACTTCTATACTCTTGATGTTCGGTGCATAAGAATACTTTGCATTTTCAGGGTTGGCAAAAGTGGCATTGTCCCACATGTAGTAGCAGTTGTCGACCTTGATAAAGTCTATTTCCCATTTGATGTAGTCTTCACAGTCGGTCTTCTCAAACCCGTAGATGCCGACCTCGGCGCCGGAACAGAGCCTGGTGCCTATGTCGTTATACATGCCGAACTTTAGCCCTTGTGTGTGGACAAGATCTGCCATAGCCTTGAAGCCGGACGGGAATTTGACATCATCAGCCTGAAGGTGTCCCGTTGACACGCCCGGGCCTGTAACAGCCGTCATCGAGAACGACATAAGTGTAACCGAGCTCATCGAGTCCAAGTTCTTTTATCTTCAGTATCATTGCCTTAGTGAGTTCTTCCGTGTTACCGCTTCCGAAGGCATTCCAGCTGTTCCAGCCCATTGCCGGAAGGCGGGGCTTTTTTGAGAACAGATCGTTGTCACCGAAATTATCGAATCTCAATCTTTTGTCATCAATGGGGGAAGGTCCTGTCATGTGCTGCCTCCTTATGCTGTTCAGATGTGATTATATCATCACTTTAAAAGCCACCAAATAAAAGAAAAATATTAATAATAAGTAACACGCGTGTAAATGAGATTATTTTCTTTGCGTGATAAAATTATAAAAATGTTTTTATGGAGGTCAGGGGCTGTATGAGAACGGCATTATCAGTGGTATTTTCCATTCTGATAATCGCGCTTGTCATTTGCCAGGTGTTTGCCAGGCGCTCGAAAAAGCCTATCGGCAGGGCCGTGGCTTTTCTTCTTGCCGGCATGGCTACTCCTGTTTTGGGAAACCTGATCATAATAACTGCTTCGAATCAGCTTATCGCCACGATCGGATACTATGTTTATTTTCTCGGCATGGATACGGCAGTCTATTCCATCTGGTTCTTTATGCACGATTATTGCGACATGGGAAAGCCCAAGGGTGTTTATAATACCCTGATCCTTGTATTTTTTGCTGTCGATCTGATTCATTACATTCTTAATCCTTTTCTCCATCTTTCGTTTGTGACAGAACAGATCATGGTCGAGAACAGGGCTTATTACAGGCTTGTTCCGTATTTGGGGCAGGCTTATCACAGGGTCTTCTGTTACGGATTGTTCTTTGCAATACTGATAGTGTTCATCGTCAAGACTGTAAAGGCATCGAGAGTCTATTCGGAAAAATACTGGGTAATGTTGTTTTCGATGATATGCACCGGTGCGGTGGAAACCTATTATATCTTCTCCAGACAGCCTCTCGACGTGTCCATGATCGGGTTCGGAATGTTCGGCCTTCTGGTCTATTTCTTCGCACTCCATTACAGACCGCTGAAGCTTTTAGACCGTATGCTCGCCGGTATGGCTTCCGAGATGCCCGAGGCATTGTTCTTCTTTGACAGGAGCGGCAGATGCATATGGTCGAATGATCCGGGAAGAAAGCTTATCGGAGTATCAAATGAGAACTATGATGACGTCAAAGATGATCTCAGATTCCTCTTTGGTGACATCGATTTTGACAGCAGCGGCTGGGTAAAGAGAATCACTCTCGGCACGGGTGAGGATACCCAGTATACATATCTCGCGATGAGATCGGTCGTGGATGACAAGGGCAAGGTTACAGGTTCTTATCTCAGCGTCCGTGACATCACTGAGGAACAGCGTGAGATGAAGCGTGAGATGTACAGGGCGACTCACGATTCCCTGACAGGTCTTTACACTAAGGAATACTTTTTCGAGAACATAAGCAGAAAGCTCGAAAACGACAGTAAGACCGATTACATGATCGGATATATCGAGATCGCAAAACTATAAGGTCATAAACGATGTTTTCGGAAGAAAATTCGGTGAATATACCATAAAGCATATAGCGGATTTCATAAGTAAAAATGCCGGTGAAAATACTTTATACGGAAGACTGTCGGGTGAAGCATTCGGCCTCCTGATCGACAAGGCGGATTTCAATGAGGAAATGCTGGAGGAAAGGCTAGAAAGATTCACCATCAGGGATGATAATCTTGAGCACCGCATCCTGATCCACTTCGGTATCTACGACATAGATCCCGAATCCGAGAAGGATATACCGCTTTTCTTCGACAGTGCGCGTCTTGCGACGATGATGATAAAAGACACCTATCAGAAGCACATTGTTTATTACGATGACAAGCTCAGAAATGAGATCATACATAATCAGCTTATATCCAACCAGCTCAAGGATGCGATCGCGGAGAGACAGATACGGCCTTATCTCCAGCCTATCGTAGACTCGCGCGGCATGCTCGCGGGAGCCGAAGCGCTCGTAAGATGGATACATCCTGATGAA
>NZ_JNLF01000007.1:0-180571 GCF_000702965.1 Butyrivibrio sp. AE2032 | reverse complement strand
CGTAATGACCTTGGAAAGATCAGTGAATTTGGCTCTGTTGAGGTTGAGAAGCTTCATTCCATAGAGAGGTACTCCCACGTTATGCATATAGGCTCAACAGTAAGAGGAATTATCAGGAAGGAATATGATGCGCTTGATGCCATCAATGCAGTTCTTCCGGCAGGAACCCTGTCAGGAGCACCCAAAATCAGGGCTTGTCAGCTCATAGGAGAGCTTGAAAACAACAAGCGCGGAATATATGGCGGAGCTATCGGATACATCGATTTTGCGGGAAATATGGACACCTGTATAGCTATCCGTCTTGTATACAAGAAAAACGATACTGTATTTGTCAGAAGCGGAGCAGGAATAGTTGCCGATTCTGATCCGGAGAAGGAATACACAGAGTGCCTTAATAAGGCCAGAGCTTCACTTCGCGCATTGGAGCTTTCTCAGGAGGTGAGCAGATGATTTTACTGATCGATAATTATGACAGCTTTTCCTACAATCTGTTTCAGCTTGTTGGGGAGATAGACCCGGATATCAGGGTCATAAGAAATGATGAGATGACTGTTGATGAGATAAGGGCACTTAACCCGGACAGGATCATTTTATCTCCCGGTCCCGGAAGACCGGAGGATGCAGGAATTATTGTTGAGGCAGCAAGGACCCTGGGAAAAGAAATACCGACTCTTGGAGTGTGTCTAGGACATCAGGCAATCTGCATGGCTTTCGGGGCAACGATCACCTATGCAAAAGAGCTAATGCATGGCAAGCAGTCAATGGTGAAGTTCGATAACAGCTCTCTGATCTTTAGCGATTGTCCGGAAAATGCACCGGTTGCAAGATACCATTCTCTGGCCGGCTGAAAACGGGCACTATTCCTGATTGTTTAAAGATAACGGCTGTTACTGAAGATGGAGAGGTAATTGGCTGTTCAGCCACAGAGATTTACCCAATATATGGGGTACAGTTCCATCGGAATCCATTATGGACCCCCGATGGGAAAGGGCCAATGGTTAAAAAGTTTTTATAAAAAAGTGTTGACAAATATAGCGTTTAGGAATATTATGTGAAAATAAAAATTGTATACAGGTATTCAAGTGATTCAACAAGGGCGTTGATGGAAGTTCATTTTTTTTTTGTGAGTTTTCCCACCAACGCCCTTTTTCACGTTCATGAAAAGTCAGGAAGACAAAATATATGTGCTCAATACTTGGAACAACATCAAAAACAATTAAACAGGAAGAGTTAAAGACCTTTCTTTGACAGGACCATTCCAAGAGGCCCCGGATATGTCAAAAGCTTATAGAGACGCCCTATCGGCTATCTTGGTTTTCACAGGCTTTGCGATCATGGGACTTCATCTTGAGGGAATGCAGCCCTTTGGAACTGGAGGGAGATATTGCTGTATGTAACGGCGAGATCTACGGCTTCAGAAAAGATGAAAAAAAGGAGCTTCAGAAGAAAGGGATACAAGCTTCAAGAGCGATTCAGACTGCGAAGTGATCCTTCCCCCTCTACCACGGAGTATGGAAATGCTATGTGGGGAAAAGCTTGGGAAGCGAGTTTTGCCCTGCATCCATATACGGACCCATGAAAAGAAACGAGCTAATTGCAGGGAAGAGACCCCATGGGAAATCAGACCTCTTTTCTACGGAATATGGAAGCGACGGAGCAATAATGTTTGCTTCAGAGGCATGTAACCTTCAGGGGCTTTGCGATGAGATAAAAGGCAATTTCCTCCCGGACATTTCTATGAAGGTGGCATGTTTGTAAGATTTGAGAACCTTACAGATGTAGAGAGCTACAGCACATCAGATGTTGAAGAGGCTTGCCAGGAGATCCATGACAGATTCACCAAATCTGTTAAGGACAGAATGGATGCTGATGCTCCCACTGGGATTTCTTTTATCAGGTGGTCTTGATTCAAGCCTTGTATGTGCCATTAGCCAGAGGCTTCTGAACGAAGAGGCACAGGACAGGTAAAAAGAGCCGTAAGAGAATAAGAACCTTTGCCATAGGAATGGAAAAGGATGCCATAGATCTTAAGTACGCCAAGGAAGTTGCAGATTACATAGGTTCTGACCACACAGAGGTGTACATGACCAGGGAACAGGTCCTTGAGGAGCTTCCAAATGTCATAAAGCTTCTTGGAACCTGGGATATTACAACAATCAGAGCCAGCATGGGAATGTACCTTTTGCTGCAAGGCAATCCACGAGAATACAGACGTGAGAGTCCTTATGACCGGTGAGATTTCCGATGAGCTCTTTGGATATAAGTACACAGACTTCGCACCAATGCTGAGGAATTCCAGAAGGAAGCAAAAAAGAGAGTTGATGAGCTCTATATGTACGACGTTTTGAGGGCTGACAGATGCATCAGTGCTAATTCCCTGGAAGCAAGAGTTCCCTTCGGAGATGTTTCTTTGTCAAATATGTAATGAGTATTGACCCGGAAATAAAGATGAATAAGTACAACATGGGAAAATACCTGCTTAGACATGCCTTTGAAAAAGAAAAGCTCCTTCCGGACAACATTCTTTGGAGACAGAAAGCAGCCTTTCTCCGATGCCGTAGGACCACAGCCATGGTTTGATGATTCTTAAGGCATACGCCAGAAGAGAAGTACTCAGATGAAGAGTTTGAGGCAAGGAAAAAGAAATATACCTACTGCCAGCCATTTTACAAAAAGAAAAGTCTTCTTTACAAGAGAGATTTTTGAGGAGTTCTATCCCGGACAGGCACCTATGATCAAGGATTTTCTGGATGCCAAATAAGGAATGGGAAAGGATGCGATGTAAAACGATCCTTCAGCGAGAGTTCTTTCTAATTATGGAGAATCCGGAGATACCCTTGAAGAAGTAGAAAAGCACGAGAAACTTAAAATTTCTTGAAAATAATATATCAGGGAGGATGAGGATATGAAAAAAAGAGGCCACACATTTTACCGGAAACTGTTTGGAAGTTACGTTTTCAACGAAGAAACAATGAAGGAGAGACTTTCAAGTGCTTCCTTCAAGGCATGGAAACAGTGCATCACAGACGGATCACCACTTGAGCTTTCTACAGCTAATGAGATTGCAGAAGCTATGAAGCAGTGGGCAGTTGAGAAGGGTGCAACACACTATACACATTGGTTCCAGCCAATGACCCGGCGTTACAGCAGAAAAGCACGACAGCTTTATTGATCCTGTTGGCGGCGGAAAGATCGTAATGGACTTTCTCAGGAAAAGAGCTTGTAAGAGGAGAGCCTGATGCATCTTCATTTCCCATCAGGTGGGCTTAGAGCTACATTCGAGGCTAGAGGCTATACAGCATGGGATCCTACATCTTTTGCATTCGTAAAGGATAATTCCTTATATATTCCTACAATCTTCCTTTCATATTCAGGAGAGGCACTGGATAAAAAAGACTCCTCTTCTGCGTTCAATGGATGCAGTAAGTAAGCAGTCTATCCGTGTTCTCAGGCTCTTTGGAGACACAGAGACAAAGCGCGTAACAGCACAGTGTGGTCCTGAGCAGGAGTATTTCCTTGTTGATAAGGAGCTCTATAAGGAGCGTGAAGACCTTATCATGGACAGGAAGAACTCTTTTCGGAAATAAGCCTCCTAAGGGACAGGAGCTTGAGGATCACTACTTTGGAGCTATCAAGCCTAGAGTAGCTGCATACATGGAGGATCTGGACAACGAACTTTGGAAGCTTGGAGTTCTTTCAAAGACAAAGCACAACGAGGTTGCTCCTTCACAGCATGAGATGGCACCTGTTTACTCAGATGCAAACACTGCTTCAGATTCAAACCAGATCGCTATGGATACAATGAAGAAAGTCGCTGACAGACACGGTTTTGTATGTCTTCTTCATGAGAAGCCATTTGCAGGAGTTAACGGATCAGGTAAGCACGATAACTGGTCAATCGGTACAGATACAGGAAAGAACCTTCTTAAGCCTGGCAGCACACCTAGCCAGAACGCACAGTTCCTTCTGTTCCTGGCAGCCTTTGTAAAGGGTGTAGATGAGTATCAGGATACTCTTCGCTGCACAGTTGCATCTGCAGGAAACGACCACAGACTTGGAGCTCAGGGAGGCACCACCAGCTATCATCTCTATCTTCCTTGGAGATGAGCTTGAGGCAGTAGTTGAGTCCATTATTAAAGGAAAGCCATACAAGGATGGCGGAAAGAAGAAGATCGAGATCGGTATCGATGTCCTTCCTTCTATTCCACAGGACAACACAGATAGAAACAGAACATCACCTATGGCCTTCACAGGTAATAAGTTTGAGTTCCGTATGCTGGGTTCAGCTCAGTCAATCTCCGGACCAAACATTGCACTTAACACCATTATGGCTCAGGAGCTTAAGGAATTTGCTGATATTCTTGAGAAGTCAAAGAACTTCAATGCAGACCTTCAGAAGCTCATTAAAAAGACCTTTACAGATCACCAGAGGATCATTTTCAACGGAAACGGATACGACAGCTCATGGGTTAAGGAAGCAACAAAGAGAGGCCTTTCAAACCTTATTTCAACAGCAGATGCTCTTCCTCACTATGCAGATAAGAAGGCAGTTGATCTTTACGTATCAAACGGTGTTTACACAGAGGGCGAGCTTGAAGCAAGAGCACTTATCCATGCTGATACCTACAACGCTAAGATCGCTATCGAAGCAAACACTATGCTGGATATGATCAGAAGACAGATCCTTCCTGCAGTTTCATCCTATGCAGCTGATCTTTGCGACAGAATGGCAACACTTAAGGCTGCCGGCTGTGTAACAGCATATGAGACTGATACATCCAAGGAAGTTGCAGTTCTTACAGATGCACTCATGAAGCAGTGCCAGAAGCTTTCAAAGGATATGGACAAGGTTCCTGAGGATCCATGGAAGGCACTTGCTTACTATCACAAGACAATCATTGCGGATATGGATGCTGCAAGAAAGTCTGCAGACGCTTTAGAGCTTTTAGTAGACCAGCAGTACTGGCCATTCCCAGTATATTCAGATCTTCTTTTCTCAGAATGATAAACTACCGGTAAACCTGCTCCGGCCTTTGGCCGGAGCAAAGAAAACCGGTTTAGGAGACAGTAACCATGACACAGATGTTATACAACGACAATATTGAGCGTGATGCCTGCGGAATAGGTGCAGTTGTAAATATAGATGGACATGCAGATGTTAAGGCACTGGATGACGCTCTGAGCATAGTAGAAAAGCTGGAGCACAGAGCCGGTAAGGATGCCAGCGGAATGGTTGGAGACGGCGTAGGAATACTGTTGCAGATCTCTCACGCATTCTTTTCCAAAGCAGCCAGATGCTGTGGTGTTGAGCTTAAGAATGCAAGGGATTATGGAATAGGAATGTTCTTCTTCCCACAAAATGACCTTAAAAGAACCTTTGCAAAGAGGATGTTCGAGGTTATCTGCGAAAAGAGCGGTCTTAAATTCCTTGGCTGGAGAGACGTTCCGGTACATCCGGAAATCCTTGGAGACATGGCCAGAGACTGCATGCCATATATCTGTCAGTGCTTTATCGAAAGACCTGAGGACTGCGAAAGGGGCATAGATTTTGACAGAAAGCTCTACGTCTGCAGGAGAGAGTTTGAGCAGAGCTCAGATGATACCTATATTACATCTTTGTCATCAAGAACTATTGTTTATAAAGGAATGTTCCTGGTAAAACAGCTCAGGGCATTCTATGAGGACCTTCAGAGCAAGGACTACAAGACAGCAATTGCCATGGTCCACTCAAGGTTTTCAACTAATACTACTCCCAGCTGGGAGAGAGCACATCCCTACAGAATGATCGCCCACAACGGCGAGATCAACACCATTAGAGGTAACATCGACAGGATGCTTGCCAGGGAAGAAACAATCATATCGCCTGTTATGAATGATGCAGATATCGATAAGATCTTTCCGGTGGTCAACAAGAGTGGTTCCGATTCAGCAATGCTGGATAACACCCTTGAATTTATGTACATGAACGGCATTGATCTTCCACTGGCTGTAATGATGACAATACCTGAGCCCTGGAAGCACAATCACTTCATGGAGGAGAACAAAAAAGATTTCTATCATTACTACGCTACCATGATGGAGCCCTGGGATGGACCGGCTGCGATTCTTTTCACCGATGGTGATGTACTGGGGGCTACCCTGGACAGAAACGGCCTTCGTCCTTCCAGATACTATATAACCGACGACAACAGACTGATCCTTTCCTCCGAGGTAGGTGTTCTGGATATTGAGCCTAAGCATATCGTTAAGAAATCAAGGCTTCAGCCCGGAAAGATCCTTCTTGTAGATACCAAGGAAAAGAGGATCATCTCCGATGAGGAGTGCAAGAATTATTACGCGTCCAGACAGCCCTACGGCGAGTGGATCGACGGAAATCTCCTTCATCTTGGAGAGCTGGCTGTTCCAAATAAAAAGATCCCAACACATTCTCAGGAACTTAGAGATAAGCTCTACAAAGCCTTTGGATATACCTATGAAGACGTTAAAAACGGCATTCTTCCAATGGCAGCTAACGGAATAGAGGCAACTGCCTCCATGGGACACGATGTTCCTTTGGCAGTACTTTCAGAGAAGCATCAGCCTCTTTTCTCATATTTCAAACAGCTCTTTGCCCAGGTTACAAACCCACCTATCGACTCGCTTCGCGAGGAAATAGTAACAGATACAACTGTATATATCGGATCTGACGGTAACCTTTTGCAGGAAAAGAGCGAAAACTGCCGTGTACTTGAGGTTAATAACCCCATCCTTACGGGAGTTGACCTTCTTAAGATAAAGACCCTGAATCAGCCGGGATTTAAGACTGAGACAATATCTCTTTTGTATTATAAGAACACATCCCTGAAAAAGGCGCTGGAGCAGCTTTCTATCAGCGTTGACAGGGCATACAGTAAGGGAAGCAACATTATCATCCTCTCTGACAGAGGAATCGATGAGAACCATGTGGCAATTCCTTCACTGCTGGCGATCTCCTCAGTTGAGCAGCATCTGGTCAGGACCAAGAAAAGAACTGCCATCTCTCTTATATTAGAGAGCGGCGAGCCCAGAGACGTACATCAGATGGCAACTATTCTTGGATTTGGTGCAAGAGCCATCAACCCTTACCTGGCACATGAATGCATTGCTGAGCTTATCGACATCGGTATTCTGGACAAGGATTACCACACGGCGATCAAGGATTACAATTTCGCAATCCTTCACGGAATTGTAAAGACTGCAGCGAAAATGGGTATTTCAACCCTTCAGTCATACCAGTCAGCTAGGATTTTCGAGGCAATCGGTCTTTCCAAGGAAGTAATTGATGATTACTTTACAGGAACAGTCAGCAGAGTAGGCGGAATCGGCCTTGCAGAGATCGAGGAGGGAATTAAGTTCCGTCATGATCATGCTTTTGACCCTATGGGTCTTGGAACAGATACAAGCCTCGACAGCACAGGATTCCACAAGCTTAGAAGCGGAAATGATAAAGAGGATCATCTATATAATCCTCAGACTATAATAGCCCTTCAGCAGGCTACACAATCAGGCAGTTACGAGAGATTCAAAGAATACACCGACATGGTGGATGATGAAAAGCCACATACATTAAGAGGTCTTCTTGAATTTGTAGCGGTAAAAGAGCCTGTTCCTCTTGATCAGGTAGAACCGGCATCTGAGATTGTAAAGCGCTTTAACACAGGCGCCATGAGCTACGGCTCAATCTCTCAGGAAGCCCACGAGACAATGGCTATTGCCATGAATACCCTTGGAGGTAAGTCAAATACCGGTGAAGGCGGCGAAAATCCTGACAGATTCGGAACCATAAGAAATAGTGCTATCAAGCAGGTGGCTTCAGGAAGATTTGGAGTATCCAGCAGATACCTTCTAAGTGCCCAGGAGATCCAGATCAAGATGGCTCAGGGCGCTAAGCCCGGTGAAGGTGGACATCTTCCAGGAAAGAAAGTATATCCCTGGGTTGCAAAGACCAGGTTCTCAACTCCCGGAGTATCACTGATCTCGCCCCCGCCACATCACGATATCTATTCTATCGAGGATCTGGCACAGCTTATATATGATCTTAAAAATGCCAACAGAAAGGCAAGGATATCAGTAAAACTGGTATCTGAGGCCGGAGTTGGAACCATTGCATCAGGTGTTGCCAAGGCAGGAGCTCAGGTTATCCTGATTTCAGGCTATGACGGAGGAACAGGTGCAGCTCCACAGAGCTCAATCCACAATGCAGGACTTCCCTGGGAGCTTGGTGTGGCTGAAGCCCACAGAGCCCTCATTGAGAGCGGACTTAGAGATCACGTTATCCTTGAGACCGACGGAAAGCTCATGAGTGGTCGGGACGTTGCCATTGCTTGTCTTCTTGGTGCTGAGGAGTTCGGATTTGCTACAGCTCCCCTTGTAACCATGGGCTGTATGATGATGAGGGTCTGCAATCAGGATACATGTCCTGTGGGTATTGCAACTCAGAATGAGACCCTTAGAAAGAGATTTAAGGGTAAGCCGGAATACGTTATGAACTTCATGCTTTTCATAGCTGAAGAACTCCGTGAGATCATGGCTCGCCTTGGATTTAAGACTGTAGATGAGATGGTTGGAAGAACCGATTGTCTGCAGGTTAAGGAAAAGCAGATCACAAAGCGTGCCGAGATGGTAAATCTCACTCAGATCCTGAACAGAGACTACGCAGGAATTGAGGACAGACACTTTAATCCGGCCAAGATCTACGATTTCAAGCTGAATACTACAGTTGATGAAGCAGTTCTTTTACCTAAGTTTGAAAAGTTCATCTCTCAGGGCAAAAAACACGATGAGGAAGTCATTGTTACCAGCACAAACAGGGCAGTTGGAACCATCATGGGCTCAGTTATCACTGAGAAGCTGGGAACAGAGCTTCCCGATGATACCTTCGTGGTTAACTGCCAGGGCGGAGTAGGCCAGTCATTTGGAGCATTTATTCCAAAGGGAATGACCTTAAAGCTTGAAGGAGATGCCAATGACGGCCTTGGAAAGGGACTTTCCGGCGGAAAGATCGTAGTTGTACCGCCTAAGGAAGCTAAGTTCAAGGCATCGGAGAACATAATTATTGGAAATGTGGCACTGTACGGTGCAACCTCTGGAAAAGCCTATATCTGCGGAGTAGCAGGAGAGAGGTTCTGTGTAAGAAATTCAGGAGCCATCGCGGTAGTTGAGGGCTGTGGAGACCACGGCCTTGAGTATATGACCGGAGGAAGAGCAGTTGTCCTTGGAGACACCGGCAAGAACTTTGCAGCAGGTATGAGCGGCGGAATTGCTTACGTTCTGGATACAAAACATGATCTGTACAAGCGCATGAATAAGGAAATGGTTTCACTCCAGGAGCTTACAGAGAAATACGACATAGCAGAGCTTAAGGAAATCCTTGAGGACTACGTAAAAGAAACCGGATCAGAGCTTGGAAAGTCAGTACTTGAGAATTTTGAAGAGAACATTCCTCACTTTAAGAAGATCGTTCCACATGACTACCAAAAGGTGATAAGTGCCATCGGTCGTTTCGAGGAGCAGGGAATATCCCATGAAAATGCAGTACTTGAGGCATTTAATGAGATAACAAAGTAATGAGGAAAGGGATTTGTTAAGATGGGAAAGCCAACAGGATTTTTGGAATATGCAAGACGTGAGGATGCTTGTATCCCCGCTGATGAGCGCATATATAACTTCAATGAATTTCATATTTCCCTTGACCCGGAAAAGAGAAAGGAACAGGGCGCCAGGTGCATGAATTGTGGTGTTCCTATGTGCCAGTCCGCGATAAAGCTTAAGGGAATGGTCACAGGATGTCCCCTTCATAACCTGATTCCTGAGTGGAATGACGAGATATACCACGACCATATAGCCCATGCCCTTTCAAGACTCTTAAAAACCAGTAATTTCCCGGAATTTACCGGAAGGGTTTGCCCGGCACTTTGCGAAAAAGCCTGCATCTGTGGCATGAATGAAGATCCGGTAACGATCCATAACAACGAGTTATACCTTATAGAGACAGCCTTTAAGCAGGGGATCATGAAACCCAGGATCCCAAAGGTCAGAAGCAGCAAGAGGGTTGCTGTCATAGGCAGTGGTCCTTCGGGGCTTGCTGTTGCTGACCAGCTTAATCACAGAGGTCACAACGTCACTGTATTTGAAAGGGAAGATCGCATAGGCGGACTTTTGATGTATGGAATTCCCAACATGAAGCTCCAGAAGGAGGTAATCGAGAGGCGGAAGAGCCTTATGGAGCAGGAAGGGGTAGTATTCCGAACCGGTGTGAATGTTGGTGAAAAAGGGGATAAGGACAGCATCAGTGCAAAAGAGCTTTTGGCCCAGTATGATGCGATCGCACTATGCTGCGGCGCTAAGAAGGCAAGGCCCCTGGGGGTTAAGGGCTTTGAGAAGGTAAAAGGCGTACACTATGCAGTGGATTTTCTTAAATCTACTACAAAAAGTCTTTTAGATTCCGGACTTAAGGAAGGAACCTTTATCAGTGCCAAGGACAAGAGGGTTGTGATTGTTGGCGGTGGTGACACCGGAAATGACTGTCTTGGCACGTGCCTGCGACACGGATGTCGTTCAGCCATACAGCTGGAAATGATGCCTGCTCCGCCCGTTGTAAGGAGACCTGACAATCCATGGCCTGAGTGGCCCAAGGTCCTTAAGACAGATTATGGCCAGCAGGAAGCGATAGCAAAGTTTGGAAGTGATCCAAGAATATATGAGACCACAGTAAAAGAGCTGATCACCAAAAATGACAAGCTTAGCGGAATAAAGACAGTGAAGGTCCAGTTTAAGGATGGAAAGCTCACTGAGGTTCCCGGAAGTGAAGAGGAGATAAGGTGTGATCTACTTCTTATAGCAGCCGGATTTGTTGGCTGTGAAGAATATACAGCCAAGGATTTTGGTGTAAAGCTTACAGATAGAGGAGTGGTTGAAACTCTTTTACCTAATTACAGGACCAATGTGGACAAGGTGTTCACTGCGGGAGATATGCACAGAGGCCAGTCACTGGTGGTATGGGCTATCGCAGAGGGCAGGGAATGTGCCCGGGAAATAGATGAGTACCTGATGGGTTACTCAAATATGTAATATTTTGGCAGCAATGGCGCTGTGACGGCAAAAAACCGTTACGGCGCCTTTTCTGTATATAAATTATTTAAAGGAGGAGTGTGTTATGACAGAAGAAGCTATCAGAAGTTTAGTATCTGAATCTTCAACAACAACTATCTTTGCAATCTGGTTCCTTATCGGAGCCGCTCTTGTATTCTGGATGCAGGCAGGATTCGCCATGGTGGAGGCAGGATTCACCAGAGCCAAGAATACAGGTAACATTCTTATGAAGAACCTTATGGATTTCTGTATTGGAACCGTAATGTTCATCCTGATCGGTTTTTCACTTTTACTTGGGGAGGACCTTATGGGGTTCATTGGAAAGCCGGGATTCGACATTTTTACATCCTATGCAAACTTTGACTTCTCAAACTTTGTGTTCAACCTGGTATTCTGTGCTACAACAGCAACCATCGTATCAGGTGCCATGGCTGAGAGAACAAAATTCCTGTCCTATTGTATCTATTCAGCAGTGATCTCAGGACTTATCTATCCTATCGAGGCTCACTGGATCTGGGGCGGCGGCTGGCTCTCTCAGCTTGGCTTCCATGATTTTGCAGGATCCTGTGCGATCCACATGGTAGGTGGTATTTCAGCCCTTATCGGCGCAGCTATGCTTGGACCAAGAATCGGTAAGTTTACTAAGGATAAGAACGGCAACATCACAGAAGTAAACGCATTCCCAGGCAGTAACCTGGCAATCGGTGCTCTTGGATGTTTCATTCTCTGGTTTGGATGGTATGGATTCAACGGAGCAGCTGCTACAAGCGGACCTCAGCTGGCTTCCATCTTCCTTACAACAACTGTAGCTCCTGCAGTAGCTACAGTAGTAACAATGATCTTCACATGGGTTAAGTATGGTAAACCCGATGTTTCAATGTCTCTCAACGCATCTTTGGCAGGTCTTGTAGCTATCACAGCTCCCTGTGATGTAACAGACTGCTTTGGTGCAATTGTTATCGGTGCAGTAGCAGGTCTTCTGGTTTGCTTTGGAGTTTGGTTCCTTGATTACAAGCTCAGAGTTGATGATCCTGTTGGTGCAGTAGCAGTACATATGATGAATGGTATCTGGGGAACTATCGCAGTTGGTCTTTTTGCAACACCTACAGCTCCCGGAAACGAGGAGACTGGTGTAGTGGGCTTGTTCTATGGCGGCGGAACACACACACTCCTGATACAGCTTCTTGGTTTTGCAACCGTAGCCGCCTGGACAGCCCTTACAATTACAATAGCATTTGTTATTATTAAAGCTCTCATAGGCCTTAGAGTATCTGAGGAAGAGGAAATCACAGGTCTTGATTCCACAGAGCACGGTCTTACATCTGCTTATGCAGGATTCAGCATCATGGATATTTCAAACACTCTTACTGTTGATGTTAACGAGAACACAGACCTTGGTGAGAGCGATTATGAAGCAGCCAGCGATGCTAAGAAAAATGCAGCAGTTCAGGTTTCTATGGAGGCTCCTTTGTCAGAGGAATTCGATACTGGTATGCACAAGGTATCTATCATCTGCAAGCTTGCCAAATTTGATACCCTTAAGAAAGCCCTTAATGAGCTTGGTGTAACAGGTATGACAATGACTCAGGTAATGGGCTGCGGTGTTCAGAAGGGTTCTACCGACAAATACCGTGGAGCTACAGTGGATTCAACCCTGCTTCCTAAGGTTAAGGTTGAGGTCATTGTTTCCAAGATCCCTGTACAGAAGGTTATTGAAGCAGCCAAGAAGGCTCTTTACACCGGACATATCGGTGATGGCAAGATATTCGTTTACAATGTAAGCCGCGTAGTTAAGGTACGTACCGGCGAGGAAGGCGTAGCAGCCCTCCAGGACGTAGAGTAAATCTTCCTGATATTTCTACATAGCGAAAAGGTCATTTCCCTAGTTTTATGGGGTAATGACCTTTTTGCCTTTTTGGTAGTTGTAGTATAATCAGTAAAGATCAACATTATCAGGGAGATACGCATGAATACAGTAAGATTTGCAACGGAAAAAGACATTCCAAGAATTTTGGAGCTTTTGATACAGGTAGATATGGTACATCACAATGGAAGGCCTGACATTTTCAAAGGTCCTGCCACCAAATACAACGCCGATCAGTTAAAAGAGCTGCTGGCAAATGATGAATATGTGATCATGGTATGTGTAGATGAAGACGACAGGGCTATCGGACACGCCTTCTGCATACATAAGCAGGTGCTTTCAGACAATGTCCTGACTGACATCAAGACTCTTTATATTGATGATATCTGTGTGGACGAAGCCGCCAGAGGCCAGCACGTGGGCAAGAGCCTCTATGACGCAGTAGTTAAATATGCCCGGGAAAAGAGCTACTACAACATTACATTGAATGTGTGGAGCTGCAATCCCGGGGCAATGAAGTTCTATGAGAGTATGGGGCTTGTTCCTCAGAAAATCTGCATGGAAAAAGTTCTGTGATTATATGTGTTATATAACTTATATGTTCGTCAGGGAAATGATCATTCCCGCCGTCTCAAGCATGTCTGTGCCTGAATCCATGGCACATTTCTGAAGATATTTGTGGGCCTCCGGCTCAGTCATATGATGTCTTTCCATCAAAAGAGCTTTAGCCTGGTCGATGACCTTTTTGTCTGCCTCGGAGCGCTTCATCCTGCGTTCCTTGGCTTTCTTTTTGAGCCTGTGTACGCCCTCAAGCATCAGATTAAGGGTGGAAAAGAGATCTGCCCTTTGAAGCGGTGTTGAAAGGTATATGAGGCGGTCATTATCAGCGTCTGAAGGGGCTCTGTCAGTGGATGCAATAAGCAGCATTTTGAAGTAGGACGGAAGGTCTTCAAGGAGCTCAGAATAGAGCATATCACTCAGGCGGTAGCCACAGATAATGACTCCGCTTCCAAGATCGTCCATGGCTGAAAGGGCCTGAACACCTGAAGAACAGGTGATGACCCCGTCAAAGCCGCCACGGCTCAATATGCTTTTGATATTCTGGGCGTTTTCCGCCTTGGCAAAAGCTACAATAATGTTCACTAAATCCGCCTCGTGCTAAAGATTGTGGTACTTAAAGTGCTTAGAACAAATTGAGATATCTCTGGATCTCCCACTGGGTTACGCAGGTGCGGAAATCCTTCCACTCAGCTCTTTTTGCGTCGAGGAATTTGTTAAATATGGATTCTCCCAGTACCTCTTTTACGAAATCATCTGATTCATAGGCATGGATGGCTTCACCAAGAGTCATGGGAAGTGTCTCATAGCCGCTGTTGCGGAGCTGTTCATAGGTTGCCCGGCCCAGATTCTCGTTGAGCTCATCGGGAGGAGTCATTTTCTTTTCAATGCCATCGATACCTGCAGCGAGAATAAGTGCTATTGCAAGGTATGGATTGCAGGTAGCATCAGGGTTTCTGATCTCAATCCTTGTACCCTCGCCTCTCTTAGAAGGGATGCGGATAAGAGCGCTTCTGTTGGCGGAGGTTGAAGACCAGGAGATGTTTACGGGAGCATCATAACCTGGAACCAGTCTCTTATAGGAATTAACCAGAGGATTGGTCACAAGAGTCATGCCCTTTACATGGGAGAGAACACCGGCGATAAAGTGAAGGGCGGTGTCTGAAAGCTTCTCACCATTTTCTGAAGCAAAAAGGTTATTTCCTTTCTCATCCTGAGCAACGATGTTAATATGCATACCTGAACCACTGATTCCTTCTGTAGGCTTTGGAAGGAAGGTGGCATAAAGGCCGTGCTTCTTGGCAATGGTTTTAACAGCCATCTTGAAGGTCATGATCATGTCTGCAGTTCGCTCTGCATCTTCAGCCTTGAATTCAATCTCATGTTGGGCAGGAGCAATCTCATGGTGAGATGAGGAAATCTCAAAGCCCATTTCTTCAAGATTGAGGATTATGTCACGGCGGACGTTTTCTCCCTGGTCTGCAGGGGCAACGTCAAAATATCCGCCCTTTTCCTTTGTATGAGTGGTAGGCTGTCCCTCATCGTCATAATCAAAAAGGAAAAATTCCGGCTCAGGATTGACTTTGAAATTAAGGCCCATTTTAGCTGCCTTTTCAACCACCTGCTTCAGGACATGTCTGGGATCACCTGCAAATGGCTGTCTGTCTACGGTGTAAACGTTGCAGAACATACGGGCAACCTTACCGGACTGTGGACGCCAGGGATATATCTCAAAGCTGTCCAGATCAGGATAGAGATACATATCGCTCTCATCGCTGCGGACAAAGCCCTCTACAGATACGCCGTCAAACATACACTCGTTGTTCAGTGCACCTTCCAGCTGGCTTGCAGCTATGGCGATGTTTTTTGGAACACCGAAAATGTCACAGAACTGAAGTCTGATAAAAGCTACATCCTCTTCCTCCACAATGCGGAATATATCTTCCTTAGTATACTTGCTCATGATTCCTCCTTAACCAAGACTTAGTTTTCCATAGGATAATATAGAAAAAGGCACCAGAAACAGCGAACAGAATATGTCCGAGTTCTGGCGCCCTTGCCTCTAGATATTTTACATAAATAGTACAGTCAAAGCAAGTAGCCATTTGCTTTATTTGATATAATTATTCATAGGTATAAAAAGCCTTTCGGAGGAATTGGAATGAATGTTTTTGACATAATCGGCCCTGTGATGATAGGACCGTCAAGTTCTCACACTGCAGGCGCTGTGCGCCTTGGAAGAGTGGTGAACAAGCTCATAGATGAAAGAACCTTGAAAAAGGTGGAGATCACTCTTTCAGGTTCCTTTGCCCAGACCTATAAGGGGCATGGAACGGACAAGGCGCTACTTGCAGGAATAATGGGCTATAAAAGCTATTCACCGGAGATCAGAAATGCTCTTGAGATAGCAGATGAAAGAGGCATCGAATACTCTTTTAATAAGGAAAACATATCCGGAGCGCATCCAAACACTGCAAGGATCCACTACTATCTTGACGATGGCAGCGATGGCGTCATGCAGGGAGCCAGCATTGGCGGAGGTAATATCCTGGTAAACCAGATAAATGGCATGACTGTTGAGTTTAATGGTGATAACAACACCATTCTTGTTATGCATGAAGATAAGCCAGGCGTAATCGCCAGCGTGACCAATCTGATGCACTGGGAGCATGAGGACCTTAACATCTCTAATTTCAGGCTTTCAAGGCTTCATAAGGGCGGAGAGGCCATTATGACTATCGAGATAGACAATCCGCCGCCGGATTCTCTGGTAGATGACATCAGGGGAATCGACCATGTCATCAATGCAATTCTTATAAGAAGAGTTTAAGGAGCAGGAAGATGCTGGAATATACCTCTATCAGCGAGCTTGTTCAGGAAGCTGAGAAAAGAAATATCAGAATAAGTGATCTTGTCCTGGAGGATCAGGCTCTCTCCATGGAAAAGACAAGTCTTGAAGTATACGAACAGATGGAGCTTAGCTTCCATATCATGATGGATTCAGTAAAAGAGGGCATGAAGAAGGATCAAAGATCCACTTCAGGTCTTACAGGTGGTGAAGGCTTCCTTATGAATGAGTATGCAGGGAAGGGTGAGGGACTTTCAGGAACCTTCATGACTAAGGCCATTGCCAGAGCGCTGGCAGTTGCAGGCTGCAATGCTTCCATGGGAAAGATTGTGGCTGCACCAACAGCTGGGAGCTGCGGAATCCTTCCAGGGTGTCTTGTGAGCCTTTACGAGGACAGGGGCTTTAAGGAAGATGACATCATCATGTCCATGTTTACTGCTGGAGCCTTTGGCATGGTAATTGCCCAGAAGGCCAGTATTGCAGGTGCCCAGGGCGGATGCCAGGCTGAATGCGGATCTGCTGCAGCAATGGCAGCCGGTGCTTTAGTGGAGCTAATGGGTGGAACTCCGAGCCAGTGTGCAGATGCCTGTGCCATGGCCATTTCCAGCCAGATGGGGCTGGTGTGTGATCCTGTGGCAGGTCTTGTGGAGATTCCCTGTATTAAAAGAAATGTCTCCGGGCTGGCAATAGCTTTTTCCAGCGCAGACATGGCCCTTGCAGGGATTTCGTCAAAGATCCCGGTGGATGAGTGCATAGATGCCATGAGAGAGGTGGGAGAAGCGCTTCCTGCCTCATTAAAAGAAACAGCCGGCGGAGGTCTTGCAACCACTCCAACCGGCCAAAAGCTTCGCGATCAGGTATTTGGATCTAAAGGTGTATAAAAAGGGAACATCTCTTTTATTCGGAAAAAGACATCTCGGATGCTCTTATCATGTCGCTGAGAGCCTTGTCGGAAACCTCCAGGACCCAGGACAGCATGCTTATGTTGTGTGCATGCTCCTCCACAGTAAATTTTGGGCATGTCAGATAGGTATCTATTTCATCCTGGAGTTTTTTCCTGATTTCTTCCTCAGAGCGCATGATCACCTCACAAAATATAAAGAATATTTAGACTCTATTTTGATTATACAGCATTTTCCGGGTTTGGAGCATAATATGGTTGAAATATTACCACATAAATGTTAATCTCAATTCTCAGGGATTTAATTAGAATAGGAGTATAATAGTAATGAGAATTGCAGTAACTTATGATAATGGTGAAGTATTTCAGCATTTTGGACACTCAGAGGCTTTTAAGGTATATGAAGTAGAGGACGGAAAGGTCATTTCTTCAGAAGTTATCAGCTCAAACGGCGAGGGACATGGAGCTCTTGCAGGTCTTCTTGCAGATCAGAAGGTAAATGTACTTATCTGCGGCGGAATCGGCGGTGGCGCCCATGACGCTCTTATGGAGAACGGTATTGAGATGTGTGCAGGCGTATCAGGAAACGCTGATGAGGCTGTAGAGGCATATCTTAGAGGAGAGCTTACAGATTCAGGTGTTAACTGTGATCATCACGGAGAGGGTCACAGCTGCGGTGATCACCACGATGGTGAGGGACATTGCGGACATCACGACAATGATGATGAAGCTGAGGAAGAGTGTGGCGGCTGTTCAAGCGGCGGATGTGGCGGATGCAGTGGTTGCCACTCTGAGCCTTTGTTTGAGGGCAAGAACGTCGGAAAAACCTGCCGTGTTCACTACAAGGGAACCTTTAACGATGGAAGTCAGTTCGATTCTTCCTATGACAGGGGAGAGCCTTTAGAGTTTACCTGTGGCTATGGCATGATGATCAGAGGATTTGATATGGCTGTAGCTGACATGGAGGTTGGCGAGATCCGTGATATCCACCTTACTCCAAACGAAGCATATGGAGAGTTTGATCCTGAGGCTGTATTTTCACTGAAGATTGCAGAGCTTCCCGGTTCTGAAGACGCAGAAGTAGGACAGCAGGTTTACCTTCAGGACTTCTACGGAAGACCAATTCCTGTAAAGGTTACAGCTAAGGATGATACAACAATTACCTTTGATGCTAACCATGAGATGGCAGGAAAAGAGCTGAACTTCAAGATTGAGCTTGTTGAGGTAAAATAATAACAATATGAATAACAAGGCAGCCATAACCCGCACTGAATTGGAGCAAAGAGAAAGAAAATATGGTAACAGTCTCGTGGTCAGCGGGATTGCTGTGATCTTTTTTGGCTTCTGGTCTGTTCTTAAGATTATTGAAGAAATAGCCATTGGAAAGGTGGATTTCTTTGAGATGCTTGATCTGGCGGATGAGGAGGATATAGGCATTCGAGTGTTCATGACAGTCTTTTTCGTTTTGTTAACTCTTGCCGTTATTTTTCTCCACTACAGGGTGGGAAGGGCTGCCATACTGGTAGGAAGGGGTAAAAAGAAGAAATTCTTTTACCTCCTTTTTGCTATAAGCCTTCTTTTACTCACTGTGGTAAGCTTTCCAACCTACATTAATCCAGAAGCGGTTGATCAGGACGATGTTACTATAGCTGCATTTTTCGTAGATGTGGCTTATTGTCTTGCACTTTTAGATATGGTCGTGTCCTCTTTTCTCATTTGGCGGGCCAGAAAACAATTGAGGGAGGGGTAGTATGCAGCAGGATTTTCACTATTATGCCACATATGCGGCTGCGTACCTCGCGGGTTATTCCCACGAAGAGTGCATGGATATCTGCTATAGCGCTGAGTTTGTAGATCACTGCTCCGCAACACTTCTTGCCAAGATAGAGGGGCCAGAGGATGCAGCCACGACTCAGCTTCAGCTTGAGCTTATGGATTCTCCTATGGACATTTTGGGTATCATGGAAATGACAAGGATATGGTCTGCTTTCCATTTCCTGCCCTATGATCTTTACGCTGAGAAGAAATGGGCTACTAAGATTTATAAAAACAAGTATAGACTGATCTGTAAGCCTAATGGAGCTCTTTTGGCTGAAACCGTGAACCTGGCAAAGGGTAAATCCCTTCAGGCAGTGGGGCTGGCAATGCACGTTCTTGCTGACACCTGGGCTCACAGCAATTTTGCCGGTACACCTTCTCAGGTCATCAACAATGTAAACTATTACTTTTATGAGCTTGTTCCAGAAGGAGACGGTTTTATAGAAAGAGAGATCAGGTTCAGACATAAGAAATCAGCTCCCGATGATATTGAGAACGGCTTATATTCAAACACTTTGCACCGGGGAATTGAGAACTCCGTAATGAATCTGGGCCATGGAAGAGCAGGCCATTTTCCGGATTACAGCTTTGCCAGATACAAATATCTTCCTGCCTGGGACAATTACAAAGTGGTTCTAAAGGATAATCCAAGTGACTACATGAAGGCCTTTACGCAGATGATCTACGCCATGAAGTATCTAAGGGGTGAGTATACAAGCTTTGAGCTGGACAGGTATGATACTGAGGCGGTTGAACCTTATGAGAGCCGGATAAAAGAGATATTGGAAAAGCGCCAGCATGATGGCTGCGCTGATTGGAAAGAATTTTGCCAGGAACTTTCCGGAGAGACTATAGAAGATTTTGACCTGGAGAAATATCAGGATGAGTATCTTCTGGCACCAAAGCCACAAAAGGGATACGCTTTTTTAGGCAAGTTTATAGAGGCTGCATATTCCCAAAAGCACATGGTAACAGACAGGATCTACAAGTCAGGAAATCGTCTTGCAGGTATTTCGTTGGATATCAAAGGGAAGAAATTATGAGTAATTTTCAGAGAATCACAAGTATAGTGACAGCTGTTTTTATGCTGGGATTTGCCATAAGCCTTTTCATAGATCCCAAATCAGGCTATGTTATGGTGGTTTCAGTTTTGGGTATTGCTCTCATCGGATATGGAGTGGGAACCCTGATCTATTTTTTCACCATGGCAAGACATATGGTAGGTGGAAAGCTGGAGCTCTACAAGGGAGTTATTCTTACAGAATTCGGATATCTGGCCTATTCTGCAAACGATATTCCCAGGGTTTATGTCATTATCTACCTGGCTGTGATCCATTTGTTTGAAGGTGTTGTAGAAGTGCTAAGATCCGGGGAGGCTAAGGCCCAAGGGGGCCACTGGAAGCTAAAGTTCTTTCACGGGATTGTGGATTTTGCCCTGGCTGTGCTGTGCATTATATATATTCGAAAGACTAATACTGCAGTGTTTATTTATGCCATTGGACTTGTATATTCAGCGGCCATGCGTATTGCAGGCGCTCTCAGAAAGAGCGTAGTTGTATATGATGACAGCCCTGTTACGTGAAAGGCTCAATTGATCAAATAAGGAAAAGAGATACAAATGCCAGCTCTGCTAAGATTACCACTCCTGCAACAATGGGAGTTAGGAATTTGACGATCTTAATGAAGCTGGTATTTCTTTTGCCATCTATCAGTGCGTAAACGCTGTAGGGAATAGCACCGAGGATACCAAGGATCAGGAAGGTTGGGACAGTTACTATGAAAAGAACTATTGAACCAACTTTTACTTTTTCCTGCTGCTGATCAAACCAGGCCCTGAAAAAGATATAAACATAACTAAAGATAAAGCCCATGATAAGGCCAATAAGGCCTGAGGTAACCATGGCAAGGGGAGTTACTCCGCCGCCTCCAAAGAGACCTCCGTCAAGGCTTTCAAGCATTCCAAGGATTGCAAAGCCTATAGCGAAGTATTTTTGTATTTTAAATTTGTCCTTAAGGTCATTTATGCTCTGATGCTGCTTGCCGGATGCATCTCTTTTGCCAAAGTATTGCTCTGCATCCCTACGCTGACTCTTTTCAAAACGGGCTTTTTCTTCGTTTTCTCTGGCCTTGATCTCCTGGCTGGTCTCCAGTTCTTTGGCGCCTTCCACAAGTTCTTTAAGCTGCTGGAAATCTCCCTCAGTAAAAGACTCTCTTCCTGCAGGGAAAACAAGATTTTTGTCCAGAGAACAGATAAAAAGGTATTCGCCGCTTTCAAGGAGCCTTGTGGCCTTATTTAGAGGGAACATCATATCCTTAAATATGCCCTCATCACCTGAAACTACTATGCGGGCGCTTTTATCATCAACTGTGACAACACATTTTGCATTTTCATCTATATATGAAGTATCAAGGGGGCTTACGCACTCTTTTGCCTCCCGGGATGTGACTTTTTTAAGCTCTGAAGCTATTTTTGACTTTTCGTTTACATCTAGCGAATATTCAAACCTTATCATGTATAATAACCCTCAACATTCTACAAATTCTCAACACAAATGACCTTATCATAATGTTGTGCATAATACTATACGAATGTCAGCTAAAAATTTTTTACTTTTTGGTCAGTTATTCGTATAAAATATTAGTTATATAAAACGGAGGTGCTTAAAATGGGAGATAAAGAAAAGGTTATCCTTAATGAGACAGAGCTTGAGACAGTGAACGGAGGAACAAACCTGATTGATGTTGCCGTAAGCAAAAAAGCTGATTTTGATAAGGCGTGGAATAGTCTTGGAATGGAGAAAAAGGGCTTTTCAGGAATGGCAAGAGCAGAGCTCTTTGATAAATGGGAGAGAGGCGGATATTCTGCTGATCCAACTACTTTTATTCTTAAGGAGACAAATTTCCAGGTATGAGAGCGGTAATTACAAGAGTTGATTCTGCGTCGGTGAAGATAGGCGCAGATTTTTGCGGACAGATCGATAAAGGCTTTTTGGTTCTCCTTGGAGTTCATCAGACGGATACTGAGGAGAAGGCAAAGAAAATGGCCGATAAGATCTGCGGAATGAGAATATTTGAGGATGAAAACGGCAAGATGAACATTGCGCCAAAGGATGCAGGAGCAAAGCTCCTTATTGTGAGCCAGTTCACTCTTTATGCCGATTGTAGCTCCAGAAGGCCGGGATTTTCTGAGGCAGCAAGACCTGAGATATCAAAGCCCCTTTATGAGCTGGTGGTTTCTGAGTGCAGAAACAGAGGATTTGAAGTACAGACCGGAGAATTTGGAGCAGATATGAAGGTTGAGTCAGTGAATGACGGACCTGTCACAATAGTTCTTGATGTATAAAAAAGAGGCTTGACGCCAGGTGGCGCCAGCCTCTTTTAAATAACTGCTGTTTTAGTATCTTTCCAGACCCAGTGCACAACGCACGTGTCTGTCCAGTTCAGCATCACTGAGCTCAAATCCGAAAACATCTATATCGTCCATAAGTCCGATCTTTGCATAGTTCTCGTCGTCTGTGCAGCTGATCACCATGTAAGGCTTATCAGATTCATCAAACTTAATGACATCAGTTCTGTAGAAGAGGCCATTCCATTTGAAGGTACGCCTCTGACCGAACTTTTCTCTGTTCTTAACATTCAGCTCCTCCAGGGCTTCACCACCGTTTTTCTCAAAGGAGGACTCTATATAATCCAGTCTCTGCTCAACTTCTTCCCCGGTAAATCCGGTACCCTTGATAACAGAAAGGATTTCCTCCATCTCTCTCTTTTTACGGCGCTGCTGAGCCTGCAAGCGCTCCTCAGCCTCGGCGCGATATTTCCTGTTGGTCTTAATATAATTGAACAACAGAATGATCACGTCTACAACCAGTAGAACAGCAACTATGCAAAGTACAATAAGAACTATTGCTTTAAAGTCCATTATTCTTCACCCTTTCCGCTTCATCAAGCACCTTTTTTACCCAGTCACTGTCAGGCCCGGATATCTTGAAAACTTTAAGGTCTGGGTTCTCTATTCCCTGGGGTTTCTCTTCGCAATCTACATGAAGAGAGATGGTCTTTTCATCCTCCGGGTTAAAGGAAGTGATGACCTGGTCAAAATAAATGTTATGGTGCTTGAAAAGAGCATCGATATAAATGGGGGTTTTGAATGAAGATGCATAAATAGTAGTAGTGAAACCCTTTTTTTGAAGTTCGTTTATCAGCTCTTCGGAACCTTTTCTGAGCTTTTCAGGAAACACTCTGTTTAGTGGAAATTCAAGTTCAGGCTCTGTCTCGATCGCCTCGTCGGAAACGAACAGAACGTCATCCAGATTAAAAGAAACTTTCATGACCTTCTCCCTTATTATTTAGCAATAATATGATGTTTATATTATATCATTAAATCGCATTTTCGTTGAAATAATCCGATTAGTACAGAAAAATAAATGGAAAGATATACCTAAAAGGCGCTATAATTTACATATATGCAAAGATACACAAAGGGAGGTAACAAAGATATGAAAGCAGTTATTGCGTATGCATCTACTCATCACGGCAACACAAAGAAAGTGGTTGAGGCAATAGCAAAAGAATGTGATGTTGAGCTTGTAGATGTTACACAGGTTAGAGAAAAGAATCTTTCCGACTATGATCTGATCGGATTTGCATCAGGAATATATGCAGCACAGTTCCATCAGCAGGTTAAGAACTTTGCCCAGGTGAATCTTCCACAGGGTAAAAAGATCTTCTACATTATGACAAGCGCCATGGATAAGGACTTTTCAAAGTCAATGGAGCCTTCCATCAGCGGAAAGAATGCTGAAGTAGTTGGCAAGTTCTCCTGCCACGGTTACAACACTTTTGGTCCTTTCAAGCTTGTTGGCGGAACCAGCAAGGGACATCCCGATGAGACAGACCTTAAAAACGCTGTAGAATTCTTTAAGGGACTTCAGTAATATCGTCTTCTGAACCATAAATGTCTATTTGAGCAGCCATCTGTTTATGCTTTTCTTCCATGGCTGCGTAGTGTTTGACAGTGGTGTTGACATCCTTGTGGCCAAGGACATCGGCAACCATATAAATATCGCCTGTTTTGTTATAAAGGGCGGTACCATAGGTCTTTCTGAGCTTGTGAGGAGATAATTTCCTTGTAAGGCCCAGATTGTTTCCGTATTTTTCAACCATATATTGGATGCTTCTGACAGAGAGCCTCGTATGTTTAAGAGAGATAAACAACGCAGGCTCTTTTTCATCCGCCAAAAGCATAGGACGTTCATGCTTGATGTAGTCCTTAAGGGCATTTCGAACCTGTTCACTTATATAAATATCCGTAGCCTTACCACCTTTTCTGACAATGGAGATGGTATTGGTGTTAAAGTTTACGTCATTTAAGTCGATTCCGGCGCACTCGGAGACACGGATCCCGGTTCCAAGAAGCAGGGTTATTATGGCAAGATCTCTTTTGGCTGTATTCTCACAAAGGGCCTTGGAGTGCTTGTTCTTTACCTGAACGTTGGCAACGGCATCCATGAGCTGTTTTACCTCATCGGAATCCAGTCTGAAGATCTCGTTTTCAATTTCTCTTTTCTTTTTGGCGGCCTTAGCTGTGGGATCCTGGGCAATAAGGTCCATTTTTACAAGGTATCCAAAGAAATTTCTTATGGATGCCATTTTTCTGGCAACTGCACGAGGGTTCTCGCCTCTTTTACCATTTTCTCTGTCGCCGAAACCAAGATAGTTCTGAAATTCGTTGATATCTGCGGGGGAAAGGGACTTTATAACGTCAAAAGAGATATCTTTTGTATCAAGATTTTTGCACAGGGGGTTGTTCTGCTTAAGATACTGATAGAAGATCAAAAGATCATGGCTGTAGCTGTAGACAGTGTTGATCTGGTACCTCAAGAGACACTCCTCGATGAAAGCGTGAGTGTGCTGTGGAAGCTGAGCCTTTACCTGCTTGATATTTTCGCGCTTTGCCTGATTCATTTCCCTGTAATATGCTGAATTTTCGCCCATAAACTTTTTCCTCCGCTAAGTACAATTGTATCATATAATATAGATAAGAAGACTGTTGAAAGGGGGCTTTCATATGGTAAAGGACGAAAAACAACTACTCGAGGCAATCAAGCATGAGCATCATATCACAAAAGAGATCACTGATACTCTGATAGAACTGGACCAACTTCCAAGTACAGGAACACAGGTGTACCTGAATGAGCTGATCGTTGAGCTGTATAAAAGAGTGGTTGACAGGTCTGATGACATTATAGTTGAGGAATTTGGGGATAAAGTTATGACATCCGAGGACTTCACCAAGTGGGTGGAGGACAATTTCACAACTTATTCAGCAAACCTTTTTAAGGAGTCAATTTAACGCAGCATAAACTTTCTTGCTACATTGATACCAACCTTGTAGGGGAGAGGTCTTATGACCCTGTCTGCTTCCTTGAGTTTTTCTCTTATGGGTATATTCTGTGGGCAATGCTGTTCGCATTTTCCGCAGCCTATGCACTGGGTGGCAAAGGCAGGGTCTTTTTTCAGGCCTACAGTCTGGGCATATTCGAATCTTGCTGCTGACTTGCTGTCTACAGTAGTCATGTTATAGCTTCTAAACAGAGCAGGGATATCTACGCCCTTAGGGCAGGGCATACAGTATCTGCAGCCTGTGCAGCCCACCAGCTCTGATTCTGAGATTATCTCTTTAACTTTGCTTATAACCTCAAAGTCTTTTTCGGTAAAAGAGTCTGCTTTTGCGCTGGAAGCAATACGGCAGTTTTCTTCTACCATTTCTATGGAGTTCATTCCAGATAAAACACAGGTAACCTCTTTTTGATTCCAAAGCCATCTAAGACCATATTCTGCAGGAGTATAACCATTTGGCTGAGCAGCTATGAGTTCTTTTGCCTTTTCAGGAAGCTGATTTACAAGCTTACCGCCTCTTAGTGGTTCCATGATAACTACCGGAATGTTCTTTTCTGCAGCATGCATAAGGCCTTCTCTGCCAGCCTGAGAGTGCTCATCCACGTAGTTGTACTGGATCTGGCAAAAATCCCAGTCATAGGCGTCAAGGATCCCGATAAAGTCCTCTGTATTTCCATGATAGGAAAAACCTATATTTCTGATCTGGCCTGAGGCCTTTTTTCCCTCAATCCACTGCCTGATTCCCACATTTTCAAGTTTATCCCACTGGTTCATGGCAGTCATGTGGTGCATCAGATAGTAGTCCACATGGTCAGTGCGAAGCCTTTTTAGCTCCTCGTCAAAATATTTGTCCAGTGCAGCTCTGCTTCCAACCAGGTACTGGGGGAGCTTGGTGGCAATATTTACCTTGTCTCTGATATTGTTACGCTCAAGGATTTCACCCAGGGCAGCTTCAGATCCGGTGTATACATAAGCAGTATCAAAGTAGTTCACACCCTGTCTAAAGGCGGCCATGATCTCTTTCTCTGCCTTATCAATGTCGATGCCTCTTCCATTAGTAGTAAATCTCATGCAGCCATATCCAAGAATGGATATGGGTTCCCCGTTTTTGTTTTGCCTGTACTCCATAATTACCTCTCAAAATAAGTGAAAACCCGGCGCTATGCGCACAATTATATTGTATAAAATAAATGATAAAACATTTAATACATTTGTCAAGAAAAATGTGGTATCATACAAAGGCTGTTTTAATAAGTAAAAGAAATAAGAGAGGAATAGTAACATTGTTCGATAAAAACCCAATAGATCGGTGCAAGGGGGACC
Source organism: Butyrivibrio sp. AE2032 (assembly GCF_000702965.1). NCBI lineage: Bacteria > Bacillati > Bacillota > Clostridia > Lachnospirales > Lachnospiraceae > Butyrivibrio > Butyrivibrio sp. AE2032. The sequence continues at coordinate 153,751 of NZ_JNLF01000007.1, read as the reverse complement.
TGATTACGAAGCTTATGCTGGGAGTAAGGGGATTTAACCAGAAGCATAGGCAATGTGCTAAAGTCGCCACTTTTTTTGCCCTTTTTTTGATCGTTATCATAAGTGCATTATTTGGAATCGCAGGAGGGATCTGGTCCCTTGTCAGGCTGCTGATTTCTGATAAAAGAAAGATCGGAATAGCACTGGCTGTTGTACTGATTCTCGGAACTACGGTGATGCAGCTGGCGGGGCCTACTGCCAGAGCTGTTGATACGATGCCATTGCCGGAATATACACAGGCTGCTGAGGTTCAGGAAGAAGCTATGGCAGAGGCAACCGTTTGTCAGATGGTGCAGGAAGAGGCTGCTATGAAGGAAGCTTCCGCTGAAGTTGCTGCACAGCCTGAGGTGTCAAGAAAAGCCACCAAGGAGTGGAACACCTTAGATGTGGACCTTAGTTCTTTTGCCAAGGATTATCCTGAAACTGTGGGCTGGGTGTACTTTGGGGATGGTCACATAAGTTACCCGATCATGCAGGGAGAGGACAACAGCAAGTACCGCGTACTTGGATATGACGGAGAAGAAGCCAGAACCGGAGCGGTTTTCCTTGATTATAGGTCCTCAGCTGATTTTTCTGACTCCAATTCGATCATCTACGGTCACAATATGAAGGATCGAAGCATGTTCGGAAGCCTAAGGGACTATAGGGAAGACCCAAGATACTATGATACTCATCAGTATTTCCAGATCATCACACCGGAAAAGAGCTATAGATACCTTATATTTGCGTACATGGATGTGCCTGAAAACTATGTGATCTACGACTATGTGGGAGATGCATCAAAAGTATTCGTGGAGGATGCCGAGCCCGTAAGACGTAAATCCTACATGGATTCTGAGATTCCGGTCAATGAGTCAAAAAAGGTTGTGACACTGTCAACCTGTACCGATAAAGATGAGCTCCAGTTCGTAGTTCTGGGAGTTATGGTAGATGAGGACTGAACCTTTTGCCATAAGCAATAATTGAACTGTTTTCGACAAATATTGATAGGATTTGTTTGCCCCAGGAAGGTATCATTATCTTGTGAGATTGTATTCTTTTATCAATTCAGGAGGGCAAAATGAAAATATTTAAAGTTACAGATTCGGAATTTACTAATTACGGAAGGATTATTGAGGGGTACGAAGAGGAGAAGAAGCAGATTGAGGATGCTTTGAGAGAAAAGACTCCAGTTCCTGAGGGAACAGATTATGTGGCTGAGGAAAAGGCTCTTCAGGAGCTTCCAGCAGCTGATAAGATCAGCAATTCACTCTTTGGCGGATCACCAATGCAGTTTGGATGGTGCAATGGTCACAATACCAAGCTCAACTGCCTTGAGTATCATCGTTCAAGCGAGATAAATCTTGGTGCTACAGACTTTATCCTTCTTCTGGCAAAAAGAGAAGAAATAGTTGATTACAAGATTGATTCCAGCAAGGTTAAGGCTTTCCTTGTACCTAAGGGAGTGATGGTTGAGGTATATGCAACAGCTCTTCACTATGCTCCATGCCAGGCTCATAAGGATTCTGGCTTCCAGGTTCTTGTTGGTCTTCCAAAGGGCACTAATGTTGGAATGCCTTCATTTACACCCGGCAATCAGGAAGATAAGCTTATGACAGCTACTAACAAATGGCTCCTTGCTCATGCAGAGGCTTCCGAGGCTAAAAACGGCGCCTGGGTTGGAATCACAGGTGAGAATATCGATATTGCAGCAGATATCTAATTATTAAAAAAGTATAAAGATAACGTTTTCGTAATGTTTTGACCTTTACTTCGTATGTTTTTACTGCTATATTTGAGGACGTGGCGTCTAATGACCGGCGGTCATTTTACCGGCAATGTCATACGAGGAGGGGGAGACATGGCGACGTTTGATACAATTTCTTTTGAGGGCAGGAAGTATCTGGCTAGATGGATTTCAGTTAATGGGAGTATCTACCTGATGGTAGATGAATCCCTTGAGGAAAAGCTCAGGGGGAGACATTTGAGCAAAAGAGCGCTGAAAAATCTTCCAGACCTGAATGCTATACTGTATTCTTCAGTGGAAATGCTTTTCGAAAACGAAGATGTACTTAACAACTTCGCAGAGATGCAAGTGTTGGAATCAAAGTTTCAAAAGAAATATGCGTAATTACTTGATGGAACGGAATGAATCATTAAGCAAGCACAGGAAAATCGGGAAATACCCTTGGGGCTTTTCCGGTTTTTTTGTTTGGGGTATAATAGATGTACACCAAAAAAAATGTTACTAATTATGAGGCGGAATATATGGCAGACAGAGAAGATTTGATCAACCAGCTGGCGGCAAGAATGGGTGCAGGTGACTTTGCACAGACTAAGTACAATGAGTCTCGTTATGATCCAAAGACAGGGACCCTTTATTGTGATGGTATCATGATTACCAAGCCTGTTATTGAGAAGGCAGAGCAGTATTTCAAGGGCCTGAAATCAAAATGCAGCTACGCGGATCCTGCATCGAGAGAAATGGCTATGATCTATCAGGTGGCCATCGAGGGAATAAAGGTCATAAGAGAGAGCGGACAGGAAACAATGAAGGAAGACCGCAGCTATTCATGAGGTTCATAAGCCCTCACCATTATGGTGGGGCTTTTTTGTTTCTCTCATTTATCTATATACAACTAATTATTTATCGATAATTTATAAAACTGTGATAGAATAGTATTAGGTGGAGTCTCATCTTTACTATTTTTGGAGGCAGAGCTGGATGATCAGAACGGCTTTTATCATACTATTTGCCATACTGATAGCTACATTGCTTATTTGCGGCCTTGTTTCCTTACGGTCAAAAAAGGCTATAGGTAAGTCTGTTTTCCTGTTATGCCTATCTTTAATTCCCCCTGTTCTCGGAAATATGATAATCGTGGGTGCAACTACCAGAAATGTCGCTCTGGTGGGCTGTTATACCTACTATATTGGCATGGATCTTATCATGTTTGCTATGGTAGGTTTTACCAACGAGTATTGCCGTGTAAAAAACGCAAAAGGTGAGCGTTCTACCAGTGTTCCAACCTGGATATACTATCTCCTGACGATAGATGTGGTTCAGATGTTTTGTAATATACCTTTTGGACACGCATTTGTCATTCATGAAATTGAAGCATACGGAAAACCTTATTTTATAATGACCCCTTTGCTGGGGCAGGTCTTCCATCGAATCGTCTGTTATGGCGCCATGGCTATGGTAATGATTGTCTTCATTATCAGAAGCATCAAAGTACCAAGGGTCTATAGAGAACGCTATATCGTGATACTGATCAGCATGATCATCGGTACTATTTGGCAGACCTACTATATCTTTTCACAAACACCCATTGACAGATCAATGGTGGGGTTTGCAGTCTTTGGACTATTGATTTTCTACTTCTCAATTTATTACAGACCACTTAGGCTTTTGGACAGTATGCTTGCGGATATTATCTCTGATACAAGGGTTGCAATCCTGCTTTATGGACCGGAGGGAAGATGTATTTGGGCAAATGAGGCAGCGATGCGACTTACAGGTAATGACGGAACGGATTACGAAAAAGTATCAGCTGCTCTAAGAAACTTTTATAAAAGGATCGGAGAGCTTCTTGAGAATCAGGAAGTTGAGTTTGATGTGGGAGTATCTGAAAATGAGCGCTGCTATGTGATTGCCAGGGGATATTTCCATGATAGCAAGGGCAAAGTTCTTGGTTCCTATGTCAGAGTGAGAGATATCACAGAAGAAAAACAGCGCATAGAGGCTGAGCTTTTTGCAGCAAATCATGATGCCCTGACAGGAGTATATAACAAGGAATATACCTTCAAAAAGATATCCGATAAGCTAAAACAGCATGAGCTAAAGGACTACTATATAGCTGCTATCAACATCTGCGATTTCAAGATGTTTAACGATGCTTTCGGCAGGGAATTCGGCGATGAAGCCCTTATACAGGTTGCTAACTGGCAGAGGAAGTACTCTGATGAGAACTGTATATATGGAAGAATATCAGGTGATACCTTTGGATCATGCCTGCCAAAGAGGATGTTCATCCAGGATATAGTTGAGAGGGACCTTGCCTGCTTTGAGGTTGAGCTTGGAGATACAAAACAGCATCTGGTCATCCATCTCGGATTCTGCGAGATCGAGGATGGAGACGAGGATGTAGATGTTTTATTTGACAGAGCATTCATGGCTTTGGATTCCATTAGGGATAATTACAAAAGACATGTGGCCTTCTTTGATAAGAAGATCAGGGATAAGATGATCTGGAATCAGGAAATCTCTGCGCAGCTTGGAACAGCCATCAAAGAAGATCAGATTATTCCTTACTTACAGCCAATAGCTGACAGGAACGGAAAGATAGTTGGAGCTGAAGCCCTGGCCAGATGGATACATCCTGTGTATGGATTTATGCCTCCATGTGATTTTATCCCTCTTTTTGAAGAGAATGGCATGATTGTTGATCTTGATAAACATATATGGGGATGGGCGTGCAGGATATTGTCAGAGTGGGAAAAGAAATATCCGGATCTTTTTATTTCTGTGAATGTTTCGCCTAAAGATTTTTATGCTGCAGATGTTCTTGCAGAGGTAATGAGACTTGTTATTGAATATGACATAGATCCCAGAAATCTCCGCATAGAGGTGACGGAGAGCAGTATGATGAGAGACACCGACGATAAGATGAAGGTTCTGGAGGAGTTCAGAAAACAGGGCTTCATTGTCGAGATGGATGATTTTGGAAGTGGATACTCGTCTCTTAACATGCTTAAGGATATGCCTGTAGATGTTCTTAAGATCGATATGAAGTTCCTGGGCAAAGGAAGCGACGAAGAAAGGGCCAATATAGTAGTTAAGAACGTAATCAGACTTTCCGAGGACCTTGGAATAGTTTCTTTGACTGAAGGAATTGAGACGGTCGAACACTTCAATATCATAAATAAACTGGGATGTATATTGTTCCAGGGATACTATTTTTCCAAACCATTGCCACTAAGTGATTTCGAAGCCCTTCTTGATAAGTCTTTATAAAAATAAAACCGGGAAAGACTCTTTTGGAGCCTTTCCCGATTTTAAGAGAGAAAAAAGTTATGTAATGAAGGTCAATCGTCTAAATCGAAATCGATGATCTGTCCGTTAGCTACTGAAATGTCGTACTGATATTCATATAATCCAACGTAGAATTTTACTTCCCAGATTTCCATTCCGTCGTCGAAATCCTTTTTAACTGTTGGGAAGAGAACGTCACTCTTTTTGTATCCTGCATGATCGAGTGCTACCTGAAGAGCCTGATCCTTTGTGATGCCTGTGGTTGCAACTGTAGTAGCAGCTGTGGTAGCTGTTGTTGCCTTAGGAGCTGTGGCTACGATATTTGTCTCCATGTCCTGGTCAAAAGAGATAATTGCTCCGGTAGCTGCGTCGATCTCATAATCATATTCAGTGGTTCCTACATAGAACTCAACTTCATACTGAGTTCTTCCGTCATCTATTTCCTTACTTTCTTTTACGAAAGTAACCTGGTCTGCTTTAAGTCCTGAATTTTCAAGGGCAATTTTTTTAGCCTGATCTATTGTGATATTTCCTGCTGCGAATGATGTGATAGGTGCTGCTGTAAAGATCATTACTGCTGATGTGATAACTGTTGTTGCTGTTGCGATGATATTCTTCTTCATATTCGGTTCTCCTTTTCTCTCTTTAGCCTTTTCTCTCTTTTCTTCCCCTGGGGAAGTGGTTTGCTCTTTTCTTGAGTTAATAATAACAGTACAATAATCACAGAAGTGTCACACAAATTGTGTGATAAAAAATACTAGATTTTTAGGCAAAAAACGAGGAAGGATCCAGGATGAAAATTTACGTTGACTTTGACGATTGTCTTTGCGAAACAGCAAAGAGCTTTTCCAGGCTGGTGGAAGATATGTATGGAAAAAGAGTTCCATATGAAAATATGAAGTATTTTAGCCTGCAAAAAACATTTGAACTTACAGATGATCAGTACGATGAGATGATGATAGCAGGGCATCAGCCTGAGGTGCTTCTTTCTTATGATGAGACTCCGGGGGCTTCTGAGACTATAAATGCCTGGCTGGATGCCGGACATGATGTGAGAATAATCACCGGACGTCCAAGTCTTACCTATGATGCATCCCGTGGTTGGCTTGATCAGCATGGACTGGAACGGGTGGATCTGTACTGCCTGAATAAGTATGGAAGGGACCACTTTTTCAAAAACAGTGAATTTACCATAGAATTAGAGGATTATTATAAGATGCATTTCGATGTCGCCGTAGAGGATTCACCAAGTGCATTCAAATTCTTCGACCATTTGCCGGAGTTAAAGGTACTGGTTTTTGACCGACCTTGGAATAAGAGCTGCGAATTTCCGTCGGATAATTATGTTCGTTGTACTGACTGGGAGATGATAAGAGGTATTGTAGGCTGATGACAGATTGGGAAAAAGAAATCCGGGCAAAATATAGCGATCTGGTGAAACATCTGATAGAAAGCGACATGTCGATCACGACTATGGAAAGCTGCACCGGTGGGCAGATAGCGTCTCTGATAACTGATACGGAAGGCTCTTCCGCAATCATAAAGGGGGCATTTGTTACCTATAGTAATGAAGCCAAGATCCGAATTGGAGTTTCCAAGGAGACAATCCGGGAGTATGGCGTTTATTCAAAGGAAACAGCTGTTGAAATGGCCAGGGTATGCAGAGAATACTATGACGCTGATATAGGAGTTGGCGTAACAGGCAGCTTTGGAAATACCGATCCAAATAATGAGGACAGTGTTCCCGGAGAAGTTTATTTTGCAATTGCCACAAGGAATGAGATAAAAAGCTTCTATTTTAAGGTACCTGAGCAACCATCAAGACTGTATTACAAGCTTTATATGGCAGATAAGATTGTCGATGAACTTCGCATTTGATGAGAAGATGAACAGCAACTGAAGTTGATAAAAGGTTTAAAGCACTAGAAAGGAATCCGATATGAAAAAATACTTCTCTATATTGTTTGCGATGATCATGACAATTGGCCTTATGGCTTGTGGAAGCGTGGCGCCTCAGCAGACGGCTTCGGTTTCTGAGGGGAATAATGCCAGTGCTGAGCCTGCTGTTCTGGGGGCAAAAAAGAAAGCTAAAAAAGTCGACTATGGCAGGATCCTTTTTGTGGGAGATTCCAGGACTGTAGACATGTTTTCTGCAGATGAGTGGGAATTAAGAAACCTTCAGAGTGATGGAATGTCAGTGTATTGCCAGAATTCCTGTGACTTTTCTTTTCTTGTAGAAGTGGTAGATGAATATGGGGTGGATAACTTCGACACTCTTGTGAGCTGGATGGGATGCAATGACAGAGGAGATTTTAGCCAGTATGGCCCCTATTATGACCAGTTGATCGCCCAGGGAAAGAAAGTAGTTGTCTGTACCGTGGGACCTACACAGGATGAGTATCTCAATAAAGGAAACGGCGATAGTATAAATTATGTTGATGCCAATCAGGTCAAGTACAATGACGCTCTTAAGGCATGGGCAAAAGGGCAGGGCGTAAAGGTCATAGATCTTTACACCTTCATCAGTAAGAGCAAAACTATCACAATAAGTACAGAGGATGGGATCCATTATTTCCCACAGCCGACAACAGAGCTGTGGAGCTATGTGCTGTCATCTCTCAAGTAGAAAGCATATACACAGATTAGCGTATTTCATTTATAATCTTAGTATTAAAAAGTTGGGTGTGAATACGTAGAAAATGGGGATTAAAAATGGCATCACTGGAAGAAGCAAGAGAAATTTTTTCAAAAGATCTGTACGCCACGGAGTTATCAGGCATACAGATTGATGAAATAGGTAAAGACTACGCAAAATGCAGCATGGAAATCACAAAACACCATAGGAATGCATATGGTGGGATAATGGGTGGTGCAATCTACACCCTTGCTGATTTTGCTTTTGCTGTTGCATCTAATTATGATAAAGAGACTGCAACCGTAAGTCTTGTGGGACAGGCGACTTTTCTTTCAGCCAGCACAGGAACTAAATTGTTTGCACAGGCCAGACTCATGAAGGATGGTAAAAGAAACAGCTTTTTTGAGGTTACGGTAACGGATGATATGGAAAAGCTTATTGCCATAGTATCATTTACCGGTGCACATGTGCCTTTCAGAAACTAAAACCGTGCATGAGAAGAAGTACAATACTTCTTCTTTTTTTGTAGCACAAGACCGGCAAGCGAATGGATGCTTGCATACAAATTCATTTGCCGGTCGTAAGAACATGGAGCATGAAATGCGGAATGTTCGTGTGCGAAATCGAGTAGGAGTCAGCCTACTACTCGATTATGAGTCTGCAGAAGCTTAATGGAGATACGTACATGAAAAAAAGATTATCGAAAACCTTGTTGATCGTTACAGCAACAGTTTTTATTGTGACAGCATGTGGCAAAAATACAGTACCGTCAAACACGGCCACGCAGGCTGATGGTAATGCGCCATCTGCTTCAATAGAGAACAGCGCTGATAATGCCGGAATAGAATCTGGGACACCTTGGCTTGAACAGGGATTTGGACTGACAGGAAAGTAAAAATGACGGAAACAAAGAAAAGCATCTGGTCATACCTTCCCATAACCTTTTTGACAGCGCTGTTTTGCTGTGTGTTATGGGGGAGTGCTTCACCAGCTATAAAAATAGCATATGATATTTTTAAGATTCTGCCGGAAGATACAGCTTCAAGGATAATGCTTGCAGGCGCCAGATTCCTTCTGGCAGGAGCGATGACAATAGTATTTGGGTCGATCTTATCAAGGAAAATGCTTATTCCGCAGAAAGGCTCTTTTAAATATATTGCTGTGCTTTCCCTTCTTCAGACAGTAGGGCAGTATTTTTTCTTTTTCATGTCCCTTGCTTATATAAGTGGTGTGAAAGGTTCAATTATAAATGCGTCCGGGAACTTTCTGGCCATAATCGTCGCAGCGTGTATTTTCAAGCTGGAGAAGCTCACTGTTCGTAAACTGGCAGGATGTGTTGTGGGATTTTCAGGAATAATTTTGGTACTTGGCGGATTTAAGACCTTATTTGATGGTAGTGCCATATCCTTCCAGGGAGAAGGGGCGATGCTGATGGCAGCTTTGTTTTTTGCCTTTTCATCCTGTGTTATAAAGATTTTTTCCAGATATGAAAATCCGGTAGTTCTGAGTGGCTATCAGTTTATGTTGGGAGGTCTGGTTCTTTTTATAATTGGAGCTATTATGGGTGGGCACCTGTATTTTTATAGTGTATCCTGCGTATACAATCTGGTCTACATGGGATTTATTTCCGCTGGCGCTTATACACTTTGGGGAGTCCTGTTAAAGCACAACCCCGTCAGCAGAGTGTCCATATTTGGATTTATCAATCCTGTGATGGGCGTAATGTTATCGGCACTATTTCTTGGAGAAAATAATGAGGCTTTTTCCATTACAGGATTAATGGCGCTTCTTTTGGTGGCTGCTGGGATTGTTATAGTGAATACAGGAGCAGAAAAATGAGTATTTCTTTTGTGCTGAACTTATGAAATTCATTTCTCAGAAAACGTGAAATAGGGCCAAAAATCTCGCTGATATTAACATGTATTTGCTAAAAGGATTCGGATATAATAAATTATCATCTCTTTAAGCTTAGATTAAGGTTTTAAGAGCATAATACAAAGAAAAAATAGTTGAAAACATTCTTCATAATTTTGGAGGTATCAAAATGGACAAGCTTAAACAATTTAGCTCGCAAGCTGTATATAAACTGGCGCGGTTTATGTACGGACGAAATGGATATGACAATCTTGCAAGATTCTGCAATATGATCTCAATAATGCTTCTGGTTCTAAATCTATTTGCAGGAAGTGCTACGATATACATCCTTTGGTTTTTGTCCTTTGGTTACTCGCTTTTCAGAGTTTATTCAAAGAACATTCCTAAAAGATATGAAGAAAATCAGAAATTTCTATCTATGACAGAACTTCCAAGAAGGTACCTTAGCCTTTTGAAACTCCAGATTAGAGATAGAAAGGTGAGCAGATACTATATATGCAAGAACTGCCATCAGCAGATAAGAGTTCCAAAGGGGAAGGGCAGAATTGAGATAAGATGCCCAAAGTGCAGTGAGAAGTTTATTAAAAAGACCTGATATGGTCGGAGGAAATGGTTATGATGACGTTAGATCCTTATAAAGTTCTTGGGGTTGCTCCCGGAGCATCAGATGAAGAGATAAAAAAAGCTCATAGAAGGCTTGCAAAGAGATATCATCCGGATCTTAATCCCGGAGATGCAGCTGCAGCAGAGAAGATGAATGAGATAAACGCTGCGTACGATATCCTTACAAAGCCCGGTGCTGAAAGGTACCATCAGGCTCATACATATACTGAGGAACGAACATACACTCAGAGGGAGGAAAATCCTTTTGAGGGCTATCAGACATACTGGCAGTGGAGTAGTACTGATAATAGTAGGGGCTATAGTAACACAAATGAAACCTGGAATACATGGAATAACTGGAACATGTGGAATAACCGGACTCCGGTGTACCGTGGTTCCTTCGTTTTTAAGCTTATCAGGTGGTTTGTCATTATTCAGATCTTGTCCATGGTATTCAGAATGTTCCTGTTCTTCTGAGGATGGTTTTGGTGCTCTCAGAAAAGGTAATAACTACGCTGAACCTTAAGGAGCATCGGAGTGGTTACCCAGGAGACATATCTTTTCAATGGAACAATAAAAGAAAACCTTCTGTATGCCAAGGAAGACACCATAGGATTCTGAGCATAAGTCAGGTATCCCGGCCCATTTTCCTCTCTCGCTTATTTTCATACATCAGCATATCTGCCCGTTGCATGATCTTCTGAACAATATTATCTTCGGCAGGATCATAGATGGCAAAACCCTTTGACAACCATACTTGTTCCCAGGGTTCATCAGCTGATGCATTTATTTCATCAATGACTTTGTCCAAACGACCCAGAAGGAAATCCAGATTTTGGAAATCTTCGTTTTTCAAAATGATAAAGAACTCATCACCACCAACTCTGTAAACAGGGCTTCGTTTGAATACATCACTGATGGTACGACAGGCTTTCTTTAGATAAATATCGCCTTTATCATGCCCGTACTCATCATTGATGCGCTTTAGGCCATCACAATCAAATTCGCCCAGTGCAAAATTCGGATCTACAGATCCGTTATTAATCTGTTCCTGCAGTTCTTCAATAGCAAGCAAGAAGGCACCATTATTTCTTACATGAGTAAGTGAATCGATAAAAGCCTGCTCATTCAGTGCGTTGATATGAGCTTTCATATTGCCGGATAGTTTCTTGAATGACTTCGTTAGTCTTCCAATTTCATCATCTTTGTCATAGTTGAGATCAACGTCAAAATTTCCTTTGTCTATCTGCTCCGCAGCCTCGGTGAGCTGCACAAGGGGCTTGGTTATTAATCCCAAAGAGAGCATTAAAAAGATACCTGCAGCAATTAGTGCAATTATGGCGCAAATAAGAATGTTTATAATAAGCCCACGCCATTCACCCTGGGTTTCGCTAATTGGAACGGTTATGTTAAGATACATGCCGTTACTGAGAGGCAGCCACACTGCCTCCTTAAGCACACCATTATAGGTGTACTGAACAGATGAACTCGTGGCTTTATTACTGTAGGGCATTTGTTTTGTTATGCCTTCAGGAAGATTTGCCACATCAATATAGGGATGATAGAAGAGAGTTCCATCAGTATCGCTCAGGAATGCATATCCGTTATCGTAGAACCTTATGCTATCAACTTCTTTTGCCATTGCAGAATAGTCGAGCTCTATTCCTACCACACCTATAAACTGATCCTTATAGTAAATTGGCGCATCATAGGAAATAACACGGACATCAAGGTTATCTGTGATGTAGGGAGGAAGCCAGATGGATTTACCTTCAAATTTTGGAACGGTAAACCATACCAGTTTTGAGGTATCGTTTACATCATAAAGTGTGATATCTGTCACTTCATGCTCGCTAAATCCCTTACCGTCAAGATTTGTATACCAAAAGCCCTTGACTGTGGATGAGATGGAAGGATCAATACGATAATAATAAGTCAGAACGCCATCTGTATGGGAAACAACAAAATCAAAGTATTCCCTGGCATTTTCCATATGTTCTTCAAGCTGCGCATCTTCAAGCCCTTGCAGATCGTTTTCTACAAAGGCAGTGATATTGTTAACCGAGTTCTGAACACTGTCAAAATAGAAATTCAAACTATACTGCCCATTTTCGCATAGCATAAGGAGCAGCTGATCAGACTTACGGCTTGCAGTATTGCGTATGAAAATCGCGCTAAGCATTGTTATGACCAAAATGACTGCAAATATCACACAGAGCATTGTAACGGCCAGCTTTGTCCTTAATGAACGCATTACATCTTCTCCTAAAAGAACTATCGGTAGCTGCCATAGGTTTTTTAAAGCTTTTTTAATTGTGCCTCATTTTTGTGCAACGCTTAAACGTCAACTACTGTATATTCTATCATAAAAAGATGTTAACACGATAATATGGCAGCTTTTCTTTATATATATTTAAGAATAAAAGCGAGCGAAATATAGTATTATTTATAGTGGGTGAATGTTTAAAGTGATAATTATGTCTTCAAGGAGGAAGGTTATGTCCGAGAGGCAGAAGAATATATTCAGAAAACTTCTTATTGTAGCGGTTTCTCTTGTGATTGCAGGTACCAGCAGTGGATATTCTACGGATAACGGGATAAAAGCGGGCGATACCAATAGTGTGGTGGACTTTGAACATAATCTAGATGATTATGTGCCTGCCAAGAAGAGATACAACTTCTACTTTACTTACAAGATAGTTCATCCGTGGTGGGATGCTGTTGCGCTTGGAATGGAGGATGCTCAGAAAAAATATCTTGAAAAGGGCATTGTCATTACCTATGAGTACATGGCTCCGGATGCAGTTTCTTATGAGGATCAGACTAATAAATTATTACATGCCCAGGAAGGTGATTATGATGTAATCGGAGTGGATGTGGCAGATGAGGAGAAGATATCTCCTGTACTGGATAAAATGGTGGATTCAGGCTATAAGGTCATGACCTTTTCAAGCTCTGATGCAGCTCCGGGCAGCAAGAGGATTGCTTACGTTGGGAATACCCATAACTATCAGGATGGTGCAGATCTAACAGAAGAACTATGCAAAAAACTTGGCTACAAGGGCAAAGTGGGTATACTCGTTGGAAGCTACGGAGCTCCTTGTCATGAAGACAGAGCGAAGGGGGCAAAAGATACTATAGCTAAATATAAAGATATGGAAATAGTAGCAGTGGAGTATGACATGGACTCCATAGACAAAGCCTTCAAACTGGCTGTAAAGATGCTAAAGGACAATCCTGATATTGCCGGTTTTGTATGCTGCAATATGAGTAATCCAGTTGGAGCTGCCAGAGCGGTTACTGGACTTGGAAGTAAAGCAGTAATAGTGGGAATGGACCATGATCAGGAGGCACTTCATTACCTTAACAAGGGCGTGATCTATTGCCTTGGAGTGCAGGATTGCTTCTCAATTGGCTTTGATACTATACAGGTTGCGGTAAAAATAGCAGATGGAAATATGCCAGGATCTCTTTTCCCGGACAAAACTGATGAAAGAACAACTATTATTTATCAGGAAGATGCAATACCAATGCTTGAAATCTTGTATGGAGACTCTACGCAATGAAAAGGATAAGGATTACTGAAAAGGCAGTGACTATAACTGCGGCGATAGGAAGTGTTCTTATCATGGTAATGGTAATCGCCAATACTTTTTGGGCTTCTAAGCAAGCTGTTTCGTCTACCAATCAGGCAGTTTCTGCTGTAAGTGCATTTTATCTTGAATCAATGGCAGACAGACGCGCCAAGACAATTGCAAACCTGATCGACAATAATTTTGACTACATGGAAAAGGCTGTAAGTGTCATAGATGAAGAAAAGATAGAATCCCAGGAGGATCTTCGCGCTGCTATCGGTAAAATGAAGAGGCTCTTGTCCCTTAACCGTTTTGCGCTGGTAGATGAGGACGATATAGTTTATACGCAGTATACCACGTATACCGGAGGAAGCAGACATGCATTCCTTGCGAAGAAAACTTTGGAAGGCAGAATGATAAGCACAGTCTTCAATTATGGATCATCTATAGATCTTTGCCTGGCAATCCCGGTTGATATAAAGATAATGGGCAAACAGTTTAAAGCATGCTTTGTTCAGATCGATATTAATGACATAGTTGAGCTGCTTGCTTTTGATGATCAGGAAAGTACGCATTTTGCGCTGTATTCTACAAATGGAGGCAATATATCAGATACAGAGCTTGGCCAGATTATTGGAACGAATAATATTTTTGATGCCACAAGCGGAAATGTGTCAGTGGAAAAGTGGAATTCATTTCGCGATGATTTTGCGAATAATAAAAGAGGAACGCTGACTTTTAGCATAAATGACATAGTGGATACGATATGCTATGAACCTGTTCCTGGCACCGGCTGGGAGCTGGTTTTAATGATCCGCGAGAGCGTTATTCAGGATCAGATCCAGGAGATCAGTGAAAAGAGCCTTAGGACCAATAATAGGCAGTTGTTATTCCTGCTTGTAGTAGCTTCGCTGTTTTCGGCCATATTATTCTATATGATAAGGCGCGTTGCTAACGAAAAACTTGATGAAGAAAAAGAACACAGCAAAGTCTTCAAGAGTATGGCAAATACTGATTCGATGACAGGAGTCAGAAATAAACATGCCTACATGGAGATGGAAGCCCAGCTGGACAGTCGGATCCGTGAAGGGGCTATTGATAAACTGGCGCTTATTGCATGTGATGTAAATGGGCTGAAATATGTCAATGATACAAAGGGACATGCTGCCGGAGATCAACTTATCAAAGATGCAAGTGCACTTATCTGTGATATTTTCAATCATGGTTCTGTTTATAGAACAGGTGGAGATGAGTTCGTAGTTCTTTTGCAGGGTAAAGGATACGATACCAGGGATGAAGCAATTGCGGCCTTTAATAAACAGGTAGAAGAAAACATCGGTAAAGATGAGGTTGTTGTTTCTATTGGCCATTCATTACTTCAGCCGGGTGATGCTCAGTTACATGATGTGTTTGAACGAGCAGACCATATGATGTATGACCGCAAAAAAGAATTAAAGAGCATGGGAGCAAAGACCAGAGAATAATGGAGAATATGGGGAGTAAATAAACTAAGATATTAATTTTGTATTGGTGGAGACAATATATTTTTATTCAAATTAGCACTCTCTATTGACGAGTGCTAACTGTGGTGTTATACCATAAGTAGAACAAAGGAACAGAGAAGACCGTTAGGACTCAGAGGTTCCAATGATCCAAACCCTCCGTCCCAATGCTCAATGACAGTTAACAAATTGTTTTTGCGCAAAGGAGGTAATCATTATGTTAGCACCCAGTATTTTTGAAGAGAATTTTATTGACGAGCTGTTTGGTTTCCCTTATTTGAAGGAATTCGACGGCATGGAGCACGACATGGAGCGTAAGCTCTATGGCAGAAAAGCATCAAGGATGATGAAGACCGATATCCGGGAAAAAGATGATAACTACGAAATTTCAGTAGACCTTCCTGGTTTCAAAAAAGAGGACATTACAGTTGAGCTTGATAACGGCTACATCACCATTAGTGCTTCTAAGAATCTGGATAAGGAGGGGAATAACAAAAAAGGAAAACTCCTTAGACAGGAACGCTACGCAGGATCCATGACGAGGAGCTTCTACGTTGGAGAAAACGTCGAAAAGGCGGATGTTGATGCCAACTACAGACATGGAGTTCTAAATCTGATAATTCCTAAAAAGGCTATTGAGAAAAAGATTCCGGAAAAGAATTTGATAGCTATTGAAGGCTAATACATAGTATCACTCTCTAAGCCCGCCACTGCTTAAATAGTAGTGGCGGGCTTAAATATTTAGAGGACCCAATGGACTGAAATGACGTGATTTGATAAAATAGAATCAAATATAACATTTCTTTTTTTGGAGGGCAGGATTATGGAAGTAACAAGTACAGTTCATGTCACTGAAGAAGAGGTGATCTACGAAGGTCAGGAAGAATCGGCCCTGTTTACTGATAATGTCAGCGAACAGAAAATAGTACCGGAGATTTCAAAGAAATCAACGGTGGCGTTTACCGAACGGGAACGATTGTGGGAAGGCATGAAATGACCTGATTATAATTTCGAGTTAAAACGGGCGCAAAATGGAGGCAATGCTCTGTTTTGCGCCTGTTGTGTGTGATTTGTATAGAGAAAAGAGAAAGAAAAATGAATTCAAAGCGATTATTTGTCATTGCCCTTTTATTTGCAACAGTGATAGTTACTTCTTGTGGAAGCCAGGAATTTGCAGATGATTCCGGTGTGGATTCGACTAACGTGCTAACAAATGTAACTGTTAACACATCCGTGAGAAAGACCGGACAATATCCTGAAAATTTTGTTCTGACATTTGAAAAGGAGATAAGAAATGCAAACGTTGCTCCGGAGTCATTCCATCTGTCCGGAGAAGCCGGATATTGGGGAAGTGATGACACAAGGAGCTTTGAAGCTGTTTTTTCAGCTGCAGAGATTAAAGGCAATACACTTACGCTTACACCGGACAGTTTTCCTGAGAAGTATTTTTATGTTAGACAGTTTAAGGTAGATTGCAGTGAAGATTCTACGTTTGACTTTTCCAGCAGTGATATATCTGAAGTCATCACCCCTGTGGCAGATGATTTTGAAACATATACTTCAAATGGAAGTGTTTCTTTTGATTATCATCTCTTTGACCCTAAGAAGTCTGAACCAATGCCTGTCGTCATCGTATTCCATGGATACGGA
The DNA here is from genome assembly GCF_000702965.1 of Butyrivibrio sp. AE2032. Classification (NCBI taxonomy): domain Bacteria; kingdom Bacillati; phylum Bacillota; class Clostridia; order Lachnospirales; family Lachnospiraceae; genus Butyrivibrio; species Butyrivibrio sp. AE2032. Next base: position 136,858 of record NZ_JNLF01000007.1, on the reverse strand, counting down.
GATACAAACAATCTCCTGACATACAGGACTGCTGTAGAGTGGGGTGAGCCGGAGAACCAGGAAAAGAGACCTTGCTTTGTTCTGGCTCCTGTCATAGACGATAATACATATTTCTCTTCCAAAGGAAGGGATGAAGTATTTACATCTGTACATGACATAATCGGTCAGATGATTTCTGATGGCAAAGTTGATGCCGATAAGGTGTATGTTATGGGCAACTCCTTTGGAGGTCTGTCAACGATTGAATATGCTGAAAAATATCCGGAAGATGTCGCGGGCGCACTTGCACTGTGTCCAGCGCTTAACTATTCAAATAATTCTTTACTTAACCTTAAGAACATGGTGAACGTTCCGGTGTGGTTTGCACACGCAAAAAACGATAACACCATTCCGGCATCTAACAGTGAAACAGCTGTAAAAGCGCTTGAAAACCTGGGAGCCAAAGAGGTACGTTTTACAGAGTACACAGATGAGGAAATGAATGCTGCTGGCGCAGATTCTGCTCCTGATGCAACATACAGCTATCATCACGTGGAGCTTGTCGTGATGGAAGATGACGCATACATGGAGTGGCTGTTCGAACAATGAACAAGGGGATGATGAATTGGATTCATAACGATGATGATAGGGAGTTATGACAGACATGGATCTATTACAGGCAATTGCTGAAAAAAATATTGATAGAGTAAAAAGCATCCTTGTTGACAATCCAAATCTTGTGAGCAAGGAGGCTCTGTTTAGTGCAGCAGAAACAGGAAATCTTGAACTTGTAAGATATCTGGTCGAGTATTCGCGGATAAGTCTTAATGAATTCGATGATCATCACAGGAATGTGCTTCACTATGCGGCTAAATGTGGTAGTGTCGATGTATTCAGATATCTTGTTGAGAAGTGTGGCATGGATCCATTTGAAGGAGACCAAAGTCTTAAAACAAGCTGGGACATAGTCCATGAAACAGGGGCAAAAGAGATTGAGGAGTACCTGGAAGAACATTATGGCCATAAATATGAAGACTATTACAGGAATCCTGTGAGAACAGGCTTTTTCCCTGACCCTTCCATATGTCGTGTGGGGGATGATTATTATATGGTCAATTCCTCATTTATCTTTTTCCCATGCATCCCAATATCTCATTCAAGGGACCTGATCCATTGGGAGATAATTGGTCATGCCATCACAAATCCGGACTGGGCGTATCTTGATGAGCTCGAAGGCGGGAGAGGCTACTGGGCTCCCGATATTTCTTTTTATGAAGGAAAGTTCTACATCACTGCTACATACAGACTAAATGACGTTCCACCAGTCTACAGGAGGCAAATGGTAGTGTCTTCTGATAAGCCACAAGGGCCATATTCTAAGCCGGTATTCATTGATGAGGACGGGATTGATCCCAGTATTTTCAATGATGATGATGGAAAAAGATATATGCTCCTTAACAGAGGGGCAAGGATATTTGAACTGGATAAAACCGGGACAAAAAAGATATCCGAGGCGCAGCTTCTATTCTATGGCGACCATAAGAGAGCGCCGGAGGGACCACATCTTTATAAGAAAGACGGCTATTACTATCTTTTGGAAGCTGAAGGAGGTACGGGGCCAGGCCACAGAGTTACCGTTTCCAGGTCAAAAGAGCTTTTTGGCAACTATGAACCGTGTCCATACAATCCAATAATGAGACAGGAAGATCCTGATGCTGCGTTGCAGAGATGCGGACATGGTGATCTTGTTGAGACGCAGGATGGAAGATGGTATATGGTGTATCTGTGCGGAAGGTCTATAGGGAAAGGATACAGTATCCTTGGCCGCGAAACTGCGCTTGATCCTGTCACGTGGACTGCAGATGGATGGCCAATTGTAAACAATCTTAAAGGGCCATCTGCCATGCAGGTAAAGCCTTATGCAGATTCCATGGGCGAGGGCCAGTCGGGAATTTCAGAGTGTGGACTGCCATTTGATTATATGACTCCAAGGCCTTTTAAAAAGGGAGACGTTCTTTACGACGAAGAAACCGGCACTTTTTTGGTGAAGGGTAGCAGAGCACCGCTCTCCAGTGTAGATGGAAGGAATATAGTGCTTAGAAGGCAGACAGCGTTTTCTTTTGTTTATGAGGTAACACTTGTTATTCCTGAGATGTCTGAGAGCCAGAGCGCTGGAATAACAGGATACTATGATGAGAATACTTATCTGGAGTTTGGAATAACTTCCAGAGTGGGCAAGCTGTATCTTTATTCTAACGAGCACATCGGAGATGAAGACAGTTATGAGATAGCACAGGAAGCGATTCCTTTTGGGACAAAATCTGTACGGCTTAAAATGACTGCAGATTATCTGGAACGAAAGCTGTCTTATTACATAGATGGTAGTGACAGCGAAAGGCTATTCACAACACTAGATAATGTTTATTATCTATGTGATGAAGGCATTAAAAGGGGCAAGCGTTTTACCGGTGCACTTGTAGGAATGTATGCCTTTGCGGGAGAAGATGATCTGATTGTGAAGTTTACTAAGGAATGGTATTCTTTCTGACACTGATTGAAGCCAACAGACTAATTTGGAGCGAATAAAATGAGTGAGATAAAAATAATATTCTTTAGGCATGGTGAAACTATCAGCAACGTTGAGGGGAAGTGTGCAGGAAGGACAGATATTCCTGTAAGCGAGGAAGGGCTTGCGAAGCTAAAAGAGATAAAGGGTGGCTATGAGATTCCAGATGTCCAGCTTGTCTTTTCATCCCCGGCGAAAAGAGCTGTTACAACTGCAAATATGTATTACCCAGACAAGGCACCAATACTATTAGAACAACTATGGGAAGTGGATTATGGATCTGTTGATAATGAGCCTATAGATGTACTATGTAAGGCTATTGGGAAAGATAAGTATTTCACTAAGGGCCCATCAGTGATATATCCAGGTGGAGAAAGCTATCTGGAAGCCTCTTTTAGGATAAGAGCGGGGATTACCAGGATTATCAGCACATGCATAAGTGAGAACGCGAATAGTGCAGCTATTTTTCTGCATGGGGATATAATGGACACTCTCTTTGGGGTATGCCTAGAAACAGATAAATCCCGGGATGAATTCATTCTATGCCCTAATGGCATGGGCTATAGGTGCAGGGTAGACAGCGAAAAGTGGTTTGAAGATCAAAAGATTTATTTTGAAGATTTCATCCCAGAAGGGGCGCCTCGACAAAAGCCTGAGGACTCGCCATATTTTTCGGGAAGAGTCTAAATACTATTAGGCTTTGAATAGTTAAAAAAGGAGAGATTATAGTCCATACCGCTTAATATAAGCTTTTCGACTTTAATATTTCGCAGTTTTTTATGTGAAATGTCTTTTTCAAAAAAAGCGAAATAACATATTGCTTTTCGCTGAAATGATCATATAATCCTAAATGTGAAAGCCATATAATGAATTCATCAACAAGCAACAGATGACAATGGTTATTTGGGAAAGGATGGTGAGAATCATGTTGTCGCTGCTTTTTATCATATTTTTCTTATGGATCTTTGGAAAAATGATTGGCTTTGCATTTAAAGCAAGCTGGAGCATCATCAAAGTTATGTTTACACTGGTGTTCCTTCCACTTATTCTTATGGGGCTTGTATTTAAAGGATTTGTTGTCATTGCATTGCCGGTATTGTTGGTAGTTGGGCTCATCAGTCTTTTGGATAGAGCCTAAATATGAAAGGAAAAAGACATGACAGGGGATAAAAGATTTAAAAAAGTTTATTCACAGGGAACAGTTAATGTAACAGAGATTTGGGTAGACCAGGACACAGGCGTTAACTACATATTCCATGCAAGTGGATATGCTGGAGGACTTACACCCATGCTGGACAGGGAAGGTAAGCCGGTAATCAGTCCAGTTGAAAATAGGTAAACACTTATTAAGAATGGAGGGAAAAAGCAATGGGACTTATCTGGGGACTTATACTTGGTGCAATTGCTGGATTTATTGCCAGCAAGCTTATGAGTGAAGATTCAGGAATGATCAAGAATATTCTTCTTGGTATAGGCGGTGGTTTTGTAGGAGGGCTTGTGTTTAAGCTCATCGGATTTACTGCCACAGGTTTGATTGGCAGCCTTATTGTTTCGACAGTAGGTGCTTGCATCTGTATCTGGGCTGGAAGAAAGCTCTTTGAAAAATAGTACTCGGCAAAGCGGTCTGTGAATGATGATTCATGGATCGCTTTTTTGTGTGCTATTATTATCCTATTCATAAAGTCAAGACGTTATTTCTTTTCCCTCAGATGATAAAATAAAAAAGAATTTGTTGGAGGGGGAAGACAATAATGAATCAGCTTGATAAAGAGATTAGTGTAATCAGGGCAGATGGCCAGTTTGACAGCATGGAGGCAAAAGAAATTACGATGCCTGATTATGATGACCAGCCATATGGAGAAGATAATGTATTAGTCAGGGCGTCAAAAAGAAGGGCATTCCTGGCGTCATCATCAAGACTTTAAATAGCTTAGAATACCTTATGGATCCGCTCGCTTTTGTGGGCGGATTTTTGTTACAATTCTATTGTAAAATGGTTTTATATCAAGGAAAAAAGGATAACATAAGATAGTCGATATTTTTTTGTATGAAAGAGGATCTTTTGATTACTGATATAGATTTCTGGGCCAAATACGGCCAAAAACTCAATGACCAGCAAAAAGAGGCAGTTCAGACCATTGATGGACCTGTCCTGCTTCTGGCGGTTCCGGGAAGCGGTAAGACTACAGTATTAGTCAACCGATTAGGATATATGCTTTATAGCAAAGGAATAGATCCGGAGCATATCCTTACACTTACTTACACGGTGGCTGCCACAAGGGATATGGCAGACAGATTCAGGAGTCTCTTCGGAGATGAGATGGCAGATCGATTGGAATTCCGCACTATCAACGGCATCTGTGCCAAAATAATTGCTCATTACGGTAGAATCATTGGCAAAAACTCTTTTGAACTGGTAACAGACGAGAAAATAACAGGAAAGCTCCTGACAGACATATTTGTAAAGGTGGTAGGGGAATATCCGACTGAAAGCGATATCAAGGCTATAAGGACGCTTATTACCTACTGTAAGAATATGTGCCTTGAAGAGAAGGAGATAGAGCAGCTTGGAAGAGACCAGGGATTTGATCTTTTCAGGATATACACTGCTTATAATAGCGAGCTTAAGGCCAGGAGCCTTATGGACTACGATGATCAGATGATATACGCCTACAGGATGCTAAAGGGCTCCAAGGACCTCCTTGCTTACTATCAGGGTGAGTACAGATATATCTGTGTTGATGAAGCTCAGGATACTTCCAAGATACAGCATATGATCATATCTCTTTTGTCCGGAGCAAATGGGAATCTATTTATGGTGGGAGATGAAGATCAGAGTATCTATGGTTTCAGGGCAGCTTATCCAGAGGCTCTCCTTAACTTTGAAAAAGAGCATCCGGGAGCCAAGGTCCTTGTCATGGACAAGAACTACAGGTCCAATGCCAGAATTGTAGAGGCTGCAGATAAGTTTATCCAGAAGAACAAGGATCGCCATGAAAAGCATATGTGTGCTACAAAAGAGCCTCAGAGCGATATAACGATTACCGAGTTAAACGCAAGGGAATCCCAGTATAGCTATCTTTTAAAGGTAGCAAGAGACACAAAGACTCAGACGGCTGTGCTTTACAGGGATAATGAGAGCATTCTGCCATTGGTGGATATTCTTGAGCGTGAAGATGTACCCTACAGGATAAAGAACGTGGATATGGCTTTCTTTACCCACAGAGTTGTTATAGATGTCGTGAATATGCTTAAGTTCGCACTTTTTCCTGCGGATCCTGAGCTGTTCATGAAGATATACTTCAAATTCCAGGCATTTCTTAGAAAGCCTGATGCTGAGGCCATGTGCGAGATTGCAGATGAGCGTCATACAGGCATCTGGGATGCTGCTGAATATATTGATATCAATAAACGTGTACTTGGTAACTGCAGGTCTCTTCGCACACACTATAGAAACATGGCCTCGGAGTCACCATTTAAAGCCATTAATAGGCTTGAAAACTATATGGGATATGGTGAATATCTTGATTCCAACAACATGGATACGAACAAGTTATTCATCCTTAAGATGCTGGCTAAGAACGAGAAGACCATAGAAGGCTTTCTTGATAGGCTCGAACAGCTAAGGATCCTTCTTACGGAAAAGACTCCTGATTACAGTGCAAAGTTTATCCTGTCTACCATTCATTCCAGTAAGGGCCTTGAGTATGACTCAGTCATCCTTATGGATGTAATAAATGGTGTATTCCCCAATAAGGTCATTAGGGAAAAAGATAAATCGGCCACCTCCCAGGACAGGCGAGACTTTGAGGAAGAGCGAAGGATCTTTTATGTAGGAATGACCAGGGCAAAAGAGAAGCTGACCATTTTTAAGTACGATGATGCAGCATCCGTGTTTGTAAAAGAGCTTACTGCCAAGGAAAAAGAGGTGAAGGAGCGAGGGAAAAAGAAAGTGTCGCTGAAAGAGCCCACAATGCTGCTTAAGAAGAAGCCAAAAGCAGTGTTGACTCCGGCAGAGATTCCGGATCAGCTGATCATAGGCGAGAGAGTAACCCAGCCTAAATATGGGGAAGGTACCATAATAGACGTATCTTACGATGATGACGAGATCCCACTAAAGTTTACTGTGCAGTTTGACTCTGGGGATGAGAAGATTTTTCTCTATCCTGTGGCGTTTAATATGGGCATGAAGATAATTCACTAACACTTAACCGCAGCAAGAGCTGACGGATATGAGAAGTTCATCATGTTTTGCGTTATCCGCCAACATCGCTTTGGGAGAGTTGAAATTGAAAATCATTCTATCACCTGCCAAGAAAATGAATACAGACACAGATACACTTGCTCACGAAGGACTTCCTGTTTTTCTGAATCAGACAGAGGAAATTCTCAAATGGCTCAGAGCGAGGTCCCGAGAAGAATTACAAAATCTCTGGGGAGGTAAAAGGAAAACTTGTCATTAAGGGAACATATGCAAAGATGGCCAGAGGAGAAATGGTTCGGTTCATGGCTGAGAATCAGATTGAGGATCCTGATGGGATTAAGAAGTTCAACAGACTTGGCTATGTTTACAGAGATGATTTGTCAGGAGACAGAGAGATAGTTTTTGAGAGGCGGTAGATATGCTAAAGACAATTCTTTGCTATGGTGATTCAAATACATACGGATATGTTCCGGAGACCGGAATGAGATATCCGAGAGAGGTTAGATATCCGGGAAAACTTCAGATGCTTCTGGGCGATGATTATGCAGTTATAGAGGAAGGCTGCAATGGTAGAACAACAATTCATGATGACCCAATTGACGGATGGAAAAATGGCCTTGACTACTTAAGACCATGCCTTAATTCACATAAACCGATTGACATAGTGATCCTGATGCTTGGCAGCAATGATCTTAAGTATACTTTTCATTTAACTGCCGCGCAGATAGCAGACAATGCCGGAGTGCTGGTTGATGTAATCAAGGATTTTACCGCAGAGAAACAAGGCTTTGTCCCCAAGATCATACTTGTGTCTCCACCTGAGATTGGAACGGGGATAAGGACGTCCCCATTTTATGGAGCTTTCTACGAAGAGGCTATAGAAGAATCGAGAAAATTTCCGGAATGCTATAAAAAAGTTGCTGACGAAAAGGGCTGCATCTTTTTTGATGCGGCTCAGTATATATACCCGTCAAAGACGGATTCGCTTCACCTTACTCCGGAGGGACACAGGATTTTGGCTGAGGAACTGAGCAAGGTGGTTAAATCTGTCTTATAAGAGAGAGGATGCAAAAGAAGCATTAAAAGAAAAAGAACATTAAGGGAAATTTTAGGAAGAGCCTCTATGATTATCGTAACGACAACGATAGTCAGGAGGTTTTTATCATGAAAAGAAGAACACTTATAGCTCTGCTGGTTGGTGGAAGCATAATGCTTACCGCCTGCGGAGAAAGTACAAATATAGTCGATGCAAAAGAGAGTGTTAATACCACAGAATCTGTCACAAGTACCGAGACGGATTCTGCACAGGAGGAGGAACTCTTTACGCAAATAATCTTACAGTAACAAGTGCCAGCAAGGCAGCAATAAGATCAGACAGAGGCGGAGGGACACTCGTCGTTGATGGTGGAACTTATACATCTACTGGCTCAAGTGGATGCCCTGCAATATACAGCACGGCAGAGATCACAGTCAGCAATGCCAATTGCATTTCAGAGAATTCCAGAGCAGTTATCATAGAGGGAAAAAACAGCGTTACCCTTAATGACTGTACGCTAACAGGAAACGATCAATCCACCAAAGAAGGAAGTATAAAGGCAAATGTACTTCTCTATCAAAGTGCTTCGGGTGATGCTGATGAAGGTACAAGCGTTTTCACCATGAATGGCGGAAACATGACCTCAAACAGCGGAGCCATTTTCTATTGTACTAATACTGCCAGTACCATAAATCTGAATAATGTAGACCTTACATTGTCAGATGAGGGAAGTCTGCTCATTGTTTCTGCAGGCAGATGGGGGAAAGATGGAAGCAATGGTGGGGATTGTACTCTGAATGCTACCAACCAGGCTTTGGAGGGCTACATAACAGTTGATGAGATCTCAAGCCTTGAGATAAACCTAAGTAATAGCACATATGAAGGTGCAATCAATGAAGCCGGGGATGCAGGAAGTGTGACAGTTAACCTTAAGGGTGGCAGCACATGGACGCTAACCGGGGATAGCTACATATCTGAATTTGATGGAGACCTGGACGGAGTTACTGCCAATGGAAATCATCTATATGTTGGCGGGAAACAGGTTTTATAATAATGATGGTTTTAAAGAGCTTTAAGGCATATGCTTTAGAGCTCTTTTTTGCGTTTGAAATGTTTCAATCGATATAAGTATTTAAAGGCGAACATATGAACAATGATGATTGGATCCATAACGATGATGACAGATACTTTTATGAGAACTATGAGCATAAAGATTATTATGGCAACATGCCAAAGATGCACAAATCAAAGGGCTCTGCATCTGCGATCATATGGATTATTGGAATAATAATAGCAATTACAACATGGGATTCACCAGGAGTACTGGTTATCTATTTCTTATTTGTTTTATCCGGAAAGCTCTCCGGTATGGAATTGAATAAATCGCCACATGAAATATGTGTAAAGAGCAAATAAACGATATAATATACCTACGGCAGTTTTGTCGGAGGTATTATTTTTGTATGGGGAAAGAACAATCCATGCAGCTTGATTTTGGGAATGAGTATTATGGGAGAGACCATTCTTGATAAGGACATTCGAGAGCCCTTGTTTGATTTCTTAGAAGAGTCCTTTGGAAAGATCAGAATAATCGAAGAAAAGACCATGGGTAGGTCCAGGGCAGATATCGTTATGATCACCCCCGATAGCCTTTGGGGCATTGAGATTAAGTCAGATGCAGATACATATGCAAGGCTTTCAAGGCAGGTAAAGGACTATGATAAGTACTTTGATCGCAACATAGTGGTAGTGGGAACCACTCATGCGATGCACATAGAAGAGCATGTACCGGACTATTGGGGTATCATAACCGTGGAAGAGGTAGATGGGCATCTTGATTTCTATATTCTTAGAAGACCTCAAGGCAATCCTAAATGTGATCTCAAGAAGAAATTGTCCATCCTGTGGAGACCGGAATTATATGAGCTTCAGATGTGGGCAGACATGCCTAAATATAAGGAAAAGAGTAAGGATTTTGTCATAGAAAAGATACTTGAAAGGATTCCTGACAAGATCAATGAGGCTGAGCTGAATGAAAAGATTTCCGAGCTTCTATTTGACCGGGATTACAATACTGTGCAGGAGCAGATCAGAGAATACCGCAAGGGAGAGCTCCAAAAGGCCATAGAAAAAGAAACGGATCCTCAAAAGAAGCTGGAACTGATGGTAGAACAGGCATCTAAAGCGAGGAACTTCACAAAAAAGAAGAGAAGAAGGCGTAGAAGATAAAAAGAATCTTCTATATAAAGTAATAGACTCATATGCATTCATGAATTAAGAGTATTGGAGGGATAACAATGGCAACAGCAAAAACAACATCAGCTACAACTGCAAAAAAGACAGCTACAAAAAAGACTACTTCGGCAGCCAAAAAGCCTGCGGCTAAGAAGACAACCGCAAAGAAATCAACATCTACAGGATCATCTGTAAAGATAACAGCAACAGAGAAAAAGCTCCTTGAACTATACAGGGCTGCTGATTCTGATACCAAGAAGGCTGCAATGGCTCTTTTAAAGGGCGAAAAGTCACAGCTTAGCGGTATCCTGGATGAAATTCTTAAGAACAAGACTATCATGAACACGGTGACAAGCCTTTTTAAATAAGGAATAAAGATATATGGCGCTTTATGCACTTGGAGATCTTCATCTTTCCTTTCAGGCAGACAAGCCAATGGATATGTTTGGGAAGGTGTGGAGGAACCACGAAAAGAAAATAGAAAAGAACTGCAATAAGATTCTCACTGATGAAGATACACTGGTCCTGGTTGGTGACCACAGCTGGGGAAGAAAACTAGAGGACTGCAAAGAGGATCTTCAGTTTATAGAGAACCTTCCGGGAAAGAAAGTACTTATCCGCGGAAATCATGACACATTCTGGGATGCAAAGAAGACAAAAAAGCTGAATGAACTATATGCAGGAAGGCTTTTCTTTCTCCAAAATAACTATTATCCATATGGTGACTACGCACTTGTAGGTACCAAGGGCTTTTGCTTTGAAAACATCGGAACAAAGGAACATGCCGACATGCTTGTGGAAAGAGAGGCAAAACGCCTTAAAGAGTCATTTGAAGCAGCAAGAGCTGACGGATATGAGAAGTTCATCATGTTTTTGCATTATCCGCCAACATCGCTTTGGGAAAAGAAGAGCAGGTTTACACTGATGGCAGAGGTATATGAAGCAGAGCAGGTGATCTATGCCCATTGCCATGGAAAAGAAAGGTTCAATGACAGCCTTAAAGGCAATGTAAATGGTGTAAAGTATAGCCTGGTGTCAGGGGATTACCTGGATTTTAAACCACAGCTGATATTAAGGTGAAACAATGAGACTTGATAATGAGAAAGTAAGAAGTGAAAAGCTTTATAGCGTTGGAGATAGATTTTTGAGATCAGACAAGGTGGAAGAAAACAGATGAGTAAGATACTTATTGGCAACTGGCTTATGGTCTTATGTAGCATATTTTACCTGGCGTGGTGGCTTATAGTTTTTAAGCCTCCAGCTCCGAAGGGGAGCCTTGTAGGGAATATACTCTTGATCCTGGCATTTGCTTCAGGAATAAGTGGGCTGTTTTTTACAATAAGGGAGATGGCTGTTCCAACAGGAGAAATGCAAAATAAAGGCATAAAGGGCGTTCTAATCATAGCCTGTGGGATAGTTCTTTATATGGCACTGCTTGCAATGACCAGGATTGTATTCCACAGACAGGTCACATCTGAGCTTTTCATAATTACCGGATGGGTGGTGCTGGAAGCTGCCATTTGTAATTACATGTATGCTCTTGGAGCTTTTTCTGTAAAAGAAGCAGCTATTCTTGCAGTAGTAGTGCTTGTTGCTGGCATAATAAGTCTTATATGCTATGTCCTGTATTATGAGCTTCCATATGTTAAAGGATATATAGACGGATGCTTACCGCTGGTACTAGTGATGATAGTAATGTCAATAATAAATATAATGATTAAGGGAAAAATTCTCGGATGAGAAATAATAGATGTATCAGGTTAATAGCAGGCTTTGTACTTACAGTATGCTTGTTATTTCAACATCGAAGTGTTGTAAATGCACAGCAGGATGAGGAAAAAGAGATTCATGGGATCTACGTCAGTGCCTATGTGGCAGGGACGAAGAATATGATGGATGAAATAATAGAGCATATCGATGAGACCAGCATCAATGCAGTGGTCATAGATGTGAAAAATGATGAAGGAAACATTGTTTTTGACATGGACTCAGAGCTTATTGATGGGCTTGGAGTAGAAAACATTTTAGTTAAAGACATGCCGGGGCTTCTTGAAACCTTACATGAGCACGGCATTTATGTTATCGCCAGGTGTGTTGCTTTTAGGGATCCATTTATTGATGAATTAAAGCCAGAATGGATGCTAAGGACTGCTGATGGGGAAATCTATGAAGACAATAAGGGATTTAACTGGATCGATCCGCGAAATGAAGATGCAAGGAAGTATCTTATAGCGGTTGCACTTGGATGTCAGAAAGCTGGCTTTGATGAAGTCCAGTTCGACTATGTGAGATTTCCGACCGGGATAAAAGAGGAAGATATCGGGATGAATGGGTATGGCAGAAGACATGCCATATATGAATTTGTTCGCGATGCCCATGCGCCTCTAAAAGCAAATAGAATGCCACTGTCTCTTGATGTGTTTGGAACAGTAATAAATTCCAAGGTAGACAGGAATATAGTAGGACAGGAGTATTCATGGCTATCAATGAATTGCGAGTACCTGTCTCCTATGATCTATCCATCCCATTACTATGAGGGAACAATGGGTAAAGACTATCCCGATCTGTACCCTTATGAGACCATAGATGCAGCCATGAAATATTCTGCCACAGAGCTTGCAACAGTCAATCCAAATGGAGACAGGATTCAGGCAAAAGTACGTCCATGGCTTCAAGGCTTTACGGCTTCTTATCTAAAGAACTATAGGAAGTATGGCGTAGAGGAAGTGAAGGATCAGATAAAAGCAGTAAATGACAATGGAGTGTATTCCTGGATCATATGGAATCCCAGCTGCAAGTACCAATGGGAAGCATTTAAGAATGAATGATTGGAGTTACTACCTGTGGAACAACAAAAACTCTTTTACAACATATGCAATGACCTGTGGGCATTTGCCAAAACGCTTGATAAAAACAGGCAGGAAATGACAGATGAAGACTGGACAGCAGCCCTAGGGCTTATGGAAAAGACTGCAGAAAAGTATAAGAGTCTGGGAGATCGTGAGTATGACCTAGCATATTCAAGTATGATGAATATTATGGATTATATTGAAAAAACATAAAGGCAAGTGTCTTGTAATCTATTGTTGTAGCCAGCTATAGGTAGGTCTTATTTGACGTGGTACATTAACTGTACTACGCTTTATATGTACTGGAGGATTGAATGGTATCCAAGCATTTTAAAAAGCCTAGGCATAAAACTGCCTGGGCTTTTTAAGTGTCCATTTTCATAAATGATGCCAATAAATGATCTTTCGGGAGCCCGATTTTTCGGGCTTCCTTTTTTGTACATTGGCAACCTTGATGTAAAAATTTTTCACCCAGCTTGCCATTTATGGTCGATTTTTCATGGAGTTTGCCAATGATAGGAGATTTTACATGAGTTTTGCCAAAGATGGGCGAAAATAAATAAACTTTTACACATAAAAGCGTAGATTAAATATCAATATTATGTTAATCTCGATTTATGGGAAAAGAAAAGCACCACTTATTGCAGCATGTTTTGACGGACGCGCAGCAATTTGTGATGCCAGGTTACAGTAGAGTTGCAGCCATCTGGCAAATGGCTGTGACCACTTTCTGTACACAAATCGTACCATACCCCAGGTTATTTTTCAATCAAATCTACGAGATATAACAAATATTTAATTGTTATAGCGTCTTTTGGGGTATATTCCATCTTTTCCTGGATAGTTACAAGCCAAAACAGAATAGAGGAGGTCTTTGTGAAGTATAGGTTTACTGTACCTTTAGAAGAACCAAGAAGCAAATCGTACATGAAGAGCTATCATGTATGCTTCAGCAGAAAGCTTGCACGCAAAATCTCTGCGCTTGGACAGCTCCAGTTTGACAACCTGTTATGCCTTGAGATGGACCACCGGGTGCTTTGGTACTGCGAAAGGCCGCTGAAGCAGAAATATCATGTTGATGGCAGAGGGATAACAGTCTGCCCGTCGGTCTATGTTGTTTATGCGGATGGAACGGATGCATTCCAGCTTGTCATCTCAAGGCCGGATGAGAGCAAAGCAGTTGATGAATTCAGCCTGTGGGGAGTGAGCGCTAATGAACACATTGAGATCCTTGGTCATAAGGATATCTATAAGGGACCATTCTGGATGCGGAATATATCATATCTGCTTGGAAAGGCCAGACGCATACATGGTATCGATGCAGGTGCAGATGATGCTTTTCTAAGGTACCTGTCCATAAAAGGCCCCATGACCATAGGCCAGCTCATAACAGCAGGAAGGATCACATCCTCATCAGGATTTGACTATCTGGCAGACCTTTATTTTAGGGGAGCCATTTCTTTTACCGGTATTGAGGACAAACAGATCTCGTATAAAACGGAGGTGCATTGTAATGGCGAACAGAAAATTTGACCGCACAGAGCTCATGGATATCAGGGTGATATGGCCGGAGCCTTTGGCGGAAGCAATGTCTGCGGAAAGAAAAGCTCTGTATGAAGCCCGTAAAAGAGCCGTTGACATGTACATAGATGGTGAGACGCTTGAGGAAATCAACAGCAAGACCGGGATAGATAAGAGCCATATCGTCAAATATGTCTCTAAGTGCTACTCAAGGGACGGAAACGGCAATTTTACTGGCTATGCAGCTCTCTGCCCCTGGAAAAAAACAAAGGGAACAGGCGATAAGGAAGGTGTGGCTTCGAACGGAAGATTTTTAAAGCTCCTTGAATGCCATGAGGAACTGATTCCTTTCATTGAGGGAAACTATTTTGGATATGAAAAATATACCCTTGAAAAGAACATGAGCCTTACAAGGCTCCACGGCAGGTTCGTGTCTGAGTGTCTTAAGATCGGCATAGGGCCTGATGATTATCCCTTAAATACGGCGTCTAAAGGATACCAGGCATTGAGGCGTTATGTGAAATCACTTGAGGCGGGGTGCGTAAAACTTGCGAACAGAAGGACTGATGAGGACTCAGCAAGGAAAGCCGCCAGTACCGGATATGGTGAGAATTACAGTCCGTCTCCTGTTGCTCCTTTTTCCTGCGGCCAGATAGACGGGCATAAGATCGATCTTTTATATATTACCCAGATAGAGCTGGACGATGGAACAGAAGTAAATGATGTGTGTGAAAGATGCTGGTTTCTGCCTGTTATAGACGTGGCGACCAGATGTATCGTCGGCTATCACATGAGCCAGGAGACAAACTATAACCAGCACGACATCTGTAAAGCTGTAAAAAATACTATCCTCCCTCACAGGAAGATGAATTATACCCTTAAAGATCTTGAAAATAAGGATATGGACGGATTCCCATCATCAAGATATCCGGAGCTTGAGTATGCCATGTTTGATGAGATCATGCTTGATAATGCGAAGTCCCACCTGACTGATCATGTAATGGATACATTTACTGAAAAGCTGGGCATTACATTAAACTATGGAGCAGTTTCAACGCCTGAGACCCGGGGTATAGTCGAGAGATTCTTTAAGACCATAGAAATAAAGGGGTTTCATACACTTCCCGGGACAACCGGCAGTAACAGCAGGGATATCAAGGCTAAAGATGCCAGGAAGCAGGCAATAAAATATGGCATCACATTTGATGAAGTATGCCAGATCATGGAGTACCTCATCTGTGAGTATAACAATACTCCTCATAGTGCGCTCCTCAACAGGACTCCGCTGGAGGTAATGGGAGAGCGTCTGGAACAGGGGATGCTGCCCCATATAGCTTCGGACATGGAAAAGAAGGAAGCTGACAGGATGCTCTTTTTTGACAAAGAGGTTACTGTACGCGGCAGCATAAAGAGTGGAAAGAGGCCACATATAAACTATCTTGGTGCCAGATACCGCGGGGATATTTTATCTGTGAACTATGAGTTTCTGGGAAAGAAGCTCTTTCTTAGGATCGATCCCGATGATATATCCAGCATTGAGGCATACAGCGAAGATTGTGATTATATCGAAAAGATACGGGCCGTAGGAGAGTATGGGCATAAGAAACACTCGATCGTCACCAGAAAGCTGGCCATAAAGTACGCAAACGCAAATAAGAAAGAACATTCGGACTTTGAAACCCCGCTGACTGATCTGGAACAGAGCCTTAAAAAGAGGGCGGCAAAGAGCAAAAAAGCCAGAACGAGAGTGGATATAATGCAGCGGGAGCAGGATGCCAAAAAGAAAGGCCCAGGCAGAAAAAAGAAGGCAGAGCTTATACCGATTGATCCAAAGGCCCGGGAAAAAGACAGGGCTCTCGATCCAAAAGTACAGGACATGACGTCAGAAGAGACCTGGATACATATGCTGAGCAATAAGGAAAGGAGGTCCCTATGATAACCGAGAGTATCTACGAAGACCAGCAGGCCATCACAGCTGCGGCAACGATTTCCTACATGCAGTCTGCAAGCTTCCATATAGCAACAAACAGTATCTTTGAGCTTTTGTACAAGATAAACGGATGGCTATTATCCGGTGTGTGCGGAGCAATGATATATGGCAGGTCACGAATAGGCAAGACATCAGCCATTGCATATATTGTGGACGCACTCCACGTAAGATACGGCAAGGAATTCCCAATAATCGTATGGTCGCTTACAGAACATGGCACCAAGGCCACTGATAAAGCATTCTATGCCGGTATACTCAATGTTCTTGGGATAGATATCGGAAAGTATAACCGCATAACAGCACTGGAACTGAAGATAAAGGTCATCAATTACATTGCCATAAAGGCTGCAGAAACGCCGTTCTTTAAGGCGGTCCTTATAATTGATGAGGCATATAAGCTGGATGGTGATGAGTATTACTGGCTGATGGATATATACAACACCCTGCGTCTTCAGCACCAGGTACAGCTGTCGATCTTCTTTGTTGGCACTCCTCAGGAGATGCTCAGCACAAAGAATGCTTTCATACTTCAGAAAAAGAGCCAGATAGTAGAGCGGTTCTTCCTCAACGAGTATAAGTTCTGCGGAATAAGAAATTGCGAAGAGCTGTCATACTGCCTTGCGGAACTGGATAAGATCAAGATCCACGAAGCACTCCCTATTGACAGCAACGTAGGGCTTGCGGAATTCTTCTTCCCATACGCATATGCTGACAAAAAGGCAACATTCCTTAGTATAGCTGGAGACTACTGGGATGCATTCAATGAGGTGAAGATCAAATATTCTATCAGCGTTGAGGACATACCTATGCAGTATTTCATGCAGTCGTTCCTGCAATGTCTCATTTCATACGGCACAGGCGGTATAGGGCCACAGTATTTCCTTAGAAAGAAGGATATCGCACTTGCGATAGAAGTCACAGGATATGGGAGGATAAGTTCAGATGAGTAATATGACCATGATAAAAGATATTCCGGATCCGGCAGGTAAGCCTAAATACATGTGGAAGAAAGAATGGGTAAGGCCTCATGAATCCCTGTGGTCAGTTATGAGAAATTTCAAGATAGTAAATGGCCAATGCAGCTACAAAGAAGCTCTGAATCTTCTGGACATTGGGCCACTTACATCCAGAAAGCAGGATTTCCAGCCAGATGGTGAGTTTGTCATCTATTCCAGATATACTATTAAAGATAACTGGAGAGACAATATAAACAAGATGCTTCTGCCAGAGGATTATCACGCAGATATGGCTCCATTATCAAAACTTATGAAATATGCGCCAAGGCTTATTACACGGAAATTCTTTTATTGCCCGGAATGTATGAAATCAGGCTATCACTCATATCTGCATCAATTGTCAGGAATAAGCAAATGTCCGTTCCATCGTGAAGAAAAACTGATCATGGACTATCGCCAAACATATATATGGGGAGAAGATGAGCGTTTTAATTATGATTTTAAAGATGGGGTGTATCTAGAGCGTATCGTCACCATGTCTGTTGGATATGAACTTACTAATGAAAAAAGTCTAGAAGCAGGCCAGCTTCCAACACACTGGAAAATGTCGTCGAATTTATATGAGGAGATGGGCAGCATCAAGATTTATGATGAATATGAGAGCTTGGTAGCAGCATCTTCTTCGTCACCATTTATTAATTCAGACATATCCGGAGGAAGATTTTTTATTGAGGATGCCCGACGAAAGCCTTTTGTAGCCATCTATGACAGACAGTCCGTTGACTTACAATCCTGGAGCAATCTGATAAATGAGTGTGATCTTTATGGGATAAAAACTGATGACATTGAGTACAATGTCAGGTATCGGTTTGATCATTACAGAGTATTAGAAAACCTGATACTTTACACCATTGCCAGAAGATTTATTGAAGGGATGACGCTTGATGAAGTAAGAAGATCCGAGGGGGTTTTGATAATGGGAGGTAAGATACTAAAGGCCAGCAGTAAGGATGCCAAAGTTATGTTCCTGTGGGATTATATTGGCTGCAAACACCTTCATGGATTTTTGTCCATGAGAAGCTTTGATGACTTCAATGTTGAGGATAATAAATATGCTCTGGAAAAAAGGTACTGCGCTCAGAACCTCCTGTCACCATCCTTTATTCGTAAATATGGATTAGCAGCCGCCATGCACATATTGGAAGATCATTTCAAATTCTGTTATTTCGCGTTTTTCAGGAATTTGTCCTATGAATTGAAATGGAATAGAAACGGAGTCGGAATGAAGGATGAACTTGAACTATTCCAGGTTCCAACATATCTCACCGAAGAAAAGGGTGGACAGATTTACATTTACAAAGAAGAGTGATATTTTGAAAAGCAGCCGTAATGGCTGCTTTTCATCATTCTGTATCTATACCTTTTAGAAACTTTTTTTGATCGCGTTTTGCATAACATACACCGATCACCTGTACTGCAGCGTTCTCTACATCGATCCAGAAATAGACCAGGTAATTCTTTACCTTGATCTTTCTGACGCCTTCACTGTGCCAGAGCTCTTGCTCAACAAGGAACTGCCTTTCGGGATTCTGTGAGATTGTTTCAAATACTTCATCCAGATCATCCACCACAGGTATCGTATATCCCCGGTGCTTTATTTTTTTAATTGTTGGCAGGGGACATATGATGCAATCTGAGTCCATAGATATGTTTCCCCAAATAGGTATACGTATTAAAAAAAAATAAAATTTTTCTATTAAACGTCAAAATATTACTTTTTTATCGGATAATTAATGTGTACGTATTATTTACAGCAATGGAGAAAAACATATGTGGTTAATAATTGCTTTATTCTCAAATATCCCCCTCCTACTGATAGGTTGGATACTCATGTCCATTGGGTACTTCCTGGTGCTCAAAAAGGCAGGTTTAAAGAAATGGACAGCTGTGGTGCCATTTCTTGCAGAGCGGGAGCTTTCAACTGTTCTGTTTAAGAGAATGCGAACCTTCTACAGATCCTTTGCAATAGCGGCGATTCTTATGCTCGGAGCCATTTACTTAGGGCCTAAGGAGAGCAAGGGCTGGATGTTTACCAATATCGCAGCAATAGTTTATGAGTTATTCTTAATACGTTTTTATTTCAGGCTCTCAAAGGCATTTGGCAAAAAGAAATTTTTCACGCTTTTACTGGTTCTTTTCCCGGTAGTCTTTCTTCCTGTTTTAGGGCTTGGAAAGGCCACTTTCGCGCGTCCTGACCTTGGACCTGTAAAGCAGCATGGAAAAGTAGTTGGATTCCTTCTTAAAGCCGGACTTGTAGTTGTGTCTGTTCTTGAGATTGGAATCTTCGTTTTTATAGTTGGTAAACAGTCTGTGAGTACTACACCGCCTTCTCTTTTGATTTATAAGCAACTAGATGAAATTAGCAGCGCCCTTAGTGGTATTGAAGGAAACTCAGATGTAATAAAAAGAGAGGATTACCTTGGTTCTGCAAGGATTAAAGAGTTTGATCCAAGTAGAGAACATTTTTACACAGACTATTCAGAAGCTCAAAATGTAGTGGTTCTTACTTATGTAATAGGATCCAACCTTGAGGACAAGGCGGGACTTGCTTCCCTTAATTTAAGGCAGATAAAAGAGTCAACAAAGCAGGGAGATGGAGTCACATTTGTCATGCAGGCAGGCGGCTGCGGCAGATGGTTTACAAAAGGAATAAAAAATGAAACCGTGGCCAGATATGAAATAAAAGGTGGCAATCTCACCATGGTAGAGGACGTGCCTGATGATATATGTATGAGCCGGGAAGAAGCTCTTTCAGATTTTCTTACCTGGGCAAAAGAGAAGTACCCGGCTGACAGATATATGCTGTTATTCTGGGATCATGGCGGCGGAGTATTCATGGGGTATGGTCAGGATGATCTGAATAAGAGACAAGAAGGTAACGGCACGATGCCGGTCAGCGAGCTAATCAGCGCAATAGATAATAGTGGTATCAAATTTGACCTTATTGGGTTTGATGCCTGCCTGATGCAGGACATCGAAATTGCCGCTGCACTTGAGCCTTATACGGATTATTATCTTGCATCTGAAGAAGTTGAGGGAGGCTGCGGATGGTACTATGTATCACCTTTCGGTAAGCTTGCTCAGGATCCTACTATGCCAACCGAATCCCTTGCTACTGATATTATTTCTTGTTTTGATCAGCTTAATACTGCTGTAGCAGATGGAAAAACTGATACAAGATCAACACTTTCATTAATAGATACATCCCTGGCAAAACCAGCATATGCTAAGCTTAGCGGCCTATTCGCTAAAACAGATGACGCAGTAAAGAACAGCAAAAAGGATTTTGCGGATGTAGCAGTAGCAGCTAATGATGCATATGCATTTAGCAGTGACCTTCAGATTGACCTAATAGACTTTTTGTCTAAGCTGAAAGAAGCAGATTATGACAATACCATTGCTGCAGATGAAGATATTGATGAGGTAATAGATTCAGTCAGAGTCAGTATCTTATATAGGAATAAGAATTCTGCAGACGGCATAAATGGTGAAGCATTTGCATTCCCGTATAAATTCACGTTTGCCTACACAGATACCAGAAAGCAGCTTGTGGCTTTAGGAAATGAGAATGAATACAGGCTCTATGATGATGCATTTAGTATCATGGCAGCTCAGAAGAAAAAGGCAATGGAAAGCGAGGAATACGTTTCCAACGCTCTACTGGAAACCCTTTTATCTTCATCCAGTACTACAGAAATGTTAAGTAATCTCGTCATAAAAATGCAGGATGACACACAAGAAGAATGGTATATAGAAGGCTTTGAAGATTATGACAACAGCGAGGCACTTGTGGATATTCCTTTGAGCAAAGAAGGTGAAGGGTACAGTCTAGAGCTAGATGAGAGTATTTGGGAAATCATAGCTGACTGTAAGACTAATCTTTATCAGGTAGAAAATGCTGGTGAAATGAAGTATCTGGGATCAAGCCATTTTGGCAAAAATGATTCAAAGGGCCATCCAATGGTTGGTGTCACAGGAAATTGGGTCTATATTGGTGGTGAGCTTGTAAGCTACGATGCAGAGCCTGTAAAAAAGACGGATGAGGGCTATGTATATAATGGAAGAGTAAAAGCAAAGCTTGCCGGTGAAGATATTATTCTATACATTGAGTGGAATCCTGTTCAGAATGAAGGCGATCTACCGACAGAAGGAACTATTGTCGGATATGACAACAGCTTCTCTGAAGCTGTAGGAGCGATCCTTGATTCAAAGGGAATGGGAAAGCTGGAGGCCGGAGACACTCTGCAGTTTGTATTTGACAGATACACACAGGATGGTGAGCTAACAAGCTCTACAACAGAAGGAAGGCCTGTTGTTGTACCAGCTAGCGGCAGTCCGAAGGTTGAATTCAAAGCAATAGAGGATGGTGACTATATAATTGGCGGAGTTTTAACTGATGTATATCAGAGAAAGATGACTTCAAAGATAGTAAACGTGCAGTAAAAAGTTAGGATATTTAAAATAATATAACAATGTGTAAGGAGAGTCTCAAGCATGGAAAGACAACAGAAGATCATTAATCACAAAATTTTTAATGAACACTGGTTTATTGGATCCATATTGCTTATTATCTGGGGGTACCTTTTTACATACTTTATCTCAGTTATAGTGGCGGTAATTTTGGGAAATGTGATTCCGCTTCCGAAAGAAGAGATCATGTATATAGGGATGATACTTGGAGCATTATTGACTTTACTTGTTCATAAAAGGTGGTTTTATCCTGAGTATGAGGGTTCCCTAAAGACAAAAGATCTTAAAAGATGGTTAATTACAGGCTTAATTATCCTTGTTATCGTGCTGCTTCCTGATATTATTACTTCGCTTATTCTAAAAACTAATTTGGGAGCACCGACTCTTCACTCTGTACTAATGGCAGGTGTTGCAGGAACTGTTGAAGAGACCGTTTTCAGAGGACTTCCTGTGTCATATCTGATGAGGCAAAATAAAAAGAAGTCACATATAATATGGATAGCAATAGTGACTTCTTTGATATTTGGATCAGTTCATGGTTTCAATTTTTTTGCCGGTGCTACACTTCTGGCGGCGCTTTTACAGGTTATTTCAACCAGTACAGCAGGATTTTTGCTCTGTGCACTATTTATCAGGAGCGGAAGTTTACTTCCTTCAATGCTCATGCATACAATAAATGATGTTTATGCTTTTATGAATTTGGATCTGGTTTCTGAAGCTGGAGTAATGGAAGGCACTTTAAAAACCTCTGATATAGTTCTCAATATGATTCTATCTGTTTTACAGATCATTATTGCGATATATCTTTTACATCCATCGGCATGGGATGAAATTATGGAAACCTGGAACCGGAAATGGGGTAAAGAGAATTAAATCGTGATAGAGTAGGAGGCGGTGGCTAACCGCCGTCCTCTCACAACACCGTACGTACCGTTCGGTATACGGCGCTTTCAATAGTTGACGTGCACAGACTGATAGGCTGTGGCTAAATCATAGAAGCCACTGCTTATCAGTCTTTCTTTTGACATAGCTCGCTTCACCGCAGAAAGGTTGGAGCAGAACCAATGTCCTTTACGGCAATTCGCCGCCATGTGTGCATAGTACTCTGGTATACCCATCCGAATCAGATTTCTCTTCTTAGTCTTAGGCAATTTCCATTGTATCCATATGCACATGCGTATTCTGTGATAGAGCCATCCATTGATGTCATCTAAGTTGTTCTTCATGCTGGCAATCCCATAATAGTTAAGCCACCCTCTAGCATATGCCTTGATTTTCTCTAGGCTTGGCTTGATGGACTGTACAGACTTACGGGAAGATAAGTCTTTCAGCTTGGACTTAAACTTCTTCCATGACTTTGGATGAACTCGGACATATATGCCACTTCCGTTCCTTCCCAATGCAAAGCCAAGGAATTTAAAATTTCGGATTGCAAACACACTTACAGTACGGCTTTTCTCTCGGTTAACTGTAAGTTTTAGTTTCTCTTCAAGATATCTCGTACTACTTTCCAAGAGTCTTTCCGACGCCCGCTTGCTTTTGGCAAGGAGAACTATGTCATCCGCATATCTGATGCAGGGAACACCTCTCTTTAGAAACTCTTGGTCGAACTCATTGAGGTAGATGTTCGCAAGTAGTGGCGATAGGTTACCACCTTGGGGCGAACCTTCCTCTGTATCAATGACCACTCCGTCTTCCATAACTCCACTTTTCAGATAGCGCTTTATGAGCTGTACCACACGTTCGTCCTTCACATTCTTTCGGAGAAGATTTATAAGGATTTCGTGGTTCAGAGTATCGAAATACTTGGATAAATCAAGCACCACCGCAAATGTGTATCCTTGCTCTGCGTACTCTTTGACCTTTAGTATGGCTCCTTTTGCATCTCTGTTTGGACGGTAACCATAGCTTCCATCCGCAAACAGTGGTTCATAGATAGGCACTAACTGTTGGGTTATTGCCTGCTGGAGTGTACGGTCTATCACGGTAGGTATGCCAAGCTTACGCACACCACCATCTGGTTTTGGGATCTCAACTCGCCTGACCGGCGACGGAGTGTACTTTCCACGAAATATACGGTCGGTTAGCTCCTGTTGATGTTCCTTGAGATAAGGAAGTGCCTCTTCGATAGTCATGCCATCAATTCCTGCCGCTCCCTTGTTTGCCTTTACTCTCTTGTACGCTCTGTTAAAGTTGTCTTTATACAGTATCGCTTCTAAAAGTTTCGGCTGTGCACTGTCTCTTTCTTTCCATATCCGATTGAATGACCTACGCGCTTTCGCATACCCTTCATGTTCCGCATTATCTCTTTGCGAACAGCCATTGTTTTCAATGTTTTCTGCCATAAATGGTCATTCCTCCTTTCTCGGTCATACTCAAGACTCCTATTGATTTGGTCCTTCGCCTCTTGGCTACTATGACCTCTGCTGACTTCTGTGCGTTCAGCACCGCCTCGTTTCCTTGTACAGTGGTTACTCCTTTCAGAGCATTTCGCACAGACCTCCCTAGGTACCACACGTTTCTTCCTCTCCATCCGTCTGCCTCATCTATCATGCATGATTCCGTGTAGTTATCGGGCTTCGGCTTGATATGCAGTCTTACCCTCATGCATGACCTCTTATGAGATTTCTGTTCGTCAGACCAGAGATTTGCCCGTGAGTTAGTATGTTCCTCACATCCGGCTTCCTTCAGATTCCACCTCACGATGGACACCCTTGCCTTCGGCTATATCCTTCCCACTACCGGGCGGATTCGGGACTTTAACCCGTTAGAAACGTGCGCCGCTAGGCGCACATAAATATAATGCGCCGAACGAAAGTTCGGCGCATTGCTTTTAATTCCAGATTTCAGTTGGCTTTTTATTATTTTTGCTTCCCCATAGATAAACTGCAATGCTGCTTAATATTATAAGTGCTATAGCTACAATTGTTGCTTCAACACCAAATCCTACGTTATATGCAAAACTATCCATGGCTGTAGATGCATCTAGTTTAAAGATTGAAACCGGCGATACGTTACCACTGTTTGGAAGTCCAAATATAATGTTCTGGGTGAAATTCCAGGCTGCATGTGCTGCCATAGGCATCCATATTGAATCGCAATAATAAACCATAAGTGAATAGAGAAGTCCAACAAAAAAAATACTAAGAAGAGCAAGTGGAGACACTCCCGGATTAACTGCATGCAGCAGTGAAAACAGCAGAGCATTTCCTACAACCGCTATAGCAGGATTTTTATATCCCCTTCTTAGTCTCTGATACAGAAAGCCCCTGCAAAGTAATTCTTCTGCGCTGGACTGAATAAATACAACTATAAAAAGTGGTATTACCTGCAATAGATTTAATGAATCAAAATAAATATGGATATCTTTATGCAGCAAAGCCACCATAATGCAAAATGCATTTTGAGCAAAACCAATTAAAAGACCTAAAAGCAGGTATTTCACTGTATTTCCTTTGCAAAAAGGTGTTAAAGCATTAATTATTGGTCTGTTTTTTTTGGTAAAATAGCAATAAAGTAAAGCTATAATCCATATTCCCAGGAAGGTTAAATATTGTTGAAATATTGTTAGAAAATCAACATTGTTATCGTTGATAATCGGTTTCAATAAAATATTAGTGATTACGAGAAATCCCGTCTGCCCGACAAACATCATCACAATTGTCACTATAAGCGGAATAAGAAAGAAATCATTCCATTTATACTGATCCGTGTGCAGGTTCTTAAAAAAGTTTTTCTGTTCGTTGCTTCTTTCTGCCATATTAAGGCCCTCTCTTTCAAGTGAATCATTCTATATATAATTGTAACACATATTACCGTTTAAATATAAAGGTTTTCCCGTCTAGATAAACGCAACTAAACTTTTAAGATGTTTTAATTAGCGCAATTTAGCAGAAATATCATTGCACAAAATTCCTCTTTTGTGATATGCTATCTATAGGAGGCGCAAAATGGGTGAGAATTCAGCATATTACAATTCCCTGAAGCAAAAACGCAGGCAGGACACAGAGAATATTAAATCATCATTACCTCAGCATGTGCACGGTTTTGTAGACGAATGCCTGTTGAGATATCAGCCAAGTACTGCATTTAACTATGCACAGGATATTCTGTTTTTCTATAAATATTTGAAAGAAAAGAATCCTATCTGTAGAAATCTTGAACTGCGAAACATTCCTTTTGAAGTAATTGAAAATCTTAGACCGCAGGATATCAATGAATTTCAAAATTATGTTGCTTCAGGCCATAAACCGGACAAAACAGGCAATATAAAGCCAGCTAATGAGCGTGCAATTGCCAGAAAAATGGCTGCTGTTAGGAATTACTTCAAATATCTGGTTAAATACGACTATCTTAATGCAGATCCAACGATTAAAGCCGTTGTAAAAAAGAAAGATCCGGAGAAAAAAGATATTCGGAGGCTCGATTCAGAACAGGTACAGAAGCTTATTGATTCTGTAGAAAATGTTAATTCTGCCAGCTATCACTCAAGAGTAATGTCTGAGATCACCGCAAAGAGAGACTTGGCTATCGTAACTCTTCTTTTAAATACCGGAATCCGTGTGTCAGAGTGTGCCGGACTAGATCTTGCAGATGTCAATTTCAATGAGAATTCCATTACGATTGTAAGAAAAGGTGGTTATGAGGATCATCTTTATATAAATGAAGTAATAAGGAACACCTTGAAGGATTATATAAAAAACGAGCGTACTACTCTATTAGAAGGCGCTGAAGACCAGGCTCTTTTCATATCTCTAAAACATAGACGTATGTCTATAAGAAGCATCCAGCATATGATTGAGAAATATGGCAAGAACACCGGCCTTTCCCAAAAGCTCACGCCTCATAAGCTCCGCAGGACCTATGGCACAGCGCTTTATAACAAAACAAGCGATATATATATGGTAGCTGATGTCCTTGGTCACAATGATGTTAATACCACAGTCAAACATTATGCGGCAATTGAGGAAGAACATAAGAGACAGGCATCACAGGTCGATGTTTATGCTCCAGATCCGGATGAAAAAAATCGACTATGATTGGCAAAAGTGCTGTAAAAACGCCTATGGTTGGCAAAATCCATGAATAAAATACGCTCATCATTGGCAAAAACAATGATAATTCTCCCATCGTTGGCAATATAGATGAAAAAAATAAGCACTCTTCAGATAAAAAATGTCATCTGAGAGTGCTTTTCTACTCTATTGGCAAACTTCTTGTAAAGGAGTTGGCAAAAGTTATGTAAATGGACAAGAGGCGCTTAAGCGATTTACTTAAGCGATTTAGTGCACCACTTTATCACTGCGTTAAATCCCAATTTAATGAAATTGTACGCAATATAGTGGTGCACAATATACTGCGTGAATCCGTTAACCCGGTTTAAACAAAACCTGAACAATCCTTTAAGATAAAAGAGAAAAAAGCCGGATACTTTTACATGACCACTAATGCCTTTTTGTTACATTGAAATACCTATAATGTTGTATTAGGTGTCTGAGAATACTACCTAAAGATAAACTGCTGTGGAATCGATACTATTTGCACCGCCTTTTCTAAAGCTTGATTATCCCAGATACTGTAAAACCCTTTTTATCCATAATACAACATATTGGGATATCCTGAATATAAGGCAAGTCTAGAAAAAGAGATTCGGGATGCCTCAGATAAAATAGCAGAAATAAAACAACATATCAAAGAGCTCCCTGGAGCAAAAGACATTGAAGAATTACAACAGTCCTTAGAAATCGCTCAAGAAGACCTTGAGTCATATGATGGATTCGACTTTTTCAAAAGATCAAAAAAGAAAAAAGAGATCAATGAACTTTCCACCAAAATAAATGCATTAACTAGCGCCATAGAGCAGCCTGTATCCACCCTAAATGAACAGATTGCAGAACAAGAAAAGAAAATAGCACATGCAAAAGAACAATTAAACAAGAACTACGAATGGTAGTACAAGAAAAAAGCTCTGGGCCCTCTGATTCACCTACATTGGGCCGAGTTCTTATATTCATGCTGCGTTTTTCAAACTTGTATCCATACTGTCTTTGAACTCAACAAATCTGTAATATAAAAGGTCAACTCCCAGATTACACTAATATTCTATTTCAAGCATATCAAGAAGCTTTATAAACGTATCTTGTCCATCAAGACAGGTATCTGTCAGCCAGCCTTGTTCATTTCTCCATTCCTTGAGGCCCCTATAGTAATAGTTTTTCTTAGAATCCTCAATGATGAACGGGATGATATTGTGTCTAAGGCACTCCTTTAAAGCCACAAGCCTGCCCACTCTTCCGTTACCATCCTGGAATGGATGGATATATTCAAATTCAGCATGGAGAGCAATTATATCTTCCACAGTGACAATTTCTTTTGCATTATACTCTCGCAAAAGTGCCTCCATATGTTTATGAACTTCGGAAGGCTTTGAGGTTTCTCTGCCACCAACAACATTAGCCCGCTTTTTATAGTCCCCAACTGCAAACCAGGATAGCGTCGAATCCTTTGTGTCATGCTTTATTATGTAGTGCAGTTTTTTGATTATATCCTCTGACAGCTCTTCCTCTGCTATATCTATCACATAATCTATCGCACGGAAGTGATGCACTGTTTCAAGGATATCATCAACGGGAACACCATCGCCAATATCAACTGTATCTGTTTCAAAGATATGTCTTGTCTGATCTTCTGAGAGCTTGCTGCCTTCAATATGATTAGAATTATATGTCATTCTTACCTGCAGCTCATGGTATAGTCCCCCGGGAAGCTTTATTTCTTTTTCCTCTCGAAGCAACTGCAGGATCTTATTATCAGATACAGTTTTCATTAAAGAATCAGGACTTTCCCCCAGAAACTCTGCAATCTTTATTATGCTTTTCGATGACAACTTTTCGCCCTTTGCAATTTTAGCTACAGTTCTAGTAGACAAGCCAAGCTTAGTAGAAAGCTCTGTTTTGCCAATTCCCTTTTCCTTAAGTGCCCGCTCAAGACCTTCGTATGAAATCATATCAAATATGCCTCCGTCATCTTTACTTATTTTACATTCCCATCCCCCAAAAGTAAAGATATCAGAAGCTATTTGCCACAAATGTAAAGCAATGCAAGCTTTCCAGTTATTCGGAAGCCATTCCATATTTTAGGGATATATCACATCGTACTTTAGGGGCTAAATCGACTACCCAAAGTCACAGTTTTGTTTCTCTATAAGAAAAAGGACTTCGGCATCTGAGAGCGACCGAGTCCTTATATTCATGCTGCGTTTTTAGAACTTGTATCCATACTGTCTTTGAACACAACAAATCTATCATAAATATATTCAGTGCTTAGATTAAGGACCATATTAAGTCCCGTCACAAGATATTCATTCCAATGCAGATTTTCTACTAGAATATTACCGCCGATTGTAGTTACAGGTGTAAAAACCGCATAGAATAGTGCCACTTTTAACATCGCTATTGGAACATTGTTAGCGCTTTGGAAGGTAAACTTGCGATTCAGTGTAAAATTCCACAAAACCGACAGTATCAAAGCTGTCAGATAGCATGGCCAATATGGAAATGGCGTAAGCTCTGTAAGTAGCGAAAAGCTCACTATCTCAATTATTCCAGCAGAAATGGAAAAGAAAACAAACTTAATTACTCTTACAATCTCTTTTTCCTTCTCCCCACTCATGTTCTTCCTCCGATTATTCTATGAACCTAATTACATGGATTTGATAGTTAATGGCCTTATAATTTTCAAGCCGTGGTTTTGGTGCAGTTCATTTCTCAAACACAATGCTTCCAGGCATAGACGGATGATCAAAAATGACCAAATCTGAACTAGATGATTTGTACTTAAGAAGCCCATGGACAATAAGCATGTCGCCACCTGCAGCAATAATCATCATAAGCCCTATCAGTAAAATAAGCATAGATCCAACAATCATACCCACAACGGTAGGTATTATGCCAAGTATGATAAGAGGCATAAGAGCTCCTAAGATATAATGATTCTTTTTGAGGGGTGTGCTACACGTGCAGTATGGCGTGAGGACCTGCCATTTAATGCCATATTCAATGTCTTTAAACCCATTCTCACAAAACAGGCTCCAGGTTAGCCCGTGTATGAATTCATGTAAAGCAATTAGTACAAGTAAGACCACTGCTATAAGCAGCGGAAAAAAAGGTTTCGCCATCATTGCGTTGTCAAAGACATTGTAATCCGGATGTATCACAAAAAAGAGTATCACTGCCAGAATAATTAAAGGAACTGCAATAAGGATTGTCACAACGTTAGCTTTTATAACCCCAATGGTAAGATTAGTCCTCTTATATCCCTTATCCTGAAGATCTGCTGCTATCTTCTCAAAATGTGCTTGCCTTCTTTCCTCTGCAGGAGTTAGTTTTATGTGTTTTTCTTTTTCTTCTAATTTCCCCATGTTATCTTCCATTAAGTATTATTTTAATGACTATATTATGAATCAACTAATCCATTATATGAAAAAGAAGCCTTAATGTCACATAAAACATCAAGCTTCCTACATACCCCTATATTTCAATAAAACTATAAAGCTTATTAAATCCTCCAACAATACTTCTTCCATACACTTTTACTCATCCGCGTTCGTTTTCTTTTCTGAAAAGCCATAGTCTGTAATCTCGCATATTGCACCATTAGGTATTACGCAGACTACTTTTGCCTTCGCTTTTTTCCCGATGCGATCATAAAGTCTTCCGGCGCTGTAGGTATCTCTTACCTTGGTGTGATAGTTGTTTGCTACATATCCCACCTGAAGGCCTTTGAACTTGACCATAATTGCATCCTGATCCCAGGTATTATCTGGTTCTTTCTTGAGCTTGAGACTCATACCTTTCTCCAGAAGGTCTGTTCCAAGATAGTGCTGGCAACCAGTAAGAGTAAAAAGTATCTTAGACTTATTTTCTCCTTTCCATCCGGCATGTGGTTTATACCGCTAAAATAGGGCCCTCAAATGAAAAACTCAGCGCTACTACTACGATGTTAAAAACATTGTTTAGTATCAAGTTTGGAAACCCTTCTTTTTATGGATCATCACAATGATTGCAGCAATCACAAAAACTGAATTGCTTACTATTGTCTGTCTAAGATTTCCTCCAGTGCTTGATGCTCTATCAGCAATAGATTTCCCAGCTATTAGTCCGTACTTCGATAGTGTCATAAAATCCAAAGCAGCATGAAGAATAATCATTCCAAGTAGATTCTGCCACTTAACATATATTGCACACATCAATAATCCAAACATTGTATTAGCAAGAACCTGAATCAATGTCGCCTTAATATTCCCGTTCGCAAAATAGTTTTGAAAATGATATATCCCAAAAAACAGTGCTCCCAATACTACGGATAGTACAGCTCTCTTTCCCATCCGTCACCGACATCTGTATCATGTCTGACAAAAAGGAAATCACAGAAGTCACCATCCTGGCATAGCGTCTTTGTCCTTATAAAATCTGTATAGTGGAGCTGACCATAATTGATGATATCTGCTGATGGCTACCATTTTTTCAGGTATATACTTTTTCGTATAGCCTCATTTCTTTTCATATCCGGTCATCATGGTGATGATAAAGCATATTACTGTTGCCCATGCAAAAAACTTATGCCATTTCATGAACTGTTTTCTCCTTTCCTCTTGTGAGCCTTTCTGGTATTCCAGTCTGATTTCTTCACCTGAGTGGACGTATCTCAGCTGACTACCCATGATGCAGCGCATCGATTCATATGCCTTTATTCCTGTGCAATGACAGGTATAAAATGTTGTCCGGTACTCTTTAAGCCTTTTTGCAGTATCAATGATCTCGGTGATCTCATCATCCGTGTAGCCAGACTTCTTCATCAGATGGAATCCGCTGATAACAGCATCAGGCTGGGATCCATATTTTCTTTCATATTCACCAAGGATATTCAGGATCCCGTTGTGCGCGCATCCCGATATGAGGATTTTCCTGTTTCCCTCGGTGACAACTACATGCTGCTCATGCCTGAATTCATCCTGTATATATGAGTCGTCCACTTTTTCTTTTAACCTGGAATTGCTAAAAGGTCGTTTAATAGCAGGCTCATCCATCACAAAAACAGAAATCTCTTCATCAATTACCTGATCCCCATCAAGTAATTTAACCTGCGGAAGGTCTGCAATTTCCTTATCAATTCCAATATAACGATACCGATCTTGCCCTTCCCTCTCACCATCATCAGAGTAATAATTCCCCGCCGCAAGGCGCTGCATGTAAATGTAAGCATGCTGATTCATTTGGGCAAAAGAAAGTATCCCACCCGAATGGTCATAGTGACCGTGGCTTAATATCACCATATCTACTGCGTCAAGATCAATTCCCAGCTTCTTCGCATTTTCAAGCGTCTCTTCAGATGGCCCAAGGTCAACAAGTAACTTATGTTTTCCCGTTTCAATATAAAAAGATAGTCCATGTGCAGCTGTGCATCCGCGCACACCTTCAGTATTCTCAATGAGATTTACGATCCGCATAATCCCTCCCAGCATAGCTTTGTATTAGTCCTAGCTAACATTATAATCTAATACAGCACCACAGTCTATTGTCATGCCCCTCATATCCCACGCATATATCCTGGATCTGCGAGATCATGGCATATCCGCCGCCAAACCCTTTTGTGAATGCTGCAATATGTGCCACATGTTGGATGATCCAGAATAGAAAGAACACTATCATTCCCGGCAAAAGAAAGTATTTACCAAATTTCACTGCTGCATCTACTGCAATCTCCGGGGCAGCATCGTTCATATACTTGTAAAAGAAGCATGTGGACAAACACGGGACATGCACTCCACATCCCGCGAAAGCCAATACCCCAAGTATTCCTGTTCTATAAATATGAGCATATTTCTGTGATTTAGGAACAATCAGCCTGTACACTCCAAAATAGCAAAGTGCCTCAAGCGGAATACCTATGAATCCCAGAAATGCTGACCAAAACATTCTGGTATCCGATAATTGCAAATATGCTGACAAGAACCATTCCATACCTGTTTTAGAGGAATCATGCATCCCATAACCTATAAGCACATCTCCCACAAGCACCATGCATGCGGCAAATATGCCTATCCGCATAAGCTTCTCTATCCTGTTCCAGTCTAACTTGTCATCAATTCCGATGTCATTAAACTTATCCATACATTCCGCCCTTAATGCTTTACCATTTAAATACTGCCAGTCTGTTGTTGATGTTCTTTCCAACGATAGCAAAAAGTTTTCCGCGTATTGAGTATTTCTTCATTTCTTCGTTATAATTCGTCTCAGACACAAGGCTCATCCTTGGTTCAAGATCCAGATATTCACGGCCTGACTTTGTTCCCCAGCCGAAAGAAGCATTAGTATGTTTCACGGCATCATGATGGCTACCATTCTTTTCAAGGAACGGAGAATGAAGCTCCGCAAGAAGATATCCATGTTCGAAGCTGTCACAAAGCATGTTGATGCATGTCTTTACCTGGTCTTTGGAAAAGTATTCAAGGACTCCTTCCATAACCACGATGGTCATGTCTCGCTTAGGAAGTTTCCTTGTCCACTCCTCTTTTATATATGTTAGCCTATGCTAACTTAAAATTATAATATTCTCTTTCCCTTCTGTCTATAGGGCATGTCCTTTAGTTTCTGCCGTTACTTCTTATATCCATTCCCTCTCATCCTTGTCTACCAGGCTTAACGCACAGACCAGATACATGAGCAGCCATCCAAAAGACTCGAAACCGGAATCTAGACCTTCAGAAACGTAATTCATGAGCTGCCCTAATATTGAGGTAATCACCGGGCAACAAATAAATGCAGCCTTTTTCACAGGAATCATTTTCTTAAACACCATTCCGATCCAGGCAATTGTAACGAAAACATCGCATACTACAAATCCGATGCCCATGGGAACTGCAATACTTTTCAATACTCTGAACACCATATCAGCAGAAGTTTTCACATCGCCTGTAGCAGCCATTCCTGCATTAAACACAATAGGGAGCATGCATATACCTATGTGGATGAAAGCAAAATAAAGTATTCCGCTCCAGTTTGCAATCTTGAAAAGGCCAAACAGCTTAGAATCATTAAGGTGATATTTCTTTTCCATAACCCTAAGAAGCTTAACAGCCGCCAAAGCAAACAGCGCAGCACACGCAAACCCGAGAATGGACGATACTGCATATCTCCAATCGGGAGCAACGCTCCACTCAACTCCCATATATGCATCCGGAGAACTGGACGTGCTAAATGTACCGTAGCCAAGGAGATAATCTCCTATAATCGCCAATACCATCGAATATACCCCGAACATGATCTTCTGTCTTGATGTAAGATTCTTCATTACCTGCTTCCCTCCCTCATAATACGACCATCATAATCCCTGCCAGTGCAGCTGCAATAATAGGATTGCCGACAATCGTAATCAGCCACTGCACAATCTTCGTCTTTTGGGGGATGTAAGGCCTTAGATCTTCGGTCCCCGGAATCGTCCAGGCTTTTGTATGCTCCACCCAATACCAATCAATAAAGAATCTGTCGAATAGTCCTTCTGCCATTGTCATAGCATATATTTGGAGAAATGGCACTATAAATCCTCTTGCTCCATTGATGCCATAAACTGACCACAGCACAAAAGCAATCATTACAGTAAGCGTGCATAACTTGAATAACTTACCGTTCTTTTCAATCTGTGCCTTTGAGATAAGTCCCATCTCTACGACGCGATCCTGTACATCTTTTTCATATAAAAAAGCTCCCTGTTCTGTTCCATTTGCTATAACAACTACACAGGGGAGAAATAGTATAAAGCAAACCACAATGCACTCTAATATTAGAACCATAGTTACCCCCATATTACCCTCAAACTGTCATTACCATAAATTCATCTATAGCTTTCAGCACAGGTTCTGCGTATTCTTTCCCGCCGAACAGCCACTGCTCATGCTGCATGTTGAACTCTCTGATGTCAGGATCATGGAAGTACTTCTTATAGCGTTCAAGATACTTCTCACCCATTTTGTTGGCATAGATAAAATGAGCTCTTGTATGTTCAACATTGATATCATCCCTAAGATGGGTCAGGAGGTCTGTGTAATACTCATTCTTTATGGACCGGGGATTAAACTTGGAAAAACAGTTCATGAATTTCTCAGCATTTTCATCATCCATTTCAAAGATTTTTTTCAGCTTTTCTTTGGATTTATTCCGTTTCTTTTCACTGCCTGTAAAGCTTGTTAAAAGAGGCACAACAAGCATTGACTGGAGTTTTGCTGATACCGGCCCGCTCTGATCAAGGTCAGGACTGCCAAAGATAGCATGGTCTATATGCACGTTATTCCTCATTACAAGCTGTCCCACAAAACTGGAACCAAGAGAAGATCCAATAGCTCCATCAAGCCTGCCACTATGCTTCTCGATGATATATTTCTCAATTTTCTCAGTTACTGTTATCATATCAGGAAAGATATCATCACTTCCATCGAAACCATCATAGTTTACGCATATGAGATGATATTTATCTGATAGCCTATCGATTACTGTTCCAAAGTTTGTCTGCCAGTCACAGCATGTCCCGGGAAGCAGCATAAGCGTCTTTCCAGACATATTCCCAATCTCTTCAAATTGCATTTTTCATACTCCCCTGTTTTGTAGTATTTCTGATTAAATTCACCATCTTATACCAGCCTTCCTTGGCCTCTTTCACTATTGGGAATGCCGGATAGCAGTGGAACATGCCTTCGCCTACGATCATCTCATAATCCACTCCATATTTTGCCTTGGACATAATATCGTGAATAGCAAATGTTCCGCCCTTCTTAAGGGTCCTTAGTGTTTCAAGAAGAATCGCCTGTCTGTCCTTACTTGGTATGTTGTGATATACATAGTTGCTTGTTACTGCATCAAAGGTTTCATCTGCAAAATCAAGCTTACACGCATCACTTCCAGCCAAACATTATTTCGTTAGTTTT
This sequence comes from Butyrivibrio sp. AE2032, assembly GCF_000702965.1. Classification (NCBI taxonomy): domain Bacteria; kingdom Bacillati; phylum Bacillota; class Clostridia; order Lachnospirales; family Lachnospiraceae; genus Butyrivibrio; species Butyrivibrio sp. AE2032. The sequence continues at coordinate 101,014 of NZ_JNLF01000007.1, read as the reverse complement.
AGCTAACCCATTCTCAAAAGAAAAGCCCGCACTAACCGGGTGTTTTTAATAGATATTTAATATCATGAAAATCATTATCAGTTATCTCAAATGTTAGCATATGCTAACTTCATTTTCAATAGTGCTGCCGTATTTTTTTCTGTCTCATCTCCTATTCTTATTCAGCAGGATCTATTGCCCATTCATCAAGGAACTTCAATATTAGCTTAATGCTGTCCTGTCAATCCCATGCTTTTGCTCATTTTAAGTTACTTCATATAAGCGATGAATCTTTTAAAGCCATAAAAAAACACATGGCACAGTTCTGTTCCAATCAGTAAATATCTGTATCGGTTATTTGTCCTTATCAAACGTGAGAAATCTTATCAACGATAAACCTTGAAAAAGAAGTTAGCATATGCTAACTTCTTTTCGTAAGTATTGCAGGAATCATATTATATTCCCAGAAAGGATGAGACAAGTATGAGTAAAGTTAAAGTTGTTTTTTGGAGCGGAAGTGGAAATACACAGGCAATGGCAGACGCTGTTGCGAATGGCATCAAAAGTGCCGGTGCTGAAGCTGAGGTAACTACATTTAATTCCCTTAGTCCATCGGATGCAGCTAATGAATCAGTGATTGCTTTTGGATGTCCTGCGATGGGGGCAGAAGTACTTGAAGAAGGAACCGTTGAGCCCTTCATGGCTGATTATGAAACAAAGTGTAGCGGTAAGAAAGTTGCCCTTTTTGGTTCCTACGGTTGGGGAGATGGCCAATGGATGAGAGACTGGCAGGACAGACTGGTTGCAGCAGGTGCATCAATTATCGGTGGCGAGGGCGTAATCGCCAACAATGCTCCGGATGATGATGCCATTTCACAATGTGAGGATCTGGGAAGGCAGCTTGCACAGGCTTAAAAACATAGTCAAAAAAAGGTATTGACTCCGTTAGAGGAATCAATACCTTTTTTATCCACCTCGCTCATCTATTTCCACGGTCTTATTTTATCAATCCAACCGTTTTCATTCCAATACTTAAAGTCGGTATATTCGGGATCCTTTTTACCAAGACTCGTCTGCAGCATCCTTGCAGAGGTTCGGATTATTTCTGAAACACGCAGTACATCCCATGCAGAAACCCGGACCATCTTTTGGGAGATAGTATTCCGTGATTTCAGAATCGTCTCTAAACTGCTCTAAAAATATCTCCTTCATTCTGTATGTAACACCGTGCTTTTCAGTTCCGTTTATCACTGTAATCTTCATTTTGTACTTCTCCGCGCTCTCTGTCTGCTCTCATCAACAAGGATTGCTGAAACTTCAGAAAGTTCATACTCTCTCCATCAACTCAATTGCTTCATCCAAAGGCACACAATCCGCAAATCTCTTTGGCCACATCATTTCATTGTAGTACTTGTATGTTGTCTCCCCATCCATGTAGTCATTATCAAAAGTAGAGTTGGTGCCCTTTGGAATGATTACTCTGTAGCCTCTTTCAAACGCTGATTTCACAGAAGCATCAATACAGAAATTTGTCTGAAGTCCAACTATTATCAGCTCTTTATCCTTCTGTTTATCAAGATACTCAACAAACTCTTTATTTCCAAAGCAACTATTTATTTCTTTTACGAATGTCTTTTCTCCAGACTTCGGAGCCACCTGATCAGCTATTTCAAAATCCGCATCGCCGACAGAGAAACCTGTCCCTGGACCATCATCATGCTGAACATAAATAACCTCAACGCTATTCTTCCTTGCAGCATCAATAATACTTTCAACATTCTTTATGAATCCGACAAAATCATATAACCTTTCATCGGTAATTCCTTTTTGTATATCTATAACGATAAGCTTCATTATGTGGCCTCCCTTTGTAAGTTCTACTGAAAGTGAACTAAGTCGCTGCGCGACGGCCTGCCAAGGCTGTGGCGCAGCGTTTCTTTTACCTAAAAAGCAGTAGATAGTGACGCCCTGATGATGTATCGTTTAAGTTACCACACCAAAACCAAACACTACCAAAAGCCACTACTACTGCTATGAAAAGAATATCACCTACAAACAAGCCTTACAAGTATATTCACAGAATTCGTTACCCTCCGTAACCAGTAGTAACCACATTTTTACCACTACATTTACGGAGGTTTTATTATGGATGAATCATTAAAAAGGCAGATTCATGAAGAGTGCAGGATCAGGAATCGATCTGAGGGCACTTGTAAGCAATTTGATAAAAAACGGCGTGAAGCCCAAACAAAAGGGCAGGTTACTCATAAATGTGATCTGCTTTTTTGTTCGGGCTTACACCGTTTGTTTACGAAAGAATATAACTACTTCTACAAACTTGAATGTAGTGATTATAACTCAACAAAGGACTTAATTTCCTTCTCCAGGAGGCGAAATACATTTGCTACTAAATAGCCATCAGCAACAGCATGATTCAGGCGAACAGTTACCGGCATGAATAGTCTGCCGTTTTCTTCTCTGTATTTCCCCCAATTAATAATGGGCGCAAAGAATAAATAGCCATCAGGTAATTCTATATTAAGCGAATCATATGAAAGCCATGATATATAAGATGCATCAAATCAGTTTGGATGATTTGTCATGTCCAAACCATATTCATGAGTCTTCTTTGCCTCTTCAACATCCTGCAATGCGGCTTCGTAAAACTTCTCATAATCAGCATCGTATTCTGTATATACAGGAGTACATGTTTCTGTATCTTCATGAAAAACATACTGTGTAGGATTTATCACATCATAACAAATCAGTTCATTTGTCTGCCAAAGATATCCCATTCTGTAATCTTCGCGTGAATTCAAAACCTTCGAGAGAACATATAGAAAGTTAATGTAAAACTTTGTCCCCTTTTTCTTGGAATATGATACTAAATCAGTGACATCAAGTCTTGCTGTCATAGATGTCGAGCATTTGCAGTCTTCCGAGAAGTGTCGAAATACACCTTTTCTATAGTAAGTCTCTTTGTTAATTATCTTATAGTTCATTTTTCCCCCTACAAAATCCGATTCTTATTTATCAAAAATCGTTTCATCCTGCAGCCGTCTACTTCTATGATATTTTCAAAATGTCCGCTGTTAGCAAGTATTGTCTTTTCGCTGGCAGTATTATCCTCATCGCATACACCCTGCGAACTGATCTTCATTGTCCTTATCTGCTTCCAAAACTTCATTTTTAAACTTTTGAAGTTCGTCTGCAAACTGTTCTATTCCCTGTTCTGACATAAGCTGTTTTGCAGCTTCTATCATATTACATATTTCTGTCAAATCATCCATTGTAGCTAATCTATAGTGCATCAGTCTTAATCTCCTCAAACACTCCCCGTACACAATACAGTAATTGCTTCATATCTTCTCTTCCAATTCTGTCTTCGTAAATGCTAAATGTGACACTTTTTCAAACATATCCGGGCACAGACTCTTTATCTCTTCATCATCCACCAATCTGAATCCTTCATACATAAATCCCGGTGTTGTGGCGCAGGACATAAAACAATACTCACCCTTATCCAGATTCTCTGCCGCAAATATGGCACCTTTGGGTATCACTGCCATGGCATTCTGTCCCTCTCCCGCTCCTATGACGCTCTCACTGACCTTTCCATCCATTATCATGGTTATCTTTAACGCACATCCCTCGTGATGATACCAAATCTCATCACAGTCAATCTGGTGAAAATGTGATATCTCCGCTCCTTCAAGAAGGAAATATATGCTGCCCATAAAAGCTCTTTTCTCATGTTCAAAGGGAGCAGTGTACACTTCTGAAAACCATCCTCCTTCAGGATGCCTTTCCAACGCATATTTTGTTTTGAGCATCTCTATCCTGTCGCCAATCCCCATGTATGCCTCCGTTCATTTATAGTCCGCTGATACTTCCGCAAAAGACCTGTTTCCGTCAATATAGTCTGTATAAGCGGTTTCTGCATCTTTTCCATGAAACACTTTGCAAAGGCCACACATATCACAGTCTGCAATGCATGGAAATCTCTCCTTTATGTACGTTCTGCGCTCTTCAGCCGTAGATTCTTTTATCTCAGGTGCACCTGCCATAAGCCATAAGTCCTCTCAATGAATCTGCCTGTCCTGACGGTATTTCTCCATGTACTCCATGTTTATCTCGCGGATTTCTTTCTTACCATCAATATAGTCCTGATAAATATCCCAGGGGCTTCCCCCGCCAAGCCAGCATGATGAACAGTTCTCGCATCCACCACCACAATCAAGAGAGTTTTTTACTATCTGTTCGCGCTCCTCTCTCGTTGTATCCTTGATCAGAATCGACTTTCTTTCCATTAGCACCACCTTTCTTAGGCCACTGATGCCATCTCCTCATTGATAAGGTCTTCACTTGCAGCCATTGCTTTAAGTGTCATTTCAAGAAGCTCATCATCGTCCATGCCCTGCTCATCGATCATATCTATGTAGCTTACTATGATATTATAATCCGAATCCATAATATTTTAGGGAGAATTCCACGTTTTGGATCATGATTTTTGAATGATTTTTTCAAAATTTTTGGAAAGATTATATTCAGATAATCGACGATGCGGTTATGCCAACACAGCATTTCTCAAAGTGCAGTACAAATACTCACCTTCCATATATGTATCAAAAATAGTATTTGCCTGTGGCTTCATCATAGTATGGAACGAACTGCCCCTTCATTTTGACAGTTTTACCTTTATAATTATCCGGAGAAACCATCATGTTATAAACTTCCGAATAGACCACCGTGCTTGATAATACTGTTAGATCCACATCCACTCCGGAAGCTGCATTTTCTTCACACTCACCATCATTCGGTGATATATTGATTTCATCAGCCTGTGCCTCTTCATAAGTATTATCTGATGATACCATAAGAGAATCCTGACTCTTTTCTGTTTGATTCTCTCTTGTTTTATAGGAATCATTCCCAATTAAATTTCCAATACCATAATATGTCAAAATATTCAGTCAATATACGACTATTCCTATCACTGCAGAAATGCAAATCAATACAATCGGTGATATCCCTGATTTAACTATTTTTCTGGAGCCAAAGTAAACCGCAGCCAGAACAGAGCATACCACGACTGCTCTTAAATCCTGGCATAGTTTTGTCCCCTTAATGACAGTGTTCTGCAAGATCATGCTGATACCCATAGCCAGGATTATTCCCATAATACAGGGTTTTAATCCCCTGAGAACAGCTTTTACATAAGGATTTTTTAACAGTCCCTTCAGCAGGATCATTATGAGTACGATGATTACAAACGCAGGAAGGACAACTGAAATTGTTGCAGTCAGAGCACCGGGAATCCCTGCTGTCATGCTGCCTACATATGTAGCCATATTGACCATAATCGGTCCGGGAGTGCTTTCGCTCACAGCAATCATATAAGCAAGTTTCTCATCATCAAGCCATCCATAGTGCAGGACTACATCCCTTATAAGTGGTATTGCTGCATAAGCTCCGCCAAAAGAAAACAGTCCGACTTTCAGAAATCCGAGGAAGAGATTAATGTATATCATAAGCTTCGTCCCTCCCCGTTTATTTTATTCCTGACACAAAATGCCACAAGGCTGCATAGGCCTGCTGCAATCATTAAAGATATTGATGATATCTTTATGGAAAAAAGATTTACTGCCATCATAATTAGAAAAACAGTTATTAGCACAAACAGCTGAAATGGTTTCTTTGGCATCTTTACTATCATCTTAAGCGCAGCATCCAATATCAGTATGCCTACAGCAATCTTTATTCCTTTAAAAGCGCTGGCTATCCACGCTATTTCAAGAAAACTGTCAAGGAACAGTGAAATCAGATAGATGATAACAAAGGACGGAAGGATTACTCCTACTGTAGCAGAGACTGCTCCCGCCATACCACACTTTTTATATCCCACATAAGTAGCACAGTTTATCGCAATCGGCCCAGGCGTTGATTCAGCAATGACTGTAATATCCATCATCTCATCATGGCTGATCCACTTTTTCTTTTCCACGCAGATGTCCTGTATCAGCGAGATCATGGCATAGCCACCACCAAAAGTAAATAGTCCGATTCTGACAAACGTGCAAAACAGTTCAATGACCACAATGACCTCCGCAGTGATGATCCTCATCATGGTGATTACCACATGTATGTCCTTCTCCGTGATGATTACATTTAACGTCCGGATTATAATCCAGTGCCCCATCAAGGAATGCCTTTACTGCCTCATCTGCACTACCTGATACGCCACCATATAGCTTTATTCCAGCTTCGCCAAGCGCTGCCTGGGCTCCACCGCCAATTCCTCCACAGATAAGTATGTCAACCTTACCGCCCATAAGGAATCCTGCAAGAGCACCATGCCCCTGACCGTTTGTATCTACTATCTCTTCGTTTACAATCTTTCCATCTTCCACGTCATAAACCTTGAACTTCTCTGTATGACCAAAATGCTGAAAGATCTCACCATTATCATATGTTACTGCAATTCTCATATCGTTTTCTCCTTTTACTCTAAGGTTCTTAAAATTCTCACTCTGCAAAATATTAAATCTGACATTGCCGCCTGAGATTGTAAGGCTCCGTCCTTCTACCAGCATCTCAGCTATCTTTTTACGCGCGCTCTCATACATAGCTGTTACAGTTGTCCTGGCAACTCCCATTTCTCTGGCGCACTGTTCCTGAGTCATTCCCTCCTTGTCTAACAAACGGATTGTTTCAAACTCATCGAAGGTTAGCTGTATGGCTTCTCCTTCGATGGTCTCTGACGGACAAAAGCTAAACTGCCTGGGAAGACCCGCTATTTTTCTGCATTTTGTAAACTTAGGCATACCCCATCCTTTCTGACATATGTCAAAATAAATATTATCAGCGATATTGACATATGTCAACAAGTGCTCGAGTGACGAAAAAAGAAGCCCGAACTACGATTTCAGTCCAGGCCGCTTTCACAAAATATATTCAGGCTATTCCAATCTTTAGCCATTTTCCTTTGAAATAATAAATTATAAATACTACTGAACTTACAGACCACGTTAGTGGATAAGCCCAGAATATTACGTTTACGATGGGAATTAGGCGCACAATTATGGTGATATAGGTTATCCTAAGAAGACACCAGCTTGATAACATTACAATCATCGGAACCGTTGTCTTACCCGCTCCTCTGTATATGCCAGCCAGACAGTGACTTAAGGCTAGAAGGCAATAGAAAAGGCTCTCCGTCCTGGCCTGAGTTGTTCCTATTGTAAGAACCTCTGCATCACTTGAAAACATACGAAGTAGTACAGGTGCAAAGGCAAATACTATTACTCCTATGATCTCTGCGCATGAGATTCCAATTGCACTTCCTATTACAGTGCCTTTCTTGACTCTTTTGATTTCTCCTGCCCCAAGGTTCTGACTTACAAATGTAGTAAGGGCCATGCACATACATGTGATTGGTAAAAAGACAAATCCCTCAAGCTTAAAATAACTCCCGCAACCTGCCATAGCTACAGAGCCAAATGCATTGATATTTGACTGTACAACTACGTTTCCGATAGCAATAACGCTATTTTGTATTCCGGTTGGAAAACCTATTTTTAGCTCTTTTCCCAAAGTGGTCTTATCCATCCTTAGCTTACTGATAAAGATCCTGTGAGGTCCATCCACCCTAGTGAGCTTAACAAAAGCAAGAATCGCACTTACAAACTGAGCAATAACTGTCGCAAGAGCTGCTCCTCCGATACCAAATCCCAGAAACTTTACAAAAGAGATATCAAGTATCGTATTAAGAACTGTGCTGACGATCAAGTAGTAAAGAGGTCTCTTGGAATCTCCCATTGCCTGAAAAACGCCACAGCACGCACTATACAATATATTTCCAAGGCCTCCCAGGAAGTAGATCTTGAAATAAAGCACTGAGCGTGGCATTACATCAGCTGGCGTACCCATCCACTTAAGGAGCGTTGGAGTAAAGAAATATCCCCAGACTGTCATTACTATTCCCATGAGAATAGCAAAAGCAATACCTGTATGTGATGCGATAGATACACCTTCATATTCTCCTGCGCCGTATCTTTTGCCGATGATAACGCTATTACCCATAAACAGGCCATTTATAAAGCCTACCATCAAAAATATAAGGCTACCGGTAGTACTAACGGCAGCCAGTGCCTCTTTTCCCAATACATTTCCCACAACAATCGAATCCACAACGTTGTAGAGTTGTTGCAAGAGCTGTCCAAAGAAAAGTGGAATAGCAAACGTTATTAAACTCTTAGTTATTGAGCCTTTAGTCATACCTTTTCCAACCCTTGTATTTGTTGCAAGCTCTTTTAGCGAAAATGGGCATCATTCTTTTCATACCGTCATAGTGGCATTATTCACCATAAGCGTCAGCACAGATACATTGGTGCTGAAAACCACTACTGATTGCAATAATCCAAAACCTTATTATAAAAAGTCTTATCTTCCTCAAATAGCCCATGCCCCAGACCATCAAAAATCATCATTTCACTGTCAGCAATACCAGCCTTTAATTCATAAGGAGCATCATTTCCAACCGTATTATCCCTATTACCTGCCATTATTAAAGTTGGGCATTTTATTTTGGGCAATTCTTCTCTGGCATCAAAGTTCATTATTGCATGAGCATTTATAAGGAATCTGTCGTAGCTTGCAGGCTTAGTAAATCTTGCCAGCATGGGAAGGTATTTCTTGTTCTTTTCATTGAATTCCTTCGTATAAACCTTTTCAGCTGTATCAAGCATAAGATTTGTGTGAGTATCGTTCCTTGCCATATCTATCCATTTTGACACCACGCCTTTAATGGTATCATTAGCATAAGGAGCTGTCACCACAAGAATAAGCTTTTCCACCAGATCAGGATAGTTTGCAGCTAAGAACTGCGAAATCATTCCCCCTTGTGATACCCCCATTACAATAGCTCTGTCTATTCCCAGACTCTTCATTGCCTCAGCCTGATCATCAGCCATTTCTTTTATTGAATAACCTTCCGGAAAATCATTTTTCCTGCTGAACATATAGACTGTGTAGTCTTTGAAGAATCGCTTATAAGACCCCGCTAATAGCCATGCCTTACCATTTACAGTCCACAATCCATCCGATAGCCCCGGCAAAACAACCAGTTTCTTTTCCCCTTCACCGAATGCCACATAATACATATCTGTATTTCCAACTGACACGCATCCATTCTTTAGCATCGTAACTCCTCCTGTACCTTACATTCATTCCAACGGCTTACAGATTGGCAATCCTCTTATGCATACGCCAATCTTGTATTTTCTAACAGCATTATTCTTTCTTGTCCAGCCCCATCATCACGAAACAAATGATAAGAAGCACAGCTGAAAACCATATTGTCCTTTCTCCAAAAGCATCGGAACTGTTCCCTCCGATTCCTGCTCCAAGAGCAAATGCAATAATTACTATCAGGTAATCCCTCGCTTTTACAATATCTCTTTTATCCCTGGTTCTTAGGAAGGAAGAAAAAGCCGTTACACCACTTCTCAGATTACCTATGCACATGGTGCTGGCATAAACATTTCCATGTATCTTTTTAAAAGACTGGACCTGGAGTGCACAAGAAAAAGATATCATGCAGTTGGCAACCATATTAAAAGCCTGCGGAATAAATCCCACTATAAGCATTATGACAGTCTCTGCTAGCACAATGCCCTGTCTCCAGTGAATCTTTTTTGCCGACTTGAATTTAGCCTGTATATTGTCAGAAATAAATACCCCCAGCATAAAAGAGAAAATTGGAAACAAATACATCAACCCTCGCTGCCACTTTCCATCCATGAGATACGTACTCATAAGCACAATATTCCCGGTCTGAGCATTTGCAAAGACATTGTCCCTGACAATATAAGTATATGCATCCTGAAAGCCACCACTAAACGCCAGTATAAGATTCAGAATCAGAGCTTCCGACATCTGCTTTTGCCTTGTAATGTAATTTCTTATACTTACTGAATTACCCACCACGTTCTTCCTCCAAAACAGCCATCTTCATTAAAAGGGTATCCGCTTATTCAGCAGACACCCTTGTCTATAATAATTCATATGATAACGATATGATAGCACAAACGCAAACTCTTACTGATTATACTATAATTTGTTCTACAAACTTTAAACATTTTCTTAGTAAAGGAACGCGAAGGTTCTCAACCTTCCAAATAACAAATCATTTGCAAATCATAAGGTTCGTCATCTGCAATTCTTTTTATGGGACAGTCTGTCAGTTTGCCGCCCATAGCTTTGTAAAATGCAATGGTTTCTTCTGAAGAGCATGCAGAAATATATAACGCCTGAGCTCCTGCTTTTCGGGATTGTTTAATGGTGATGCATAATACCAATTCATATAAATACCCTTGATCTATCAGTTAGATTTGCTGTCTTTCTTCCTTTTTGCAGCCTCTAGTACGCTTGCCAGATTGCCTTCATTAAGCAGCTTCGGATAATTATCATCGATATCCTTAAGAATTACCCGGTTATCCGATTCTGATGTTCTGGTACTGTTATATAGCTCATCCAGGTTATGTGCAGCAAAGATACTATCAAGTAGTTTCTTTGCTTCATCAGGATGGGACAAATTTTCAAATCCTCCATAAAAATCCACGACCGCTTTCTCTATCTGCTCTTTTGCGATATTCTCTGACTTTATGATGCCGACAGCATCTGACATATCATACTTGTACGGTCTCAATGACGCAAGTTTCATTGCTACATCATACTCAGAAGGAAGCATCCTCGCTTCTAGAATATTTGCAAACAGCTTATAATGCTTGGAATACTGCCTGATCTTCTCAGTGTATGAACTTGTTTTTCTGAATTCCTCATTGATCCAACCTGTTGGCAGTCCGTTTTTTTCACCTACGGTATTTATTGCGTCCTTCATTGAAGATGAGGCAAAAATCAAACTATCGATATCCGTTGTAGAAGCCCGGAAGCCATATTTTGACACTATAGCAGCTCCGCCTATAATAACAATTTCTGCAGGTGTGTTCTTTCTATTGATCGTTTTATACTCTTTTGCAAGTTGGAACAGCAGATTGTCTATATTATCTTTCGTAAATAAAACCTTATCCATTTATAATCTCGCATTCTACTATATTAAAATTAAGGAACTCGGGAATTGCGTGATCCAAAGCTTCATGTTGTGCATCTTTTCCCAAAAGCTTTTCTGATAGCTCTGTATCAGCAGGAAAGACCGGCTTTTCCAACTTATACCTCCTGATTTCCTCGTACACAGTACACTTTGGAAGGTCGTTCCGCTTGCTCAGATAATCAAGCATTGCAAGAAGATAAAAAGCTTCTGCTTTCATATCTAATTTCCAGTAATAATCTATCTTTTTCTTTTCCAAAAGGTCGATCACATAATCTATCTCACCCACGCGATTTACCAGATGACATTGCTCACTTCTGAAAAGGTTGAAGGAATGATTCTTATCGCACAGGGTAAGAAGCTCGTCTATTGTTAGGTTAAGAGCATCCGCTATCTTTTTCACAACACCAAGGGCGCAGTTAAGGATATCCACCTTCCCATTAACAATGTTAAAGACCGTAGGATAGGCAACCAAAGCGCTATTCGCCACTTTATATATAGATATACTGTTGTCTTCAAGATATTGCTTAATGTACATATTCGCATCCTCCTTCCACTTTTATTATATACTTAGAATTATATATACGCAAGCGTATATATGCTATCAAAAAAATCCGGGCAATGCGCCCGGATGAATTATTATGCAGATTATACATAGTCTGTGAAGCAAATAACGACCATTTTAAAGGTCATATTTATATACTTACGCAAGTTCAGTTATGTCCTTCTGGTCAACAACAGACTTTCCAAGCCATTTTTTTCTGTACCAATAGCTCATTACAATCAGGCCTCTTATACATTCATCCGTAGCTGTCCCGATATAGATGCCAACAACACCTATACCCAGCATCACTCCCACCAGATAACCGGTTGTAAGACCGAGCCCCCAGTTACATACTAATCCTGCAATAAATGGAAAGATATATGCTCCGGCCGCTTTAAGGCTGCTGACAAAGGTCATGTTAAGGCACCTGCCCATTTCCACAAATATGTCTGCAATCATTATCAGCTGCCCAAGCGCAAGAATGTTCTGATTCTGAGTAAATATCCCCAGAGTATATCTGCACAGGATTACATTGATTATTGCAAGCACTATAGTTATTGGCATGGATACTCTCAGGGTCTTAAACACCCTTTTATATGCCTCATCAGTTTTATCTGCACCTACCAGATGCCCTGTAATTATCTGGGTAGACATTGCACAGGCATTTGAAAAGATCATTACAAAGGATATCAGAGTATTACAATAAACCCTCGCATTTACAGCATCATTTCCCATCATATTTACAAAAGAAAGAAGCGTAGTCTGGTAAAGATTGTAAGTAAGGCTTTCCCCCGCTGACGGCAGTCCAATCTTTATCATTCTTACAAGGAGCTTCCCGGGGAACGGATTAAGATAACGAAGTGATATCCTTCCGGTCTTAGTGATGTAGAAAAATCCGAATAGGGCGATTGCAGCCAAAAGCCTGGCAACAACAGTCGATATGGCCACACCGGCAACGCCCATCTTCAAAAAAGTTAATGGTCCATACAAAAAGAGATAGTTACCGGCTATATTGATAAGGTTGATAGAAAAAGTTACCCACATCCCGATCTTGGTATAGCCGTTGCATCTTAGTATCTGGATCATAACATTAAACACTGCTGAAAGAAATCCGCCACCACCAACTATATAGATGTAGATCATTGAATACGGGCGCATCTGCGGTGACACATTAAGAAAATCCATTATCAATGGGTTTGCAACGCAGAAAGCTACACTAAGCGTAAGTCCGAAGACAAGATTTACCACCACTGCCAGAGTATAGATCATGTTCATCTTCTTATACAGTTTTGCCCCAAGATACTGGGCAGCGACTACATTTGTCGCCATGGCAATAATGCTAAAAAGTATGTTCATCATGAACAGGATGATATTGGCATTGCCAACTGCACCGACCGCATACTCATCGTAATGGCTGAGCATGAGCATATCCACGTTGTTGAGCATGGTATTTAAAAGTAGTTCAAGAAACATTGGCCCTGCCAGCACAAGCAATGGCATTTTTTCATCTATTACAATCGTATTGTTCTTATTCATGGTAAGAATTTCCCGGAAGAAAGATACAGTCTGTACCACTCTTCATGTGTAAGTTCAATTCTGTATCATCAGTAAACTCTACTTCTGCAGCTGATTTACCGACGCTGATGCGATAATCTCCCTTAAAAGCATCTACCATAATACATCCATTTTCATCTGTTTTAGCTGAGGCATCTGTCCACCACTCGTTCTTCACGAGGTCTTTCAGCATCTCATAGGATGGCTTTTTGGAATTATCCAGCCTTATATAACCGCTCGGCGCCTTGAGCCAAGCTCCATCCCTGTAATCCCAGGTCGTAATGGCTTCTACAAGAGGATGTTCAAACAATGTCCTGTACATCTCCTCTATCTCTTTTACCTGCCTTACTTCTCCTTCAGGTGTTGACGGCCACTCATCGACCTGCCAGTCATTCAGGTCTACGATATGTGCAGGCATGATATCTCCGGAAATAAGGGTATTCTCCGTAAAATGGATAGGCAGTCCAAAATGGGAAAACCGTTCCAAAACTTCTTCAAGCTTTTCTATTCCCCAGTATCCCTGATGCTGATGGGACTGGATACCTATCGCACTTATGGGAACCCCTGCATTAAGGCACCCATCGATAAGAATCTCATAGTTTATTGAAGTATTAAAATCATTGAGAAGAAGGACCGCATCAGGATTATCTGCATGGGCTCTGTCAAAGACCTCCTTTATCAGTCCTACTCTTCCCTTCTCCTTGCAGATCCTGGTTATGGCATTATCATATTTGTCAAATATGGGCATGATAACAACCTCATTGATCACATCCCACATATCAATGACCCCCTTGAAACCTTTGACTTCACGGTCTATACGTTCAAGCTGTTTCTTCAAAATGGTCTCATTATCGTATTTCATAAGCCAGTCAGCACAGACAGTATGCCAACAGAGAGGGTGCCCTTTTACAGTCACACCCTTTCCCTTCAGGTACTGTGCGGTCTTCATAAGAGCATCCCTGTTTGGCTTTCCCTCTTCCTTTTCATACTGTCCCCAGTAAAAAGGGAGCGTACCGTAGTTAAAAATCTCCAGCCAGCTGTCTGTTATCTGCTTATGCTCTTCATCGCCATTCATTACATAGGGAATAAAGTCAAAGGCCCCACAGCCAAAGAGGAACTTGTGATTTGTCTGCTGCACTCTTACTTCGGCATTGCTCAATGGGTTTCCCTCTGAATCAGTAAGTCTTATAAGCTTTTTTACTTTTCTGTGTGAAACATCCATAAATCCGGTTCCTTTCTTTCGATAACCTCATCCTGCGTAAATATCCTGTAGCAAGCATCTTCCTATTCCCGTTTCTCGCTTCATTCCGTAGAGGATGAGCCAAATTGCAAATGCCAATAGACAAATGATCGTCACTCCAAAGCTATAGGGCATCCAAACAAACATGAATCTGTAACTGATATGCGAGATTATAGGAATCAGGGTCAGCACAATCAAAATCAATAATCCACCGCATATGCATAATTTCTTTCTTCTGTATTTCAACAGTAATGCGATATACAGAACCAAAAGAATACCCATGACAAACAGAAAATCTTGAAGTTCGTGACCTGACACACATAATCCGATCCTTGCATTCATTCCCATGTGCATCCCATAAATACCGTCTGCTATTTTTGTGGCAATATCTCCTGCTGAAGCAGACAAAACAAAAACTCCAAGATCACGTTCTCTCGAAATGATAATCTGCGTACTGTAATTCGGATTGTTTCCCCCATGGTGCACAGTTTCCGGATACAAATTCCAGCCGGCATAGTAATTGTTCGTGTCTGTTATCGGAAAAGTGTCATAATCAATATTCTCCCTGACATATCTCATCCATTTGACCAGATCAGTAGTATCCGACACAAGGTAACCTGCTGCAGTATTCCCATAATAAGTTGGAGCATCATATTTCCATGTTCCAAAAAAGCCTGATTTATGCCCGGGAAAGATACGCTGCCTGTCAGAGTCGGCAATCCTAAAAAATGACTCATTCATTCCCACATCTTTAAGAACAGTCCCAGTAATATAATCCTCATATTTTTGACCGGTAACCTTCTCGATAATCAGTGCAAGCACATCATAATTGATTGTTGCATACTCATAAGCTTCGCCGGGTGCATGAGCAAGCCTAACATCAGCGATTTTTCTAACAGTCTCCTCTAAGGTTATCTCACCTTCGCTGCCCTCCGGTATAAGCGAGATGGTCCATACCGGAATCCCACTTGAATGATTCATAAGATGCCTTACTGTGACTATAGCATCGGCGCCTTTATACTGTGGTCTGAACCAGTCTATATAGTTTGTGACAGGTGAATCTAAATCAATCGAGCCTTCTCCCTCAAGATTAAGGATTCCAAGCCCTGTGAATGCTTTTGTCGTCGATCCTAATTCAAATAGCGTATGCTCATCTACAGTTTTCCCATCAATGTCACAGTATTCCAGAAATGTGTCTTCATCGCCATCAATTATTCCTACAGAAACACCCCTGTTGTGTGTCATCCTACAAATTCTGTTTATATATTCCTGTTCATTTTGCAGGGTATATTCTTTAGAATCGTAATGCAAAACCAAGAAGATAACCGTCGTAATAACCATAATTATCAGAAGTATTCTTCTTAGTATTATTTTGCTTAGTTTCATAAAACTGATTCCCTTTCGGTTTCTGCTTATCTTTCATGCTCTCTCCACTTCGCATTAAACTGCAATTCAAAGTTTAATCATCGTTGCAAGTTTCTTTCGCACTGTTGATAAGACCGAGAAGGCCAGTTTCCTTAATAAGAGCTATACCCTGGAATTCATCTCCGAGGACAATAAGATTATCGCCTGTTTTTATATCGAAGATTTTTCTTGCTTTGGCAGGAATAACAATCTGACCTTTATCTCCCACTTTGACCATTCCAAAGATATGTTTTCCTTTCGGCGGGATAACACATCCCAGGTTATCCGAATCATTCTTTTCATATGATATAAGGTCGTCCATGGTTACACCAAAGATGTCCGCCAGTTGCTTACACCTCTCTATATCCGGCAGCGAATCTCCGGTCTCATATTTTGAAAGCGTCTGTCTGGATACGCCTATCTTCTCTGCAATTTCCTCCTGTGACAGGTTATTAAGCTTTCTCAATTCCATAAGATTGTCTGCAAAACTCATGGTTTCTTCTCCTTTTTTATTCCCAGAACACACCACCTTATGAAAGGTATGCGGCTCATAATCTCATACAGAAGGTAGGAGCCTGCAAATGCTGCTATTGCAACCAACAGGTATACGATGACAGGGGCAAGGGGCGGACATAATGTATGCAGATACCATCCGCTGACCGCGATCATCAGATAATGGAATACGTAGAGGCCCCATGATTTTTTGCTCATCCACTTTGAGAATGAATTCTCAAAATTGCCCCATTTTTTCATGAAGGCAAGTATACCGAGAGTTCCAAACCATGCGTATACATTGCACATGATTGTATCCAGAACTACGTGATCCGGATAGGGCTGACCTTTATATAAAACCACAAAGGCTATGCAGGATGCGAGGGCAAGGATGCTTAATAACAGCCAGTTTTTGCCAAGTCGATCCATCACTTCGTCATGGGACAGTACAAAGTAGCCGATCAAAAAGCCCAGTCCGTAGATACCGAATCTGTATACCACTATTATCGGTGTGTTAAGTATCTGCGCCGCTCCATATACGGGTATGACAAGAATTATAAGTACCAAAAGATTCGCTTTGCCGCAGATATTATAGAATCTGTCTTTTTCAATCCTTCTGAACAGTACCAGTATCAGGCTGAAGAGCCAAAGCATCTGTATATACCACAGAGGACCTGAGCCGCTGACTGCCATTATCAGGAAAAGGATTGGCCCTGGTAAATTGCCCATGGAATCAAATGCACCGGAAATCAACATGTTGTAGTAGCCAAGAACCCAGCCGAAAACCAGAAGGCCAATTGTTGATGGCACAAGATACTTTCTCGTCCTTACTCTGATGAATTCCTTTTCTGTTCGTTTAAGCAGTTCATAGCGGGCTGACATGCCAGATACCACAAACAGAAGTAACATGAACCAAGGATAAACAATGTACTGATATGTATCCTGAGGCTGATGTTCACTGAAGGGACCGATGATTCCATGCTGTGTAACGCCGTTGAATATGTAGATTACATGATAGATGACAACCAGCACTACTGTTATCCAGCGAATATTATCCAAATACGCCTTCCTCATATTTCTACCACCTTTGCTAAATATTTTAACATTTTTCTTAATCATAAAAAAGTAAGCTGCGCCTGTCTACCAAGCGAAGCTTACATGTAGTGCTGTCTTTTGTTAAATTTGGTTGCGAACTCACAGTTTTCTCAGGAAATAACATTTACATTGAATCCCTTCTTCAGTAGTTTTTTGCCTTCTGCAACTAAGTTCTTTTTTACCCCTACATTATCATTTCATAGACATTACATATATCTGGCATGGATTTGCCTCATCCCAAAGGAGTGGGAATACTTCAAACTCTTTAAAACCACAGCTTATGTAAAAAAGATTAGTTCTGTCATAGTCCTCATACATTCCCATTTTCACAGTCTTGACCTGCATGAACTCATATCCCTTCAATCTGGCAGTTTCTTTTGCCTTTTCTACCAACTGTCGACCAATACCGCTCCTGTGAAAATCCTTTAATACACCCATAACAGCCAGTTCAACAGTAGCCTTTCCTGTTTCTTTTAGGCAGAGAAACCCTACAGCCTCCCCATCTTCCTTCGCCGCAAAAAACGTCCAATTGGCACATCCGGAAATGTATCCCTCTCTGCTTTCTTCTACCGCAAACCAGTCAGTAAGCGCCTCCAGCACTTTCCTTGCGATAGCCTGTTTTTCTTTTGAATCCGTAATCTCAACTATCATTTTTTTATACCCTTTTCATCAATTCTGTGTTTCATCAGGATAATCCCAGAATCCACCGGTATGGAAGTTTTCATTCCCCAGAGGTTTTGCTGTCAGTTTGAAGATTACACAGCCATCCGGACACACAACCGTTTTGGAGTATTCTCCATCGCCACCAACCTTTGTAAGATTGCCACCGCTTCTAACAGCTTCCATCTACGGCAATTCATCTTACCAGATTAATGGTATTACCTTGTGCTTTACTCGTTTCTTATATTCTGAATATCCCTCTAGTCCTTCTTCAAGTACCTGTTCTTCATTACGGATACGTTTAGCGATTATTGGTATGTATACAAGCATGATAACAAAAGAAATAACCGATCCAAGTACAAGAGGCATGGATAAAAACAAAAGAAATGTGCTCATGTACATAGGATGCCTAACGACTCCATAAAGGCCGGTATCTATAACTTTTTGATTTTCCTGCACCTCAACAGTTCTGGAGAGATATGCGTTTTCCCTTAGAACCTCCGCATATAGCACATATCCAAGTAAAAACACTAAAGTTGCGACAAAGACAATCCAATTTGGCAATACAATCCAGCCAAATCGATAATTAAGTCCAGCCACGATAAAAGCGGCAATAAACATCAGCCCACTCAGTACTACGACAGCTTTCTGCTCTGATTGTTCTTCTTTTGCATTTAACCGTTTCTGCAATAGCTCCGGGCTTTTCTTCATCATGACAAATCCCGCAACGATCATAGGGACAAACAAAACTGCCATCAAAAGCCAACCATTCCAATAAGAAAAAGATCCTGCAGGCAAAAACAGAAGAACACCCACCAGAAGCACTCCCGATAACACTTTGGTTATTGCTTGTGCAAACAATTTACCATTCATACAACCTCACCTCTCCTTTATAGTTCATTGATATTTAAGTATAATGTTATTATGCTAAAAAGGAAACTAAGATTCGCTTACTAACTACTCATTTTTCAAGCATTCAAACTGACTACAAGCCTTGAAAGAAACTGTAAGGATAAGAAGAAAGAACTTGAGCCATGCATGCTCAGAAATTTCACGATCTTCTTCCTGAAAAATACATAGACATTTCCCAAAATTACGATAACTTTTTGTCCTTCCATTTTCCTGAATAGTACCTGACAACCGGGATAATGCAGCCACAAGCCCATGAAAAAGGCGTTGAGATCCATATTCCTGTAGCTCCCAGTATTGGAGCTGTTGCATAGGCAAAGATTATCTTTCCTGCAAGCTCCGTCATTCCAGCGACCATGCAGGTATTCACGTCTCCAGCACCCTTAATGACATTCTGATAACTTTGCATGATGGCGCAGATCAGGTATGCCACTCCCACGATTGACAAATATTCCGCCCCTGTGTTCAGGGCCAGTTCATTGGCATCCGCATCAAGGAAAAGACCTACAATCCTAAACCTGAACACATAGGCACATACTGCGATCACCACAGCGCTTGCAAACATGATCACTCTTGCCTGCCTAAGCGCCTGCCTGATCCTGTCAAATTCTCCTATTCCCATATTCTGCCCTGTAAAAACGCAAAGCGCCGCTGCCACAGATAAGATCACCTGAATAGCAAGGGAGTCAATCTTTGAAGCAGCAACATATCCTGCCATTACATCCGAACCAAAGGAGTTTATGAGCCTTTGAACGGATATTCCGCCAAGACAGATCAGACAGGACTGAAATGTAGCAGGAAGAGATGTTGTTATAATAAGCTTTGAGCATTCCAGATTGGGAAAAAAGCTTTCATCACCCTGAAAGCCTAAGAAAGCTCTTTTGCGATATAGCACCCACAGACATACAAAGCCTGATATTATCTGAGAGATCACCGTAGCATAGGCTGCTCCTGACACTCCCATCTTAAACTGCAAAACAAAAAGAAGATCCAGACCAATATTTATAAAAGACGCTGCAATCAGCACGTACAGCGGAGTTTTCGTGTCTCCAACACTTCTAAGAACAGAAGCTCCAAGATTATATAGCACTGTTCCAAAAGAAAAAAGTAATATTATTTTGATATAGGTTGTGGAATAATCCAGAACATTTTCGGGAACCTTCAAAAAAACCAGTATTTTTCTGGAATACACAGAACCTGCCAACGACATGACTATAGCGAATAAAAGCATGATCCATGTCATGGAAATGATCGTCTTTTTTAATTTTTCATAGTTCCTGCTACCATAGCACTGGGAAATAATAAGTCCCCCGCCATTTGCCATTCCTAATGCAATACAGAGGATCAGGTATGTGAGCACTCCTGTAGCCCCAACTCCGGCAAGGACCTCTGCTCCCAGATATCTGGACACAATGACAGTATCTACCAGGGTATACAGCTGTTGAAACACACTGGCTATCAGCATTGGCACAGAAAAAGTTATCAGGGCTTTTAGGATACTGCCCTTCGTCATGTCTTTCATAAACCACTCCGGAAAAGAAATATTTCTCTATAAAAGTAAGCCCCCGTGGAATAATCCTACGGGGGCTATTCATTAACAAATCAGTATATTACTGAAGTTTTGTTGTGTTTCCATCATCAAACATCTGCTTTCTCTCGTCGATGATAGCCTGGTAACCAGCATCAAGATACTTCTGTGAAAGCTCATCATAGAGTGCATCAAACTTGTCAGGAGCGCACATTACGAGCTGATCACGGAACTCAGGATAAATTTCTTCCTTGAGTGATGTACCATACTCTGTAACTGACTCAAGAGCTCCACCGAAGAGGCAGTCTACGTTAGCATACTTAGCTTCGTAAAGAGCAAGCTGGCCCTTGTAGTTAGCAAGAAGGTCATCGTAGAAGTCCTGAGGAAGTCCCTGAGGATTGATTGCCTTGATATCAGACTCGATATCGCCAAATGACTTTGATGCTGTAACTACCATCCAGTAGTCAACGTTGTTGTTGTGTCCCTGCTGCTCTTCAAGACCAGTCTGATCACCAACAGCTACAGGATTTCCGTTATCATCATAGTTGAAGTTCTTGCCTTCGATACCCCATGTCATTGTGAAAAGGTTCTCGTCCTGAGCCATCCACTCAAGGTACATCTCACCAGCCTTAACCTCGTCTTCTGTTGCGTTGTTAGCAAAACCAACCATTGCACCAAAGATGTTGTTAGGTCTGAATGCGTTGCTTGATCCCCATGTAGGATCCTGTACAAACTTGCTGTCGCATACAACTACGCCAAGCTCTGCATCAGGGTTTGTCTCATAGAAAGAATTGAGAACATCCATGGTTGATGAAACATATCCTGACCACTGGAATGCCTTACCATTGATGAAATCAGCATTTACGTCGTCTGTGCTTCTGAGGTAGTACTCAGGGTTAAGGTAACCATCATTGTAAAGCTCATTGTTCCACTTAAGAAGTCTCTTCTGAGCCTCTGTTGAAAGAGCAGGAACCTGATAATCACCTGTTGTGCACCATGTAGTCTCATCCTGAGGATAATCTCTGAAGGAATAGTTCTGGTCAGCACCGGCACCAGCAACCTTAGATCCACTCATAGGATACTCATGTCCGTTTTCTACCATCTTGCCAAGGGCCTCTAAGAGCTCTGTGCTTGTTGCAGGATAAGATCCGTCTAAGCCGGCTTCCTTGAGCCAGTCCTTACGATACCATGTTACGAAGGTGTAGTTTGTATTACCATAAGGTCTCTTACCAAGAACGATGTAGTCCTCACCATCAAACTGTGTGTAACCTGTAAGGCCATTCTCTTCCATGTTGCCCCAGTATGTAGGAGCGATGGTCTTGAACTGCTCAAGATCGATAGGCTGGAGGTATCCATCAGAAGCCCATGTTGCAAGCTTATCATAGTCATATTCCATGCAAAGTGTAGGAAGTGTGTTAGTTGAAGCAAGCATAGCGTAATCAGTCATAACGTCTGAACGTGTGATGCCTACATACTCAACCTTTACATTGTACTTGTCACCAAAGTTCTCCTGTACCCACTTTGTCCAATAGTTGTTCTCTACGTCAGAGCAGCCATTTCCTGCATCGCCTCTGTCGTAAACTGCTACTCTCAGAGTAACCTGATCAGCAAAAGGCTCCCATCCATCAATTCCTGCAACGCCGCTTTCAGCTGCAGTTGTTTCTGTAGCAGGTGTCTCTGCTGCAGTCTCAGTAGTTGTCTCTGCACTCTGCTGAGAATCGTTTGTAACTGTTGGAACTCCCCCATTTGAACCGCAGGCTGTCAGCCCCATTACCATACTTGTTGCCAGCATGGCTGTTAATAACCTCTTTTTCATCATTACCCTCCTTAATGTTTTAAAGTGTTTTTAATACTTTTTTAGTTCAAAGTTCTGTCAGCCCTTTACCGCTCCGATCATTGTGCCTTGTACGAAGTATTTCTGAAGGAACGGATATATTATGATGATCGGAACAGTAACAAACATGATGCATGCTGCCTGCAAAACCTCAGGTGTTGTCTGAGCTACACCCCCTGTGTCGGCCAGAGATGCATTCTGAGCCTCTGTAGCAGATGCTACCAACTGATAGAGTTTGTACTGGATCATCTTGAGCTCTGAAGATCTTGTATAGTACATATTGTCTGCATAAGCATTCCATCTTCCTACCGCATAGAAAAGAGATAATGTAGCTAATATGGGTTTTGAAAGAGGAAGCACTATTCTCCAAAGTATCTGCAGATTGGTTGCCCCATCCAGAAATGCCGATTCCTCCAGGCTATCCGGTATGGTACTTTGGAAGAAGTTCTTCATTATCAGCATGTTATATGGTGAATAGATCAGGGGAAGGATCAGCACCCAGAAAGTATCCAGAATATGAAGCTGATAATAAAGGATGTACTGAGGAATGATTCCTGCTGAGAAATACATGGGAACCATCAGCAGAAACGCCAGTGTGCTTCTGCCCTTAAGCCTCTTTTTTGAAAGCGGATACGCTGCACAGGTGCAGACTATCATTCCAAGTAATGTAAATACGAGAGTTACGATCACTGAAAAGATCATTGAAAAAGTCATGGACTGATCAGCAAAAACCTGCTTAAATGCATCAAAGGTAATATCCTTTGGAAGGAAATATACTGATCTTGACATTACTGCTGTGTTTCCGGAGATGGACTTGGCAGCCACATGCACAAAAGGAAGAACACAGGTTGCACATAGCAGAATGATCACAAGCATCATGATCGCATCGCTTATTTTAAAACCTATAACGGCGTTTGCTCCTCCTGAAGAGAAGCTCTCTTCGCCAGGCTTATTTTCTTTTCTCTTAGCCATTTATATTCCCTCCTACAACAGTCCGTCTTCACCAAGCTTCTTGGCTATTCTGTCGGAAATGAGCACCAGACACACACCGATTACAGACTGGAACAGACCAACTGCTGTGGCCATACTAAACTTATTATTTCCAATACCTTTGTTATAGATATAAACAGCAAGCTGATACTGGAACTCCTTTACCTGGGTATTTCCAAGAGCGGTAAGTCTCTCAAGGTTACTTCCCATTACTCTTCCAAGGTTCATGATAAGAAGTGTTACAATTGTGCTTCTAATACCCGGAAGTGTTATGTGGATCATTCTCTGCCAGCGGTTGGCACCGTCGATCATAGCTGCCTCGTACTGTTCACCGCTGATTCCGGTAATGGCTGCAAGATAAAGAATTGTTCCCCATCCCATGGACTGCCACACACCGATCAAAAGATATGTAACCGCCCAGTGCCATTTTTCATTCAGGAAGGGAATTCCCTCACTTATGAGTCCCATCCTCATCATAGCTATGTTTACAAGTCCACTTGTGGGCTTAAACATGGTAAGCGCTACGCTTCCGATGATGGCCCAGGACAGGAAATGCGGAAGATACAGTATTGTCTGGGAAACCTTCTTGAACCTCTTGTATCTCAGTTCGTTGAGGATCAGTGCCAGAATGATCGGCATCGGAAATCCCACAAAGAGATCCAGTAGATTGAATACTATTGAGTTTCTAAGTGCTCTGGTGAAATCAGCGTCCTTAAATACCTTTCTGAAGGTATCAAATCCGACCCATTTAGAACCTGCATAGCCCTTGGCTGGCTTGTAATCCATGAAGGCCATTCTCAGTCCCGGATAGGCTCCAAAGCTGAAAATGATCACCAGCGCCAGCGGAATAAGCAGGAGAAGATATAACTGCCAGTCGCGTTTGATGCACTGTTTCCAGGATGATCGGGAAACGACAGCTCCCCCTCCGTTATTTTTTGTTTTCATACTCATTACCCCTTCCCTTTCTAGGTCAATACTAAAATAATTTAGATTCATGTTCTAATCACTTAGTCAAAAAAGCTATGCATTATCAACCATTTATTTTTAATTTTTGTAGTGGTTATGTCTATTCTTTATACTTAATCGTTTACGAAAATGTGCACTTTGCACAATGCAGTTTTTGCACTTGAGCAAAAGAAAAAGAGCCCCTATAGACTCTCCTTCCAAAACATTTCTAATTATGTAGTTATGCTACTTTTTCGACTCCGTCAGCTTTTCTGCCTGGGTCCAGCCCGTGTACTTCATAATAGAAGTGTTGTCCATCTTGACCATCTTTCTGCGCCATTCTCCCGGCTGAGCGCCCATTTTATCAGAAAAATGCCTGTTAAAACTTGATACCGACCTGAATCCAACCTGCTCAGATACCGATAAAATGGACTCTTCCGTAGTCCTAAGTAATATGCAGGCCTGAAGGATCCTTGTGGTGTTCAGATAGTCCAATGGGCTGGTCTGCATTATCTCGTGGAACACCCTTCTGAAGTGAGTCTGGCTCAAATGGCACATATTTGCCAGATCTTCTATGGGGAAGTTCAGCATGTAGTTTTCCCTGATATACTCCAGGGCAGGCATAATGACAATATCATTTTCGTGGGCTTCCCTCAGGGTGACATCCTGTTGTTTCTTCTGGGCATAGATCCTCATAAGGCGCATAAACAGCGACAGCATGAGGCCCTTAACCGATATCTGATAATTCATTTCCTTATTAATAAGCTCATTCAGGATCTGGGTAACAAGCTCATAAATATCCCTATATTCTGCCTTTCCGAGTACCATCTGAAGGTTCTGGACCATATCGGAATAAATATCACTATAGGGAGATGCCGGTCCGAATATCCCTTTGAAGAGCTCATCGGGATTAAGGAAAATATAGGACCAGAGACTGGCTTCACCCTTTGTACTATAGGAAGTATGAGGAACATTTCTTGAAATAAATGTCACATCTCCCGCCTTAAACCCAACCGGGTTGTCGCCAAATTCAATAACACCCGTTTCTTTATGACAGATTCCGATCTCCAGGCAGTTGTGGAAATGCAGCTTCCCGGACTTAACGTCGGAAATATACCACCTGTCTCCGGTCAGCACCAGCACCGGAAAATTTATGGGTAATTCATAATTTCTATATTCAATTACGGTTTTCTTAGGCTTAGACATTTTTTATAATCCCCCTTGTCCAATTCTATTCTCAAATAGTTGAAATTGCAAAGTTTTTATTGCTAGATGAAGAGATTTTTCGACCATATGAAAATATAATGTGGTAAACATCGGGAGAACTCTACGTTTTACCCGTTAATCGGATACTCAAAGAGGAAACAGAAATGGCAAACCTTATTTATGACAAGAAAGAAATAGAAAATGCTATCGACGCTATTGTAAAGCGCACCATGCGCATGGACCTGACCTGGGACTGGCCGGGAGGCGTTGCTTATTACGGCGTTTGCGAGGCATACAAGGCAACAGGTAACACAGAGTACATAGAAGCTCTTAAGGCTAGGATTGATGAATATATAGATGAGCTGGGAGTTCCATCTTTTACAGTAAACACCTGTGCCATGGGGCACGCCCTTCTCTCCCTTTATGAGCACACCGGTGACGAGAAGTATCTGGATGTAGCCAGGCAAAAGATTGACTACCTGGAGAAAGACGCCCTTAGATTTGGGGATCATGTGCTTCAGCATACAGTTTCCGTAAACAATGATTTCCCTGAGCAATGCTGGGCTGACACCCTGTTTATGGCTGCATTTTTCCTCCTAAGGGCAGGCGTGCTTCTAAAGGACGAGAAACTGATAGATGACGCCCTGAACCAGTACTATTGGCACATCAAGTACCTTCAGGATCCGGCAACAGGTCTTTTCTATCATGGCTATGACAACATCGCAGGCGATCATATGTCAGGATTTTTCTGGGGAAGAGCCAATGCATGGGCTGCTTACACCATGTCAGAAGTAGGCAGGATCCTTCCCGAGTGCTACCTGTATCCTAAGTTCCTGGATATCGTAGGATCCCTTAATGAACAGCTATCTTCTATCAAGCTGTTGCAGACTGAAGATGGTCTTTACAGAACAATTCTAGATGATCCTGATTCCTATGAAGAGATTTCCGCCAGCTGCGGAATAGCTGCAGCAATGATAAATAAGGGAAATCCGCTTCACATTAAATATATCAACAAGTCAACAAAAGGCATTCTGGACAACATCTCTTCCGATGGCAGAGTTCTTAATGTTTCCGGAGGAACAGCTGTCATGAAGGACAGAGAGGGTTATCGCGGAATTTCCCGGGATTGGATCCAGGGATGGGGACAAGGGCTGGCACTTGCTTATCTTTCAGGGGTATTAAACTACGACAAAATAAGAAGCGACGGAGCTCTTTAATACTAAGCTATATTGTTGGGGGATAACTAAATGGCAAACAATATCAAACATACCGAAGGTAGTTTCACACTTCCGGGAGAGTCAGGGTACGAAACGCTGACTCTTGAGCTTGCGTCCAAATGGGGCGCAGACATAATCCGCGACAGTGACGGAACTGTTCTTTCTGACGAGATCTTAAATTCCGGCTACGGAATCTACTCTACTATTTGTATCATCAGAGATCACAACGCCTGGGCTAAAGCCAACCAGGACAAGCTCCAGCAGACCTTCCTCATGACACAGCCCAAGACTGCAGAGGATTCTTTCCTCATCTTCCATCTTATGGACGATTTCTTTGACCAGCAGTTTCGCATCAACGACTGCGCAGATTCCATGAAATACTGGCAGGTCTATGATCGTACCACCGGAAAAGAGATCAAGAGCAGCTTTTGGACCTATGAGAAGGAAGCCCAGAATGTTATTATCAGCAACGCTATTCCCTGGCATCAATACACCGTAAGCTTTCTGGCTTACAGGATCTGGGAAGAGATCTCCATGTACAACCACATAACCAACAGCTGGGACAAGGAACATCTCATGCAGATAGACCCTGTCTATCCTGAAACCAGAGAATACATGAAAAAGTGGCTGGATGACTGGTGCAAATCACACCCTGCTACCACTGTAGTGCGCTTTACTTCCATGTTTTACAACTTTGTCTGGATGTGGGGCAGCAACCCCAGAAATCGCAATCTTTTCACAGACTGGGGTTCCTATGACTTCACAGTAAGCCCCAAAATGCTGGATGACTTTGCTGAAGCAAAGGGTTATCGTCTCACAGCTGAAGATTTCATCAATAAGGGAGCTTTTCACGTAACTCATATGCCTCCTGTTAAGACTCAGCTTGATTACATGGACTATGTGAACCAGTTCGTTGTCTCTTTTGGAAAAGAGCTTGTGGATATAGTTCACAGTCACGGCAAAAAAGCCTACGTCTTTTACGACGACAGCTGGGTGGGCGTTGAACCCTACAGCAAAAGGTTCTCCTCTTTCGGCTTTGACGGGCTTATTAAGTGCGTCTTTTCCGGCTACGAGGTAAGACTCTGTGCAGGAGCAACCGTTCCTACCCATGAGCTTCGCCTTCATCCCTATCTTTTCCCGGTTGGACTGGGTGGACTTCCAACCTTCTCAAAGGGCGGAGACCCTACTAAAGATGCTTCCAAATACTGGGTAAGCACAAGAAGGGCTCTTCTTCGCACAAAAATAGACAGAATAGGCCTTGGCGGCTATCTTCACCTGGTACAGGACTTCCCTGACTTCACGGATTATATTGCTTCAATCTCCGATGAATTCAGACAGATCAAAAGTCTACACCAGGAAGGGGCGCCTAAGGTTCTTCCAATAAAAGTAGCTGTCCTTCACTCCTGGGGAAAGCTTCGCAGCTGGACCCTTAGCGGACATTTCCACGAGACCTATATGCATGACCTTATCCATGTAAACGAGGCTCTCTCTGGCCTTCCTGTAGATGTTAGCTTTATTGGTTTTGATGAGGTAAAAAGCAGCAATCTATCACAGTACAATGTGATCATTAATGCCGGAGCTGCAGGAACTGCCTGGAGCGGCGGTGATAACTGGAATGACCTTTCTGTAGCAGAAGCCCTGACGGAATGGGTAAATGCAGGCGGATGCTTTATTGGAGTCAACGAGCCTTCTGCTGTAGAAGGCAGTGACAGCGTATTCAGGATGTCTAACGTCCTTGGAGTAGACAAGGATACCATTGCAAAGTCCTGTCATGGCAAATGGACCTTTGATCATACTGATATTCCGGGACTTGTACCATCAGGCAGCACTGTTCCTTTAAGATGCCTCGTTCATCTTACAGACGGAAATGCCAAAGTCATCCTGTCAACCGATGGGCATCCTGTTATGACAGTCAACGACTTTGGAAAAGGTAAGGGAATATACCTTTCAACCTTCGAGACAGGCCCAATTAACAACAGGCTTCTGATGAATATACTGCTATGGGCTTGTGGGCTTGACCTTAAACAGGACTATCTTCCTGACAACCCTAATGTAGAGTGTGCATTTTTCCCTGAAAGCAAGACTCTGGTAGTCATCAACAATTCAGAGAAGCCACAGAGCACCTCTATACCCGCCGAAGGCGAAATGCAAAAATTCAAGGAACTGGCGCCCTATTCCACTTCCTTTTACCAAATCTGATCATCGAGGGAAACATGGCATTTATTCAGTCCTTTACTTTACAAAATTCATATACGGATAATCTTTTTTCCCCGGAAAAAGGCTACGGTTTTTTTTGCCCCGGAGATGCTCTCACCCGCTTTGCCTACAGCCCATGAGGAGGCCTTAAAAAGCGGCGGCTGGAACAGAAGACACTTCTATGCGCCGGTCAGCGAGCCGGATCGAGAGGTTCTTATAATCAAGGCATCTGTTCCCCGGTTTGGAACCTACAGGGCTACTATAAGGCTCACAGCTCTGGAAAAAGACATCTATGATCTGACTATTTTTTCTTCCAGAAGAGCCATGATAGCAAAAAGCATAGATTTATCCTCCAAACGTGAATATACAAAGACTTTTTACACAATGGTCACACCCTTTATCCCTGCAATATCCTCCCAAAGATGTAACGACAGGGACATATTCATAAGTGTGACCGGCAAAAACCTTTGCAGTCCTGTAGGGCCAGGCTGGCGGGATCTTTCTATAAGCAACATTAAGATCGATGTAACCATAGAGGAGGAGCGGGTTCCGGTAATTTGGGTCGGTGGCGATTCTACTGTCACGGATCAGAACGCCGGAATTCCCTACTATCCCTATGGAAGCTTTTCTGGATGGGCTCAGACCCTGCCACGTTTCATAGATAACGCTGCAGTCTGCAACCTCTCCCACTCAGGCCTCACAACCAATTGTTTTAGGGATGATGGCCACTACTCCATTATTCAGGAAATGATAAGCCCCGGAGACCTCGTGATATTTCAGTTTGGTCACAACGACCAGAAGCGCAGGAATCTCAAGGCGTTTGATGGATATAAAGAAAACCTGGTAAGATTTGCCAAAGAAACCATAGCTGCCGGTGCCCAGGCACTTATCTGCTCTCCTATCAGCCGTGTGCCTTTGGAACTGAGCATCCCTGAAAGCGAAGCACTTTCCCTTGACAGGCAGTACTCTCTCCTTAAGGATTACGCCGATGCAGCAAAAGAGGCTGCTATAGAGTCAGGAGCTCTCTTCGTTGATCTCCATGGTCTTACCTTTGAAAAGTGGCTGGAGTTCGATTGTAATGTTTCCGACTTCTTCATGGCCGGGGACGTGACCCATACAAACGAATATGGCAGTCTCCTGATATCAGACATCTTCATGAAGGAAGTAAGAGGTTCAAAAGATCTTAGAAATTCACTGCTGGGAGCCAGCGATAATGGCCTTGAAAGCTCTTTTGCCAGTCCTGATGACGACACGAAGGAGATTCCACCACAGCACCCGGAGCCTGATTTCTTTGCTATCGATCCGCCCTACGTGGATATCGAAGGCTATGAAGACATCAATGGCCTTAAAAAAGCCTACCACTACTGCCTTTTAGACCCTTGCGTGATGTATCTTCATCCAAATGAAGCCATGCCAAGGTCTCAGTTCCTTATGATCCTGTTCAAGGCTTTCCGTCTGGCTAGCACAAGGCCCTATCTGGGCAAATACGCAGACCTTAAGGCTGATGAATGGGATTCAGGCTATGTTCAGAAGATGATTGAAGAAAACCTCATTGATCCTGACACTACTCCCGTCAAAGGGGACAAGCTCTTTTTCAGACCCGACGATGAGCTGACCTTCGATGAACTGGATAGTTTTCTTATTCGCTTTTTAGAGCCGGATCCGGGCAAAAGAGATATTCCACTGCTCTACTGCGTCGAAAAAGCTCAGGAACTTGGAATTGACAAAAGGCCCCAGGCCAGCATTGGTCAGATGATCACCCGGGGCGAAGCTTATATAACACTCACACGTTTTATTGATATCGCAAAAGATATCCAAACAAGGAGTATCTGTTTTGAAGCATGATTTTTTATTGGATTACAGGGCAACTGATTCGGAAGCAGAAGTTTTCTGGGATCTCCCGGAATATGCTGACAAAGACAGTATTTATACGATCCTGATAGATGGCAAAAAGGCCGGAGAAACTCTTAAGACTCATTTTACGCTTAAAGATCTTTTGCCTGAAAGCGAAAGTAAGGTGGAGATATTGTTTGAGGGCAGAAAAAGCCTTGGAATTGTCACGGTCTGCACCGGACCTGTCAAGAAAAAGTTAGACGTCACAAGACCACCCTACAACGCTGTTGGCGATGGAAAAACCCTGAATACAGCTGCTCTTCAGAAAGCTCTTGATGACTGCGACAGGGATTCCTGCGTTTACATTCCGGAAGGAACCTTCCTTACCGGTGCTCTTAATATGCATTCCGGAACAGAGCTCTTTGTATCGGAAAAAGCTCTTTTACAGGGGACTACCGATCCAATGGATTATCTTCCATTGATAAAAAGCCGTTTTGAAGGCTATGAACGTGAATGCTACAGAAGCCTTATAAACCTGGGCGAAATGGATCACAATGCCGGATACAACTGTGAAGATATTGTTATTCGCGGAGGCGGAAGCATCATGGGCGGCGGCTGGGAACTGGCCAAGGCCATGGCAAAGACTGAGGCTGAAAAGCTAAAGGATTTCATAGGCTCTCTCGGAGACCGGATCAAAGAGTATGAAAAGCCCGAAACCATAGCCCACAGGGTCCGTGGAAGGCTCATAAATATGAGTAATTGCCAGAATATCTGGATCCATGATCTGACACTGGGCTTTGGTCCATCCTGGAATCTGCATTTCGTCTACTCAGACAACGTAGTGACCGACCACTGCACCATCAAATCTCAGGGCGTATGGAATGGGGACGGATGGGATCCTGATTCTTCAACCAATTCCACGATCTACGCCTGTGATTTTTATACCGAGGACGACTCCGTAGCCATCAAATCCGGTAAAAATCCGGAAGGGAACATAATAAATAAGCCAACAAAGCACATCCGTGTTTTTGACTGTATCTGTCACTTCGGCCACGGCCTTTGCATAGGAAGCGAGATGTCTGGAGGCGTAGAGGACGTCAGGCTCTGGGACTGCGACATGTGACCTACCTGGTCAGGAATTGAGATAAAAGCCACCAAAAAACGC
This sequence comes from Butyrivibrio sp. AE2032, assembly GCF_000702965.1. Classification (NCBI taxonomy): domain Bacteria; kingdom Bacillati; phylum Bacillota; class Clostridia; order Lachnospirales; family Lachnospiraceae; genus Butyrivibrio; species Butyrivibrio sp. AE2032. The sequence continues at coordinate 69,116 of NZ_JNLF01000007.1, read as the reverse complement.
GGCGGATATGTCAGAGGCGTCACAGTCCGGGATATAACAGCCTCCCACGTAATGATCCATTCTGTGGGCTTTAATGACGACGGCGAAGGATACAAAACTCCTCCCGTTATCGAAGACTGCCACTTTGAGAGGATGCATCTTTTAGGCCGTTTCCTTGACAATAACGCAGGCAAAAATGAATGGCACAACTGCCCTTCCATCCTTCTTTGCGGCTTTGAAGAGGAAGGTCATGAACTAAGGAATATCAGCTTCAAAGATATCGAAATGGAGAATCCTGCAGAAGATACAGACAGCATTCACATGGAAAATTGTGGGGATATTTCTTTTATCAATATGAAAAGCATTAAAAAATAACACCAGCTATCAGGAGGATCAGCATATGGAAAGGTATGCATGGAAAGGCAAAGTCCTTAAAGGAAAAAAGGCAGAATACATCAAAAGACATAACGAGATATGGCCGGAAATGGTTGAAGTCTTAAAGACAGCCGGAATCTGTAACTACAGCATATTCTTCTATGATGCTCCCGATAAGGAATTTGACGGAGATGTTTTTGGGTACTATGAGTGCGAAAAAGGTATTGAATATGCCGGAAAACACCAGGCCGAAAGCGAAGTTGTAGCCCGTTGGGACGAGTCAATGAAGGGCATACTTGTCCTCGAAAAAGACGAAAAAACCGGTGCTCAAAAGCAGATGGCCCAGGTGTTCCGACTGGATTAATTGCCAAAAACCACTCAATTATAGAACTTATTCTTTAGCCATGTACAAGCAAGGTCAATCCATACCTCACATGAAGGAACAATTTCTTTTCCCTCGGGGCCTTCTGTCAAATGGTTTGAAAGTGCAAGTCCGTGGCTTCCTTCACAGAAAATATGGAGCTCCGTGTTGATATTCTGCTTTTTAAGCGCCATGGCGAAAAGAAGGGAATTCTCCACAGGCACAGCTCCATCCGTAAATGTTGCCCAGATGAAGGTCTCAGGAACATTCTCATTTACTGCAGTTTCAAGGGACATTTCTTCATTAAGCTCACTAATCCTATCACCCAGGAGCTTTTCAAAAGAGCCCTTGTGGGCATATTCTCCCGAAGTTATAACAGGATAGCTGAGTAAAAGGCCGTTAGGCCTAAGCACCTCTTTACATGAAGCGCTCTTATCTCCCATCATTTTTTCAGCCAGGAAATCCTCATGCCAAAAACATGCAAAACTAGCCGCAAGATGGCCTCCGGCTGAAGATCCCTGAACAATGATCGCATCCCGGTCAATCCACCACTCATCAGCATGCTCTCTTACTATCAGAACTGACCTGGCAAGTTCTAGTAGCGCAGTAGGATACTTTGCCGGAGCACATGAGTATCTCAAAACCGCTGCATGAAAGCCCTTTGCCAAAAAGGAAAGAGCTATAGGCTCAGCCTCCCTGTCGGAAGTATACTCATATCCTCCACCGGGGCATACAACAACCATCGGTCTTTTCTTTATCTTAAGCTTCGGAGATGCAGTCTCCTGTATATATACAGTAAGCTTGCTTCCTTCAAGTGAACCGTCTTCTTTTAATTCAAATTCCTTGTAAATCATCGATTTAATTCCTTTACCATATGAATATCGTCAGCGTATGTCCCATCCTGGTATTTGTTGGCGTTTGGAATTCTGCCACATTCTTTAAACCCAAGACTCTCATAGAGGCGATAAGCTCTGTCATTTCCACCAACTACTGTCAGCTCAGCCTGTTCATATCCAAGCTCTTTTATCTTGCCAAGAAGCTGCTCCAGCATAAGCCGTCCCAGTCCAAATCCTGTATATTTCTGATAAAGAGCTATTCCGATATCTGCACGATGCTTAGCCCTGCGCCTCGTTCCTATAGGCTGAAAAGAGCAGTTCCCGGCATATTCGCCATCGACAAAAGCAAGCATCAACATGGAATCCTCAGAAGAATTCTTATCCTCGATAAAATCTTCTTCTGACTCCGCTGTATACTCTATCTCATCGGCATCGCAGAGAAGAAACCTCGTTTCACCGCAAACATCCTTCAAATAATCTACCAGAAGCTGAGCCTCATCAGTTCTGGCGCTTCGCAGTAATATGCTCTTTTCCCCTAACGTAAACTCTTTTTCTTTAAAAACCATTCCCTTTAACTCCTTTATCTGGTGTGTCTGACAACTTATGAATAATCATACCTTTTTTCAGGCAAAATAAAAAGCCATCTTGAGGCTTTTTTGCCTCAAAATAGCTTTGTCAATTCACTCCCTTATCTAAGTTTGATCATATCTATCCTTTCAATTACTCCAATATCCTCCAGCACTTTTATCATTCGGTATACTGTGGCGGTCCCGACAGATGAGTCTTTACCTCGCACAATGCAGCAGATATCCTTGCAGCTGGCTCCGTCATTATCCGCAATGACATCCGCTACAAGCATTCTCTGCTTGGTAATCCTCATTCCGCTTTCTTTTAATGCTTCAACTATCTGCTCGTTACTCATCCTGTTCCCCTTAGCTCACCACGGTAAGCTGTTCCAGTGATCTTCCGTTTCTGTGGGCTCTGCTGTATATTTCTGTACACTTTTTGTACTGTTCAAAAGTCCTGAGTGCTGAATCCTTATCCCCGTATACCTTCCAAAAGCCCGTATACTTCACGCCGTCCTCCGGACTTTTCATAAATCCAAGTACATCTGCTACAGGATAGCCCAGAAAAAGACCTATCTCATGAGGGAAGGATTTATCCTTCTCCAAATGCCTTGCAAGCTCCGCCACACACAGATCAGCATTCCTGTAGGAGTAGCCCTTTTCCTTAAGAATCCGACAGGCTTCTTCGTTTGCAAGATCTCTTTTCAAAAATGCAGGTCTGTAAAGATAAATAAGCACGTGTCCCTTGGAATACTTAACCGGAATCATACGGATTCCCTTTCCTGAAAGCCTATAGTTGAATTCCCTTACTTCACGGTTAAACTTGGCCCGATCATCAATATCCACCGTGAAAAGATTTCCAGTTTTTAGCCCTGCCAGCGTTGGCGAGCATAATCTGATCAGCATCTGATCCCCCATTATCCTTCTCCTTTGTATGTTAGATATGGCTAACCGCCCACTTTGATATCTATGTTAGCATGAGCTAACCTATTTTTCAAGAGTGACCGGTCCCTCCTTTTCTATCCCATAGACATTTTTATAATTATGTGTTAGTATTTGCTAACGGATGTTCCTGTATTACTATTTGGTGATTTTCATCAAGAAAGTGTGAATGAATGATTTCTAATATAATCACAATAATTGTCCTTATACTAATAATTTCAATTGCCGTATCAGGCTGCATCAAGCATTTCAAAGGGGAAGGCGGATGCTGCGGTGGAAGCTCAGTAGTCAAAGAGCCGGACAAAAAGCTTGATAAACCTGTTATTGGCAAAAAAACATTTTATGTAGAAGGAATGCACTGCGAAAACTGCAGAAACAGAGTAAAACGCACCATCAACAGCATTGATGGCGCGTCATGTAAAGTCAACCTCAAAAAAGGCCGAGTAGACATTGAATTTGACAGAGAAATCGAGGACGATGTATTCATTAAAGCAATTGAAGATCTCGATTATCACGTCGTGTTATAGATCCTGTTCTTATGTATCAAAAAATACATCAACAAAATTACTGCAAGAGTCAACCCCGCATATCCAAGTAGATAGCCCGGATTTCCCATAAAAGAAGCCATCCAGGAAAGAGGAGTGCCTGGAATAGGCCAGTTCACAAAGAAATAGTTGCATCCAAAATGCTTATCGAAAACATAGATCGGCGGAACAACCACCAAAAGGAATAGTAGGCAATAATGGATATGCCTGATCGAGGGCTGAATATCCCCACGCAATTTCAATAGTATTGGGTAAAGCACAAGAAGTCCGTGCCAGATGTAACTGTAGATATTCATGAAATTCAGAACGGGATAATAGACTGTCCAGTCAGCAAACAAGAGCGCTGCGATGGATGCCGGCATTATTATGATAAATGCGATTTCTCCAAAGACATCCTTTGCCAACGCCCATGGAAGCCATTCCCTAAGCAAAAAGACAAATATCCCTATGCTACAGATATGAAGAGGCAGATACCCAATACCAAATCTGTGAACGCTGACAAGAAAAGCGTCTTTAAAAACTTCCATTCCCAGCATTAAAACCGGAAGCATCTTCAAAAAGTTCTTTTGCTTCTTTTCCTCCAGCTTATGAATCGCAAGGATGAGGAATACCACCAGGATCAAGGTAATAAACACACTCAAAAGATGGGCTGTTCCAAACAATGGATAGCCCATCCCTGCAGGTATATCATCCTGTTGTTTCCAAAAATAATCCAGCATGATCAGCTTAATATTCATCGAGAAAACTCTTGCATATCACTTAAGTTTCTCCAGTATCTGTGCAGCACGCTCACTCCCGTGCTTAGCAGCATAGGAAGCCCATTTCATGGCTTTTACATGATTTGGTTTTCCATCAAAAGAGCCTTTGAAGTACCCCTCAGCTATGGCTTCAGCGGCTTCAATCGAGCCCTTCCCTGCTTTGTCTATTAAATCAAGTAATTCCTGCTTGTTGTCCATTTATTGCTCTTTCTAATTTCGCATTTTTATGCTGCGCTACAGATCTTATCCATGCAGCCAAACAGCACCTTATTGAAGCTTTCCATCTGTTCCTTTCTGGAACTGCCGGAAATATCTGAGGCTCTGCTTTGAAGCATACTGGTAAGGTCACTCATCTTACTGGAGATGTCTTTGTCCTTATACTTTACAAAATCTCCTTTTCCCTCGGCAATAGCTGATTCTATTGCTGCTCCCAACATATCCTCTGCGTTGGAAACAAGGCTGCTTACCTGATCTGTTGCCCCGTCTATGGTTGCTACGATATTAGCATAATTTGCCTCGTCAGAATAGACAGATAGAGCCTGAAGTTTATTTGTAATGTGAACTGCTTCCATCCAGTAAAATGCGACGTCTTCAATGGTCTTAACATAATTATTACTATTCAACTTCTTATCCCCCAAAAACATAATTCTTATGCTGTATATTGTAGCTCAACATCCCGTTATATACAATATGGTGTATTTTACAAAAAAATGATAAGATTTTTGTATAGTGATTCTATGGTCAGGATTTTATGGAGGTTTTCATGACAGTTTACGAAAAGTTACTGGAAGCAAAAGATGATTCTTACAAGGAGTTTCAGGCAAAACTCGTCCCAAACATTGACCCTGCCACCATAATTGGTGTGAGAACACCACAGATGAGGCAGATAGCAAAAGTAATCTTCACAAGCGGTCAAATGGATGATTTCCTAAAGGAACTTCCCCACAAATACTATGAGGAAAATCTTGTGCATTTTTTTATCATCTCTCTGATAAAAGATTTTGATGAATGCATCCAGGCGGTTGAAACATTTCTTCCTTATGTGGACTGCTGGCCCGTTTCTGACCAGGCCACGCCAAAATCATTTAAAAAGAATCACGAAAAACTTTTTCCATATATAAGGAAGTGGATTGCTTCAGATGAAGTTTACACAGCTCGTTTCGGAATCCGTATGCTCATGAACGAGTACCTTGGAGATGACTTTGAGGAGGAATATCTTGAACTTGTAGCTTCCAAAAAAGGCGACGACTACTACCTTAAGATGATGGTTGCCTGGTACTTCGCCACAGCCCTGGCAAAAAGATACGATGAAAGCATTAAATACATTGAAGATCACCGCCTGGACGACTGGGTACACAAAAAAGCCATCCAAAAGGCAATAGAAAGTTTTCGCGTAACCGACGAACATAAAGAATACCTGAAAAGTTTAAGGTAATTACGTCAAGTATTTGTTCTACTTTGCATTATCCTGTGGTATCATTAGACAGTATGAAAAATGTATATAGTATATATATCATATATACTTTCAGGAGCAATATGTCTCATTACGCTTACATAGTTGAATGCGCAGATCATTCATATTACTGTGGTTACACAAACGATCTGGAAAAAAGAATAAAAACCCATAATCAGGGCAAAGGCGCCAAGTACACCAGATCCCGCCTTCCGGTGGAGCTGGTATATTACGAAGTTTTTGACTCCAAAGAAGAAGCCATGAGCAGGGAATGGCACTTAAAACAACTGTCTCACGACGAAAAAAAGGCGCTGGCCTCAAAAGGAGACCCTCGCCCTTAATCTACTATCTTTCTCAAACCACAGCATTAAGCCCTCGAAGCTTAAGCAGCTTGGATATAATGTCCCTTGTGGTAGTCCCGTTCTCTACTCCTCTAACCTCGTTGTATTCTATCTCCTGGCCGTTCTCGAAATTGAGTACCAGCATCCTTGTAAGGGCATCCTTGGCGTCAAAAGGTTTGCTCTCTCCGTCAGATATGCAGTCCCTGAGGTCCTCAAAGACTTTTTTGGCTGATTTCTTTCCCAGCTTATAGTTAAAATTCGAAAGATTCTTGCTTGTTCTTTGAACAGACAACTGCCCTTCCTTATCCAGATTAACAATAAGCTCTGCATTTTCAGGGCCAATGGCGCATGGAACATCGCTTGCCTGAACCGAGGGCAGATTTGCCACGTAGTACTCAATACTCTTTATGGCACACTCAGGCAGGTTCTTCTTCCACTTATCTTCACCGGCATAGAGGATAGTTCCGCTAGGGAATTCAATCCCTGAGTCCGAAAACTCCACGTAATACTCATAAGCCTTTCTTTTTGTTGCTGAAGGATTAACTGCAGCATTTTCTATGACATAATGGTTTCCAAACTCATCTGTAAAGAAATCCCAGCTGATAAGTATCCTCTTTGGCACAATGATGACATGACACAGCTTTCCATCTTCTGTCTTTGGAGGAATAACCTTTTTTACTATCATTTTTACATGCTTTCTCTCAGCAAGGACCACATCATACTTGTTCTTTAGAGAGGAAGCCATCGGTGTTACCGCTTTCTTAACGCTCTTTGCCGCATCACCGAACTTCTGGCTGAACTTCTTTTTAGGTTCAGGAACCTTTTTGTCAATGAAAAGAGATATGGCATTATCTGCGATAATTCTGGTGGAAACCACGTCAAAAGCTCCACCTATAACGCCGCCTGCAACTGGAATGAGCTCACCAAGATTAATTGCTCCCACGCTTCCCAAAGTGGCGATCATTTTAAATCCCACCAGCGAATTAATTGAGTTAAGTACCTGCACAGGAATCTGAGACAGAGCAGTTTCTGAAATCTTTTCACTGACCTTTATGCCGGTCTGTTTAATAACATCTGTTACGGCGGTTCCGGTAAGGCAGGCATAAACCATGGTCTGCACCTGATCTGAGCGAATATTAAAGCCGCCCATCTGAGCTATTGCTGCTATCATTCGCATCTGAACATAAAGAACTGAACCCACATTGGCAGGAACAGCTACAGGCAAAGTGATAATGCCCCCAAGGCCAGAAAGAAAGCCTGAAGTTCCACACTTTGCTATCTGATATTTTGCCAGTTCCTTTGCAGCCAATTTTGGATCATCATATTTGGACATATAATCCTTAACAATATCATCCACTGCACGACTGACTTTGGGAATACGGTTGATCGCCTTACTGTAAATGGCGTCCAACATATCCGTCATTTTTGAAGAATCTACCCTTTCTTCCACACACAGCTCTTTTGACATAGCTAATACCCCCATAGATGCAAAAAACACCAACCCAACAATTACGTCAAAATGATTTACTTAACCCTTATATCCGTAAGTGCACATCTGTCTCCCGTAAGTGCCACGTAGACTTTTCCGGGATTTTCATTTATCACTGTCGTATTCTCAATGTAAACCCCAAGATTTTCAGTGGTGGTAAATATGGTGTTCCCCTTTTTCTCCATATTTACCTGACACTCTACACCCTCTTTATTACTCTCTTTCCAGGCCTCCCATCCAGGGAAGTCCTCTTTTTTCTTCATAACAAACCGGTTCTCAGCGTACTTATCCTTTATCTCGTTCTCACCATTGATCTTGATCAGGGCATATTCGTGGTAATTATCCCCATAAACCTGACCATTATCGGAAGAATAGATCACAATATATGGACAATGCCAGATAAAGCTGGCAACCGGAAGGCTCATACTATGGAAGTTGATCTTGAGCTTATTCTTGATCTCAATTCCATCTGTTGCAGCCGAACGGGTCTGACTGATCTGAATATTCTTTATGTCAGATTCCATGTGGTCAATGTAGCTTATTTCGTCAGAAATTCGCGGAATATACTTCGCATCAGCCACTTCGCCGGTCAATTCTATTGAGATGTTGCTGATATGGCAGTTCTCTCCGGTAATACCTATATAAACTGAGGTTGAACCATCTGTAAGGGCTATGATATCTTCTTTTTCATATTCAGGCCCTCTGATAATGAGTTTCAGGTGATCATCGTACTTTGCTGCAATGATCTCATACTCATCAGGCTCAAGCTTCTCATAGCCTGCAGCCTCATCAAGCTTCGTCTCTTGGATCTTTCTGGCCGCCGTGGTTATGCTGTGATCGTCAAACCAGATCTCTCCGTACTCCTGATAATGATAAGCCTTGATAGTCTTCTCATCTGTATGAACACGACGATCATAAGAGTCAAAAAGAACTATTGCCGGCTCGCTAAAGCCATTATTCATATCCGGAGAAATATCGCACCTGAACCTTATCTTTGTTATATTTCCGTTTACAGGAATCCCAAGGGAAATAGCATCTCTGTATTCGCCGCAGCTAAGCTCTTTTTCAACTGCTGAGATATCGTCATGGCTCTTTTGCCTGGATTCCTCATCAATTATCTTGACCATAAGTCCTGCAAACTCAGGATCAAACTCAACTCCGGCGCCCTTGATAAATGCTTCCCTGGCAACAAAATCAGGTCTTGCATCACGATATCTCTTTTTAGAGGTCATGGTCACATAAGCATCCGCAACCGCTACTATTCTGGCAATCTCGGGTATTTCCTCCCCTTTAAGCCCCTCAGGATAACCGGTTCCGTTATATCTCTCGTGACTGTAATGAGCAGCAGTGCTCAAAAACGGATACTCCGGTATATTAGAAAGGATCTCTTTTCCCATGATTGGCTTTTGACGGAAGGCTTCAATATCCCATTTATCAGGATCTTCTTCATTCTTAATTACCGAATCGGGAATACCAATAAGTCCTACATCGTGTAGAAGCGCTGCATAATATGCCGCATCACAGTACTCTTCACCCAATCCGCAACGCTCAGTGATCTTCCTGGCATACTCAGCCACCTTCACAGCATTGCCCTTTGTAAAGTCATCCTTCATCTCAACAGCGGAAACAAAGGCTTTGGCAGTCTGATCAAAAAGCCTCTTCATCCTCTTTTGCACGCCCTGCATGTTTCGGATCTCTATCTCATGGGCTCGTTCCACGGTATCATTGATATCAAGATATGTAAAAATGTACAGACTGACTGAAACTGCCACCATAGCCATATTTACAATGGAGATCCCGTAGAAGTATATCTGAAGAAGTCCACAGCCTATGGGAACAAAAATATAGAGCACCAGGGATATGTAGATCAGCTTACTAAGAGATTTTTTATACTGCCTGATAACAGTGTACTGGATGATCGGGCAGATAATGGGAATAACGTAGGCGATCAAAAAGCCCTGACCCCTGTGATAAACGTTGTTTTCATCAAAATAATAGTAAAGCCCGGTGAAGGCAGCAACAATTGACAGAAACATGCCCATAGCCGACACAGCTGCCACCAGATTCAGACGTTTCGCGGGAACCTTATCTCCTGTACTGTTGAAAAGGTTAATCAGATAAAGATTAAAAGAAAAAACGACTCCGGAAGTCAGGAAAAACACAAGAAAATTACTGATCCTGACCATAAAGTAACCTTTACGGCTGGGATCTCCGGCATAGATATATGCCAGCCTGTCGTACCACAAGAGGAAAAAGGCAACAACTTCCATAAGGAAAAGAGACCACTTTCTCTTGTTATCAAGAAACCTGGTCAGCAGCAAAAGAATTGCCATCATACCACAGGCTCCGCATAAAAGGAGCATGATATTAAGTTGGTATGTCCTTATAAATTCATACATTGGCTACCCTTTATCTGTGCAAAATAAAGAACTCCTCAAGCTTCTCCAAAAGCTCTTCTCTCTGGATATTCTTAAGAAAATATCCCTCAGGTTTTAGTGCAACCACCTTCATAACGCTCTCTTTATCGCTCTTTCCTGTAAGGAACATGACCGGAATGGACTTGGTCTCCTCATCGCTTCGGAGCATTTCAAGCACCTGTGGTCCTGTTGTAACAGGCATTTCGTGATCTAACAGGATAAGATCTACACTGTTTTTACCCAGCCACTTAATAGCCTGAAGCCCGGAGTTTGCCATAAATACCTTATAATCATCCTTAAGCCACTCCCTTACAAGGCCAAGATAACTGGGGTCATCATCCACCACCAGAATGCTCTTTTTGAATTCACCCTTTTGTACTTTGTCAAAAAACTCAGTGACAGTTTTAACATAACCAGCGTTATCCACCGGCCGGGGGAATATCTTATAGATCAGGTGCTCAGGAATCTGGCCACCCATAAGCTCCAGATCTCTCTGTTCACCAATAATGATCATCTGTATACCCTTTTCTTCCATGGTATCCACCAGGTAATGAATGACATCATCCTGAAGGATCTCAGAATCATCCATATACAGGGTGATCAGTGTAACTCCTTCGAGTTTTTTGCTGATAGCATCCACAGTACAGGGAACGTATTCGCAGCCAATCCTGGCATCCTGGGCTTTTCCCACCAGCACCCTTACCAAAAAAGATTCTTTTTCTCCTACCACGATCATTCGATTATCCGGCATATTCTCTCCTTTTATAGAAGCATTACTGATTTATCAGCTCTTCCATTCCTTCCCAATCAAATACTTTTAACATCTTCGAAAGCTGGGCAACCTTCTCCTTTTCCTCCTTTGGAAGCTTATACTCATTAAGCTGTCCAAGGATCATCTCCACAGCATCATAATCCATCTGTGGAACCACATCTTTTAATGCCCCATACGCATCCTGAAGCTCATCCTCAGAGATTTCTTTTTTATCTGAATCATCATCTTCTGCTGCGCCTTCATCCAGACCTGCAAGCTTTGACTTAAATTCAGCATACCCCGTTAACAGTTCATCTGTATACATATCGATAAATTCTTTATTATCTTTATTTCCGGCATCCTCCAGGCTTTCAGCAAGCTTTGAAAGCTTCGTAGCACCGATGATCCTACAGGAACTCTTAAGAGCGTGGACCTTGATGGTGTACAGCCTTATATCCCCTGCCTCATAGGCATCACTAATTACCTTGCTGTTTCCTTCTATGGTCTCGAGGAAGAGTTTCAGCGAGAATATAAACTGCGAAATTCCGCCAGAATTCTTTATTCCTTCGTCCACATCAATTCCTTCAACATCACGGATCCAGCCAAGTTCTTCGGGGATGCTCTCCATTTCTGCCACTGCATCTTCTCTCTTTGGCTTAAACATGATCTCTTCCGGAAGATGGCGCATAATGGCTTTTTCAAGGGCATAGCTGTCGATAGGTTTAGACAGATATCCCGTAAATCCCTTGGATTTGTAGAACTCTTCTCCGCTGGTGGCGTTAGCTGTCAGTGCATATACCGGAATATCCGGATCAGTCTCACGAATATGCCCAACAGTCTCTATACCGTCCATACCGGGCATCATATGGTCAAGAAGAACCACATTGAACTTTGTGGTCTTCATCTTTTCAAGACATTCCTCTCCGCTTGAGGCTGTGGTCACGAATATCTTCGTAGCCTTCAAAAGGCCCTTAATAACGCTAAGGTTCATAGGATTGTCATCAACCACCAGTACATCTGCATCAGGCGCAACAAACTGCGGAACATACGGCCCCTTTGCAGTGGAATCATCGTGCTCAACGAAAAGACCTATAGGAGTAGCATCAACTATTTTCTGACTAAGTTCAAGGATAAAATCCGAACCCTCACCATAAACGCTCTCACAGGTCAGTGTTCCACCCATAAGCTCAGCAAATCTTCTCGAAATATCAAGGCCAAGTCCTGTGCCCTGAATACCGCTGTTCTTCTGCTCATCAAGTCTCTCATAAGCAGTAAAGAGCTTATCCATATCCTCAGCTTTTACGCCTATTCCTGTGTCTTTTACCGAGAATCTTATCTTAGCCAGATCATCGCTTCGCTCTTCCATGGATACAGACAGGACCACTCCGCCCTTACCAGTATATTTTACCGCATTTGTCAGCAGATTAAGAACAATCTGTTTAATCTTTCCTGCATCACCAAACAGACGTTGTGGAATCAGCTCATCAACTACAACGTCAAACATCAGCTCTTTTTCTGTACTCTTTACGCGGATCATGGAGACAATGGACCTTAAAAGATCCTGGACCTCGTACTCCTGCTCCACAAGATGCATCTTTCCTGACTCGATCTTGGAAATATCAAGAAGATCATTGATAAGGCCAAGGAGCGTATCCGACGCATTCTTTATATCAAAGGCATAATTCATCATGGAAATGAAATATCCCTTGGGAACGTCCGTGGCATCTTCTCTCATGATCATCTCATCCATACCAAGGATTGTATTGATAGGTGTGCGGATCTCATGTGATATATTTGCCAAAAACCTTGTCTTGGCCGAATTTGCGCGCTCCGCATCATCCCTTGCCTGCTTGATCTCATTATACTGCCTTCGGATGACAGTGTTCTTCATAACATGCCAAACCAAAAGGCCTGTCAAAAGAGCTATCAGGATAAGAGTGAAAACTCTGACGATCATAAGCTCAAAAAGACGTGACTTCTTGGTTATCCTAAAGACCTCTTCATCAACCAGTTTTTTCCTGGTGTTGTCCAGCACCTGCACATGAAGCTTATAATCCCCATGCTTCATCCCGGTGTATTCCAACTGTGGAATGGCGCTCCTGGAAACCAGTATCTGGTCCTGTTCATCTCCCTCCATGAATATCCTTACAGGGGGATCTGTGAGAGTATAGTCAAGAACCGAAACAGCTATCTTTACACGAGCGCTTGAGGATGGCAGCACATATCTTCCCTGTGCATCAGGCAGTATCTTTTTTTCACCGCTATAGACCGATTTTATCTTGGTCTCAACCAGCATATCCTCCTCAAAGAAATGATCGATATTGACCTTGCAAACTCCTGATCTTCCAGCCATATAAAGGTTTCCGTCTTCATCCAAAAAACTAAAGGAATTGGCCGTAGGAGTGCTGGTTATGCCATTTGCCAGAGTATACTCCTTAAAATCTGTGACCTTGTCCTGGAGCATCTCCTGTACGTCCACCATAAACAGACCATTGGAGGAAATCATCCACATATTCCCGTTCTTATCAAAGACAAAGTCATAATTATTATTGTAGGGGAAGGATGTCACCTGGGTGATCACACCATCCTTCATGTATTCTATGGAATTGGAGGTCAGGATCCAGAAAAGATCTCTCTGCTCATCTCTTTTAATACGCCGGATAACATCGCTGGTCAGTCCATCATCCCTTCCAATCTTTCGAATGTCGGATTTGCTGATGGCATAGATCCCATCCCCATCAGTACCAACATATATTTCTCCGTTGTCCCCCTCTTCCACTGCCATAAATACTGTGTTTTTGACAGTTGGATCCGCATCAAGCAGGATCTCAACCCGTCCTCGATTGATCCTTGCAAGTCCATTATTGGTCCCCACCAAAATAGAACCATCTTCTGCTTGCAGGGTACACCGTATCTCATTACTGGGCATGCCCTCTTCCATGGTAAAATTAGTAATTTCACCATTCTTTGAATAACGCACAAGCCCGAGAATATTGTTATAAGTTGATATCCAGAGATTTCCCTCATCGTCTGACATCAGGTACCTGACCCTTGCATTCCCGATGAAATCTGTCAGCTCATTTTCCAGAACCTTATTATTTCTCCCAATGATACGAAGTCCACTATCCGTACCAACGTAAAGAACACCATCTATCAGACAGGTAGCATTGGTTACTTCCTGTGGAAGGTCTGTCTTCTGAGAAAGATCTATGAAATTGCTGGCAACAATTTTCATAATTCCCTGAGTGGAGGATGCAACCCAGATATTGCCCTGATAATCGGAGGTTACCATCTCTATCCCACTATTTATGGGAAGGTCCTTTAAAAGATGAAAACTGTCGTTTCTATCCAGATATCCCAACTGGCTGATAGAGGAAACCCATAATCTTCCGCAATCATAGTTCAACCATTTTACAGAGCTAAGCGGAGCCACAGACACATGCCTCATGGCCCTTGCAGTATCTCCGAACTTACCATAGTAAACTTCGCTGCCTTCAGTACCAATATAAACATAGCCTTTATTCTCAGGATCAGCCTGGATATTGGTGATCCTGTTGGCCATACCCAGTTCCTCGCTGTGGTAGCAGTGGATCACCAGCTGTTCCTTAATGGCAAAAACCAGACCATTCTTGGTCTGTCCGTAGATTACTCCCTCAGGATCACTGGTAAGACTGAGAATTCTCTCTGAATTAATTCTTCTGTCATTTACAACATGTATTTTCAGATTAGAATCTGCATAGCATATTCCTGCTGTGGTCCCTATGAACACATTTCCATAGTTATCTTCAGCAAAAACCCTGATAGAAGAAGATGGCAGGCCATCCTTATATGTAATCCAGGTTGCAACTTCACCATCAAGCACAACCACACCATTATCATTTGTTCCAACCCAGATCCTTCCGCGACTGTCCTCAAAAAGCCCTCTTCCACTGGTAAGACCTTCAGAGTTGGTGATCTTCTCAAATACAGACCCATCGTATCTGATGATTCCGCCATAGCTTCCGATCCAGACATATCCATCGCTGGCTCCCAGAATATAATTGGCATCTGAAGTAGGAAGGCCATTTGTGACATCATAAATCTTTGTGGCATATCCACCCAAGCCGATCTGCCCCGTCACAGCATATCCTCCACCAACCTTAGGAAGCTCCGTAGAAGTCGCCACTGTCTCCTGACCGGTTTCAGCGCCTTCTGCAGCCTGCAATATGGCGCAGTTTTCCCAGGCAGCTGTCATAAATACCAGTGCCCCAAAAGAAGCTGCTATTAAGTTGAAAAGATGTCTTTTCTTCAGCATCCGGGTCCTTTTTAAGAATTTGCGTTATATTTCTTCAAAATAACCTTTACTTCAGGCAGATTATCAAGCAGAGCTTCAACACACTTTGGATCAAACTGGGTTCCTGAGCCTTCTCTTAGTATATCCAGAGCTTTATCCAGTGGAAATGCCGGCTTATATACCCTCTGTGAGGTAAGAGCATCAAAAACATCAGCAACCGCCATAATGCGCGCAGACAGCGGAATGACCTCCCCATGAAGCCCTTCCGGATAACCCTTTCCATCCCATCTTTCATGATGATAGGCAGCCATATTCCTTGCTTCCTTCAGATAGTTCTCACCCTGGACAGTACTGATAGCATCCTCCATGATCTTTTTTCCTGCTGTGGTGTGGGTCTTGATGACCTCATATTCTTCATCAGTGAGCTTTCCAGGCTTATTCAATATGGCGTCTGAAATATTGATCTTTCCTATATCGTGTAGCGGAGCTGAGCGCACAACATCAGAGATAAACTTCGGAGTGATCTTCTCCGCGTAATATCCCTTTTTCTTAAGTCCCTCCACTATTATCTTTACGTAGGAAGCGGTCTTTTGTATGTGTGCGCCAGTATCGGAATCCCTGTTTTCAACCATGTCCGCCATGGTGATGATAAGTCCATCCTGCATCTTAGCAGTGGTGTCCGAAAGCCTCCTCAAATCGCGCATCTGCTCAGACAGATTCAGTGTCATGTTACAGATGGAATTATAAAGCTGCTGCACCTCATCCTGGGTCTCTATTTCCAAAGCCCTAATACTCTTAACGTTTTTATCAAGCTGTTCCTGTCCGTATCCAAGATGCGAAAAATTGTCGACACATTTGGCCATACTCTTTATGGGATAAACCATTGTAACGTTAGTAACCCACAGGTTATGTCCCAAGACAAGAATAAAGAAGCCCAAAAGGATTATGGTTGCCCTTATAAAGAACATCTTCATATATTCACGCATGTTTGTTATGGAAACATCTGCCACGGCATAGCAGGCAACCTTTCCGTTGCTATCTTTTATCGGATAGAAAACCGATCGCATCCATCCATCAATACTGCCATGTTCAAGGGGTTCTACATTTTCCCCCGAAAGCAGCTGAGGCAATATAGCCTTGATATTCTCATCGTAAACTACTCTTTCAGGTGTTTCCTCTTTGTCATACCCCAGGTCAAATATAAGACATCCGGAGTCCTGATCGAACTTGATAAAATACAGATCTGCCACATTTCGGGATGTTTCCTTTATGGACCTAAGAAGTTTCTGGGTTTCCAAATAGCCTTCTGCAGCTTCGCCTTCGCTGATATAGGCATTTATTCTTTCATGATCGATCACTTCATCACAAAGCCGCAGGATATTAACAGCATCAACCGTCTTGTCTTCCTTGGAATTACGGAAATAAAGAGAAAACCCGATCCAGCCCGTCACTATCACCAGCAAAAGAGATGTCGCAAAAATAGTCAGAGTCGTCCTGTTGCGCATCCTGCTTCTAGTCTCTTTTCCCCAAGCCTTTAGCTCAGCTATATCTTCTTCCGTAAGAGGCTTCTGCTTCCAGCTTCCCTTTTCTATCTCTTCCAGCCTGGAATCCGGTATGATCATGAGTAGTACCCAGGCTACAATAGTGGCTATTCCCTTGTCGATGATACTCAATAGATTTTTATAGATGAAAAATGCCCAGAACTGTCGAATGCCCATGGCTGATGCAAACAGCTCCACAGCCTCAGACTTTTTTGCCATCTGCGCGCCATCTAAAAGAATCCACTCTATGATAGCGCTGATACTGCCACTAAATAGAGCTGCTATAAGAATAAAGAATATGATATATTTAAACTTCTTAAATGAGAATTTTCTGATAAACCATGCAGTAAAAAGAGCTATCAGTGCGTTGATAAAGCCAAAATATATTGCATTGTTATTGAAAAGAGAGCATAGAGCGTTGGTAGCAACTGCCGTGAGGATTCCCGGGAAAAGGCCGCCTATGGCAGAAACAGCAATTGTACCGATCGTATCTAAATAAAGGGAAAGCCCAAATCTGTTCATCCAAAAAGCAAGCACTACATTGACCGTAGTTCCGATCAATGCAAGCCAGATTCGCACACTTGCCCCACCTTTAATCCTATTGTCTAATCCATGTTCAGTCATAAATCACCACAGAAATAGCCCTAATGCGATATTGCGCATACCTATGTACATTTTATCACATTGAGCACCCTGTTTCTAGCGCCCTTACCGCTGTGATAGCATACTTTCCATGCCATCCCAATTAAAAGATCTGAGCATTTTTTCCAATTCTTTGATCAACTGTCTGTCATTATCAGGAAGAATATACTCGTTTAGCTCGGAAAACACTCTTTCCGCAGCATCATAATCCATCTGCTGTACAAAATCACCAAGTGCCCTGTATGCACTTTCCATTTCTTCAGGGGAGATCATTGGTTTATTATCATCCGCCCCCACAGCCGTATCTTCAATTTCAATTGGGGAAAGCTTATCTTTAAAAGCGTGAAGCATATTAATGATAGTTTCGGTATTTTGGTCTATAAACTGTCTATCACCATAATCTCCGGCTTCTTCCAGCTCCCTGGCCAGCTCCGAAAGCTCTTTTGCCCCCATAATACCTGCTACACTCTTAAGGGAATGAACCTTTGATGTATAGGCCTTGATGTCGTCTGAGTTATAAGAATCCTGAATATCCTGAATCCTGGTCTCAATAGTGTCGTAAAAGGACCTGACGAACTTGTGATAATGCTGGGGCATCCCACAGTTCTTTATCCCTTCGGCAACATCTATTTCCTCTATCTTATTTATCCACTTTAAATTTTCAGGAATTTCCATGTTACGTTCCTCATCAGCTCTCTTTCAATCTCAAGGATCTCAGATATTGCTCTCATAATAATCCTCTGACAATATAATAACACTTGCTACATGGTTACACTATCATAATCTGTCCCACAAAAAGTCGCCAAAAAAGAACCGAAGTCACCTTCGGTTCTTCCTGGTAATATTCGGATATGAGATTACTTTATCAGATAGCTGCAAAACCCTTTTCAAGGTCAGCAATAATATCATCAATGTGCTCAGTTCCTATTGAAAGTCTGATGGTGCTCTGTGTGATACCCTGATCTGCAAGCTCTTCATCGTTAAGCTGAGAATGAGTAGTTGATGCAGGATGGATTACAAGGCTCTTTACATCAGCAACATTGGCAAGGAGTGAGAAAATCTCCAGATTATCAATGAACTTCCACGCTGCGTCTTTTCCACCCTTGATCTCAAAAGTAAAGATTGATGCGCCTCCGTTAGGGAAGTACTTCTCATAGAGAGCATGATCAGGATGATCAGGCAGTGATGGGTGATTTACCTTTTCTACCTTTGGATGCTTTGAAAGGAACTCTACTACCTTCTTTGTGTTCTCTGCATGTCTGTCAAGACGAAGGGAAAGAGTCTCAACGCCCTGAAGAAGAAGGAATGCATTGAACGGTGAAAGAGTCGCACCTGTATCTCTAAGAAGGATAGCTCTTATATAGGTTACAAAAGCTGCTGGTCCTACAGCATCATAGAAAGAGATTCCATGATAGCTTGGGTTTGCATCAGCAATGTTAGGATACTTTCCACTTGCTTTCCAGTTGAACTTTCCCGCTTCAACAATAACTCCACCAAGGGTTGTTCCATGTCCGCCGATGAACTTTGTTGCTGAGTGTACCACGATATCTGCACCATGCTCGATTGGTCTGATAAGATATGGTGTTCCAAAGGTGTTATCAATAACCAATGGAAGTCCATGCTTATGAGCAATCTCTGCGATAGCATCGATATCAGGAATATCACTGTTAGGATTTCCTAAAGTCTCAAGGTAGATCGCTCTTGTATTGTCTTTTATTGCTCCCTCAACCTCTGACAGATCATGAGCATCCACGAAAGTAGTAGTTACGCCATACTGTGGAAGTGTATGTGCCAGGAGGTTGTAGCTTCCGCCGTAGATGGTCTTCTGTGCTACAATGTGACCACCGTTTGCTGCCAGTGCCTGAATGGTATAAGTGATAGCTGCTGCGCCTGAAGCAACTGCCAGAGCTGCTGTGCCGCCTTCAAGGGCTGCAAGTCTCTTTTCAAGAACATCCTGAGTTGAATTTGTAAGTCTTCCATATATGTTTCCTGCATCAGCAAGGCCAAATCTGTCGGCTGCATGCTGGCTGTTTCTAAATACATAAGAAGTTGTCTGGTAAATCGGAACCGCTCTTGCGTCTGTTGCCGGATCCGGCTGTTCCTGTCCAACGTGTAACTGAAGTGTCTCAAATCTGTATCCCATATATTTCTCCTCCTTACCTGCCGTAGCTCTATTTGATGTACTAAAGTTATCATCCCTGGAGCCCTACCGTCAATTTGCCATACCTTATCACAAGCTATAACTTCAGGTAATAATAAGGTACCAAATCTATGCTATACTAATTATTGTGGAATGTTACCATGAGCATGACACATATTAGGGGGATTTATGGATAAAAAGAAAAAGTGGGGCATCAACAGAAAAGCCACTATCGGAACAGCAATATTCACCTTTATTCTGGTGGTCTTATCCTGCACTGCAGGCTCTTATATTTTTAACCGCTCCATAGAAAAAATATATAACGACAAAGGCTATGTTCTGGGAGATATCATCCTCAACGAGATCGATCACGACAAGATTGCCGAGTATACCAGAACCTGGAAAGAAGACGACTATTATAAGTCCATGAAAAAGTACCTGCGTTTCATGAAAGATACCTCTGATGTAGCCTACATATACATAGTAGTTCCTTACGAAAACAAAACCATGCGTTATGTTTACGACAACAGCACTTTCATTGGGGATTCTGATCCAATATCCGCTTCTTTCGATGAAATCTGGAAGACATATACCGAGGGTGTTCGTCCCGAAAGCTATCTTATCCGCAGATCAAAAAGATATGGCTATCTGACCTCCAGCTGCCTCCCTGTAAAAGACAGCAGCGGGTCTGTTGTCGCCCTTCTTTTTGTGGACACCAGCATGAAAGTGATCCGTTCAACCTTAATTGATTATCTCCTGAACATGATCGCTATATCCTTGTTACTGCTTGGACTTTTCTGCCTCTCAAACTGGTATTTCATCAGCAAGAACCTTATAAAGCCTCTTATGGTTCTAAGGCGAAACGTTCGGAAATTCGCCTCCAACAACGCTGAGATAGACACCTCCATAGAGGATATCCAGACAGGGGACGAGATGGAGGAACTGGCCTCTTCAGTTCTCCAGATGGAAAAAGACATCGTAAAGTATATCGACAATATCCAGACTATAACAGCAGAAAAAGAGCGTATTAGCGCAGAACTTGACGTTGCCTCCAAGATTCAGACAGACATGCTTCCCGGCGTATTTCCTCCTTTCCCTGACAGAAAAGAGCTTGATATCTACGCCACCATGACTCCTGCCAAGGAAGTAGGCGGTGATTTCTATGATTTCTTCTTCATTGACAACGATCACCTGGCAATTGTCATGGCTGATGTATCCGGAAAAGGTGTTCCGGCAGCTCTTTTCATGGCAAGAGCTAAGACCATCATAAGAAACAGCGCCCTGACCAAGAAGGGCTTATCTCCCTCCAGAATCCTTAGGGATGTGAATAAACAGCTGAGCGAGAATAACGCCGAAGATTTCTTCGTAACCGTCTGGTTCTGCATCATAGAACTTTCAACTGGCCGAGGAATGGCCTCCAACGCAGGCCATGAGTGTCCTGCCATAAGAAGAGCCGGTGGCGAATATGAACTGCTTATCTATAAGCACTCACCTGCCCTGGCCATTTCTGAGGAACTTCTTTTTGGAGAGCACACCTTTGATATGAACCCCGGCGACAGCTTCTTTGTTTACACGGATGGTGTTACCGAAGCAACAAACCTTGATATGAAGCTTTTCGGCACAAAGAGAATGCTCCAGTCCCTGAATAGGGAGCCTGAAGCAGATGCAAAAAAGCTTTTGGAAAACATGCAAGAGGACATCGACGCATTTGTGGGCGAAGGCTCTCAGTTTGACGATATCACTATGCTTGCATTTTTCTATAACGGACCTCAATGAATATGATCATATGGCCAAAAGAAATGGCGTGCCTTACTGGCGCGCCATTTTTGAATTCTGTTTATCTCTGTACATGATGGAATCTGCTCTCTTAAAGACATCCTCCATAGTCCGGTCTTTTCCCTGATCATATACAGCCATTCCAAATGCACAGGAATACTTCTCCCATGGATCCTTCCAGGCATCAGAACAAGCCTTGTTGAATACCTCTTTTATCTCAGCTAAAAGCTCCTCTCTGTGGTCATAGTCGCTGTTTTCCAGGATAACAACAAATTCATCACCGCCGACCCTGACTACCGGCGAATGCTGATAGGTCACACAGATATGGTGGCAGGCTCCGGTAATATAGTCGTTTCCATGATCGTGGCCATAATTGTCATTTATCTTCTTGAGGTTATTAAGGTCCGCCATGAGGATTCCAAATCTTGCTGTACCAGCCTGAATATCCCCATTGACCCTCTCTTCAGTCATATCATACCAGGCCTTGTTCTTTACATGGGTCAGAGCATCCTGATAGGCCACCATATCCATCTGGTTGACCTTGGTCTTCATATCTTCAACAACGCCTTCAGCATCCAGGATATTTCTAACATATTTCTTCATATCCAAGGACATCTGACTCATGGCATTTGAAAGGGACTCTACCTCATTCTGGGTGTGGATATCTGGATCATCATATTTGAGTTTTTCAGGATCCTTCTGGTCGTGGGCACTAGATGCAAAAGCAACAACGCTCCTTTCCAACCGGGTAATAGGCTCTGACACATTCCTGTTCATCCATAGTAAAAACATTCCCATGAAAAGACATCCCATAATAACGATAAGCGCTACATTTACTATAGTAAATGCCCGTATAGACCTTTGCAGTTCATAAACATCAAAATCCACGCCAAGGGCTGCAACCCTGTCACCCTTACTATCTACCAGTGTCAGAAGTCCGGTGTAATCATAACCCCAGATGCTGACATTCTTGAAAAAGACTATTCCGTCCTTTTCCATAGCCTCCTTGTAAAGAAGGACATCCTTAAGCTCATAGTCGTCATGGAGAAGCATTCCCAAATAATATCCATCCGGGTCTTCCAGTCTTCCCTGGGCAGTGTCTGCAGAAAAAATGTTCATCATAACATAAGAGTCTTCATATTCCACAGGCTTAACAATATATAGATAATGGACGTCAAAGTCTTCCATTATCCCATCCATGAAGGTCATCATCTCTTTAAATTTCTCTGATTCAACACCTGTGTCAATGCACTGTGCCAGATCATCAACGTCTATATGGCTCTCCACATATTCGATAATATCTGTCATTCTGGCTTCATAGGACCGATACAAAGACCTGGTATATGTAGTATATGTGAGCACACTGAGAATAAGGCATAAAAGCACTATGAAAACAGTACAGCCTATTATTATGCTTCGTTTTAGTGGTTTCTTGTTAGCAGACATTTCCAGCTCCTTTTCAGGGTCATTTTGTATATATTATATATGTTATATATTTAGCCACTCTTTAATTGGTGCTTGTTGCGATACATAAGCTCATCAGCCTTGGCGAACACATCCGCCACGCTTCGCTCATTACGGAATTTTGCAACGCCTCCGGCTATGACTACATCGCCCTCTTCCAGGTTCTTTTTATTGCTTTCATCTAAAAGCTCCATGAGCTTATTGATATTCTTGAAATCTCCGCCTTGGGCGATAACAGCAAACTCGTCTCCACCGATCCTGAATACAGGGCTATGGCGGAATATTTTGCAGATAATATCGCAGCCTTTTTTGATGAGCTCATCCCCGGCCTGATGTCCCTTAGTATCATTTATCTGCTTAAGAGAATTGATATCCATGACAGCCACAGCAAAATCAGGAGCATTATTCTCTTCTATCATGCTGTTGATCTGAGCCTCTACGTCGATGTACGCGTGCTTATTCTTAACTCCTGTAAGAGCGTCACGGTTTACTTCGTTCCTGGCCGCTGCAAGCTTGGCCGCAGCATCCTGTTCCCTCTTCATCTGCTCATTGACATCGCTTATACCAAAAAGCAGTCTCTTTCCATTTTTCTCTTCCACCAGCGCAACCCTTAAGTTAACGTACCTTGGCTCTCCGGAGTGCAGATCCCTGTAGGTTATGGAAAAAATGCCATACTGCCTGATCTGGGCAAGGATATTGTCCATGGTCAGTTCATTAAGCACCCTCTCCATGTCCTCCAGATAGATCATATTCCTGCTGGCTCTTCTGAAGGTATGCAGGAACTCATCTCCCTGCTCAGGCATTCCCGGATCATGCTTGCTGTGTTCAACGGTGTAGGTTGTATACTCCCCTGTAGCAGGATCAACAGTAAAAATAATAATGTAATTACCGGATAGTGCAGATATCCTGGAATATGTTATCTGTTCTTCCTTTATCCGCTCAAACGACTCCTGCTGTTTTTTCTGAGCATCAATGTCGCTTATTCCGATTATGGCAAAATTGCCCTTAGCTTTGATCTTTACTGCCTTCAAATGTACATAGATAGGCTCATCCTTCTTAACAATTCTAAAGGTCAGAGTATACACACCTTTCTGATTGAGGATATCCATTACATTTTCCTTGAAGAAACTCTCGTAGAAACCTTCTTTATCTTCATCAAAGATATGCAGAATAGAATCGCTGTGACACTGGGCAAAAAAATTTACCCCATGTCTTTCAATTACGAGGTCGTCATAAGCATTTGTAGAACCATATTCCACAAACTGATCAGTATCTAAATCCACATAGTAAAGACTGATATAATCTGAAGCCAGAGTCTGCGCCACGTAGGTGTATGACAAATTATTTGCATCTCCTGTCTTTTCTACTCCTAGAAGGACCACAGCAAAAGCCACTACTCCCGTAACCGGGTTTATTGCAACACGTCTTATAAAGACGTGCCTCATTCCACCATCAGGAGTCCTCTCATCCAGAAGAGCTCTTTTCCCGTCTTTGGCACACTGCTTTAGAGCCTTGATAAAAGCAGATCCTCTGCCTTCTCGCATCTCTTCCAGATCCTTCGTCCTGTCTGCATTGGCATCTGCACCATCAAAGCTTTTAGAGAAAAACTCCTTATAGGCCTGATTAGCCCTTACTATCCACAGATCCGTGTCATTCATTTCCATGATGGCCATGGGAAGGGCATTGAAGTAATTCTTTTGGAATCCACCCTCAGCATCATCCTGTGTAACTGCCATATCATAAAGGCTTATCTTACCAATGATAGAATAATACTCTGTTTCAGCAGGATTCTCGCAGCTAAATAATGGCTCGCCCTTACTGATCTCCACCAGTTTTTCACGTGACAGAGGCATACTGTAATAGTAGCCCTGGAGTTTCGCACAACCTATATCCTTTAGGAAATCCACCTGTTCCTTAGTCTCAACTCCCTCTACAACAGTCTCTATGCCAAGGGATATCGCCATCTTTATAAGTTCAGTAAGAATGATCTTATTCTCATCACCATTCTCAAAAGATTGAACATACTGCATATCAAACTTCAAGGTGTCAAAATGAATAGACTGAAGCAGTTCCGGGGAGGAGTATCCACTACCGTAGTCGTCCATCCACACAGCAAATCCAAGAGCCTGAAATCGTTCAATCTGCTCCTTCATATATTCCACGTCGCTGCCCACAACAGACTCTGTGATCTCTATAGTAAGCCTGGAGTGATCAACTCCGGCATCATCTATCCTCTTCCTAATCTCTTCCACAATATCGCAGGCATAGAAATCAGTCCTTGAAAGGTTCAGTGACTGGGGAACAACATAAAATCCATACCGATCCTGAATCTTCATCTTTTCGATTACATTATCAAGGACAAAAAGATCAAGCTTATAAGCAAGTCCCGTATCTTCCAGGATTGGTATAAAATCCCCCGGCATAATGGTACCGCGCTCTGGATCGATCCATCTTGAAAGAGCCTCCTCATCGCTCACCAGCCCATTGGTCGCTCTGATAATAGGCTGATAATAAACCTGTATCCAGCCTTCCTTGATAGCTTTTTCAAGATTGGAAATGACATACTGCCTCATTTCTTCCTTGTGAAGCATTTCATCATCAAAATAGTTAATGCTGGAAATATAGGAGTTTCTTGAAGAATCACAGGCTATCTTGGCTCTATCACAGGCAGTACTGGGATCGTTTTCCCCATCCATTGCCCTATATACTCCTATCCTTACAGGAAGTGAATTACTTCCGTTAACGACTTCCAGATCTGATAGAACCACCTGAAGTCTCTGCTCTAAGTCACTTTGACTGGTGTAAACCGCAAAATGATCTCCATTGAATCTGCTGCAGTTGTTTGATCCAAAATGCCTGACCAGAACACGGGCTATTTTCTTTAGCAGTATATTTCCCTCACCAAACCCATACTTCTGGTTGTATATCTTCATGCCGCTAAGGTCAAAAAACAGCATAGCAGCCAAACCACCGGCTTTTTCTATTTCTTCCCTCCCGGCAACTGCCAGTTCAAAGAAATAACTCATCTGAGGAAGTCCCGTCAGATGATCAAATTTCTCGTTATAATTTCTGGAATTATCTCTTATTACTCTGCTAAGAGAATAGGCAAATGGATCGTCGCCTCCTTCAGGATCAGCCACGTATGGCCCTTCATCCGTGTACCAGACCACAGCGATTCGCTCTCCGGAAGGAGTATACATGTGCTCCCCCTTCGCCCTGATAACCCTGTATTCTCCGCGATTCATATTTCGAAACAGGATGTCATAAGGCTCATCGGAAAATGCAAACCGCTCTGCCGCATCTGCAATCCTGGATATGTCATCCGGATGAGCATCAAGATACATATCGTTTCTCATTATTCGATAAGCCTCATCCAGATTGTCCAGATTGAACAATTCAACAAATCCTGCGGATATTGCAAGAGTTTCCACATGGTTGTCTATAAACTGATATGTTGAAAAAGGGATGCAGTTCCCTTCTATAAATGCCCGCTCTTCTTTGCTGTAGGTATATTTTTTCATTCTCGTTCCCTGAACTCAGTAAGCTTTTGCACAATTCACCATACTAATATTTTATCGTTTTATCGCTCATTTTTCAAACAATCATTAATAATAAAAAGGTTAGAATCTGTTAATAATTCCCGCTAATTTCCACGGTTCCAATGCCGATATAAAGAGTAAGAAAGGAGGTTGGTACTAAATGAACAATCTCAACAAAAAATAAGGTACCGTCACTGCGGCAGGCTCCCGGTGGCGGTACTTTTTTAGCGCTATAGCTTGTTTTAATGCCCCTGATACCTTACAATTAACAAGGCTGCGCTGTTTGCGCAGATTAGTAAGTATTAGGAGGTACAGCTAATGAAAGCTACTTTTTCGCCATATCTGGCCGGCATTGCTGACGGCCTTAAAGCGCTTATAGCCGAGCTTAAGACAAGCTACGACTATGTCAGCGTTCTATCAACGGATTCCGTTGGTTTTACCATAACTGCTTCACAGAGAGTTAAATCAATCAATGGAGAGAACCTCACAACAGAGAGAGGAACTGTTGTAAGGGTATATAAAGATGGCCTTTACAGCGAATATTCTTTTAACCTCTTTGATCCATCCCAGGTAAAAGAAACAGCAGAAAAGATCAAAAAAGTCCTCGATATGCAGCTTTCTCTTTTAAAGGCTACAAACTCAAAGGTTTATGACACAAAAATCCTTAACGACGAACCAGAAGAGCTCTTTGTAGAAATGGATACAACGGATCTTCCGGAATCCACTGATTTAAGTGCCCTGGTTGCCAAGCTCCAGAAGTTCAGCGATGAAGGTGTCGCTATGTCTGAGGAGATCATCGACTGCAATGTAAGAGCTCAGTCAACCCATGTTTGCAAGATGTTCCTTACAGCAAATAAAGACCTTCGTCAGAGCTATGTATACTCAGAAGGCTCCGTTTCCATGATCGGTGTAAGAGATGGAAAGAGTAATTCTTCCTACAACGGCATTTCCGACAGGGAAGGCCCGGCTCTCTTCGACGGTCTTTCAAAGGCAGTAAAAGAGGCTTATACAGCATTAAATGACGATCTGGGTGCCGGCACCATCGAACCCGGTGAATATGATATCATCACAACTCCCGAAGTTTCCGGTCTTATTGCCCACGAAGCCTTCGGTCATGGCGTTGAGATGGATATGTTTGTTAAAAAGAGAGCTCTTGGAGCAGAATACATCGACAAGCGCGTAGGTTCTGACCTTGTTACCATGCATGAGGGTGCCAAGTGCGTAAAAGATGTGGCCAGCTATGCTTTTGACGATGAGGGAACTCCTGCTGGAGACGTTATAGAGATTGATAAAGGTATTTTGAAAACAGGCGTATGCGATGCCCTTGCTGCTCTCCGCCTTGGCATAAAGCCTACCGGCAACGGAAAGCGCGAAAACTTCGAGCATAAGGCCTATACAAGAATGACTAACACCATGTTTGACGCAGGAACTTCCACCAAGGAAGAAATGATCGCGTCCATAAAAAAAGGCTATCTTCTTGCCGGTATGGACTCCGGAATGGAAGATCCAAAGCATTGGGGAATTCAGTGCATAATTGACAGGGGCTATGAGATCATAGACGGAAAACTTACAGGAAAGGTAGTTTCTCCTGTGGTCCTCACCGGTTATGTGCCTGATCTGCTTGGTTCCATCTCCATGGTAAGTGATGACTATCTGTCCTTCGGAAATGGTGCCTGTGGAAAAGGCTACAAGGAATGGGTCAAGGTTTCAGATGGAGGCCCATATCTCAAGGCTAGAGCAACACTTGGATAATTGGGAGGATTAGATAATGACAGACAAGATCATAGAATTACTTAAAAACTCAGGCGCTGACGCCTGGGAAGTCTCTGACAAGGTCACACAGGCCTGGGAGTTCTATTTCATAAAGCATGAGCTTGACCAGAACAGAGTCAGAGATGTTGAACATATTAGCGTAACTGTGTACCGCAAGCTTGAGGATGGTAAGTTTCTTGGAAGTGCTTCTCAGGAGATCAATCCCACAGCTTCAGTAGAGGAAGCACAAAAGATCATAAACGACCTCTATGAGAGAGCTTCTTACGTAAAAAATCCTTATTTCGAGCTCAACAAGGATCAGGTAACGGTTAACAACAAGGATTATGATGTGGAGCAGACAGCCAGGGATTATATTGAAGCACTTCAGCAGATCCCCGAAACCTCCACAGAGGACATCAATTCCTATGAGATTTTTGCAGAAAAGACCACCAGACGTTTTGTAAACTCTGAGGGAATAGATGTAACTGTAGTTTGCCCAGGTTCAAAGGTAGAAGTTGTGGTAAACGCCAGAAACGACCAGCATGAAATTGAGCTGTACCGCATGTATGAATCCGGAAGCTGCGATAAGGCGCACCTTATCGAGGAACTTACAAGCACCCTCAAGTTCGGCAAGGACAGACTCGTTACCAAGCCTACACCTAACCTTAAGAAGGCTACTGTTCTCTTCTCAACCGAAGATGCCAGCGAACTGTTCAAGTTCTTTGCCATGAGAATGCATGCAAGCCTTAAATACAGAGGTTATTCTGACTGCGAGATAGGTAAATCTTTTGCAGAGGATGTTCAGGGAGATAAGATCACCATTAAGGCCCTTAAGGAGCTCCCCAACTCATCCAAAAACTATCCTGTAGACTCTGAAGGTGCCAAAACTAAAGATATGTACCTTATAAAGGATAACGTTCCCGAGAATTACTGGGGCGATTGCCAGTTCAGATATTACCTTGGAGTAAAAGACTCCTATATTGTCGGAAACTTCCAGGCAGAGGGCGGAAGCAGTACTGAAGCAGAGCTTCGTCAGGGTACTTATCTTGAGCCGGTTGAGTTCTCGGATTTCTCAGTGGATATAATCACAGGAGACATCGCTGGAGAAATAAGACTAGCATACCTTCACGAAGGTGATAAGGTTACTCCTGTAAGCGGAGGATCTGTATCTGGTAGCCTACCCGAGCTCATAAACAACATGAAACTATCAAAAGAGCTTAAGCAGTACAATAACGTCCTGATGCCTTCAGTAATTAAGCTTGAAAATGTAACAATAGCTGGAAATGAATGAAAAAAGATTATTTTGAACAGATAAGAAATGGCAGCGAGATTCCCTTTAAGGAGCAGCTGAGGATCATTGTGATGCTCAGCATTCCTGCCATTTTTTCTCAGATCACCACCGTTATAATGGAATACGTGGACCAGTCCATGGTTGGCCGTTTGGGGCCTGACCCCTCAGCTGCCATTGGACTGGTTTCTTCCACCACCTGGCTTGTAGGTGGCATCTGCCGAGCTGTAAGTACCGGATTTAATGTTCAGGTCGCTCACAGTATCGGTGCAAAAAATGATGCAAAAGCCAGAGCGATTGTTAAGCACGGCCTTGTATCTGTCTTGGCTTTTAGCATAACAATCGCTATTCTTTGTGTGTCCATTTCTGCATATCTGCCCTACTGGCTTGGAGGCGGAGAATCGATTGCATCCCAGGCAGCTACCTACTTCAGGATCTTTGCTTTCGCGCTTCCGCTTATGCACATCAGTATGACCTCTTCCGGAATGCTTCAGTGCAGCGGAAATATAAGGACTCCCAGCATCCTTAGCATTATTGGGTGCTTTTTGAACGTTATCCTGAATTTTATCCTGATCTTCCCTACAAGGTCCATTATTTTCTTTGGTACACCCATTGTGGTTTACGGAGCAGGCCTTGGAGTGGCTGGCGCAGCCCTTGGAACTGCCCTATCAGAGGGTTCAATTGGGCTTTCCATGCTATATTTCCTGCTAGTAAGGTCTCCTCTGTTGCATCTTCGAAAGGAAAAGTCCCTGCCATTTACATTGGATGAACTTGGTACTGCTGTTAAAATCGCTGTTCCTGTGGGCATTGAGCAGGGAATCATGGGCTGTGGCTACGTTATGGCCACAAGGATAGTTTCACCACTTGGAAATATCAGCCTTGCTGCTAACTCCTTCTCTATCACGGCAGAAGGTCTTTGTTACATGCCGGGCTACGGTATAGCCAGCGCTGCAACGGCACTAATTGGACAGAGCCTTGGCGCCGGAAGAAAGAAGCTTGCAAACCGCCTTGGCTGGCTTGCTACTGCCCTTGGAATGCTGGTAATGACAGGAACCGGTATTCTCATGTACATTTTTGCCCCGCAGCTATTAGCTCTTTTGACTCCGGATCCTGAAATTCAGGCTCTTGGAGCCATGGTCCTTCGTATAGAAGCCTTTGCTGAGCCAATGTTCGCAGCATCCATTGTTGGAACCGGCGTATTTAGAGGTGCAGGAGATACTCTTGGCCCATCTGTAATAAACTTTATCAGTATGTGGGCTGTAAGAATTACCTTAGCTTCCTTCCTGGCACCACGGATAGGCCTTCGAGGTGTTTGGCTTGCTATGTGTATTGATATTTGTGTCCGCGGAGCACTTTTCCTTTTAAGACTTTACAGAAAACCTGTAGGCTCAGCCACTATTGTAAAGGCCTGAGCCTTTATTTTTGCGCAAAAAAAGAAGCCCACAGCTAGCCTAGCTATAAGCCCCTCTTTAGCGAATATTAGTAAACTCGGTTTCCACCCCATTCAACTACTGTAAAGCCCTGTCTTGATGGTGAATCAAGAATCTGAGGATTGATCTTTACGCTGACATCTGATGGATACCATGCCATGAACACTCTAATCATAGTGTCAGGCTGTGGCGTAACAGTAAGCTGTGCGCCTTTTCTGTATGTTCTGTCCTGGAAGCTGATGATATTATAGGGATTTCCCTCCATATCCGGCAACCAGAACCTCAAAAACTCGTTGATCTCTGCTTCGTTAAGTCCCTGCTCTGAGAGCTTATCTCGTAAGAAGCCTTCCGTTTCGGATCCCTTTACACAATAGCCTGTAAAGAAATCATATTCATACTTCGGAACTCCCTCCCAGAAGAGGTAGTCATACTGCTGACCTTCGAAGGTTATCTGTCCATCCGGATTTGCTGTAACAGTCCAGGTGTTCTCTGAATTGAACTCAGGAATGAGCTCTGTAATGTCCCCATTGTAGTCAAGTCTTACTGAAATCTCAGTGTTCTCTTCCTGCGGATAGAGATAGATAACAGGCTTTAGGTCGGTTCCCACATCAGCACCAGAACCTGCTGTGTTGCATCCAACCATTGCCATCATTGCTACTGATAATACTAATCCCACAATACTTTTACTTTTCATAGGTCCACCCTCCTATAAAACCATTATATAGCCTGTTTTCAGAAATGCACCACTTTTTACTAAATTTTCACAGCTTTTCCTAAATTTTTAAACTTTATTTCAGTGCCATATTACTTCTAAAGTGGGCTCCTTAGATACTGTTATAAGCTCTTTTGCCTCAAAAATGGGCTTAAAGCCCTCTTTGCTGTTTAGGGCATCCTTCTTATAAACCGGTGTTCCTTCCCCTGCCATAAAGGCCTTGACATAGTCTTCTATTGTCTCAATTGGGTAAGAAAAACTCATTCCTCCCATGTCAGGCTGACCAAAATAGTGAATATCCGAGCCTCCGGCCATTAAAAAGCCATGATCAAGGGCATATTGGTAGCCCAGCGCATTCTGATAGTCAGGATTCGCAGCATTATAAACTTCAGCGCCATCACAGGCATCAGGAGTCAAATGTATAGCGGATAGATAACCCCTTTCCCGGTAGGGATGAGCCTGTATCATTATACCGCCGCCCTGATGAACTGCCTCATATACCTGGAATCTGTCCTTTCCTTCAATATCAGGATTGTCCAACAGCCACTCTTTTGAAAGACCATAGAGCAAAAATTCATCCCCTTGGAAGTTATACTCAAGGCCAAAAAGAACTGTCAGATCCTTGCCTGCAGCTTCCTTAGCATGCTCATAGCCGCTACAGTACTGCTCTACTCTTTTATCCCAGGGCTGGTCCTTCGGAACGGCACAGTTTCCTGTAAAAAAGTGGTCGGTTACAATGATTCCCGCGTAGCCCAGATCCTTCATATACCTGATATAATCAGCTCCGGGTGTCCTTGAACAGGCGCTGCCCTCTATTGTGTGAAGATGTGTCTCATAAATATAATTCATAATCAAACCACCAGAATATAGACCACAACTGCGATTATACCGATTGCGAACATCATAAGGGAAAAGGCACTGCTGGCACTTACCATCTTTGTGGTCTGATCCATAAGGGTCTTTTTCCCGGCAAGAACAAGCACGTAGTTCTTCTTTCTATGAATCCTCTCTCCGGTACAGAAGCTGATAGCTGAAGAGATCCTGTTCATAATGCTTCCAAGTATATTGGCAAGGAAGAATTTCGCAGGAACCGGTTCCTTTCTGAAGACCTGTTTATGAGTGGTCCTTCGAAGAAAAAGGATTAAACCGTCCAGGGCAAAATCCAGGCATCTGCAGATAAATCCAATAACTGCAGGAAGTATCACCATAAGAACCGGCTCATAGAATAGTGTCAAAAGATCCAGCTTCTTTGGCCAAATATCAGCATATACTTCTCTTCCATCCTCATTTCTAAGAAGAACTCTCCTGATAAATACAAGGTAGATCAAGGCTCCAAGAAGGATGCTTATAAATCCGCCCTTCAGGTTTTCAAGGGAGAAATAGTTGACCTGATGTTCCAGCTCTTTTGCCCCTAAAAAGCCCTGTCCCATATTTCCAATAATATCAATTGTAATCTTTGAAAGCACGCCAAATACAGGCATTACAAAGGCAGTGATTGCAAGTACAAGCTTAGTAAGAGGGGTGCAATAGGGCTTTCCCTCATCATATTCAGCTTGCAGATCTGCATCCACGTTCTTCTCCACAAACACACAGACAAAGAGCTTTGTCATATATGCCAATGTCATGGCTCCAGTGATCAAAAACAGCCACTCAATGACTCTGAATAGTACTACATCGCTACTTCCCTGCTCAGAAAGAACCTCTATATATTCCACGATACTCTCATGAAGAAGTGTCTTACTAATATAACCGTTAAAGAAAGGTATTCCGGCAATTCCAAGGGAGCCCGACAGGAAAACCAGCTTAAGGAAAGGCTTTTTTCTGCCGTATCCACGGATTTCATTCAGGTTCAGTTTGTGAAGATTCATCACGATCACACCTGCAGCCATAAATAGCACCAGCTTAAGGCAGGCATGGTTTACCATATGCATTACTGTTCCCCTGGCTGCCAGAGTATTCTCTTCCCCCAGAAGATCCATCATGCCAATGCCAACAATGATCATTCCCAGCTGAGACATGGAGGAGCAGGCCAAAGTTCTTTTGATATCCACGGAAAAAATAGCAAGGATTCCTCCAAGGAGCATGGTTACCACTCCCAGCATCACAATAATAAAGCCCCATTGCCCGTTACCCGGGAACACATACACTGAAAGCACCAATAGTCCAAATATTCCGGTCTTGGTTATAATACCGGAAAGAAGCGCCGATGCCGGTGCCGGTGCCACAGGATGCGCCATTGGAAGCCAGATGTGCAGCGGGAACATACCTGCCTTGGCGCCAAAGCCAAAGAGAATGCATCCACCGGCGATAAACAGCGTCCTTATAGCATCTGCATCACCGGATTTAAGGAGAGCCTCGCAAAGGGGCTTTAGTTCCTCAAAGGTAAGTGTCCCAAACATGTGGTGCAACAGGAATATTCCCATAAGTGACACCAATCCACCAATTACAGCCACAGCCAGATACACGCCTCCGGCCCTTAAGGTAAGTTCATTCTCATCGTGGATCACACAGACATAACTGGCCACAGACATTATCTCGAAAAAGATAAATGTGGTGTACAGATCTCCCGACAGGAAAAGAGCTGTGGTTGCCACATAGGTGATTGCCAGGAAGAAGTAGTACCGTCCCTTTTTCCCCGCATGAGACATATATTCTTTTGAAAAGAGGGTGGTCATGAACCACATATATGTGGCAATTATGGCAAAGAGCAGGCGAAATCCGCCAATCTCAAAGCTAAGCCCTAATGCACATATATCAGGGATGATTATTCTCATATCAAAATACTCCGTTTGCTACTGTTGTAAGCACTGTTAGAATCGGCTCAGCCTTGAGCCCAATAAAAACAATCGCTATTGAAAAAATCCCCAGTGGAAGCAGCATCTTCCAGGATGGGTCAGATGCTTTTTCCTCATCATGAGCCATTTTCCCAAGGGCATCACTGTCCGGGAAAAAGCCTCTTACTGCCACAGTTAAAAGATATATTGCCGTCATCAAAGCAGAATAAAGAAGCACAAACACTGCAGCATATTCCAATGTTCCGCCTCCCTCAAACAGAGACTGGGCAATCTTCCATTTGCTCACAAAGCCTGCAAAGAGAGGAACTCCGATAATAGAACAGGACGATACGACAAATGCCGTCATGGTCTTTGGCATCTGAAGCCCGATTCCATCAAGCTCATAAACATATTCCTTGTGAGCACGGTGCATAACAGCTCCTACACAGAAGAATCCACTGATCTTCATAATGGCATGGAACAGCATGTGGCTCATTCCGGCCAAAAGCCCTAATGGAGACATCATTGTGACTCCAAGAAGAATATAGGAGAGATTGCTGACTGTGGAATAAGCCATTCTCCTCTTAAAATGTGTTTCCTTCACTCCCATGGTGGAAGCATATACGATAGTGATCATCGCAAAGGAAAGTGCTATTCTCTGTGCCCAGCTTCCCTTTAACACCTCTGCTCCAAAGCAGTAATAAGTGAATCTCATGATCGCAAACACTCCGGATTTTACCACAGCTACTGCGTGAAGAAGAGCTGTAACCGGCGTTGGTGCCACAGATGCATCCGGAAGCCACCCATGAAAAGGAAATATTGCTGCTTTAACTCCAAATCCAAAAAATGCCATCAGATACACAAGATGAACCACATGAATATGGCTGGAAAGCGCTATTATGTTAAGATTCCCTCCATATTTGAATTCCATATTGTGAGAAAACAGCACGTAAAAGACCATCCCAATGAAGGCAAAGGCCGTTCCGCCTATCATGTAGTATAGATACTTTCTGGTAGCTCTTTTGGCTTCCTTGGTCATGGTGTGGATCACCAAAGGGAGTGTGACCATTGTAAGTGCCTCGTAGAACAGGTACATGGTAACTATATTACCTGAAAGTGCAACACCCATGGTCACTCCGTAGGTTATTGTGTAAAATCCGAAGAATACGTCTGTCCTTTCGTCATGCTCCATGTACTCGAAAGCATAGAGAGTTGCCAGAGGCCACAGACAAGAAACAATTCCAGCAAAAAAGGCTGCAAGTCCATCAACTCTAAGAGTCATCACCAGCTTATCACCAAGGGAGAACAAAGAAAGTGTCCCTTGTGGCGCATGAAACAGAATAAACAGCGTAAGGATCGTGTTTATTACCACAACAAGTTCAAGCAGGATATTCCTTATTTTTTTGTCTTTTACGGGAAAGACCATTATTCCGATTCCGCATAAAATCGGTATCATAATGGGCAGGACCAAAACGTATAGGTTCATTATGTAATTCCCTGTCTCTTTCTATCTGTTTATATCAAGTTAAAATAGTATCTTTGTAAGTTCCAAAAGCTTACTACTCAGCCCCATTGGCCAGATTCCAAGAACAACGGAAAGCAATGTCATTATCAGCATAGGCACA
Source organism: Butyrivibrio sp. AE2032 (assembly GCF_000702965.1). Taxonomy (NCBI): domain Bacteria; kingdom Bacillati; phylum Bacillota; class Clostridia; order Lachnospirales; family Lachnospiraceae; genus Butyrivibrio; species Butyrivibrio sp. AE2032. The sequence continues at coordinate 33,347 of NZ_JNLF01000007.1, read as the reverse complement.
AGCATCAAAAGCCCGGGATCTGTAACAGGCTCCTGCCCTGTCTTTTCCGTGCCGGACTCATCCTTTTCTCCATAGAGAAAGGCCCTTATGGACACAGTAAGAAGATATCCTGCAGTAAGAAGCGCACTCACTAGAAGGAATACCACTCCAAGCCATCTGATAACCGGAATATCCATGTCCAGCGCTCCCTGAGCCAGATACCACTTGCTTATAAAGGCACTGGTGGGCGGAATTCCTATAAGTGTTATAGAGGAAAGGGTAAAGCACCACATGGTTATTGGCATCTTTCGTCCAATTCCATCCAGCTGACTTACTAAAGTCTTCCTGGCTTTTATGATCACAGCTCCTGCTGTCAGGAAGAGCGTATCCTTAACAAGGCTGTGGAAGATCACATGAAGAATTGCTCCAATAAATCCCACAGGCTCTAAGGTTGCAAGTCCAAACAGCACATAGGACACCTGACTGACAGTTGAATAGGCAAGTCTCTTTTTAAGAACCTTCTCCTGATATGCCATCATAGAGCCCATCAGAACCGTGGTCATTGACAGCACAAGAAATGTGTACTGCACCCAGGTTCCCCTAATCCTATCCGGCCCTACGCAGTAAAAGATACTTCTTACGATGCCCAAAACTCCTGCCTTTGTAATAACACCAGACAGCACCGCAGATGCAGGTGCCGGAGCCACAGGATGGGCTGTAGGTAGCCACCCGTGCATAGGGAACATACCTGCCTTCGTAGCAAAGCCCAGTACCATGCAAAATGCTCCAACCAGCTCCAAAGTGCCAAATTCCGCACTCTCAGGGATGCATCCCCCTGCTGTAAATGTCAGATCAAATCCCTTTGTCATAAACAAGAAGAAGCCAAACAGCGTAAGAAAAGCTCCTCCCATGGAGTAAAACAGGTACTTTAAGGCTGCCATGACAGATTCATGACTTCTTGAGTTAAGTACCATAGGCATGGAAAGCAGCGTCATAGCCTCAAACAGGCAGTAATAAGTGAAAAAGTTCGCAGCAAAAGCCGCCAATACCAGTATCACTCCCGTTAGGGCATAAAAAACATAGAATCCCTTCCTACGCTTCTCGTGTTTCATATATTCAATTGAAGCGATGGCCACCAGAATCCACATGGATGCAAACAAAAGGGCAAACATCAGCCCCAGTTCATCCACCCTAAAGCAAAGATCCATGGAATCAGCCACATTCAGTAATCTAATTTCCGGCACAAAAACCTCCAGCAAAAACCTTTATCCAAACAGTTCCAATCCTCTGGAAATGATATCTATAACAGTGGGCGACATAGTTCCCAGATACAGGTTTAGTAAAACAAATCCAATAACTCCAAGGCTCTCCAGTACAAGCCCCTTCTTTTCATAGCTCTTTTCACCCTCCTGAAGGGCAGCTTTGGCATCACCAACAGGTGTATAAAGAACTATTACCGTCCTCATGAAATAGACTGCATTCAGCACTGTACTCACAGCAAGAGCCGTCCAGGCAGCTATCATCTTGGTGGTGTTTGCCTCCGTCGCTGCTGAGGCAAACATAAACTTTGAAACAAATCCGGTCAAAAGAGGCATTCCGATCATGGACATGGCACCTACAGTAAATCCAAAGCCCGAAAGCTTATTCCTAAATCCCGCTCCTGTAAGTCCCTTCCTGTCAATTCTGCCATTAGAGCTATCTGAAAGCCCTGAAATACTGATAAACAAAAGAGCCTTCATCACTCCATGGGATATTACATGAAACAGAGCAGCCACGATTCCCTCTTCAGTTCCAAGGCCGAGCCCCATGTAGATATAACCGATCTGAGCCACAGAAGAATATGCCGTCATTCTTCGAACGTTCTGTTCTTTTATGGCGTCAATAGATCCGATCATCATTCCGATAATGCCAAGAATGAACAGCACATTGGTCATCTGATTCCAGGCCAGAGTCTTATTGGGAAGTACCCTGACCATGAGCTTGATCAAAAGGAAGATGTAACCCTTCGATACCAGTGATGAAAGGATTGCTGAAGCCGCAGGAGTTGTATAGCCGTAGGCATCGGGAATCCAGGTATGAAAAGGATACAAGCCTGATTTTATTCCAAGTCCAACTGTCAAAAGGATCAGGATTACTGTGAGAGGAACCTGATATCTTGCTGTATAAACAATGTTAGCCAACGTATTTTTTGCCGGAGTCATGAGAAGATGTCCGGTAATGCAGTAAAGCAGTGACAATCCGATAAGGAAAAGACCAGAGCCCACAAGACTCATTACCATGTACCTTATGGCTGAAACATAAACTCTTCCAATTCTCTTTGCCATTATCAGTCCGCAGGCAGCAATGGTACAAATCTCAATAAATACGTATGCAGTAAACAGGTCATTGGTGTATATGAGGGCCAGTAGAGATGCCATCATCAGATCCAGCTGGATGTAAAAGAGATTTTTCCTTGAATCATCAATCTCTTTTTCAATGTGGGCGATGCCTCCCAGGACAGAAAAGAACATTATCCCGGAAAAGAAAACTACCATCAGGGCCTCAAGCTGTCCGATCCTTATCTCATTTCCCCAAGGAGCCGGATAATGCCCCATCATATAGGTGTAGCTGTTATCAGCACGGACACAGTAAACAAGCGTCATTATCGACATCACATGAACCAGCACCACCATAAGAATGTGGAGGTTTCTTGCTCCCCTGCCCTTAAATACAAAAGAGATTATGGCAGTAAACATGGATAGGATTATGCAGAAAAACGGGAAGTTCTGAACCAGTGTCATTCTATCTCCTCCCCTGCATCTTCATCAGCAAGCGCCTGAAGCTCCTCATTCTCCTGCTTTCGAAGCAGCATCATGATCTCATCCAGGTTCAAAGTATTGTACTGTCTGTAAAGATTTATCGTAAGGGCCATCATAAGCGCACTGACACTGACAGAAACCACGATTCCGGTGAGAACAAGTCCCGAAGGGACCGGGTTAATGTAGTAGGACGCATCAGCGATGCCATCGATATAAATGGGCGCAGCTTTACCGGCAATATACCCCTTCGAAGCCAGGAAAAGATATACTGCAGCATCCATTATGTCCAGACCAATGATCTTTTTTACGAGATTGGGCTGGATCAGCAGATTCATCATCCCAAGAACAAAAAGGATGACGGAAGCCACTTCCTCATAATTTGTAAAAATGCTCTCTCCCATCAATAGTCTCCCTTTCGGAACATTACATAGAAAGAATACATGGTGCAGGCCACAACTATACCCACACAGATATTCAGATAAACAATAAGTCCGGCACTTAAGATAGCTCCCGGAGTCCCTGGGGTAATGATATTATCCAGGTGGTTAGCTCCCGTATAAAAAGAGTAACTCTTTGCGATACAGTAAAAAGAAAGCGCCGTAACAGTCATGGTTTTAATGCCCTTTTCCGACAGAAATCTTCTTGTCTTTTCATATCCATAGGCAGTCAGATGAAGGATAAATCCGGCACCTATTATAGCCCCTCCGGAAAAACCACCGCCCGGCGAAATATGCCCATTCAGGATTACATAAATCCCAAAAAGAATGATCACAGGTACTAAAACCTTCGCCGCCTGCTGCAATATCTCGTCGTTTCTGGGTTCGAAATAGCTGTCTGCCTTCTCCTCATCCTCTTTTTCTTTGGAACTGTCTGAATCAGTTTTTAAAAGCATAAGCACGCAGCAGGAAGCCACGAAAAGCACACAGGACTCACCAAATGTATCAAAAGCCCTGTAATCAAGGATCATACCTGCCACTATATTCACAGCCCCGGTCTCTTCAAGACCCTTTTCAATGTATCTTGTTGCCACCTCGTTGTTCTCAGGGGCATTCACATCTCCAAACTCAGGAAGAAAGCTGATAGTCTGAAGAAGAAGGATAGTCATAAAGATTCCAAGGACTATAGCCACGGCGTAGTAGGCCTTTTGGAATCGATCCAGATGCCTCTTTTGACTAAGCTCAAACATTTCCCTGTTGTCAGCTATCATCTTGTTAACATAACGCTCGATATTTACCTTATCCCTCTCCCTGGGCGGTGTGCGGACCTCAAGCTTACCCTTCATTGGGTCATACTTTCCCTTTACCCAGGCGGCAAAATGCTGCCATATGCTGTTTTCATACTTCGGGTTTCGTTTCATTGGATGCCTCCGTGCGGATTGAACGGATCTTCTTAAGTGTTATAAAAAGAAGAATACTGATAACTCCTGCTCCTACAGCCGCCTCAGTAATAGCGAGGTCAGGGGACTCCAAAAGGAGCCAGATTATAGCCATCACCAGACTGAACGCCATATATATTGAAACGGAGACAAGAAGCCTCTTTGAAAAACTCACGGCAAGAGCGCAGATTATGAGAAACGAGAGCAGTACAATTCTTAAAACATCCATTATTCCTCTTCCTCCTTTTTCAGCTCCTCTAAAGTAACAGCCCTGGCATCCTGCGGAAGGTTTTGATTTGTTGCAGCTTCCAGCGTTACCAGAAGATGGCTGCACACCGGAGATGCTATCCAGAAAAGAGCTATAGTCATTAAGAGCTTCGCTGAATCATAGGAAAAGCCCCTTATCACCATAACTCCCGCAGAAATCAGCAAAAGTCCCAAAGAATCCAGCATTGCTGCAGCATGCACCCTGTTAAGGACATACTTTATCCTGAATATCCCTATAACTCCAACTGCAAACACTGCCATGCCGGCAATTATCAAAAGCGCAGCCAAAAGGAAGGTCAATGTACTAATCTTCATCTTTTTCACCCTCCTTTTGTCCCAACTGTCTCTTTTCTCTGTAAATACCAATGTAAATCTGGGTCAGTACCATTACAGCAACAAAACTTATGACTGCATACACCAGCGCCACATCCAGCATCATGCTCTCGTTTAAAAGCACAGAAAGCAGGATGATGATCGCAATTGTCAAAGTTCCAATCATGTTGACTGCCATGATCCTGTCAGCCAGCTTAGGACCGATGATTGCCCTGACAAGGCATAAAATTGCCATTACTGAGATCACAATAATGCATATCAAGAAAAACATGCCAAAATTAATTCTCAAAATGATTCCTCCATTCTCTTCAACAAATGAACGAAGACGGAATCGTCGATTCCCTTAGCCATTGATTTGTCATAACAATGTACCTGAAACTCGCCGTCCCTTACTCGTACGGTAATGGTCCCCGGTGTAAGAGATATTGAATTAGCCAGAACAACCTGGAAAAACGACGATTTGACAGGTGCAGGGAAATGTACGATAACAGGTTCGGGAATATCCCTCATATTGAAGACAAATCCTGCCATAACCACAGTTGCAACCACAACCTCTTTTATCAAAACAAACAGATATGCTATTACCAGTGGAAGATTCCTGAAGAAAAGAAGCTCATGCTGAGGTTTATAACCTATAAATATCCAGGAAAAGACATAAAGAAACAGGCTTATGACGATACCAAAAATTACAATTTCCGTCGTCACTCGCCCGTTAAGTATTATCCAGAAAAGAAAAAACAAAACCCCCATGAATCAAACCCCACTTTTTTCTTTACTGATTTTATAACATTGCCCCCTTTAGGGCAATCCTTAAAAGTGGTAAAATGTCTGCTATGAGTGTTGATGCATATTTTAACCCGGATTTTTCTTTATACAAAAAAATAATCTTTTTCCTGATCACGCTAGCCGTTCTTTCTGTGGCCATCCTGATCATCGCCGGAGTCGAAAAGCTCTTTGTGAAGGAGAAGACAAAAGAACTTCGGGATGAGGTCTATAAAGACAGGCTAAACGATCAGACCCAGAGGCTTTTCGAGATGATAATATCCGGAACCTCTGTGCTTTTGTTTTCCTGCTCATATGTTGTGAGCAACCACATTTATACTCTGGTAAGTACAGGTGCAGCACCAGCAGGAAGCCGTTATATAAAGCTTTTTGTGGAAGGCTGGTCAGAGGGCAAGGACTTTATTCTCCTGCTTCTTATCTGTATGTCCTGCGTAATTAATTCCATTCTGGATAAGTTCATAATACCTCTTTCAAGGCTCAGCAAAGAGGAAAAGGCCACCATGCGTATGCTTGGTATGTTCTACGTCATAATCATTCTTATTTATCTGAATTATATTGGAGATGAGAGCCAGTACGGCCCTGTGATGATGTACTACTTTGGCCTTATGGTAGGTCGATTTGTGTACTTTGATGCCTCATTTATGGATTTTGTTACAGCCCTTAAAAATGTATTTTTAAATCTGCCATTTTTACTGCTGACCCTTACCATAACCGGGCTTTTGAGCCTCCTCGGTTTTAGGCTGGAGTACTTTTTGGAGCGAAATTACTACATAGTTGGTATCTTCTACACCCACCTGTTTTTACTTGTCGCAATTTTCCTGGTGTTCTGGTGTTACAAACTGTTCTTCATGCCGAAAAAACGGCCTCGGAGCGCCGAAAAACAAAATTAAAATATCATCTGTTACCACCTTAAGTTTTCTTCCCTTGGGCCGATATAATATGTGAATTGGTCAGGAAAGGAACTTGGTATGGATTTCAGCTTCTTAGCAGCAGCAAACAGCATAACAAGTACATATCTGAATCAGAATTCTGTAACAAACTCCGTTTCAGAACTAAATGGTCTTGATGAAGAAACCAGGAAGAAATTTGGTGCAGAATTTGCAGAAGCTTACGACTCCATGGTGGCCCAGAAAGCGTTAAATGCCAACATGCGTCAAAGCTATGAGAACACCCACAAGGATGATTTCAAGGTTCACGCGGACAGGCTCGGCTACTCTATAGACAACAGAGTTATAGACATGCTCCACCTGCAGTTATCAGATGACATGAACGCTCGTGTCAACTCCGCAATGAACAACGCTATGAAAGATCTTTAAAGAGAGATTAAGTCAGAATAAGACATAATCTCTCTTTTTTCTTTTCCTCTCTACGGATCCTTATAACATCTACAGCCATGGAAAATGCAAACTCCAGGCAGCTCTTTACATCTTCAAATACATTTCTCATCATCATGGTTAATTCCTCCTGACAAATGTGATTCATAATGATTTATACGAGTATCTTTTTATAGTGGCAAAAATTTTATCTGATTATCGTTTTTTGGTATAATAAAAATTGGAACATTGTTTCTTTTTCATAATCCAGAGGTCCCTCTAATGAAAAGAGCTATCAGACTTATTTCCTCAATACTTCTACTATCCCTCACTGTAGCCTTACTGGTGAGGCCTATTACAGTTTCAGCAGATGCAGGAAGCTATCTTCATGCAAAGCCTTATTATAATGGCAGTCTTTCTGTTAAAGGCACTAAGCTCATTGACGAAAAGGGAAGAGATGTAGTCCTTAGAGGAGTAAGTTTTCATGGTCTGTCCTGGTTCCCTGAATTTGTGAGCAAAACTCACTTTAAGCAGCTGAGTCAGGAATGGAACTGTAACCTTGTCAGGCTCCCCCTTTATACAGATATGTATATTCGGGCAAAAGATGATTCGGTTGCACTTGTAAAACAGGGAATAGATTATGCCATAGAAAATGATATGTACGTCATTGTCGACTGGCACGTTCTTGAGGACGCAAATCCCAACCTGCGTCTTGACTTTGCGCTGGAGTTTTTCCAGGAAATATCCACCAGTTATCCCAGTTGTCCCAACCTCATATTTGAAATCTGTAATGAGCCCAACGGTGAAACCACCTGGACAGATATATACAACTATGCCCAAAAGGTAATTCCTGTGATCAGGGAACATAACCCACAAGCTGTGATAATCGTAGGAACTCCTGTGTACGACAGAACACTTATGGCTGCAGCAAGAAAGCCGCTCCCCTACGATAACGTTATGTACGCCCTTCACTTTTACGCAGGTTCTCACAAGGAAGACCTTCAGGCTGAGCTTTTAGAGGGCCTTGAAAGAGGACTTCCGGTATTCATTTCTGAATGTGGTCTTACTGAGGCAAGCGGAGATGGCCCTATAGATTATGAAGCTGCCGGTGTATGGTTCAATATACTTCGAGACAGAGGCATCAGCTATACTATCTGGAGTTTTTCCAACAAGGATGAGACCTCCGCAATGTTCTACCCGGATTATGATCCACAGTACTCCTTTACAGATGCTAATCTCACTCCTGCAGGATACTGGGCAAAGCAGCTCATTATCGGAGAAAAACCTGATGAAATTGCTATTATTCCTTCCAAGAATGAACATAACTTTATCCCATCCTGGATAACAAGCACCCTTACCCTCAGAGACCATCTAACCTTGGAAAGATGGCCCAAAATCGCGCTGTATGTCTTACTTGCGCAGATAGCAATTGTTATTTTACTGCTTCTGTTCCGGGCCTACTCTATTCGTAAACATCCGACCTATGACACAATAACCGGAACCATTAAAAATAACTATGCACCTAAAGAGCGTCTTTATAACGCTCTTCGAATACTGGTGCTTCTTATAAGCATTTTCTTCACCATAATTTACCTCTATTGGAGGGCTGCTTTCTCTGTACCTGTAGAATCCGGTCCACTTGCAGTAGGAGCTAACCTGATCCTGCTTTTTGTAGAAATGTTTGGATTTGTAGAGTCTCTTTCCCTTTATATGCACCTTATGGGAATGAGAAAGCATCCTCTCCCCCAAATAGCTGACGAAGAGTATCCCGACGTAGATATCTTTATAGCCACATATAACGAGCCAAATGACCTTTTGGAAAGAACTATTAATGCCTGCAAACACCTGGAGTATCCTGATAAATCCAAGGTGCACATCTGGGTCTGCGATGACAACAGACGCCCTACTATGCGTGCTTTGGCAGAACAGATGGAGGTTGGATACTTTGATCGCCCTGATAACAGCGGAGCTAAGGCAGGAAACCTGAATCATGCCATGGGCCTTACAAATGCTCCATACATAGTTACTCTGGACGCAGACATGATGGTTAAAAGCGATTTTCTCCTTAAGACCATTCCATATTTTGTTGATGTGGAGAAAAGAAATGCAGACAAGCCTGAAGGTGAAAGAACATATCTTGGTCTTTTACAGACCCCTCAGTGCTTCTATGAACCCGATATTTTCCAGTATGCGCTCTATTCTGAGAAAACTGCACCTAATGAGCAGGATTTCTTCTACCGAACCATTGAAGTGGCTAAAACAGCCTCTAACAGCGTTATTTACGGTGGTTCAAACACAGTCCTCTCAAGGAGGGCATTGAATGACATAGGAGGATTCTTTACCGAGTCCATCACAGAAGATTTTGCAACAGGTCTTTTGATAGAATCCAACGGCTATGTATCGCTTGCACTTCCTGAGCCTCTGGCCAGCGGAAAGACTCCTGACACTCTGGCAGAGCATATCAAACAGAGAATACGTTGGGGCCGAGGAGTTATCAGCACAGCCAAACAGCTCCACATATTTACCAGAAAAGGTCTGTCCTTTGCTCAGCGAATAAGCTACTGGAGTTCCGTCGTTTACTGGTACTCCCCCATCAAAAACATGATATATATCCTCTCTCCGCTTGTTTTTGCTGTATTCGCCATACTGGTGTTTAAGTGCAGCTGGGTAGATCTTCTGCTATTCTGGTTCCCTATGTATATATTACAGGACCTGAGCCTGCGTGCTTTTAGTAACAATGCAGTATCACTGAAATGGAGCGGAATTTACGAAACAAGTGTTATGCCATATCTTCTGGTTCCCATTATCAAAGAGATGCTTGGTATAACCACAAAGAAGTTTGCTGTAACAGACAAGAGTAAGAAGACCATCAAACGTAAGATTGACCTTAAGGTCATAAGGCCTTTCCTTATCCTTATAGCTTTGTGTCTATTTGGTATAATCCGGTCCATTTTGACCTTCAAAGGAATACAGTCCCTAGGCCTGGTTATCCTGTTATTCTGGCTTGTTCGTAATCTGTACTTCCTGATAATGTCCATCTTCCTGGCAAGTGGCAGAGATGGTGACAGTGAGGCAGTCCACGTTGTGGACGCAGAAATGGCGACAATACACAACAAGAAGGATGGCGCTGAATTCTTTGGCGTTACAACCTATCTTACTGAACATAACCTTAAAATATTCCTGGATGAAGCCCCTGATCTGGCTATAGGTGACTACGTCAATCTTGAAATTGATGGATACAGTGCAAAAGCTTCAGTTGACGGTGTAGTAACAGGTATAAATCCTTCCCGTTCAGGACCATCAGCAGTGTATTCAATTGAGATCCTTGATTTCAAGGAGGATTGGCACGAATATCTACAGGTACTTTACGACAGGATTCCGTCCCTTCCTCAGTCACTGCAGCGTGATTACGGTATAATAAGCCATCTCATAAAAAATATTGCCCATCGCGTTCTGCAATGAGCAACATGTTTTAAAATCATAATTAAGTACTAATAGAGGTCTTTGATTGAGTTTATATCCTTTGTAAACCAGTCAACGGCCTCTTTGGGTTCAGCAATAACTATATCTGTTCCCAAAGAAAAGATCCACCCCATAAACTGATTGCTTAAAGCAACATTTACGCTGGCTTCAGACCATCCTTCTTTATCAGAAGGTCTTATGGTAATGTCCTTTCCAAACCTGTCTATAAGGACTCCTACAAGCTCATCCTTGAATTTCAGCTTGACCCTGACCTCTTCTCCACCAAACATGCCAAAATTCATTCTGGCATAGGCTGCCATGTCAAACTGCTTAAAATGCTCTTTTCCCTCTCTTCTGTCCTCGCAGATTTCGATACCTCGCATTTTGTCCACACGGAAGTGTTTGATCTTGTCTGCCTCAGAATCATAGGCTATAAGGTAATAATTCTCATCATCCCAGGTAAGAGCCCAGGGACTCACCTCATATTTACCGTCTTTGCGCAGGACCATCTCTTTTTTCACATTCCATTTAAAATAATCAAATCTTATCTTGTGATTATTACTGATGGCGCTGTGGATCTCATCTACGATGTAGTAGATACTTTCGTTCATGGTCTTTATACGGCCTTGGACCACAACCTGTCTTTTAAGCTGAGAGGCTTCATAATCGCTTACAAGTGAAGTAAGCTTTTTTATCAGCTCTCCAGACTTCTTCTCGGTAATAAACTTAGAGGACTGGATGGCGTCTACCAGGAGCTTTAATTCAGCAATTTCAAACTCCTTTGTTCCCATGTGATAATAAAAGTTTCTTCCATCCTTCTCGCCAATGACGTCATACCCCAAAAGCCTCAAGGCATCAACATCATCATAGAGACTTTTCCTATCAGCAGAAACGCCATAAGCTGCAAGATGCTCCTGTAATTCAGGCATCGTAAGCTTATGGTCGTCATCAGTTTTGTCATGCAATATTTTATATAAATAGTACAGTTTTAACTTCTGATTTGCACCCTTAGGCACAGATAAATCCTCCGTTTATACAATAACATTAGTTTTTATAAATTCTTGGTGATCTTCAGAATGTTCTTTCCGTCCTGACGCTTGTACTCCATGTTGTCCATGCTCTTTTTTACCATGTATATACCAAGGCCGCCAATCTGCCTTTCCTCTGCAGCCAAAGTAACATCAGGATCTTCTTTTTTCAGAGGATCATACTCTATTCCCTCATCAATAAAGGTTATCTCCACTCTTTGGGGGTCCTGAAAAGATTCCACACCAATAATCGCATCCCCTGTCTCAGGAGCATACGCATAACTAGCTATATTAACGAAAAGCTCCTCCACAGCCACATCAATCTGCATCTGTGTCTTCATAGAGCACTCCATTGCTTCAAGTTCAGCGTCAACAAAAGCAAGAACCTGGTCTAGATTTTCTACCAGCGCATCAATCTTCAGTTCTTTCATATTGTATTCCTTTGTGTTCGGATTTTCGTTACCCATATTTTAATTATAGTGCATAATTGCAAAAATCGTTATTATATTTTAAAATTTTTTATGGGCTTTTTACCCGAGGAAAGGAATTATTGTCCATGAACGTGCTCAGAAACCCGAAATTTCGACTTGTTGTGGTCCTTATCTGTATAGCGATAATTATTTATGAATCTTATTGTTTATACAGAGATAATAAGCAGTACCGGATTGCAGATTCTGAGTATTCCACCCTCGCAGATGACACCATAACCATGGGCGATAGCAATGATCTTCCTGAAGGAGCCACATATCCACCTCTTTATATCAATTATAACCAGCTAAAGTCTATCAATGCTGATTATGTTGGCTGGCTGTATTTCCCCTATTTTGGCATCAACTATCCTGTTGTGCACGAAACTGAGATAAATGAGTATATCCATAAAACTTTTGATGGAACTGTAAATAAATCCGGATGTCTTTTTACTGATGTTCTCAGTGATCCCGATTTTAACGGAATGCATGACATTATTTTCGGTCACAATATGAGAAATGGCTCTATGTTTGGTAAACTCAAACAGCTTGCCCAGTCCGAAAACCGCGACGCCATCGCCGAAAATCCCTACATTTACGTATACACCGACACCAATGTGTATCAATATGAGGTTTTTGCCTTCTATATCACAAAAGTTGGCAGTGATGCATATTCTGTCGTAACTGACGATGAGGAATATGATGAATTCATCAACTTCATCTCAACACATACAGCCTATGCAAAACCTGACGATCTTGATCTAAGTGATCGTCCTTCAATCCTGACTCTTTCAACTTGCTCCGGCAGTACCGGAAGCGGCAAAAGATTCGTTATTCACGCCGCCAAGATCAATTCCTGGGATCTGAAATAAGGCTCTTTTACAGATTCTCCCAGTCAATCTTCTCATTCTTGTAGAAGTATTCTTTGTCGTGTTCACCAACTTCGCGAAGGACTCTGCAGGGATTTCCCACAGCAACCACATTATCAGGGATATCCTTGGTGACTACGCTTCCTGCGCCGATTATTGTATTACTGCCTATAGTAATTCCCGGAACAATGATGACTCCTGCTCCAATCCAGGTATTGTCTCCTATACGAACTTCCTTGTTATACTGAAGCATTCTGTCACGAAGCTCCGCGTTTATAGGATGATTCGCCGTAGCAATGCACACATTTGGTCCAAACATGACCTTATTCCCAATATATACTTCGCCATCATCAACTATCGTAAGATTGAAATTGGCATAAACACTGTCCCCAAAATGAACATTCTTTCCGCCCCAATTGGCATGGAAGGGTAGCTCAATGTAGCAGTTTTCTCCACATTCAGCAAAAACCTCCTTCATGTACTTTTCCTTTTTCTCAGTCTCAGAAGGCTTCAGGTTATTAAATTCCCAAAGCTTATCCAAATAGGGCATCTGTTCTTTCATTATCTCTTCATCGCCTGGATCATAGATAAGACCAGCTTTCATTCTTTCGTATTGAGTCATATTCACCTCTATATATTATATGTATGTTATATATCTTTTCGCAAGGAAACAAAAAGAGAGCCACCGCTCTCTTTTCATATACCTCAAATGCAGTTATAGCCTTTGTTTATCAATATATTCTCCACCTGAACGATATCATCGGTATGCATTACCATGATAGGAAGTCCTGAATCTCTGTTAAAAGAAAGGTAGATGTAATTTACGTTAATATTGCTGGAATAAAGAGTCTTAAGAATGTTATCAAGTGCACCGACTTCATCTCGGCACTCAACAGCAAGAACCGGCGTGCCTTTGCAAATATAACCGTTGTTTGTCAGAACCTCAAGGCATTTATCAGGGTCCGAAACTACCATCCTTATTATTCCATATTCTGCAGAATCATTTGTAACTGATCCCAGGATGTTTATCCCATTACTTCCAAGGAGCCCTGTGATATTCTGAAAGCATCCTTTCTTATTTTCTGCATAGATTGATATCTGTTTAAGCATCTGTCTCTCTCTTTCTGTCGTTAATCCTCATTGAAGAGCTTTTTCACCGCAAGAAGGATGTCATAGGAAGTAAAAGGCTTAATAACAAAGTCCTTAGCGCCCTTCTTAAGTGCCATCATGATCATAGACTCGTATTTCTGGTCTGAACACATAATGACTTTTGCATTAGGATCGATCTTCATGATCTCTGTGAGAGCATCAATACCATTCATCTTGGGCATATTGATGTCCAGAAGCATTACGTCAGGCTGTGTTTCCTTGTACATTTCTATGGCTTTGTCACCTGAGATTGCCTCTCCAACAATCTGATAATCCTCAGCAGGAAGCGCTCCCCTCATCATTTCTCTCATTAATGTAGTATCATCAGCTATAAGTACCTTTTTACGCATATAGTCTCCTTCACCACAATAACCAGCTATTAGAAAAGTCTTCTTTACTATCTTATCACAACTAATAATTCTTTTACTAGCCTATATCATTTATACATGGTATACTTCTTTTCCGTAACATTTTGTAATAAAGAAAAGGAATTATCATGACCAAAGAAAACAAGATGGGCGTAATGCCTGTAAAGAAGCTCATAATCTCCATGTCACTGCCTATGATGATCTCAATGCTGGTTCAGGCCCTTTATAATGTTGTAGACAGCATTTTCGTATCACGTATAGGCGACCATGTTTCAGCTCTTACTGCTGTTACCTTAGCATTCCCTATGCAGAATCTTATGATTGCTCTCGGTTCTGGTACCGGCGTTGGTATTAATGCTCTCCTGTCCAGATCCCTAGGGGAAAAGAGATTTGACAGATCTGACGCTGCAGCTAATAACGGTCTTTTACTGACATTTTTTAACTTCATTATCTTTTTGCTTATTGGTATATTCTATGTCCGCTCATTTATTGCGTCACAGACCGAAAATCCTCTTATTATCGAGTATGGAACCACTTATCTTGGAATTATCTGCTGTCTTTCTGCAGGTATTTTCTTCCAGATGACCTTTGAAAGACTACTTCAGTCTACTGGAAAGACCATCTATAGTATGTTTTCTCAGGCTACAGGAGCAATAATAAACATCATATTTGACCCACTTCTTATCTTTGGAATAGGTCCATTCCCTGAACTTGGCGTTGCAGGTGCTGCTTATGCCACTGTTTTAGGTCAGTTTGTAGGCGCTTCCATAGGTCTTTTCTGTAACCTCAAGTACAATAAAGAGATTATATTCTCTATAAAGAATATACTTTCACCCAAAGTTGATATCATCAAGGAAATATACTTTGTTGGCGTTCCATCAATACTGATGATGTCCATCGGTTCAGTAATGACTTACCTGATGAACCTGATATTAAGTACCTTCTCTGATGCTGCCACTGCTGTTTTTGGAGTTTATTTCAAGCTTCAGAGCTTCTTCTTTATGCCTGTATTTGGTCTGAACAATGGTCTTATCCCTGTTTTAGCATACAATTACGGTGCAAAGAGGAAAAAACGAATTGTAGATTCTTTAAAATTTGCTTTGGTTCTGGCACTTAGCATCATGCTTGTTGGTACCATAACCTTCCTTACAATCCCTGAGCAGTTACTTGGCTTATTTAAAGCATCTGGTCAGCTACTTGTTATTGGTGTTCCCGCTCTTAGAACTATCTGCCTCTCATTCCCTCTGGCAGGAATATGTATTGCTATGGGTTCAATTTTCCAGGCATTTTCCAAGAGCATTTACTCTCTGATCATATCAGTTGGAAGACAACTTGTTGTACTTATACCTGCAGCCTGGCTTTTAGCCCAGACTGGTGTATTAAACTCAGTATGGTGGGCTTTTCCTATTGCTGAGTTAGCTTCTCTTGCGCTGTCCTCCTACTTTTTCCTTAAGCTGTATAGAGGAACTGTAGCAAAACTCTGATTTTGTAACCCTGATTTTATTAAAAGTCAATAGCTGAGCGCTTTTTCAGAATTATGCACTAAAAAACACTCTAATTTTTGGCATTTTTTCGTATTTCATCTATTGTGATGGGCATAAATAAGGTGTAAAATTCTTTTTGTAGTTAAATAACTCAATTTGAGGGAGGTATAAACCATGAATAAAACTGAACTTGTTGATGCTATCGCAAAGGAAACTGGTCTTTCAAAGAAGGATTCAGAAAAGGCTGTTAAGGCTTTCACAGATGCTGTATCAAAAGAGCTTAAGAAGAAAGGCAAAGTACAGCTTGTAGGCTTCGGTACATTCGAGACTGCTAAGAGAGCAGCAAGAACTGGTAAGAATCCTCAGACTGGCGCAGCTATCAAGATTCCTGCAGCTACAGTTCCTAAGTTTAAGGCTGGTAAGGCTCTTAAGGATGCTGTTAACGGCAAGAAGAAATAATTTCAGTTAACATTAAACCCCTGGACTTTTGTCCAGGGGTTTTTTAATGGCCATATTCGTCCATATTTGGGCTTTTTTGATCAATTTCCTGTTCTACCCTTAAGTTTCTCTTCAAGAGCCTTATGAGCCTCATAAATGTCCAAATTCTTATCCATATCCTGCTGAATAAGATTTCTGATATATTTCGTAGCTGACATATTGGCCGCCTTAGCCATATGCTCAACATAATCTCTGTAGCCTCTTACATCCAGAAGAAGGAACTTTTCCTTTTCGTATCTGCTTGCAGGCTTTTCAGCCGCTTTTTTATCAGCATTTTTAGCTTTATTAATTTCTACATTAATTTCCTCTCTTGGAGTCGGAGTTTCGATTACAACAGGCTTTGGTTCCTCTACTGGTGCAGGAATTGGTTCTTCTACAACTACAGGTGCTATTTCTTTTTCCTGTATAGGAGTCTCAACTACTGGTTCCTGAATTTCCTTGACTGCTTCAGTCACTTTTTCTTCTTTTGGAATAACATTTGTTACTTCAACTTGCTTTGGAACCGCTTCTTCTCTGACATTCAGCGGAGCCATTCCATTAAATAATCCTTTTCCAGTTTTATTGGCACCCTGTTTTAACATACTCGCTTTACTAGCCATCACTCATCCTCCTCCAGGAATTCATCAATAAAGTCGTCATAGTCTCTAGCAGCTGCAGATCCGGAAGAATATTCGAAAATATCCATCTTCATCGTCTGAGCCTCTTCAACTGATACATTAAGCCTGATTTTTGACTTATATACCTTTGTGCCAAGCATTTCAGCCTTTTCTTCGATGTCATTTATCCATATCTTTGAATTGGCTGTATTTCTTACCTTTGTAACAAGAATTCCATCGATTTTGAGCTTATCATTAGTAAATTCATGTATCTGCTCTATAAACTTATATAGTCTTGATAGTCCCTGGAGTGAGTAAGCGCCCGGTTCAAGAGGAATAACCACTTCATCAGCAACTGTAAGGATATTCATAAGAACAACACCTAGTGCAGGGCTACAGTCAAATATGCAGTAATCATATTCCTTTTTAAGCTTACTAAAAGCTGATTTTATCAGTCTTTCTCTTCCTAAATCCCCAAATGTCATATCTGCTGAAGCAAGGTCGATTCCACCCACTATAAGGTCAAGATTCTCTGAAATCGGAATAATTGCCTGATTTATATCCTTTTCCCCTCTCATAACCTCAAAAAGCTTAGCAGGAACGTTTTTAAGGAAATATTCCTGCTGTTCCGGTGATAATGCCTCAACATCCTCCGGATCCGGATCAATCGCATTAAGATCAATTCCCGCTGTCATTGAAAGGTTTTCCTGTGGATCTGCGTCCACTACAAGGACTTTGTTTCCCCTTTTAGCAAGTCCAACCGCCATTGCATAGCTGGATGTCGTTTTAGCAACTCCACCTTTCTGGTTGCTGAAAGCTACTATACGCATAATTCCTCCCTGATATATATCATATATTTGTTATATCTGTATCTTCTCTACCTTTTTAATTATATCTTAAGGCTTATTTATTTTCAATATGTAATATGATGGATATAATAAATATATGATATTATTGTTATATAACATATATTATATATTGGCTTTGTTTTGCTTTGGCCAATTGATATATGTGTTATATATCATATATGCTCGCCTAATTCTACTTCAGGCTTTTCATCTTAACAAATCAGTTATATAACACATATATTACATATAATATACTTTTTTGATTTTTTTCTTAGTCCCTTATGTCACAGAATATTATTCTGTAATCTTTATTATATATGTTATATATATCATCACCATTTTTTCTTTTTTATTTACCGAGGTTGAATTTATTTTCTGGAATTTTTTATAGTATATATATATTATATATTATATGCTGTGTTGTTCTTTCATTACCCTTGTCAGGCGTCCTTACTCATTTATTTCTACGTTTTCCAGCACTATATCCGTTATTATCCTTTCTTCGATCAAGGTAACTGGTTAATATCCCCTATTTTCAGCATACTTTCTCATGAAATGATCCCAACTTCTGTCTCTCTTAAAGTATATAATCAGCCATATTCATATATATGTTATATATTCTTTAATCAATGGAATTTTATAAAGGCCCTGATTTCAAGCATCTTTTCAGGTTTTTAAGATCTTTAAATAATTATTTCTGGCTGCATGGTCTTCAAATTTTTATAATCATAATGCTATCATGCAATATATTCTATCTATGTTATATATAATATTTATTTCATATAATATTCTTTATTCTCGAGCATGTTCCATGTATTATATTTGAACCATTTATACATATACTCTCTATAATATGTATATGATATATATCTTATATTTATATTATAATTCCACTGACGCAAATAATAAACATATGCAAAATATATGTATATAACATATATATATGATACAATTATATATGTTATATAAATATATATGTTATACATATTATACATGTTTTATGGATTATAGCATTCACATTTACGTTATATATCATCTATATCATATTGATTGTATATGCGCAATATGCTTTACATATTGTATTTAAATTAAATATGATTTGTGATTATTCAATATCATATATATCCTATATGGTTAATATATCATATACATCATATTATTCATAAATACATTAAATGTATAATAAATAGTATGTATTATATTTATGTTAGAGATTAGATATATCATAAATGCATTGTATTTAATAAATATTTTTGATATAATAAATATCAGATATAAATAATATATGTTTTATTTGTTATGAAATATAAATAAAAAGCCGAAATGAGAGAGTAATCAGGGGTAATTTTCACAGCCAGATCCAATCCAATAGGCCTCTGGACATAAATAATGGAAAATCCAAAGAAAAGGAAATGAAATGATAGGAAATCAAGCAAATTATATTAATATTCATCAAGATAAGTAGCGTTTTTAAGCAAAAGTGTTATATTTCAATATTCATAGCACCCAAGAGGGAAATAGTAGTAAAGAATAGATGAAATATTGATAAACAAAAAATTAAAAAAGTCTAAACTTTCATAGCGATATGGTGCAAGGTGCTATAAGATCGAAAGATATGCAATGAAACCGCATGAATACAGAGTCCAGTGAAATACAAAAAAATCAGTGGCTACAAAAAACAATGAATTGCAGGATTAGTTGCAATATAGAAAAGAAAAATATAGACTAACCATTTAATTACACATGGTATCTAATCAGCAAAACACACAAAGCTAAAGTATAATTAATATTAGATTTAATTAATCTGCACAATAATAATCAAAAACGAAATTGCAAACATAGAAATTTACCTAATCAGTCAATATTTTGATTTTGCAAAATTTGATATATGTTAAAATGTTACATAGTAATTAAAGCATTAAGCCTTATGTTATAAAATATTTAAAGAAAGAATTATTATAAAAACAATTAGATTTATATGTTATCTAATCATAAAATTTCGTGCAAATATTATCTTATTAATAATGGATTTTATAAATATTATATCGTGTGTTATCAAAGATTTTTATAGTTACATTTAATAATTAAATATTTATATAAAATGTTATATATTTTATAATAAACGTAGAAAAACCACTTTTAAAGTTGCAAGTTGATTGCAAGTTTTAAAGTGGTTTTTGAATGTTGTCTTGCTTTAATGTTTAAATATCCTGAAAATATGGCATTATTCATTTCAAAGCTATTGTTATTATGATCTTATTTCTGATATCCTTTATATATAAAATTATATATTTCTTACTTATGCAGGTTTTGTTGTTTTATTTTATATTAAAACAGACAATTGATTAATTAATTTAGACTCCATAAAGCCCTTATTTCAAGCGGTTTTTGCACTGGAAAGGTGTACAAAAAGGGCATAAAAAAGGTATTTTTTAGGTATTAAATGTGTATAAAAAGGGGTAATAGCGTTATAGAAACGGGAAGATTTGAGATGATTACAAGGTAAACATTTAGGGGCGTCAAGGAACTAAAATAGGGATTCAAAGGTGACTAAAAAGGGAACTACATAGAGTTGTCCTAGTATGCTCAGGTGCACTGACAAAAGCCCAGTAAATATGGGGCTTTCGGGAGGATCATATCTGGATCATATAATAAAGGTGACTAAAAAGGGAAGACATAGGTGAACAAAAAGGGAATGTATAATATAGGCCAATTTGGGCCTTTTTTTTATTTTATCGAGTAAATCTTCCAGAATTGAGTAAAAGATCCATAAACAACCCTAAAACGAGTATTTTGGATATATTATGCCTGAAGAGGATATTATTGGTATAAAGAATATGCTTATTATTCTCCTGGAATATAAAGATAGCCGTTAGAATAATCCTGGTACTGAATGATGCTAAATACATGAAGAAGTAGTTAGATATGGCCCGAACAATCATCATTTTCACAAAGGTGACTAAAAAGGGAATGTTAGGATCAAATATTAAATATGAGCAAAAAAAATGAAAGTGGCGCGAAAGCCAGTAAAATGCGGTAATTTCAAAGATCATAGCTTTTGGAAAAACTATTAAAGGTGACCAAAAAGGGAATCATTAACAGAATAGGCTTAAAGAGTGTCTAAAAAGTGCTCGAAGGGTGACTAAAAAGGGCATAAAATTGACCGATATAGTTTTTCTGGATTGGTCAAAAGGGTACATAAAGGGGATGCACAATCTGAAAGGTGCACAAAAAGGGAAGCAAAGTACTATGACTAAACAAGTCAAGATTATTTGTATTTAAAGCGAGGAAAATATACAAAATATTGGGAAAAAGTGCTTGTAAGTGACAAGAAAGGGAATATAATAGAGATAAGGTTTACAAAAAGGGAATGTTATTTAATGAATTATCATCTAAAGGTGTAAAGAAAAGGAACGAAATCATTATACCATAGGTGTACAAAAAAGGAATGTGGGGAGATATGGAACGAGAGAAGCGGGATGAGCTTATTATAAGCAATAAGAGCTATAGAAAGTCAAATGAGCTCATCAATGCTATGGGAAAAGGTACTGCGCTGAGCCAGAAGCTTTTTGCCATAGGAATGCAGAATATTAAAGTTGATGAGACGAATAACGTTGTAGCTACTATTTATGGTACTGAGCTAAGGAAAATGTTTAAATCCAGCTCCGGATCCTTATATGAGCATATAGAAGCCCTCTGTGACAGACAGATTAAAGGAGCTACTATTTTTGACTGGAATCTTTTGATGAAGGATAAGGAAAATGGAAAGATCGAGGCACATCAGGTTGTAACAGATGCCTCTTTTAAGAATGGAACCCTTACCCTTAGATATAATAACTCACTTACGGACAAGATAATCAATCTGCAGAAAGATTATACCGTTTTGAGCCTTTCTGACACCTTAAGTCTTAAGAGTGTCTATTCCCTGAGATTATATGAGATGCTTAAGTCTGCATATGATTACCAGAGTGCAGTAACTAAGCGTCAGGGTGAACTTGTCATAGAATACTTCCTTACAGAGCTTAAACTTGAACTTGGAATCATAAATTCCGGTGGCAGTAAGGAAATTAAGGCGGAGCTTGAAAAGGATTTTCCTGACTATGACAGGATAGATGAATTTGCTGAAAAAACCGGTCAGACAAAGTATAAAGAGTATAAGATATTTAACAGGAATGTACTCTCAAAGGCGAAGGATGAGTTAAATAAAAAGACCAGCCTTCAGGTAGAATATGAGCCTGTAAAAAGCGGAAGAAAGACTGTTAGGATCAGATTTTTCGTTACCAAGAAGGGGGCAGAGGTTATAAAAGAAACAAAGGCTCCTCAGGTAAATAGAGATGACATACTGGATGATCTTACAGATCTTATGCATGATGATTTCAAATTTCGTGAAATCAGGGAAATTGCTGAATTTGCTGGTTATGATTATGACAAGATCGAGAAGGCCTACAATTATATGCTGAGCTATAGTTCTACGGTTGAAGTACCTATAGCTTTCATGAAGGATTGCATCAAAAATGAGTATTATTCCAGTAAGAGAGCTCCTAAAAAGGCAGTAAACAGCTCTTTTAACCCGATGGAACAGCATGCTGGTTACGATTTTGAGGAATTAGAAAAGAAACTGTTGGATAATTGAATATGTTATTTATGTTATATAACATAAATAGTCGGAGGGTAATATGGAAAAAATAGTGGCAAAGCTGCTTATTTATGGGGATTTACCGACAGATTCGATACTTTTACAATTGTCCGATGTCTATAGGGATTTTAATAGTGGCAGCTACAAAAAAGAAGATCTTATCACCAGATGCTATAGACAGATCAAGCGCATATTAGAGCTTGGCACTGACTGTGCATTTGATAAGAATTTGTGGCATAACTATCTGACTTACCTGATGATAATGGATGAAAACCCATTTAGTCTGACCTGTGAAAAGGTTGGAAGTAAGGATGGCAGCGTTAATCACTTTGCTACCAATGATTTTCATGCTTTCAGGGAGCTTTTCAATTTTGATTTTTCAGGCTTGGAAAAAGCCCTGGGAATCGATTGCTTCACCTGCATAACAAATTACAAAGCCATAGAAAAGCCAGAGCTTATGTATAATGGCAATGTAAGCGAAAAGGTCAGGGCATTAAGCGAAGAGCTGGAAAAAGCTCAAACTGATGACAAATTCTTTAATATAGTCACGGCCTTTTATAAAAGGATTGGAGTTGGGGCTTTTGGCCTTAATAAAGCCTTTAGAATCCGGGAGATTTCAGGGGGATACGTAGAATTTAACCCTATAAACAACATGGATACTGTTGTACTTTCGGATCTTATTGGATATGAGATTCAGAAGGAAAAACTGATAGCTAACACGAAGGCCTTTGTTGAAGGTAAAAAAGCCAATAATGTGCTTTTATTTGGTGACAGTGGGACAGGAAAGTCTACCAGTATTAAAGCAATTGTCAATGAATTCTACAATGATGGTCTGAGGATGATCGAGATATATAAGTATCAATTCAGGCTTTTATCTCAGCTTATAGCCCAGATCAAGAACAGAAACTATAAATTTATCATATATATGGATGATCTGTCTTTTGAGGAGGATGAGTCCGATTATAAGTTCTTAAAGGCTGTAATTGAGGGTGGTGTAGAGACTAAACCGGATAATATCCTGATATATGCCACATCCAACAGAAGACACCTTATCAGGGAGACCTGGAGAGACAGAAGTGATGTGGAACAGGATGGAGATATTCATCGTTCTGACACCATGGAAGAGAAGCTTTCACTGGCCAACAGATTTGGTGTTACTATTGGCTACTACAAGCCTTCAAGGCAGGAATTTTATGATATTGTAAGGGGGCTTACGGCGAGAAATGGAATAGATATGCCGGAAGAGGAATTACGGCTTGAAGCTGACAGATGGGAGATGTATCACGGCGGCATTTCAGGCAGAACAGCACAGCAATTTGTTAATTATTTACTAGGGAAATAAAAAAACATATATCATATATAACATATAGATATTATAAAACATATGAGAGATATATAAAAGGCTATGGCATTACGCCATAGCCTTATTTGATCTGGAAATGAGTATAATCATGGATTCCACTTTAGGTTTGGACAATCAAAGGCACAACCCTGAAGTGAATTGTTTCGGACTTCACAGGAGGCATTACGGCATTCTTTGCATTTGAAATTATAGTGATAAGAATATCTGATCTTGCAGGTCTTACAGCAGAAAGGATTACTACTGTTTCTTGCGATAAAAGATCTGCCACATCCAACACAATTTATTACCACATTATGAGCCATAATCCACCTCCTACATACTATTTTATTGCAAAAAAACAAGCATAATCAATTAAATTGTAATAAAATGATGATAAAATATGAAATAATAAGCGGAGAAGAATAATGCACGAAATGAGCTACATAGCCAGGATGGTATCCATGGCGCTTGAGGTGGCAGAAGAAAACCATGCAAAAAAGGTAAAGAAAATAGAGGTTGAAATTGGTAAAACCAGTGGCGTAATGCCATATTATATGCATAAATATTATCCTGATGCATCTAAAGGCACTATTTTAGAAGGCGCAGAGCTTATTTGTGAAGAAGTAGATGTAAAAGCTTTATGTGAAGAATGCGGGAGTGAATACTTCCCTACAAGAGAGAATCATTATCTCTGCCCTGTGTGCGGAGGAAGAAAAGCACATATTATCCAGGGAAAGGGTGTAACACTAAAGAACGTCGTAATAGAAGATTGAGAAAGGTGGTCGCTGATGAAAGTATTATATCTGGAGTGCAAAATGGGCATAGCGGGAGATATGCTTGCATCATCTCTTCTTGGACTTTTTGATGATAAAGAAAAGCTGGTTGATGAGCTCAATGCAATAAATATCCCCAAGGTAAGATTCAGGCTTGATGAGGCAATGAAATGCGGAATTAAAGGGGGCCATTTGACTGTTTTGATCGACGGAGAAGAAGAGACAAGTGAAGATGTTCCAGATCATCATAAAGATCATGACCATCATGATCATCAAGACAGTAACGGCGACGTGGAACATCATCATGAACATGGACATAGCAGAACGCCGAGGCAGATCGAGGAAATTATAGAAGGACTTAATTTATCCAAAGAAGTTAGAAGTGACATAAGAGAGGTATATGAGATACTTGCAGAGGCAGAAAGTGAGGTCCATGGAACATCGATCTCTGAGATCCATTTCCACGAAGTTGGAAATCTGGATGCCATAGCAGATATTGCAGCTGCATGCTTTCTGATGCATGAGCTGGATCCGGATAAAGTCATTGTGTCTCCGATAAATGTGGGAAGTGGTCAGGTTAAGACTGCCCATGGAATCCTTCCTGTTCCTGCTCCTGCCACAGCTCTTTTACTAAAAGGAATCCCCAGTTATTCCAGTGACATTGTGACAGGTGAGCTTTGTACCCCAACAGGTGCAGCTCTGGTTAAATATTTTGCCTTTGAGTTTGGCTCGCAGCCGGTTATGGCTATGGAAAAGATCGGCTATGGAATGGGCAAAAAGGACTTTGAACAGGCAAACTGTGTAAGAGCACTGCTTGGTGAGGTAAATGAAGATATAGACAGGATTGTTGAACTTTCCTGTAATATAGATGATATGACTCCTGAGGAGCTTGCTTTTGCAAAAGAAATGCTATTTGATGCAGGAGCTGTCGATGTTTATACAATATCGATTGATATGAAAAAGAACAGATCAGGATTTCTTTTGACTTGCATGTGCAAAGAGGATAAGAAGGAAGCTTTGATCAGGTGTATATTCAGACATACTACAACGCTTGGAGTACGTGAAAGCATGAGTAACCGCTATATTCTCTCAAGAGAGGTGGAAAAGATAGATACCCCTTATGGAGAAATGCAGGTTAAAAGAGCTTTTGGCTACGGTACTAAGCGTGAGAAGCTTGAATATGAGGATCTTGCAGGCATAGCCAGAAGAACAGGCAGATCAATCATGAGCCTTAGAAAAGAGCTGGAGAAATAAAAAACCTGCCGTCCTCACACTGGGACGGCAGGAAATAAATCTTATTCATTTGCAAGTTCAGAGATTGCTTCACTGGACTTTTTGATAGTATCATCAACGGACTGTGTACCTTCGATGCATTTAACAAGTTCCTGTCCAAAGACATCCTCTATACGGGACCACTTTGTTGTACGGGGGCGAACCCTGGAGTTGTTGGTTCCGCTATATACCTGATTGAAGTAAGGATATTTTTCCAATACAGTTTTATCCTTAAAGACACTCTTTCTTGTGGGAATTCCCCCATAATCCAGTGCTTTTTTCTGGACATCTGTACTTGTAAGATACACAGCCAGCTTAAGTGCAAGTTCTTTATTGGCAGAATTCTCAGTTATTCCAAGAAGCCAGTTTCCAATCTCTCCGGTTGGTAATACCTCAGAAGATGCATCCTTTTTTCCCGGAATCTGGGCAATGGAGGCTGTTGGTCCTTCTCCTGTGACAAACCAGGAGGGCCATCCCAGGGAAACCCCGGCTTCTCCGGAGTTAATAGCGTTTACTAGATCGTCCTTTGCATAATTATCGCCGGATTCATATAGCTTACAATAAAACTCTAAGGCATCCCGGCTTTCCTTTGAGTCAAGGATCACCTTGTTGTTTTCATCAAACAGGTCTCCTCCAAAGGCCCATAGGATAGGGAGGAAGTCAGAAACGATAGGATTTCCGCTCTGGCCTCTTATGGCATA
Source organism: Butyrivibrio sp. AE2032 (assembly GCF_000702965.1). Taxonomy (NCBI): domain Bacteria; kingdom Bacillati; phylum Bacillota; class Clostridia; order Lachnospirales; family Lachnospiraceae; genus Butyrivibrio; species Butyrivibrio sp. AE2032. The sequence goes on along the minus strand of NZ_JNLF01000007.1, from coordinate 7,006 downwards.
TCCATTTGTCCCTTCAGTTTTAACGCTTTCGCATGCTGTAAGAATGCTGTCCCAGTTATCAAATACAGATTCATCAGTGATAACTGTGGAATTGTAGAAGATAAGCTGTACATTGCCTGAAAATGGAAGAGAATAGGTAGCGCCAAGGGGATAAGGGTCCTTTCCAAGGAGCCTTGATTTCTCAACAAAGTCTTCATCATCAGCGTAGCCAAGCTTTGTAAGATTGGTAATAACTTTTTTCTCAATATATTCAGGCATCAGAGGATCATCGATCATGATGATGTCATACTTTCCGGTTTCTTTTGTGGCTTCTTCTATTATGGAGTCGTGAAGTTCGGAATTGCCCAGAGATACAACATTTACAGTGCAGTTATTATCTTTTTCAAAATCTGTCTTAACTGCATTTATAACATCTGAATGAGACCCGTCTCTAGCTGCGATAGTAATGACAGGTCCGGAAGAGGTATTATTTTGCGAAGAACAGCCGAAAACACTGAGTATCATACAGGTTATCAGCGTAAATGCGAGAATTTTTCTTCGATTTTCCATAGTTCGCCCTCCATAATACATAAATTTTATCATATTTCGAACTATTAATTGTGAAATATAAATAATATTATGATTAACTTTGTAGTATAATTTATATGTATTTTTGTGATTAAATACTACAGGCACAAGGAGATAAGACATGCGTTCAACAAACAGCAAAGGTAAAATAGGATATGCATCCGAGGCTGAATTTTCTGCCAGTGATATTTTATATATGCTTAAAGATCTTCCGGATCCATGCTGTATATTTAAGGTTTTGACAGATCCCTTTGGAACAGTTAAAGATATGCTGTTTTTATTTGTAAACGAAAAGTATGCAAAAATGACAGGGAAAACCACAGCTGAGCTTGTGGGATCCACTTTTTATTCTACTGTGTCCAATCAGGATGAGGACTGGATCAGATTTAGCTATCAGGCGGCCATTTTAAGGCAGTCTTCCATAAATAGGACATATAACAGCCAGCTTGATAAATGGTTTGAATTTTGGGCTGTTCCAGTGTATCGTAAGGGCTTTTGTGCGTACATTATCCATGATGTAACTGCGGATAAGAGGGATGAAGAGGACAGGATTTATAAATCCAACACAAATGAGCTGGTTATTGAGTGTGCAAAGGCTGTTTCCACATCTGATTTTAATAAGGGAATGAAAAGAGTCTTAAAGAAGATCGGACAGACTATCGAAGCGGACAGAGTATACGTGGTGCGCACCAAGGATGCTTATTCAAAAGATTTTTATGAATGGGTCAGCAAGTCCAGCGCCAATGATTTTTCTGCAAAAAAAGTCTTTGAACAGTATGATCTGAGTGCTATTCTTACAAAAAGGATGGGCAGGGATAATTCTTTTTATATGAATGATACTGCGTCCATAATGGATAAGTATCCAGAGTTATATACTGACCATCTTGCCGGAAGGTGCTCCAGATTTATTGTGGCGAAGCTGAAGGATAAGGATGAGCTTATGGGCTTCCTTATAGCTGTGAATTATAAGCTGGAGCTTCACATGGACATGTCCTTGGTTATGGAGACAGTAGCTGCGTTTATTTCCTCTCAGATAAAGAACCATGAGCTTCACGAAGAACTCATGTATCTCGGTGGACATGATGCTCTTACAGGTTTGGGTAACAGATATTCCTTAAATGAAACAGTTAAGGTGCTATCCGAGCTGTCATCTCCTGTTGGGGTTTGCTACGCTGATATTAACGGATTAAAGACCATTAACGATGACAATGGTCATGAAGCTGGAGATAAGATTATCTGCAGTATGGCAACCGTCTTCTCGTCTGTATTTAAGAAAAAATACTGCTTCAGAATAGGCGGGGATGAATTTATTGCTATTGTTCCCGAGATAGAGAAGGATAAATTCGAGGAACTGGTAAATAAGCTAAAAGCTAAAGATAAGGACAAAACGGTTGCAATAGGGCATGTGTGGGCAAAAGACTCTTCAAGTCTTTCAAAACTCATCCAGAAGGCCGATGAAGCCATGTACAAGGATAAGGCCACCTATTATAAGGCCCACGAAAGACGCCACTCAAGTTAATAAAACAAATAAAAGAGTAGTCATCACGTTATGTGGTGGCTACTCTTTTTTCCCATCCGCTCTTTTTGAAGTAGATAAACATTATTATGCTGCACATTAGCCATCCAACCGGATATGCTATGGCTATTGGGTAGATCGAAGCTGTAAGGTGGGAAACTACAAACAAAAAGATCTGTCTGAATACTACGAAGGAGCCCATCATTATGAACATTGGGGCTTTTGCATCTCCTACACCTCTAAGCACTCCTGCATGAGTCTGGTTACTGCAACAAAGAATGTCAAAGCAACAATTCATTCTGATAAAAAGTGTTCCATATCGAATTACTTCAGGATCGGTGTTAAACCAGGAAACAAGCCTTGGAGCCGCAATAAACTCAGGGATAACAAGTGCTATTGTACAGATGCCTGCCAGGAAAAGAGCTTCTCTAATACCTTGCTTGATCCTGGTGATATTTCCGGTTCCTGCGTTTTGGCCCACAAATGTTGTGGCTGTCATGGCTATGCTCTGCATAGGAAGCATTACAAAGTTGTCTATACGGCCATAGGTGCCCCATCCGGCGGTGCTGTCTTTGCCAAATCTATTAATATAGGACTGGACGAACAGATTGGAGAATGAGATAACGGCCATCTGGAAGCCGGCAGGTAATCCAATCTTTATAATCTGATCAAGGGAGTGTCTGTCAATCTTAAGCTCGGAGAACCTGACATTGTAGCATTCCTTACTGAAAATGAGCACCAGTATTGTCAGCGTAGCTGACACAAATTGCGAAATTATGGTAGCATAGGCTGCTCCTGAAACGCCCATTTTTAAGAAATAAACAAAAACAATATCCAGGATAGTGTTAAGAACAGAGGTGACAATCAGGAATACCAGAGGCATCATGGAATTTCCTACGGCTCTTAGTATGGAAGAGCCGATATTATAGAACATGAGCCCTAAGATGCCAAGAAAGTAGATCCTCAGGTAAATTGTGGCAAGAGGCATAACTTCTGTTGGAGTTGCCATGAAGGTCAGAAGCGACGGAGTAATGAAGTAGCCAAAAGCCATTAAGACCAAGCCCATTATCAGCGTACATAAAAGAGCTGTATGAACCGCTTTTCTTAGCTCTTTTATCTGCCTGGCGCCAAAATTATGGGAGATAACTACGCTTGCTCCTGTGGAAAATCCCATAAAAAAACCAACAAGCGTGGTTATAGCAGGGGCCACGCTTGTTACTGCACCGAGCGCTTCTGGGCCCACTACGCGGCCCACAACAGCACTGTCGATGGTGTTATATAGTTGTTGAAAAATGTTTCCGGCAAGCAAGGGGAGCGCAAAAAGTATCATCTCTTTGCGTATGGGCCCTTGTGTCATATCCATTGTAGAGGATTTTGCCATGTTTTTACCTGTTATATAACAAATATAAGTTATCTATCAAGCAAGAGAAGCGGTAATGATGGCCATTGAGTAAACCTCAATAGCGTTGCAACCACGTGAAAGGTCATTGATTGGTGCATTGAGACCAAGAAGGATAGGACCATAAGCCTCAAAGTTACCCATTCTCTGTGCAATCTTGTATCCGAGGTTACCTGCGTTGATATCAGGGAAGATGAATGTGTTTGCGTGTCCTGCAACAGGTGAACCAGGAGCCTTCTGCTTAGCTACACGAGGAGAAACAGCTGCGTCGAACTGAAGCTCTCCGTCGATAGGAATCTCTGGATACTTCTCCTGAGCTTTCTTTGTAGCGTTCTGCATCTTGGTTACAGTATCATCCTTAGCTGATCCCTTTGTTGAGAATGAAAGGAATGCAACCTTAGGATCTACGCCGAAGCGCTGTGCGCAGTTAACTGTCTCGCCACAGATCTCAACAAGCTCATCCTCGTTAGGGTTGATGTTGATTCCGCAGTCAGCCATTGCAATTACCTCGTTCTCGCCTGTAGCTGAAGGACGAACAAGGATGAAGCATGAAGAAACGATAGTGTTCTCAGGCTTTGTCTTAATGATCTGAAGAGCTGGACGAACAGTGTCAGCTGTTGAGTAAGTAGCTCCACCAAGAAGGCAGTCACCAAGACCCATCTTTACAAGCATGGTTCCGAAGTAGTTTGTCTGCTTAAGCATAGGAATAGCCTTTTCAGGAGTCATTCCCTTGCTCTTTCTAAGTTCACAGAACTCAGCAACCATTTCGTCGAACTTGTCATAGTTATCGGGATCTATTATCTGAGCGCCACGAATGTTGTAACCAGCGTCCTCAGCTGCCTTGTTGATCTCTGCTTCGTTTCCAAGAAGAATAGGCTTAATAAAGTTTCCTGCAAGAAGACGAGAAGCAGCCTCGAGAATTCTTGGATCTGAGCCCTCTGGGAAGACGATTGTCTTAGGGTTCTGCTTAAGTTTCTGAATCATATCACCAAATCCGTACATTTATTTTTCCTCCTTATATGTATCAGGTATTTGTTCTGATGTAAGCGCATACATTTCTGCTGCGAAGAGTAATTATAGTGCAAGGATTTTAAAAATAATTTGATTTCACTCAAATTTGACGGTAAAATGATTGGGAATAAATTAACAAAAAGAAAGGTGTAACACTATGAATATGAACCCAATGATTCTTATGCAAATGCAGCAAAGAATGCAGACTTTCCAACAGGATCATCCTAAGTTCCTGCCCTTCCTTAATGCGGTTAAGGACAATGCGCTTCAGGAGGGAACAGTCTTTGCCATGAAGGTAACAACTCCTGAGGGAAAGACACTGGAGTCAAACATCAAATTGACAGCTAATGATATCGAGACCATCAGAATGATGACAGACCCTGCAAATCAGAATTAAAGGGTTTTCAGATATCCATTTTCTTTCTTTACAAAGTCATATTTTTTAAGGTAGTCCTTGTGGTACTCGTCCGGTCCATTGTAGGTAAGAGAAGTGATCCCTTTAGCCGGTAGCTTTGAAAAGATAAAATCTCCTATAGAAAAGTCCCTGAACTCAGGTAGTGAATAATCAAGGAGAATGTCGAAGGAGTTATCGTCATTTCTGTTTCCTGCAAAGACTCCCGCAGGGGAACCCTGATAGCATATAAGATATGCAAGGTTTGCCTTGTTGAGGGCCAGGTCAATGCCCGGGAAGCATTTTTCAATGTCATCTTTACAGCGGTCAACGGTATACCTCAGCATACCATCTTCAGGAGATACTTCTACAAGGTCATAGTTCCTTGTATTCTCACTGGTATTGCCCATCTTCACAAGATGATAGATGTTGATGATAACGAGACAAAGATTCATTATGGCTGTTGGATAGGAGTGTATGATAAATGCATACACGGTAAAGATTACACTTCCTATGGAGTTAACAATCCTGAGTTTCCTGACAGATACCATCAGGAAAGAGACCAGCACAAGGGCTGATCCAAGATAACCTACAGCTTCAATGATCATACTGGAATTCATAAAAACCTCACTAAAAATATTATTTTCGTACTTACCTATTATAATATAAAATGCCAATTTGGACATAGAAAAAAGCCGTTCAAGCGGCTTTTTTTCGTGCAATAAATGTATTTCCGACTACTTTTATCAGGATAGTAAAAGAATAATAAACGTAGCAAAAGATGCAACAAAAGCAGATACGCAGGATGCAGTAACAATTTTTGATCTGAAATCAGATGCATCTACATATTTGCCGTTGAATATGATCGTATCAATTACTTTAGGCTCGTGGCCTTTATGTACAGACTTCATACTATCCATTTATTTATCTCCGCATGTAATCTTACAAACCCATTTTTCATATCATAACCTATAAATCTTTATTTTCCCGTAACTGCCACTAAAGAAATTATAAAAAGAGTATTAATATCGTATGATTCTGTGATATACTGTCAAAAATGTTGATTTAACGATTTAGTTTGCTAAAGAGCAAAAGGGGGTTTTACGTGAAGGTATCAATAAGTCTTGAGAAGGCTAAAGAGATAATAGCAGGCGGGAACTATGATGTCATTCCTATAAGCTGCGAGATCCTGTCTGATTTCATTACTCCAATTGAACTGGTCAGAAAGCTTAAAAATGTGTCTGATCATTGTTACATGCTGGAATCTGCCCAGGCCAACGAGTACTGGGGACGATATACATTTTTAGGTTACGATCCCAAAATGGCAATAACCTGCAAGGATGGGGAGCTGGTAGCAGGGGATACGGTTTATAAGACCACTGAACCCTGGAAGATCCTAAAAGAGATCCTGGGAGGTTTTAAGAGTCCTCATTTTGAGGATCTGCCTTCATTTACCGGCGGATTAGTGGGCTATTTTTCTTTTGATTATTATGGCTACTGTGAGCCTACTGCCAGAAGAAAAGTTGAGGATTCAGATGCCTTTAAGGATCTTGATCTGATGCTCTTTGATAAAGTCATAGCTTTTGACAACGTCAAACAGAAGATAATAGTTATTGCAAATGCCGTAACAAGCGATATTGAAAAAGGCTACGCGGATGCTGTAAAAGAGCTGGAAAGAATAGTTGATCTTATAGAAAATGGGGAGAAAAAACCTGAGGAAAAGGGCATTCTTACAGGTGAGGTAACACCTCTTTTCAGTAGGGAAGAATACTGTGAAATGGTTGAAAAGGCCAAGAGATATATCCGTGAGGGAGATATCTTCCAGATTGTTCTTTCAAACAGGCTTTCTGCAACCTTTAAGGGAAGTCTTTTTGATACCTACAGAGTTCTAAGGACTATAAACCCTTCTCCTTACATGTTCTATTTTTCCGGAACAGATGTTGAGGTGGCAGGAGCATCCCCTGAGACTCTTGTAAAGCTTGAAAATGGAGTTCTGCACACCTTCCCTCTGGCTGGAACCAGGCCAAGAGGAGCTACCGAGGAAGAGGATAAAGCCCTGGAAAAAGAGCTTTTGGCAGACGAAAAGGAGCTGGCAGAGCACAACATGCTGGTGGATCTGGGA
>NZ_JNLF01000006.1:0-442125 GCF_000702965.1 Butyrivibrio sp. AE2032 | reverse complement strand
AGGCGATCAGCTTGTAATGGACACCCAACATTGAGGCTACTAGCGTAGCAGCTTTTGTATGATGCAGCGATTGACTATGCTGACGAATTGGACGCAAAGAACGTTAAGCTTCAGGGCCAGACAGCTATTACAACGCAGACAGACTTAAATGATCTTACTACTGTAGGTAAACTACTACAAGTCTAGTACAAGTGTATATGTAACTAATGCGCCTACTGGTATTGCTTCAGAGCTTACAGCAATCTTCAGGACTGACCAGTAGAGAACGGATCTGACACTACAGACAAAGTAGTTCAGACTTTGTTTACTAATGATGGTAAGACCTACAAGCGTGGTTACAATGGAAGTACATGGAGTACATGGGATGAGCTTGCGAGCGCCGCTTCAGTATCTACAGTTAGAGACGCAGTAACAGACGTTGAAGAGACAATCGCACCGGTTGAGGCTTCAACTACTTTTGCAGCTGCTCACTCTATTGGAGATCAGTTTCTACCAGAGTGATGTTCTGTATGAAGCAATAGCGCCTATTGATATCGGTGATACTCTTACAGTCGGTACAAATGCTAAAGTAGCCGATACGGTTACAGAACAGATTGCGACGGTAAAGAGCGATTTAACGAATGAAGTAACAACAAGGGCAACACTTGGGGCGCATAACTTATTAGCATTGACAATAGCTAACTTGAAAACTCTTAATACTCATGGTAGTTGGGTAGGAAATGGTTTTTACTCATGATGGAGTTGCCTACACTGTCGATGTAGCAGACAGTGGATATGTTAAGAGTATTACTGCAAGCGGAACAGCAGGAACATACTCTTATATGTATTTATCAAGAACTGCTATTCCGCTTTATTTCAATAAGGGTAACTATATTTTAACAGGTTGTCCTAGTGGTGGAAGTCCAACAACCTATATGATTGCTAATAGCTATTACTACAATGGTACTTATGTTGATGGTGATAGAGATACAGGAAACGGCGATTCGGCATCTATTGTTAATGATGGCAGTAATTTCACAGGCTCTATTTCAATTTACGCAGCAGCAGGAAATGTAAATCTTGTATTTAAGCCAATGATTCGTGATGCAAAAGACACCGACCCAACATATCAGCCATACGCTAAGACTAATAGGGAGTTGACGGATTTATTAACTGTTATAGACTATTCCGCTGATGTTACTGCTGTTGCAGAAGAAGTAACCTATAATCAGTGGTCAAGCCAAGTCCCTCAAAATGGGGAATTTAGTACAAGTGAATTTAGTATTTTCTACTAGCGGTGCTATTGCGCAATATGATACGTTGTTTACACTGCCAAGCGCATTATTTTCATCAAGAAATAGCAGTTATAGAGTTTTAGCAACAACGGATTTTGGCAAGGGAGTAGCAGTTAATCCTATTACTGGAGTTGTTTCATTAAGTGAAGCAACAACAGCCGCTATTGCAAATGCAAGAATTTGTTGCACTTATATTATCTAATAACAATCGTACCGCAAGAGGTACAGTAAATTAAGAAAGCGAGGGAAATGTTATGTTTGCAGTAATTCAGTATGCTAATGGAGCGTTCACAGTAGTAGCAGAGGGATTCACAGATTTAGATTCAGCAAAAGTTAGTTTTTGGGGACAGTGCAGAGCACTTGTAAATGACAAGGCTACACTTCTTGCAAATGTGGCGATTGTCAATGACAAGATGCAGATTGTAGGTGGCTACACAGAGCAGATTATTCACACAGTAGAGCCGCAGGAACAGGGGCGAGTAATCTATGAGCAATTACGAAGATTTGAGAGAGCGAGAGCACGAATATATTAGGATTGGAGATATTCTTGAAAGATTCAAGAGGATTGATGAAGAATATAAAACATGAGCCTTGGACATTAGAGCAGATATTTTCAAATCTTAATATGCTCAGTTCAAAAGAATGATATAATCTTTATGCTTTTATGGGGAATAATTTGAAAGTGGCAACGTTCAGATTACACTCCCCATAAAGGCATATTTAAAACTATCTAATATAAGTTTTAAAGCCAAAATGTATAAAAAAATTTTTGGATTTTAGTCTTAAAAACTCTTTTTTGAGGTTTTGAATGAGTAATGATTATTATGACGGAATGTTGAAATATGAGCAAATTTGCGAAGAAATTCTTGTATCTTTAAACATTTCAGAGGATGCAAAGACCTTTATTCAAATTAAACTCTTGGATGAAGCTCAGAGGAAATTTGAATCTACTTTGGGAAAAGGAGTCATAAGGTAATCAATGAAAGAAATTGCATTTTTTGATTTGTGAGTTATGTATATTCCTGACATTTCTTAGTGTGGCAGATATTACACATGGATTTAGAAATATAATTTAGTTCGTAAAAGAGAAATTTCACGCATGAGAAAAGCTTACGAGTCACGGATAATTAATCTGTGATAGGGGGTGGCTTTTCGGAGTCACCCATTTACTCGCCAAAAATTTTGACGAGCTTTATCGAGTTATTTTCGAGTTAGATACGAATTAAAAACGAATTAAACTTTTTAAGCCAAAAAAGTAGCATTCATTTTTAGTTAAACGTTTGAAACAGGGTCTAAGTAAAACGAATTTAACTTACCAAACGAACGCACAAAATGAATTTAGCGAATGTGGTGGCGATAAGCCTTAAATGACATTCATACTATAAATGTGAATGTCGGCCACGACCAAAAAGAGAAATTAAACAAATGATCTATGGGGCAATTACCTGAAAGATGGTAGTTGCCTTTTTCTATGGGAGATTTACTATGAGAAATTCAACGATATTTTCAGGCATTATTGGACTTGTTGGAGCAGTGTTTACGACCATATTTGGGGGATGGACAGCCGGTATGACTACTCTAGTGTTGTTTTATGGGGATCGATTATATGTCTGGGCTTGTTGTTGCTGGTGTGTTCCAGAACAGTAAGAAGAGCGAAACAGGGGCTTTAGAGTCCTAAGGCTGGATGGAAGGGCCTTGCTAGAAAGTGCATGACTCTGTTTTTTGTCCTTATAGCATATCGCTTGGATCTTCTCTTGAATACAAATTATATCCGTGATGCAGTTGTAATCGGATTCTGTATGAATGAGTTAATTTCCATAGTAGAGAATGCCGGACTTATGGGACTGCCCTCTTCCGGCAGTAATGACTAAAGCATTGGAAGTATTGAAGAGTAAAGCTGAATTTGAGGAAGATGCCAATGAGTGAAGTTTTTAGGAATTGATGTAAGTCATTATCAGAAAACAATTGACTGGGCTAAAGTTGCAGCCTCCGGAAAACGGTTTGCTATCTTGAAGGCTATGTATGAAGCGCAGTCACATAGGAAGGATGAAACCTTCGAGGCTAACTACAAGGGCGCTGGGAATTATGGGATAGACAGGGGTGTGTATATCTTTATTGCTTCTGCTTCTATAGCTGATCCGGTAAAGGACGCTAAAGCTCTTTTGCAGCACCTTGATGGTAGAAAGCTTGAATATGGTATCTGGTTAGATTTAGAGTCAGATGTACTCAGGGCAAAGGGAAAAGAGTTTATTCGTAACCTTTGCTATATTTATGCTTATCATTTTACTATGGCTGGTTACTTTGTTGGTATCTATTGTAACCGTGACTGGTATCTAAATGTGATACATGATGATCTTAAAGCAGACTTTGACTTTTGGATTGCCAGATATTCCGGCTGGTGATAATGGATCCTATAACCCGGCGTCAACATTAAAACCTTCAGACTCCTATGCGGTAGCTTGGCAGTATTCCTCTAAAGGTAGTGTTCCAGGTATTCCAACAAAGTGTGACCTTGATGTGGACTATGACGGAATAACTAAGTTGGACTATAGGACTTCTTACAAGAAAAACATTAGTAAGATTGCCCTGGAAGTAATAGAGGATAAGTGGGGCGATAAGAACAGTGGTACCAACAAGAAAAGAACGGCTAGAAGCTGCCGGATATGATTATTCAGAAGTACAAAACAAAGTAAACGAGATACTTGCCAACAATTAAATACAGGAGATCATAAGTGAAACATTACCTAGAAGATATATCGCGCTCAGAGATAGAGCAAGCTATTGACGAGTGGATATTGAACAAAAGGGATAGGGAAATGTTAAAAAGGCGTCTTGTAGATGGCATAACCTATGAGGCGCTTTCTTATGAATTTGATTTATCTGTAAGGCATACAAAAACAATAGTCTATAAATGTGAAGAAAGACTATTCACGAAAATTGCACATAAATAGCACCTTTTGCATCATTTTAGTGTGTATTGGATATTGAGATAATTGTTATAAGGAGGACAGCTTATGTACCCTTATAACACCAATCAAAATCAACTATCTCAGTTATTACTCCAACAGGCAATACAACCACAGACAGCGCAGCAAATAATTGAAGTGACCGGAAGAAACGGAGCCAATGCTATAAGTTTGGGACCTAATTCCAGTGTGCTTGCATTAGACAATACAGCGCCGCTTGTGTGGCTTGTTAAGACGGATGGAGCCGGTTATAAAACGTTGGTGGCCTATGATATTAAGCCCCACGAAGAAGAGAAGCCGGTGGACCATTACAAAGACCTGGAAGATCGTATAAGCAAGTTGGAGGAAACAGTCAATGCTAAACAATCCAATACTACAAATGCTAGGCGGAAGTCAGAATCCGCAGAGTAACATAATGATGCAAGCTGTAGGAGCCATGTTAAGAGGTGAAACGCCTCAGTCCTTCTTACAGAATCTTGCAAAGTCAAATCCAGAGCTTCAGAGCTTGGATTTAAGTAACCCTAGTCAGGCAGCGGAAAAACTCTATGCCGACAAAGGACAGGACATAAACAGCGCTAAATCTTCCATTATGGATAGAGTAAGCGCATTTATGAAAAAGTAAATCATACTTGCAAGGTGATTAAATAAAAATCTAAAGAAGGAGGACAATACAATGTCAGAAGGCGGATCATTCATGAGTTCAGATTGGCTTGGTGCTTTTCTAATCATTGCTATTCTGTTTGGTGGTGGTTTTGGCGGTTTTGGCGGTGGTAATGCTGCCGCACTTGCTGGATATGCCACTGTTCAGGACGTAAACCAGGCAGTAGACAATCAGGCAACTCAGACAGGACTTAGAGACGTTCTTTTAAGTTCTGCTAATAACAACTATGAGACAGCAAGGCTTGTTAGCGAACAGACAATGGGCCTGATGAACCAGAACAACACAAATCTGATTAACGCTATTCAGGGATTTAATAGCGTATCTCAGCAGATAGCAAATCAGACTAATGTTCTTGGATCAAAACTCGATCAGCTTGGTTTCCAGATGGAGTCATGTTGCTGCAGTATTAAGACTCTCATTAAGGATAACCAGATTGCAGACCTTACGAACCAGCTTAACAATGCTAACAATGTTGCGGTTAATTCTGCACAGAGTCAGTACTTGCTTTCACAGATGGGTAAGTGGGTTGCAAATGCTCCGGCGGCTACAACCTGAAAGGGGATAGCTTATGGAAATCATAAAGCAAATATCAGAAAAGATCGACGAAGAATTACACGACGCTGAAAAGTATATCAAATGCGCTTATAAGGTTGACGAACAATACCCCCAATTAGCAGATGTGTACTACAAGCTTTCATTGGAAGAAATGAACCACGTAACAATGCTACATGATGCAGTTGTCAGGATCATAGATGAGTATAAGCAGCGTAACGAGGTCCCAAGAGAAATGCAAATCTTGTATGACTATCTGCATGATCGTCAAATCAAGTGGGCGGCAAAGATAAAAAGTAAGCAAGAACAATTCAAATAAGGTAACTAGGGCGGTACTTGAAGGTATCGTCCTTTTTATATGCAAAAAAGGAGGAAATGAAAATGCCTAACCCTAATATTATGTTTGAAAGCGCAGACACAGGAGGAAGAACAAGCGGAACGAAAGCTGCTGGCTCCAAGTCTAAAGGTGGAAAGAAAACAGTAGACCTTCAGAGACAGTATGCTGGAATAAACCTTTATCCGGAGTCAACCGGCAATTCTGGTGGCGGCTATAGTGATGATGGCGGCTATAGTGGTGGCTATGATGGTGGGGATGATGGAGATTATGGTGGAGATTCCGGATCTTCTTTTGACTGGGCTGCTTATTATGCAGAGCTTCAGAGACAGGCACAGGAAAGGGCTAATGCAGCGTATGAAAGAAATATGCAGCGTATTGCAGACGCTTATGGATCCGCTGCTGGTAGTCTAAGTGGTAACTACAATTCAACAGTAAGCCGTCTCAATGCCGCTAGAGATAAATCTATGGGTGACGTTAATACGGACGCTGAGAAATCTTTACAGCAAGCTTACATCAACAATATGCTGACAAGAAAGAACCTCAATCAGAGACTTTCTGCTATGGGATATAACGGTGGTGCTACTGAGACAACAATGGCGCAGCTTGAAAACAACTATGGCAATTCAAGGACCGGAATAAACGAGACCCTTAACAAGAACATTTCCGATCTAAATATGTCCTATGGTGATAACCTGGCTGCGGCAGAACAGAGTTATAACAATGCAAAGGCTAATCTGGATCTTCAGAGAATGCAGCTTGAAATGCAAGCAGAGAATCAGAGGAATAACGCTATTGATAGTGCAATTTCAGCAAACATGAGTATAGATAGTGGTTATGCTTCAGCTCTTCAGGCAGCATTAGCAAAACAGGCTAGTTATACGTATGATCCTACAGTGGCTACAAATGACTTTGTTCCAGGACAGGCACAACAGGCAGAAGGCGCAGCACAGGGCGGCAACTATGCTAAATGGCTTGCACAGGCTCAGTTACAGGCTTCACAGGGCGCTAGTGCTAGTACAATTCAAAACAATCTTTTCAATGCTGTAAGAAACGGACAGCTTGATATCGACTCACTTTACAATATTCTTTCACAGTTAAGGTCAGCTTAAACGCTGGCCTTTTCTTTTTAGGGGGTCAAAATGGCTAAACAGTCAATGAAACAGCAGATATACCAGTCAATAGCAAATAGTCAGGTAAAACAGGTAATGGCTCAGAAGCGTGAACAGGAGATTGCACAGCTTCAGGCTCAGTTTAATGCCTGGAATAAGCAACAGGACGAGAAGGCCGCTTTACAAGCAGCTTATGATGAGTGGAACGCTACTAATCCTATAGAACAGCCTACAGTAAATCAGATTAAAGCTGAGAACACAACTGCGCAGAGAATCCCTTCTTTAGCTGACTCACAGCCTAAGAAGCGTGAACAGACTGAAATGGAGAAGCATATTGCTGAAGTAACTAAACAGGCAAAGGAAAAGAGGCTCCGTGAAAGAGAGCAGAAGTTACAGCAACTTGAACAGATAGAGGCTTCTAAGAAGTCAGGAAAAACAGAAAAGAAGGCTGATCTTGAAGGTTACTTTAGACAGCAACAGGAAGAGAATATCCTTGCTAGTCCTAAGAAGGTTACTAACAATGCTGAGAAGTGGTTATCGCCAGACTATAAGCTTACTGACGAAGATAAGAAGGCCGCTAAAGCGTATGCACAGGCTGAACTACAGAAGCTTGATTATGACTCTAACAAGAAGCCTATCCTTAAGACTCCTGAAGAGAGACAGCATTATGCTGATATGGTAAATCTTCTGAATAAGACTAATGCTTTTACTAATGCTATGGAAGGGGTTATAAAACAGCCGGCAGCATTAGGAAGAGCAGTAAGGGACGCTGGAAGGAATGTCACAAATCAGATTACCGGACTTGGCGCTGCCCTTGGAGATAAGTTTGGTCTTACTGAAGGTGCTACAAAGAGGCACAATGATAAGGTTGCAGAGAGAGACGCATTCTACAAGCAGAATGATGAGGCTATGAGACAGGCCCTTGCTAATGCTAAGACTCAGAATCCGCTTGCTACAACAGCCGGTGAAATCGGGGGACAAGTTGGTATGTATATGCTGACTAATCCGGCATTTGACGCTTTAGGTGCTACTGCTGGACTTGGTAAGGCTGGAAGCTTTGCACTCAATCAGGTAGGACAGAACGCCCAGGATCTTGCACTTGATACCATCCCTATGTTGAATGACTATCTGGAAGGTGGTGTAACCAATGAAGAGCGCAAAGAGCTGTTAAAGAATATCGGACTTAACGCTGCTGGAAACCTTGCTATGGGTGCTGCTGGTGAAGGTATTAGCGCACTTGCAAAGAACCAGACTGCAAAGAAGGCCGCCAATGAAGCTTTCAGGGCTAATGCTTTGGAAGGTGCTGATAAGTTAGCTAAGCTTGCAAATATGGAAGACGTTGATAACGTTGTGAGAAATGCAACAAAACAGGCTGAAGAGGCAGCACAGAACATTGAAAATCTGTCTAAACAGTATCCAGTAAGTGAAATCGCTTCTTTCGAAAATGCGGATAATAACTTCTATAAGATACCAGATGATATAAAAAATATAGCTGCCAATAATATGTCTGATGTAAAAAACATGGACTCGGTAGCCACAGTAAAAGGACAACTCTTTAAAGGTGAAGGATCCTTAATAGATAAAGTATCTGCTTTCTTTAATTCAAGGGGTGGTAAAGCTCATAACGATTTACTGGGAGACGTTGATTTAACAAGAAGAGGAGTTAAAGACAGCATTAGTCACAATAAGCTGACTAGACGAAAAGTAGATGCGTTTGCGGCAGTTCCGGACGTAATTGAAAAAGGCAAGGTTGTGGCTTATGAGCCAAACTGGAAGGGGCGTAATTATGATACAGCATTGATTGTAGCGCCTACAAAAGTTGAAAATCCGGATGGAAGTGTAGAGGATTTTATCACAGGAGTAATTGTTCGTAGAGATAAAGGAACACAGAGATTTTATACACATGATGCGGTTTCCATAAATAGAAAAGAGCTATCATTGGAGACCGGTACTCCATCACAAGGACAGAACACTCGGGGCGATAGCTCTTTTTCTGTCTATAGCATACTACGGAAGTTAGCCGACGACAAGGCTTCTATCCCTGAAAATGCTAAAATTTCTGTTAATCCTTTGGAAAATATCTCGGAGGAGGCAGCAAAGACAATAGAAAATGCTGCAAAATCGCAGCCAAATTATGATCCAGAAGTACAAGAAAAGTTGTTATCTGACTTTGAAGAGATTTATAACGGCATGGATAATATGAATAGGGCTGCAATAAATTCCGGAGACGCAAAGGCTATAGAGAAGTTTGAAAAGCTTCAGAAGGCAGTATTTGATTATGAAAATACAATCTGGAAGAACGGAGATCCTAGCGATATAAACAAAGCTAAGAAGGCTGCAGATGCAGCTAGACAAGGCTTTATCCGCCAGATGAAAAAGATTGATCCTAGTTATACCGGAGATTTAACAGGCACAAAGCTTGGTAATGCTGAATATAGGATCCCTAAAGGCGTTTCAGATGCAGAAGCGGAAGAGTTGGTTAATGATTGGGTAAAACAGGATATTGATAACCCTAACCGTTTTGTCGAGGACGTAAGCAAGCGTAATAAGGGTAACACAAAGAAGGTAGAAGGTGCTAATCCTTTACAGTTTTTTGCTGAAGAAGCAAAGCCAGATATCAATGAGACTATTCGCCAGGCAAACAAAAACATTCTTAACGGTCAACTTCAGGCTAATGCTGAAATGCAGCGACTTCTTAAAGACGAAGATTTCTTAGCACAAGCTACAGAAAATGCAAGACAGTCTGGACAACGTTTAATGAATCCGGAAGACGATATAAGGCGATTGTCCGGAGAAAGAGCTTATTATGAAAAAAGGCTTGATGCAAACAAAACAGCCGGAGAAAAAGAAGACGAAGCTTTAGACGCACTTACTAATTATGTAAACAGCCAGCGTAACGGTGGTGGAAGCAATACTCCACCTAGAAGGCCAGTAAGTGAAACGCCTACTGAGGACATAACTCCTACGCAGCCTAGAAGTGGCGGACCTACTCCGCCAAGCGGTGGAAATGGTGAAATTCCTCCTGAAAGATGGGCAACTTCTAAGTTTAGAACGAACACTGCTGAAAAACTTGGCTATGCCGATAATATGCCTTTAAGGAATTATGCTTACAGAGTTTACAGTGAGGCAGAACAGAAAGCAGATGCAATAGCACGTTATCAGGACAGTTTGGACGTTGCACAGGATCTTCTTAATAAAGGCTATGATGATTTTGACGAAGTAGATATTAAAGCAGCCTTTAGTAAGATGCAAGAATTACAAGACGCTGGGGATAGAGCTTCACTAAGAATGCTTGATAGACTGGGACAGAAAACTGCTGCAGTACAGAGGCAGAGTGGACGAGTTGTTCAGGCTTCAGCTGAGTTTACAAGAAATACCCTTGGCGGCGCTTTAGAAGATGCACACAGGGCACAGGACGATCTTATACTTGAACCTTGGAGATCCAGAAATGTAAAGGCAAGGGAAGGTAATAGTCGTATTGCTAAAGCCTTGGCTGATATGGGACATAAACCAAACTCAAAAATCAGACCAGAGCTTACGCACGATCAAATTAAAAATGGTGTCATAGCAGAGCTTAACCGGGAAGTGGGAAGTGTAGAAAAATATTTCAATGATAATGACATTGAGTTTCTTACACAGCTTGCAGAAGATAAGTCTATCCCAGTCTGGCAGATTACAAGTGAGATTGAGCATAAGCTTAATACTGGTAATTGGTATACTTTGGATGAGAGTATTGACATTCCAAAACCAACTAACAGAAAGCTTCAGAATGCCTTAAATTCACTTGTTACTGAGCAGATAAGGGCAGAGAAGCCAGCGCCTACACTTAAGCAGATTATTGATGAAGTTAGGAGCACTTTAGGTAAAGAGTCTGCAGATTTTGACGGACAATTTGATGATAATGATATAGAGTATCTTGCTAATCTTATCAACAATGGTGCCACAAAGGAAGAACTTGCACAGGCCCTTGACCTTAAGATGGCTACTGGAAGTTTTGGAATATCTGACGAGACACTTCAAGAAGTTAATAATATTTTCAAGCAGATATCTAACTACGATTCTAACAGTAAGCAATTTGTAGAAGGACAGGCAGAGGCGTATAGGCTGTTGGCAAATGAGATTGTCCCAGACGCTACACCTTTAGAAAAGTTTGAAGCTTGGCGTTACCTGGCTATGCTTGGAAATCCTAAGACAATGCTACGCAACTTTGTTGGAAACCAGACTTTTGGTGCAGTCACAGGAATATCTAACAATGTGGCTGCTATAGCTGAAGCTGGAATAGACAAGGCAAGTAAAGCACTTGGCGGAAATGGCATACAGAGGACAAAGAGCGTACTTAATCCTATTAGTGATAGTGGCCTTATTAAAGCTGCTGCTGAAGATGCAGACGCAAGTAGATACAGACAGATTATAGGATCTAAGTATGAAAAGATGGATAAGGACGCACTGAGGCAATCTAGAAGTGTATTCAAATCTAAACTTGCACAGCTTTATGAAAAAGTTACTGACGCTGGAATTAGTGATTACCAGGCTGTTAAGAATAAGTTTTCAACTTCCCTTGCTGGATATTTGAAGGCTAATGGATATGATACAAATATCTTTAAAGCAGAGGAAGAGTTAGCAAGACTTAAAGGTTTGCGTGAGACAAGGCTGTTGTCAGATGCAGAAAACCAGGCAATCAAGGATCTTACTAAAGACGTAGAAGCACTGGAAAAGGCTAGAGATTATGCTTTGAAACAGGCTGAATATGCAACCTTCCATGAGGACAATGACGTTGCAAAGCTTCTTACAAAATGGTCCAGAGATGCAAGAAATAGTGATAATAAGGCTGCAAAAGCTTTAGGGTACATTATTGAAGGAACTGTACCATTCAAGAAGACACCGGCAAACGTACTTAAAAGTGGCTTAGAGTATTCGCCTTTAGGAGCTATTGACAGCATAAAACAGACAGGAAAGTTGATCTATGAGAATACCGGTAAAAGAGCTGGCAATCTTGCAGACACCTATCTGAATAGTAGGGGTAAAGAAGTAACTAAGACCTTGGCTTCTGATGTTATAGATAGCTGGGCTAAAACTCTTACTGGAACTGGACTTACAGCTTTAGGATTCTATCTGTATAACAAGGGCATACTTCATTCAAGTGATCCCGACACAAAATATCAAGACCAGTTAGAAGGACACCAGAATTATGCCATAGAAATTAACGGAAAGTCTTATACTATTGACTGGGCCGCACCTACTGTAATGCCTTTGATGGTCGGTGCTGAAATTGCTAAGTTGTGGGATTCTACCGGAAAGGGTGATGAAGACTTCTTAAATAATATTGATGATTACGTTGCGGCAGCTAATAGGATTGCTGATCCGTTAGTTGAAACTTCTATGTTGTCAGGCGTAAAAGATACGCTGGAAACAGCCGCTAACGCAGCACAGTATAACGAGAACCTAAATATCCCGGCCTTGGTAGCGTACAATGCCCTTACTGGATATGCAACACAGGGCGTACCCACAATAGCCGGACAAGTAGCTAGGACTATTGATCCTACAAGAAGATCTACATATACGGACAAGGAAGGCGTTGCCGGAGTGCTTGATAAGCAGCTCAAAAAGCAAATGAACAAGATCCCTGGATTGTCTATGCTTAATCAGCCTTATGTTGATACTTACGGTAGAGAGCAACAGAACAGTCCATTTAATAATGCTGCTGGCAATCTGGCTTATCAAATGTTTAGTCCCGGCTATTTATCAGATATCAATGAGACAGAGGCCGACAGGATAAGCCGTGAAGCTTATGAGATTGGAAAGTCTGAAAGTACACTTCCGGAATGGCAGTCAAAGTTTAAGGACGCTGAAGGAAATAGAGTATCACCAGAGGAATATACAAAAGCAGCTAGAGCTTATGGTGAGGCGGAATACTCTATTAGAGAAGCACTTGCTAATGACGAATGGTTTAATGGCCTTGAAGATCCAGCAAAGGAAGAGATAGTTAAAGAAATCAATACTATTTCTAAACACGTTGGTAATGCTGCCATTGATCCGGAATATAGTAAGGATTCAGCTGCTTATAACGCCTATAAAGATGGTGGCATTGATGGACTTCTAGATTACTACAAAGGCAAACAAGCCAAGTCAGTCGCAAAGGAAAGCGGTTTTAGTTCAACTTCTAATGCTTCAAAATCTATTCAAGCTGATGTTGAAGCCGGTAATATGGACGCTGCACAGGAGAAGATAGATGCAGCTACATACTTACAAAATAATGGATTAACTAAGCCGGGTCCTTCATACACTTACTACAATGCACAAGAGAAGATCCCAAGCCTTACACCTGAAGAGTTTACAAAAACCTACAAGGCTATTGATTCAAATGGCAATCAGGGTATAACTCAGGACGAGCTTATCAACTACTTGGATAAAAGTAAGGTAAGTGAGACAGAAGGTAAGAAGCTTTGGAGTGCTTATGGTAGTAGTAAATGGAAGGCAATTCCAAAACTTGAAAATGGCACTTGGAAAAAGGGCAAGTAACAAAGAAGAGGTAGGGGAGCAATCCTCTACCTCTATTTTCATTTCATGATTCATTTCATGAAAATGATATGGGGTAGCCGAAAAGGTGCATAAATAGGCATTTTACTTTTGTGCTTGAACACAATGGAAATATTGACAAACATAGATAAATACTGGGTTTGTATCAATTCTGCTACGGGTTCGACTCCCGCCTAATCCACTCTTGAAAGCCGCTAATCATGCGGCTTTTAGATTTTCATTTCATATTTCGTTTCATGTTTTCAAAGTAATTATTCATTTTGTTGGCGTAGCCTTCATCTACGGACATGATAGGTTTTTGGTAATGTTCTTTCATTACCTGGGATCCTTCACGCCAGCCGCCAAGGTGAGCCAATGTAGTTTCGCTCATACCCATAGCAACAGATATACTAGCAAAGTAGACTCTGAGATCATGGAAGCGTATCTCAACGCCTACTTTTTTCTTTAGGTTGTAAAAGTTGGTTCCTATGCTTCCGGGTGTGAGGTTAACTATATATTCGTCTGGATTGCCTTTTCCGATCAATTCCACTTCAGACTCAGATAAAAATATTGTCCTATTAGACACTTCTGTTTTAGGTATTTCTTTGTGGACCCATGTTTTACCATCAGCGGATTTAACTACGTCAGAGTGAATATAAAGGGTGTTCCCTTTTAAGTCACCATACTTAAGCCCGGAGATTTCACCGCGCCTTAAACTATGGAATGCAGCCAATGAGATTGCAATTTTCATCTTGTGGTTAGCATTGTTATATAGGGCTGTGATTTGCTCGTTTTCAGGGGCAAATTTGCGCTTTTTAGGGTTGGACGGTAAATGTATCACAAAGTTTTTATCAACGCCACAAAAGGTTAATACAGTGCGTAAAAGGCCGTATGTGTTTTTGACTGTTTTAGGGGATAGTCCCTGATCCACCAGGTAAGATATATAAGACTGTAAATCGTTGGAAGTTAGCTTGCGGATCTTAAGATGATTGATTGTTTCAAAACGTTTAGAGTCTTTAGTATATCCATAGATGGTAGAAGGGGAGAGTACGTTTTTATTAGCTTCCAGGTAATTGGAAACAGCTTGTCCTATTGTGATATCTTCTGTGCGCCTTTTGTCGATATCAGCTTTATATCTGGCAGCCAACACTTCAGCTTCACGTTTGCTGGAAGCTGTAAACGATTCATATATTTGTTTTCCGGTAGAGTCTGTATGTGAATATACTCTGACATTCCAGGATCCGGAAGGGAGTTTCTTAGCTTTAGCCATTATTATTTCCTTCTATTTGTCCTTTAGCTCTGCAAGGGCAAGTCAATAACTGGTTTAACAACATACTATTAGAATCCATTAACTGATCTATGCGTTTGTCCTTTAGTGATATCTGTTCCCGGCAAAAAGCTATTCTTCTTTCAAAGTTGTCACGTTCTTTATCTAGCTTTTCATGGTACTTTAGCTTTTCTTTTGCTAAATTATTGGATAATTCCTCGTTTTTCTTTTCCAGGTCTTCTATGAGCTGGATTTTATACTTAAGAAGTGACTTCATGGCCTGAACGTCCATGTTGTCAGTGTCCTCTATAGTCTCAATATCAAGTAGTGCTTTTGCTATTGGCCTGATCGTCTCTTCGTACTTAAAAGAACTGTTCTCGGAACCTTCAGCGAACAGCCGTGAAAGAGTAGACTTAGATACGAAATCCCCTTGTTTTTCCATAATGTCAAGGATATCGCCATATGATAGTCCCTTTTCTTCGCGTACCTCTTTTAGTTTCAAAATGATCTCTTTGGTGTTCGACATATGTTCTACCTCTTGAACAGCGTTTCGATATTTGGAACTTTTTTTAATGATATTTCAATGCTAATATTTCACAAGAAGGGAGCGCTGCTATATAAAGTGCTTGTCCGGAGCAACATAGTAGTGCTTCCTTCCCCTATCCCCCCGGGTTATTCTTTATTTTTGAAAGTATTTAACATATTGATTGCAAGCTGGATTTGATTTTCATTACAGTCTTTAGCTGCAGCCAGCAACAGTCTCATGTTTTTATCAGATAGTAATGGCAAATATTTATTGTAAGGAGGTCTTAAAACAATACGAATAGTGCCGTCTTCGTTCTTAACTGTAAACTGATAAAGCGTTGATACGTGCTTCCTTGTATCTTCGGTAGTCCTGTGTGCTGCGTTGCTTGTGGATAAAACTATATCGGGATCTAGTTTTGAGAAAACAGTATCAAAATCAGAATGTACACCTTTAGCTACTTTGTTAATTGTTTCGATAGTTGGCGTAGGAGCTGCGCCGTTTGTGCCTTTGTTGTTTATTAAATTATAGGTGTAGGCCTTGCTGATGCCGCTATCTCTAATAAATTCGTTTACAGTGTGTTCTTCTAAATATTCTTTGATGATATCGCCTAATGTCATGGTATTTCCCTTTCCAATACTTTGATGCGTCCATTATAACAGACACGTATAAAAAAATAAAGTCCACAGTAGTTGACAACGCATGGAAACCGTAGTAGACTATGAATAGTTCATGGTAGTAGACACTAGATTTAGTAGTACAGGAGGATGAAAAAAGTGACTAAGTACAAAATAAAGGCTAGAAGAGAAAAGCTTAAAATGAGCCAGATTGAGCTTTCTAAGCGCAGCGGCGTATGTCGCGCAACATTGTCTCTTTTGGAAAATGGTGCGGACATAGACGTTAAAGTATCTACTTTAGATGCTATTGCAAAGGCTTTGAAATGTTCACCGGCTTCTTTATTTTGCGTTGAAAGTCTACAAGAGTAGATTCGATAAGGTTTACAAGAGGTAAAAGAACATGGACGAGATAGAGAAGAGATTAAACAAGCTAACACAAAGGATGATCTTTTGGAACTCAGTAATATCGCTGGTAATCATATTAGCTACTGCGTTTTTGATTATTACTTGAAAGAAGGAGAGGCAATGGTTAAGACCAAAAACACCATAAAATTCATGCTTAAGCAGTATATGTTGAGCAACTACATTGAGTCTTTCCGGGATCTGGCAAAGGAAACAGGAATTGATTATCAAACTTTACTAGATCATATAGCAAGGCCAGAGCTTTTCAGACAATGGGAAATCAAAGTATTAGACGAGGTGCTTAAGTTTAACGACGAGGATTTATTAAAACTTATAAGGGGATAAGAGGAAATGAAAAAAGCAATTATGGGGGTTCTATTGGGAGTGGCAATTCTATGCTACCCCGTCACAGCTCACGCTAATTCTATGAGCTATATTCCCACGCAAGAGGAAACAAATATACCGACAGACATATATCAGTACTGCGAGATAGTCGGAAACGAATTTAATATCTGCCCTGAATTGTTAATGGCCCTAGCTGAAAGGGAAAGCCGTTGTAATCCAACAGCGACTAATGGAAGCTGTAAAGGTCTTATGCAAGTATCGGTAAACTTTCATAAAGATAGGTTTATAGATATGGGCTGGAGTCCGGAAGACTGGGATGATCCCTACAGAAACGTATATGTTGCCGGTGATTACTTACACGACCTTTTCGAGGATTACGAAGACGCAGCGACAGTACTTATGGTGTATCACGGAGAGTCAAATGCAGTAAGCAAGGGACAGTCTGGCAACATAAGCAAGTATGCACAGGGCATATTGCAACGATCCTACGAACTCGAACGAGTTCATGGAAAATAAAAGACCATGCTGCTAACATGGTCCGGGATTGGATAAAGCCGCTTCTATTCTTAGGTCGAATTGGCACTTGTCCAACTCCTAGTATATCAAAAAAGGAGGAAAAATCAATGTTTGATGCAACAACAACACAGGCAATTCGCCACAAAGCAGCGCTGGATCTTCTGAGGATGAAGGCCGCTTCTCAAATGTGCATGGGGAAGACAACTTGCACACTTGACGAGAAGGACGTTCAGGAGATTTTGATTGTCGCTGGAATGACAATGGATAGAGAAGTGGAGGTAATGTGATGGAAAACTATTTCCTGGTATTAAATGCAATAGACGTAACAGGTAAGACTGAGAAAAAGGGCAATCTTACTTATCTTAGTTGGGCGTGGGCTTGGGGTGAACTTAAAAAGAAGCACCCTGACGCATTCTATACCATCTATGAGAATAGCGAAGGATGGTTTTATCACACAGACGGTAAAACAGCTTGGGTTAAGACTGGTGTTACAGTCAATGGCCTTGAACACATAGAGTATCTTCCAGTCATGGACTATAGGAATAACTCTATTCCGGCAGATAAGATCACCAGTACTGATGTTAATAAGACCATTCAGAGAAGCTTAACTAAGGCTGTAGCAAGACACGGTTTAGGACTTTATATCTACGCCGGAGAGGATCTTCCGGAAGACTTAAGATCCGAGGACGAGAAGGCCTTTGATAAGAAGGTAGAAGACGATAAGAAGGCTATTATCTCTAAAAAGGACCAGGCCATTCTTGAAAACATGGTTAAGTCTAAGGGATATGCAGTAAATGAGATTTTCCCTAAAGGACTTGCTATCACAGGGGAGCAGTATACACAGGCCCTTGAAACTCTGAAGACTCTTAAAAAGAAGGGTGAGTAATGGAGACTTTTACCGGGAAACCAATAGACATTATCAGCTATTTGATGGTGGCAGAGAATAAAGAAGCTTTATATGATTTATCGCTGCATAAAGAGGCTAAAAAGAGGTCTTTATCAGCCAATAACTATTTCTATGCACTGATTACTAAAATCGCTGAAAAGCTGAAAATATCGCTAAATGAGGTACACAATCAAATGCTTTCCAGATATGGCTATCCGGAATATATAGACGACAAAATTGTGTACTTCATCCTTCCGGACAAAGTAGACGTAAACAAGCTGGAAGGGGTCCACCTAAAGCCTACATCAAAAACACAAGTTTTAGATAATGGGGATCTTAACAGAGTCTACATAGTAATGCGTGGAAGTCATACCTATAACACGGTGGAAATGGCAAGGCTTATAGATGGTGTTATTGGAGAAGCAAAGGAATTAGACATAGAGACTATCACCGTTACTGAGAGAGACAAAATGTTAGAGCAGTGGGGGAAAGCTTATGAAAAGCATAATTCCAGGAGATAACGAGTATTGCTATCTGTGCAAAAATCTTGGCTTCAAAAATCGTGGTTACGAAGTACATCACATGATCTTTGGAACTGGGAAGAGAAAACTGGCTGATGAAGACGGATTGACCGTTCATTTGTGCAGTCTTCACCACCGTATGTTGCATGATCGTGGAGACTACAAAAGGGATCTCCAAGAGAAGGCACAGGAAACATGGATGAAGCATTACAACGGAACTAAGGAAGACTTTATAAGAAGATATGGGATCTCATATCTTTAAGGGTTGCGACACCCTGGCGACAGCCTAAAAGAAACTACTCCGGAAGTCTAAGGAATTTATCACAATCTATCAGACTTTTGCAGCGCCCTTGTCTTTATCAGGGGCAAGGGCAGAGAGGAGGTTATATGAGAGTGGAAGAAGTGTTTTTCCCTATTCCACCAATAGCAAAGGGAAGACCAAGACTAACACGCTATGGACAGGCTTACACTCCAAAGAAGACTAAGGATTATGAGAAGGCTATAGCGGAACACTTTAAGGGGCTGGATATCAAAATGTTCAAAGGCCCTATACAGATAAAGTTAGTATTCCAAATGCCAATACCGAAGAGCTTTACCAACAAGCAAAGAGGACTGATCCGGGAAGGTTTTATGAAGCATGAAAAGAAACCGGATCTTGATAACCTGGCTAAAGCAGTATTAGACGCATTGAACGGAATTGCTTATGAGGACGATTCCAAAATAACCGGATTGTTTTTAGTAAAGAGATACAGCAACTTTCCGGGAACAACAATGACTATAAGGGAGGACGACACTTAATGTTTATTGATAATCTAGGCATTCACCATGAAGGGGTTGTATTTATTCCTGATGATGCAGTGCTGGAAGAATGTTTCAAAGTACGAGTGTTGAAGATTGTAAATAACAACTACAAGGTTGTTGGAGAAGAGTTTTTCCCTATGTTCCCTGAAGATGATCGGATTATGTGGTGTATAGCTCGTTATAAAGGGACGCAAGCTGTAGTTGAGAAGGTTTACTGGATAGACAGTATTCCTTTTGCAGATGGGGGCGAAGAAGAGGATGGCAATTTATAGAAATATCAGTATGACATTTTGGACTGATTCCAAAATATCAGACACGTTTACTCCGGAAGATAAATATTTCTATCTGTATCTTCTGACAAATGAGCATACTAATCTTCCAGGGTGTTATGAGATCAGTATTAAAAGAATGTCTGTTGATACTGGCTACACTCAGGAGGTTATACAAAAACTTATTGAACGCATGGAAAAAGTCCACGACGTTATCAGATACAATCCAGAGACTAAAGAAGTATTGCTGCTTAACTGGGGTAAGTATAACTGGAATAAATCTCCAAAGCTTAGAAAGTGCGTAGAAGCACAGATAAAGTACATAAAAAGTTCTGAGTTTAAGGCTTATGTGGAAAGTATTTTCTATGAAAAGGATATGGTATCTATACCATATGTATATGGTAGCGATACATCTGTATCTGTATCTGTATCTGTATCTGATTCTGTATCTGTATCTGATAAGCCAAAAAAGAAATCAAAGTACGGAGAATTTAAGCACGTACTTTTAACTGATGATGAATATAAAAGGCTTATAGATGATTACGGAGAGTCGGCAGTCTTAAAAGGTATTGAGAAGGTAGATAAGTACATTGAGAAGTCTGGAAAGAAATATAAGAACCACAATCTTGTATTAAGAGATTGGGGCATAGATAGCCCAAAGATAGTAAAAGCTAAAGTGGCAGAAATAGATCCTGAAGAAGAGGCACGGCAGAAAGAATGGCTGGAAGGTTTCCATGACGCATGAGCTTATATGAGTTTAACCCGGATGATGCAAGAGCCTTTGCCAAGTCTCAGGGCATACAAGTGAAAGAAAGAGGCGACGAAATCCATTTTAAGAAGTGCCCCTATTGCGGAAATACCACTAACGACAAGTACACCTTTGCAATAAACAAAAGAAGCGGAATGTATAAGTGCTTACGTGCTGGCTGTGGCGCTTCTGGAAACATGATTACTTTAGCCCAGGACTTTAACTTCTCTTTAGGTAGTGAGATCGACGAATACTACAGACCAAAGAAAGAGTATAAGAGCTTTAAGAAACCGGAGAAGATCATCCCAAAGGCACCAGCTGTTAAGTATCTGGAAAGCCGGGGCATATCTGAAGCAGTTGCTAAGAGATACGAGATTACTAATCAGACTGACAAGCCAGATATCTTAGTGATTCCGTTTTTGGATCCTGATAACACAATGGCCTTTATCAAATACAGAAATACGAAGTTTAACAAAGATAAAGACCAAAACAAGGAGTGGTGTGAAGCCGGAGGCAAACCGATTCTGTTCGGAATGGCCCAGTGTAACACGGACAACAAAACGCTGATTATTACTGAAGGGCAAATGGATAGCTTGTCTGTAATAGAGGCCGGATATGAAAACGCTGTAAGTGTTCCAAATGGCTGTAATGGTTTTACGTGGGTTCCTTATTGCTGGGACTGGATCCAGAACTTCACCACAATAATTGTGTTTGGAGACTATGAAAAAGGTCACATGACTTTGCTGGATGATATCAAGCGAAGATTTAAACAAACAATAAAGCACGTTAGATATGAGGATTACAAGGACTGTAAGGACGCTAACGCAATCCTTCAGAAGTACGGCAAGGATCAGATAAAAGTCTGCATAGATAATGCACAGGCTGAGCCAATAAAGCATATAAGGGATCTAAGCGAAGTTGAAGTTATAAACCCTTATGACATACCAAAGATAAAAACAGGGATAAGGCAGCTTGACGCATTGTTAAAAGGTGGCCTTCCTATAGGAGGAGTAACCCTTATAACTGGAAAGGCTGGAGAAGGTAAGAGTGTACTTGCTTCACAGATAATGTTGGAGGCTAGAGATCAGGGGCATAAGGTATTTGCTTATTCTGGAGAACTAACAGACACAGCTTTTAAGGCGATAGCTATGTTGCAAGCCGGAGGAAGTCACTGTTATAAGTATCAGTCATTGAGTGGGTATGACGGGTATACGTTGTCGGAGAATAACCAGGTACTCATAGATAACTGGATGAAAGGGAATATTTATATCTATGACGATAGTATTGTTCAAGACGAAGAGGAAACAACGACATTAACAAAGCTTATCGAAGATACCGTGAATAGTTGCGGAGTTGATTTTGTAATCATAGACAATCTTATGACAGCTTTAGAACTAGAAGAGAACACTGAGCAGTCTAAGTACGATCAACAGAGTACATTTGTAAAACGATTGGCAAGGTTAGCAAGGACATTAAATATCGTTATAGTCCTGGTGGCACACATGAGGAAGAACAACAGCAATAGAAACGGAAACGACGAAGTTGCTGGAAGCAGTGATATTACTAATCTTGCGTCAATAACTCTGATGTATGAAAAGGACGATCAACTTAGCACTACGCAGAGAAGCCTTAAAGTCTGGAAAAATAGATTGTTTGGATATACCAATACAGAAGGTTTTGTAATGGACTATGACGAGAGATCTAAAAGGATATATTCCTATGGGGATAACCCTAACAAAGATTATTCCTGGTATATCCCAGTATTTGAACAGGCGACAGAGCTTCCATTTGAGGTATGAACATGACAATACAAGAAAGACACGACGAAGTAAACAAGATCATAGCGAAGTTAAAAGTCTTGCATGAGAAATACTTTCCGCCAGCTAGACCATTAACCGACGAAGAGTGGGAGAAGTACATAGACGGAATATGGGCCGTTGCAGAGGAATATAAGGGCACTAATCTTGAAAACTTTGCTGCTGAGCTGACAATGGTCTTTTCTGATGATATCGAGAAGGTACATAAAGCGTGGGAAAAAAGGAGGGGGAATGAGGTACAGAAGGCCAAACAAGAATAGTAAATACTGGATAGAGCCTGAGTTGTACGACACAGTTGTTCATTTCTGCCGGTGCTATCCATTGTGGTTAAAGGAACTTGAAACACTACCGGATTCCAGCAAGGCAATAAGCTATGACTCTGATAGGGTACAGACAAGCGGAGGATATGACGTTACTTCTACCCTTGCCCTGAAGAGAGTTGAAGTTGAGAGGAAGGTGGATCTTATACGGACAA
Source organism: Butyrivibrio sp. AE2032 (assembly GCF_000702965.1). Lineage (NCBI taxonomy): Bacteria > Bacillati > Bacillota > Clostridia > Lachnospirales > Lachnospiraceae > Butyrivibrio > Butyrivibrio sp. AE2032. The sequence goes on along the minus strand of NZ_JNLF01000006.1, from coordinate 419,523 downwards.
CAGCCATGATAGCTGACAGTACGATATGGGAATGGATCATTAAAGGAACTACGGAACACTATTCAGTCCAGGATCTTATCCAACAGGGTATGCCGTGTAGTAGGAACTATTTTTCAAGAGTCAGGGGATATTTTTACTATCTACTGAGTAAGAGGATTTGATATATGACAAACGAACGAATAGAGATATTTAAAGAGTTTCTAAGGAAATGGGACTTTGCTTTAATGCCACTAATGCCAATAGCTGAAGCAGAGGCAGAATGGCTTTTAAAAGTACTGGAAGAGAAGGAAGATACAGCAGCCAAAAAGCATGAGTATTACCTTCAGAACAGGGAAGTATTTCTGCAGAGATCCAAAGAACGTTACGAGCAGAAAAAGGCCCAGGCATTCATAAAGGGAGCGAAGAAATGACAAATTTTGAATACATCAAAAGCCTAACCCAAAAGGAGCTGTCACACTTCCTTTGCGAAATGGTCGAAGAGGAGTTTTACAAGACCCATGATGATAACGAGTGGCAGTGCGATCACTGCATTATGCAAGAGCGTTGTTCTGAAATGGGGAATGGCTGGATGAAGTGGCTAATGGAGGAAAAATGAGCGATACCAGACTAGACATAGAACGTGACAAGATGGCTGAGTATGCACAAGCTATGAAGTTTGCCAGACAGGATTACTGCGAGAAAACGTGTGAGGAGCACAACGAGAAATGCCCTTACTACGATCCGGAGGAAGAGTGCTGGGACTATGACGAATGTTTTAGAGATTCAGGAGGTTGGGAATGAGAGAGATAAACGACAGAGACTTAATCATAGCCGAGACAGGATTCTTTATTATAGCGCTGATTGCCTTGGTGCTGATTGTGATATGGGGGTGAGGGAATGAAAATAAGCGAAATCATCACAGATAAATATAAGTTGCGTATGCCGCCAACAGTTTATTATGACCTTTTGGCTGATGTGCATGAGGTGGAAGAGGAGCAAGAGTCAACTACTAAGAATGATTTAGGAGTTGAGGATTGTGTAAGCAGAGCAGAAGTATTAAAGCTGATGAAAGACAATTGGCACACTCATAATGGTGATTGGGCTATGCAAGAGAGTATGGATGATATAAGAGCTTTGCCCTCAGTAACACTACAAGAGCCAAAGACAGGGCATTGGTCACATGATGGTAGCCATTGGAAAAACAGATTTATCTGTTCCGAGTGCGGATATAAATTGTTTGACGAGCCAACAAACTATTGCCCTAATTGCGGAGCAAAGATGGTTGAGCCACAGGAAAGTGAGGATAAGGAATGAGTAGTGTATATAGAGATACCACAGTAACATTGACTGATAAAGAAAAGAATATTCTGGAACAGGCAATAAAGGTATGTGAGCAGATCGCCAGAGATTGTAATGACGAGGATATGTTTGTAGATGCAAGCACGATATTCGCTAATGTCTATGATAATTACAAGAATGGGGAATTGCCTACCATTATACATATCTACGAGTAAGGAGCAGGAAGATGATAATACTTGATTATATCTTTTGTTTTATCATAAAGCGACTTCCACCATGCAAGCTAGAGCAGTGGATGATAAGACAACTTGTAACTTGGATAAGGAAGTGAGGTAGACAATGGGAATGTCGATTGAGGAAATCAAACAGGCAATACACAAAGTTGATTTACAATTACGTCCCTGGATCGTCTTTGCTAATCCGTCAGATGCCAAAGCTATCAAAGAAGCACTTCCAAGGATAGAGGAAGAAGTTGTAATACAGGAAACAGAAGCTATTGAAAGTGGTAAAGCTATCGCTATTGAGAGAGAAAAGTTGGAGGCATGGACTTATGGGAATGTCGATTGAGGAAGTAATTAAGGAATTAAATTGGGAAATAAAAGTACATTCAAGGGTGATTAAAGAAGAGGCTAATAATGTTGATGTTGAATCTGATTGGATGAAACATTGGGAGAGTGTCATTGAAGCATTTAATATAGCAATCAACACCATGCGCAAGTATCAGAAGATAAAAGAGATAATTGTTGATTGGGAAAGTGATGGTGGTGCTTTTGAAATGTCAGAGCCTTATTGGTTGAGGTTGATTCGCGAGGTGGTAGAAGATGGGGGAGAAAAATGAAATTGATAAATGCAAAAGAATTACAGAAACAATTTGATTTAAAAAGCACCAATCCAAATTACCGTGTGAACATACACAATATTAAGTCAATAATCAACAATGCACCAATAGTAGAAGCAATCCCAAAAGCCGACTACGAAGCAAGATTAAAGGCTGATATGGTGGCTGAACTTAAAACGATCTGGAAGGACATTGACGAATTGCAGAAATGGAGCTATCCATTCATTGACTCAGAGGAGAATTGCATAAAAGAGCGTGAGGTCAAGTACATTTTGCAATGTGCAATCGAATATTACGGTGGAAGGGTAGAAGATGAAGATAGCTATTAAGAATTAAAACAGGAACTTAAATGATTTGAGTTGTTAAGGAGGAACTAATATGGCAAACGCAAAATTATGTGACAGATGCAAAGTGTATTTTACACCAAAAGTAAACAACCATATTTATACAGTAACTACGAGAATGGATTTGATTAATGGCGCTTTTGATTTATGCGAAAAATGTTCGGAAAGTTTAGATGCTTGGATAGTTGATGTCCCAGAGGAGCAAACAACTAAAACAAAATAAAAACAGACAGGATGATTCAGACAATGAATGAAGTATTTTATGCAGTAATGGCACTACTACTCATTTGTATGTTAGTGTTTAGCGATTAAAGGGGGAAATAATGGATCCGTGGGAACTATTTTGTGAATTAACCAGGAGAGTAGTTGAGGATCAGAACTGTGTGCTTGATGTGCATATTACCAAAGAAGGGATATTGATGCAGCTTGCACCTTATGAGGACTGGGAGGACGAAGAAGAATGAGAAAGGAAGTCCGGAGTAGTCTTGAATATGCTTGTATGGAAATGAGTAGCTACAGAAGCAGAAGAGCAAAGGAACTTCCTGAAGCATTCTTAAGAAGGCCGTACAAGTACACTATTGCAGAGACTAAGGACGAAACACAAGAGAAGCTACATGAGTTTGATTATTTGAAGTAAATATGGGGGATTTATGAAAATCACACTACATAGCGAGTACGATCATTTTACAATCAGCAAACAGCCTAAATATATCGAATGGACCAATAAGCCAACAGGACTAGACTGTTACGTGAATGAGTATGTAAAGACAGTCAGCACACCACCTGAACAGTCTATAGCTTTACTGATAGAGCCTAGAAGCCTTTACGGAGAAGTATACGACTGGATGAACGAGAACGCGAACAAGTTTAAATACGTTTTCACCCATGACAGCGAACTTCTGAAGCTGCCGAATGCAAAAAAGATCCTTTTTGGGGGAGTGTGGGCCAGTGATCCACAAGTAAAGACAAAGAATATCTCAATGATATCCAGCAATAAGCATTTGTGCCCTTTGCATGACGTTAGATATAACCTATGCAGACAGCTAGAAAATAAAATAGACTGTTACGGCTGGAACGGACACCGGATAGACACGATAAGCGCCCATGCACCGTATAGATTCGCGGTAGTCATAGAAAATTATATAGACGATTACTGGTTTACGGAGAAAATCTGTAATTGCTTTGCTAACAAGACTATCCCCATTTACTACGGAGCCAGGAAGATAGGAAAGTATTTTAACCTTGACGGAATAATCCAGGCAGTCCCGGAAGAGATCCCGGCGCTGATAGAGATTTTGGACTGTGAGAAGACATACAAAGAGCATTTGAGGGCCGTTGAGGACAATTACAAGAGAGTAAAAGACTATTACTGCTTTGAAGACTGGTTTTATAACGAGTATAAGGGGGTATTGGATGGGATTATCAATCATAGCTAATAACTGTAGCGGCTGGAAAATGTATAATTCTTTGCACTGCCGGTATGATTCACCGACTATCGCCCTTCAAATATTGCCGGAGGAGTTCCCAAAGTTTTGCGCTAACTTAAAGCACTACATGAGTCAGGAACTAACAGAGTACAAGGATCTTACTAAAGCACATTACAACCAGATTAAAAGGCTTATAGAAATGGATCCTTACTTCCCAATAGGCCGACTGGATGATATAGCCGTATTATTCCAGCATGAAACAGACTTCCAGGCAGCAAAAGAGAAATGGAACCGGAGAAAAGAACGCCTTAATTATGACAACCTGGTGTATATGTTTTGTTTGGACTACCCACGCTACCAGAAGGAAGCGCAAGAGTTCAGGGACTTAGGACTTCCGAAGTCGTTTATATTCACTAGGGACTTTGACATTCAGGGCGATCATTACCGCTATACAGTCCCGGCAGTAAAGGATCTTTGCTACCTGAACACGGACGGCCCTAACCATTTTATCTTTGAAGGCAATTTCAGACGGGAGGAATTATGGAAACAAAGTTAAGTATCATTATCCCGTGTTATAACGCGGAGCCTTATATATTTGAGTTGCTTGATAGACTGGCCCCACAGATAACGCCAACAGTGGAAGTAATTGTTGTAGACGACGGAAGCAAAAAGCCATTCTCAAATATCAACCACGGATGGGCTAAAGTGATCCGACAGGAAAACCAGGGCGCAAGTGCTGCCAGGAATACCGGATTGGATAACGCAAAAGGCGAATATATAGCCTTTATTGACGCAGATGATTTGGTAAGTGACAAATACATTGAAACCATTCTAAACAAGGCTAAAACGGAGAAATTTGACTATTGTTACCTATCCTGGAAAAGCTTCGGAGGCTGGCCGGCAGACGTAAAACTAACAAGCATTGACGATCATTTTCCAGAGTTTAATCTATGCGTGTGGAATAGGATCTATAAGCGGTCAATGATTGGAAAAGTCAGATTCAATACTAAAAAGGCTGTAGCAGAAGACGCGCAGTTTATCCGAGAAGTGAAGGAAGACGGCAAAAAGAAGGCATTTATCAGCGAGTATATGTATTTCTACCGGAGTAATGCCGACAACTCACTAACAGACAGAGCCGGAGCCGGTAAAGTTCCAATCAAGCGTATTATTTACTACTACGACCACGTAACGCCAGATATGACCTTCTTGATTGACGAATTTAAGGAGCTGGACCAGGACAGCGAAGTTATTTTAATGACTAACAAGAACGAGATCCCGGAGCTGGAAAACTACGCTGTAATAATTCCACCACGCCCCATTAAAGGAACCGAGAGAAGAGGCCAGGAGACGAACTTGTTTTACCAGATACCGCAGCCGATCCGGACGCAAGTATGTATATTTATAGCGGCGGCCCATGCAATCGGAGGTATAGAGACTTGGACGTACAACTTCTGTAAGCAGATGCACAAGTATTATGACATTTTAGTGTTATACCATGAAGGACTTATGCACCCGGACCAGTTTAATAGATTGGCCCCTTACGCCCAGATAATGAACAATGACCCAAACAAGACAATAATATGCGATACAGCTATTAACTGCCGTGTGGTCCTTCCACTGCCTAAAAATGTGGAGTACAAGAAAAAGATCCAGTTAGTCCACACTTGCAGATTAAAGGAACAATGGGAACCAGCAGAGAGCGCAGACGAAGTTATTTATGTATCTAAGACGGCTGCGGAGTCATTTGATAGCCCTGAAAGCAAGGTTATACACAATCTAACAGTCCCGGAAGAACCTAAAAAGCTGTTAATGCTGGTTAGTGCTTGCCGGTTGACCTATGAAAAAGGCGGCGAGAGAATGTTGACCCTTGCCAGAATGCTAGAAAAGAAGGGGATCCCGTATGTTTGGTATGTCTTCACAGATGCACCGATACAGGGCGCACCACATAACATGATCTTTAAAGCGCCAACTTTGAACATTGGCCCGTATGTTAAGGCCGCCGATTGGCTTATACAGCTATCTTCACAAGAAGCGTTTTGCTATTCGATAGTTGAGGCATGGGAAATGGGAACACGTACACTCACAACGCCGCTTCCGGTCCTGGCTGAGCTGGGTTTTGAACCTGGCAAACAAGGTTATATGGTGCCTTGGAACGTAGAAGAGTGCAAAAACATAGAAGATATCTTGTATTCCGAGAAAAAACCGTTTGAATACCGCATAGACAACGCAAATATCGTTAAGCAGTGGCGCAAAACACTTGGAAATACTAAGCCCACAAAGAAAAGAACCGTTAAAAAGGGCTTCAAACTGTGCATGGCCTTAAGAGACTTCGACGATATGCACGAAAAGAGAAGAGTCCGGAAGGGTGAAATATACCAGGTGCCAGAAAATAGGGCCGTTGACGGTCAAAGACAGGGATTTTTCAAGATAATAGCATAATAAAAAGCCCTTGGAGTTGATCCAGGGGCCTTTTACTGTCCTATTATGAAATTGTTGCACCGGTTAAGAAGTGGAACCTTTCAAGCATTTGCTTTGCTTCTTGGTGTAGTTCTTTGTATTCCGGGTAAAGATCTTCAACGCCTTGCGCTTCATCTGCAGCATAATACAAAGCTGCTTCAAGTCCTGATAATGTGTCAATGATTGCCTGGTTGTAATTTGTTCTCATTTTGTGGCCTCCTGTAATATTGCTAAATGCTTTTTTGCTGTTTTTAGTGTCATAGCCTTGGCGTATGTGTAATCGAAGCCCCATTTATAGCCATATTTTGATGTGCTTGTGAGATATAAGCCCCATTTTCCGGGTACTTCGTCGCCAGTCTGGTGTATTATATAGCCGTCAAAGCATTTTTCTAACTCGTATTTTCTCATGTTGTCCCTTTCTGCCGGTGTTGTGGGACCGGCGGCCCGTTGTCCTATTAGTCAATTCTTACGCAGTAGGGGATTCTGTAAATATCTCGCAAGTCTGTGTTGAAGGATCTGCAGTAATTTTCTAGCTTTTCCTTTGTCTGCATGATGTAGGCCCTTACTTGCTCCATTTCTCCTATGTGGCTTTCTATGTCGTATGCCTTCCGGAGTAGCATTTCTCTATGTTCCTGAAGTGATTTTATTATCTTGTCTGCTGGGATCCTTTTTCCTTCTGTCAGGTCTTCGGCTTTGATGTTTGCTAGTCCTATATGAAAGCTGTAATGGCTTTCCGGGTAGGTGTATATCTCAAAAAGATATTGATTTTTATTGCAAAATACCCGGCCTTCTGTGGCTTCCTTTAGTGCCTTATCAAGTCTGCAGTTATATACTTTGCCGTCAAACTGCTTTACAACCTTTGCGACTGTGTTTATATATCCGGCTGCATTCCTGTAGGCGTTGGCCCTTGTTTGTGCTGCCTTGTTTGCGTCTTCTATACTTCCGTAGAATCTCATTTTGTCCTTTCTCCGGCAGTTTACCGGCTGCCGGTCCGGGTGTCCTATTATGCAAGCTTGTTAAACTCTGCTAGGTTTTCATTCTCTAAGATCGTAAGCTGTCTAAGGGCTTCGCTTAACTTGTCGGTGATCTCGTTCAGCTCGTCGCCGTTTATAATGCCATCATCCCTGGCGGCGTCTGCAATATCTGATAACAGATAAACTCTTGCAGTTACGCTAGCAATCTTTTTCAGGTCGCTTCTGTTGGTCCTATACTTGTTGTATGCGTTCAACTCTGCGATTGACTTATAAATGTTTTTTAACTGCCTTCTGATTTCGTTTTTCATTTGGTTAACCTCCTTTTATTGGTTCCCGGAAGCTTTCAGGGCCTCCGGGATATTGTCCTATTATCTTTTTTCGATTGTTCCTTTGCCGGTCCATACTGTGTTGATCCTGTCGGCGCCGTGTCCTATAGGGAAGTACCTGGAATCAAATCTGTACTCGTTGCCCTTAACCGAAAACAAAATATAAAGGCCGTCTCCGTCTGCTTCTAATAGCTTGATATCTGATAATTTGGGGCTAAAACCATATTCACAATCAAGCGCCTGTTTTGCTATGTGTCTGAGTTCCTGTTTTGTCATGTTGTTATCCTCCTTATACTTTCTTTAATCCTTCCGGGCTTTCTTCGTAGATCTCTACAGTGTAGCCGCGGCTTATAAGATCCTTTTGTTCTGCCTGGGCTTCCTCGATTGTGTCGCAATACCTGGAAGCTCCGAAATAAGCGCCGGTGCTGGTCTTGTGTGCTGATACATGATATTTTTTCATTGTTTGATCCTCCTTAAATTGTCCTATTAGGTTTTTTCTGGAAATCCTCCCGGAAGTTTTGAGGCTTCCGGAAGGTAAAAGGCTTTTATGCCTCGATTGCTTTCTGTTCGTTCTCGTATCTTGTTGTGTCCCACATATTTCTGAGATCTTCCATGTTGTAAACTTTGCCGTTTCTTTTGTGATATTCGCCTTCGTGGAAGTACCAGGCCTGTTTTTTGCCTGAATACTTGAATTTAAGCTCTTTAAGCTGGTCCTTATAGTCTTTTGTATTGCCTGATACCCAAATCCATGAGCCGATCAATTCTACTGTGCAGCCGTTAAACCTTGTTAATGTCCTTATAAGATCTGCGAACTGTTCTGGTGTTTCGTTTGTTTCCTTTGTGTAGGTCTTGCCTTCGTGGTTCTTGTGAATGTTCTTATAAGTGTTAAATGCTTCTTGGTATTCCTTATACATTTCGCGGAACTTTGCAGCGTCTCCGGTTGCTGTATTGTCTGGGTGAAGCTCTTTTGCTAACTTGTGAAATCTTGCTTTTACTTCCTCTAATGTCTCGCAGTTGTTAAAGTATCTTGTCATAGTTTTGATCCTCCTATATTTGAATTGTTTTTGTGTTCTTTGTTTTGACTCTATCCAGCGGCCGACTGTTTGAGGCGATCCGGTGTAGTTGTGAGTCGTTGTTTGTTTTGTTGAGCTTATAATACATCTATGGGAACATATACGCAATATCAATAATGCACAAAGATATATGGGAACATTTGTGCAATATGTATATGGGTACATATAAACAAAAGGGTTATAATATATGAGAACATAGATAAATACTACATTTGAGGAGGTTTTTACTTATGGGTGCCAAATATACAGAAGCACAAGCCAGAAGCGCAAAAAAATACTTGGAAAAGTTCCAGGAAATCAGGATCCGAATGACTGCAGAAGAGAAAAAACAAATATATGCAGATGCAGAAGCAGCCGGAAAAAGTGCAAATCAATATATATTAGATAAGCTGCTGCCTCTAAGGGTAAAAGATACTAATTAAAAACTAAGTGCACAAGGTAACACCAAATTAAATAAAATAATAGTATAGAGATTGTGAAAATCTCAAAGCAAAGCCCCCAAAGTTTTGCAGATGATACCTTTCATACCTCATAAAAAGAGCATTGACCTATCACAGGCCGGTGCTTTTTTGTTTGCCTGGAATACAAAACTATTTTTTTCTATTAGATGGAGATAAAAAACATGGAAGACCTGAAAATCAATATTGATAAATTAAATAAAGTTGCTGCAGATCTTCCAGAAGTAAAGAGAAAAGAAGACGGAAGCATTGACCTGGAAGCAATCACAATAGAGATCGACCCAAAAGGAAACAGGATCATTCCTGATGATTTATTTAATGCTTACTATAAAGAACTACCAAGCAAAGTTATAAATCAGAGTAAATCATGGAGAACTTCCAACGGGGGAAAGATAAAAATATTAGGTGGAGATCCTGAAGGCGATAAAGCAATACATGAGGCTGGAGGCAAAGCATTACAAGCAACGTTAGCGCAACGCCGTACTTGTAAAGAGATATTGGAAGAAATCGCAAGAAAAAAGGCGCCTATTGAATATTTAGAAGATATGGAACTGCCAGAAGATACAAGCTGCTTGGAAGCTGCCAACTATGCACAGGCGCTCAGGGCGATCCGGGGAGATACAAAAGCATTAGAGTATATCAGAGACACATTAGGAGAGAAGCCAACAGAGAAGATCAACGCAGAAGTAACAGCGCTAACACCTGAAGACAAGGAACTGCTGGAAAGAGTCAGTCGGAGACTAGAAGCAGAATAGGACAGCACCACAATATATAGATAATTGATAGAAAAAGGATCAGGAAGGCCAGAAGAGAACAGGCTACAATCCGCATGGTTAAGCTATTCTAACAGATGATTGCGTAAAAGCATAATTTAACGCAATGATAAAAACGGTTTAGCTCCTGGACTGCTGCCGGATCTCACAGGGGAGAAGATCAGAAGAGCCGGGGCTTTTTTTCTAGACTCTTTTCTTTTTCTGCTGGATCTTCCAGGCCCCAGGGGGGCACCCTACCCCCACCACCCGGCGCAGCGCCGCGCGACTCCGGGACTCCAAAGGGTTGTTCCAAAATTTTTTTCCCAAAAATCAACTCGTCAGACATTGACCTTTTTTAACATCAGGTCTCAAAAATCACGGGGTTATATAAAAGTGGATTTGAAGAAAAATGAGGTTGTAAGTCAGATGGGTGCTGAGCTTGGAACGATTTTGAATTAAATTGATGTAATTTAATCTAAGGTGAGTAAATGTTCAATAGAAATGACTTTTACCCGGAATTGAATATGACAAACGCTGCCAGGAATGAGCTGGCGAATAGGCCTAGATATGATATTGAGGGCGATAGACGGTACGGGAATACACTGTCAGATGATATGTTTGCCCTGAAGAATAAGAACTATCAAGGGCATACACCTGAGAGTTATGAGTATTTCAATGATCCTGAGCCACAGGTCCAGACGCAGATGAGTCCGGCTGGTGGATGGGGAGAAGTCATGGGTATACCACAGCTGAAGAAGGATCCCGTAGAGCAGTATATAGCGGCTAATCCCTATCTGAAGTATGGAACAAATGAGCATGAAGCTAGACTGTTTGGACGTAAAAAGAATGTCGGGACAGAGGCGCTTCCTTGGGAAACATATAGAGACGATTGGACCCTGGAAGATGATATTTTGGAGTTTCCTGATTCATACACACAGGAACAAGTAGCATGGGCCGAACAGCAAAGAGCAGATAGAGAAGCAAGGAATAGAGTTGCCAGTTTGGGGACAGATGATCTAAGGGCTGAGAAGCTAGGGACCTATCAGGATCCTACTGAGTGGGTATCACGAAGGGATTCAGACGTAGACTCCACTTTGGGAACATTGGTAAATTATGGAGCATTGTCCCCGGCAACAATAGAACAGCTTGCAAAGATGGGAGTAAATAGACCGGTAGAGAGCGATCCAAATTCAGATGATGCAGCATTGTATTTGAATTTCCTACTGGACGCATATCGGAGAAAGAATGAGCAGACTAACGATTAGACTAAATGACTATCAAAGAGACGTATTGCAGAGGAAGGCGAAGGAAGCTGAGTTCTGTGAGAGTGAGTTGGTACGGATTCTAATTGATAAGTTCATTGAAGGAAAGATCCAGATAAAGAATAGTTCAGTCTTTGAAGGGGCAGATATCACCGGACTTAGGAGGATTGCAAATAAGAAAGGGGTATCTGTCCAGTGTTTGATAGATGCAATAGTGGAGCAGTTGGATGAGCCTAAAGGAAGTAAGAGATAAGGAAATAGAGTATTGTTCTGAGCATATCACATACTTCGTTGAAGAGTACGGGCATATAGAGGACAGGAATAGTCCTGAGATAGTCGTTAAGTTTAGGTTGTGGAATGAACAGAAGAATGCTCTACAGGAAATGGCACATAATAAGTGGACCATTATCCTAAAGGCCAGACAGTTAGGTATTTCATGGTTAGTACTCCACTATGCTGTGTGGCTGATGGTATGTAGGACTGGAAGAAGTGTTATCGGCCTTTCAAAGTCCGAGACAGAGGCAAAAGAGTTAGTACGTAGGATGGTCTTAATCTTGCGGAATATGCGTGCCCTTGTCAGAGAGAAAACAGATAAAACCGGATGGGATGGGGCATGGTTTGATTTTAACGCCCTGTCAGTAACAATACATCACCCTGGAAAGAGCGATAGTACTTTTCAATGCTTTGCCAGTGGTGAGAATGCAGCACGTTCCTTTACAGCGGATCTTATCATATTTGACGAGTGGGCCTTTCAGCAGTTTGACCGTTCTATCTGGACGGCTGCTTTACCAGTAGTAAATAGGCCACAGTCCGGACAAGTAATAGGAGTATCGACCATACAGAGAGGTTCATTGTTTGAAGAGCTATATACGACTCCGGACAATGGCTTTCATAAGATATTTATTCCCTGGTACGCTGATCCAGCACGTACACAGGAATGGTACGATAACACGCTGAAATTATCAGGAAAAGCGGCTATGTGGGCTGAGTACCCGGCAACCGTAGACGAAGCTTTAGACGTTCCTGGTGGTAGATTTTTCCCGGAAGTATCGGATGATTCTATTTTGACGGATGAGCCACTAAAGCAGAATACAGTTTGTTATTGTGCTATGGACTATGGACTGGATATGTTGTCGGCCTTGTGGGTAAAGAGAGACGCTTTCGGCAATTCTCAGATAATCCACTATGAAAGGGACCCTAATCTGCCAATTAGCGCGGCTTGTGAGCGAGTTCTAAGAGGGACGCAGCTCTTAAAAGACCGCGGCGAGATAACAGACGTAGAACAATACTTAGCACCACCGGATTTGTGGAATAGATCCCAGGAAACCGGTAAGTCAAGGGCCATTATTTTTGCTGAAAATGGTCTTTTTTTGACTAAAGTCAACAATGATATCGCTGCTGGTTGTACTGCCATGAAAGAATTACTGATACATGGTGAAGGCCAGAAGTCGAAATTAACAATTTTGAATAATTCAGCGCCTAATCTGCTTATGTGCCTTAAAAAAGTGCAGACAGACGCAAAAAAGCCGAATATGTACGCCAAAGATCCGCATGATTTAACGCATGATTTAGACGCACTAAGGTATTATTCGGTTTACTGGACCCACGGAGCGCAAAATCCTACGGAAAAACGCCGTATGAAGTGGCGAAAAGACCAGTGGGAGGACTACCGTAATGCCAGTATAGAAGACAAAAAGTACCTGATTAGTATTTGGGGAGAACCTAACTAATGTTTGAAGGGTTAAAAAAGATGCTTAATAAGACAAAAAACAAACTGGAAACACCAAAGGACGTTCAGAAATGGCAGTCTAAGCTGGATTCTGCCCGTTCTCAGTATGAAGAGCAGCTAAAGAACATGGCTAAGTACGAAAAGTACTATGCCGGGGACAGATCCGTTCAGGCAAACCCCAATACTGGGATAGATCCCACAAAATTATCGACAAATGTAAGAAATATTGTCTATGAGCTGATAGAGTCTCAGGTGGATTCCTCAATCCCAATGCCAAGAGTAAGGGCTATACACCCTGAAGATGATGAGTTGGCAAAGAAAATGGAGAAATTCCTGGAAAACAAGGTGAAAACTTGCGGATTAGTCCTTATGAATGACTCAGTAGAGAGGACAGTCCCCATTGTTGGAGGTTCCTTTACCAGAGTAGAGTGGGACACAAACAGAGGCCTTCACTCAGAGATAGGAGATTTAAAGGTTACAGAGCTTCATCCTAAGAAGATCATCCCACAGCCGGGAGTTATAGACTTTGACGAAATGGATTACTTCTTTATCCAGGAGTTAATGACAAAAAAGACCGTCAAAAGAGTGTATGGAGAGGACGTTTCAGATTGTGAGAACGACCTTACTAATGATTTGACGGAAGGCATAGAAGGCGCTACGCAGAATGACGATCTTGTGACAGTAAATACCGCATTCTACCGGAATGATGAAGGTGGAGTCGGTATTTTTGTTTGGTGTGATTATGTGAAGCTGCTTGACCTGGAAGAGTACGAAGCTAGATACCTTGACCGCTGTGAGAAGTGTGGTGCAGTCATGGTTGATGGTAAGTGCCCTGAGTGTGGATCTAAGAAGGCTAAGAAGTCCAAAGAAGACTATGAGGAATTAGTGGACGCTGTAGAGATTACTGTTAAGGGACAGCCTCAGAGAATTGACCCTGAAACGTTCACAGAAGCCCCTATTTTGGACGAAATGGGGCAGCCCTTATATGACGAGTACGGACAGCCAAAAATGGAAATAAAGCGTGAAAAAAAGAAGGTTCCGTACTATAAGCCGAATGTATATCCGGTAATCCTCCGGAAGAACATAACCGCTCAGAACAAGCTGCTTGGAGAGAGTGATGTTAATGTCATAATCGACCAGCAAGACACCATTAAAAAGCTTGGTACACAGATGAATGAAAAGCTTTTAATGGGCGGATCCCTTGTAATCCTTCCTCAGAATTTAGAGATTCAGAAGGACGGAGAACAGTTCAACATTGTGCGTATCAATAATGCCAATGATAAGTCACTGATAGACGTAATGAATTTACAGCCCAATATACAGTATGACTCACAGTATTTAGAGACTAACTACTCATGGGCTAAGTCAGCGCTTGGTATTACTGACTCTTATCAGGGTAAATACGACGCTTCAGCTACTTCCGGAACAGCAAAGCAGTATTCCATTAACCAGGCTGCCGGACGTTTGGATTCAAAGAGGACACTTAAAAATGAAGCATACGCGAAACTATATGAGATCATGTTCAAATTCTGGCTGGCTTTCTCTGATAACCCCAGCGAAATATCTTCCGTAGATAAGGACGGACAGCCTGAACACGAACAGTTAGATAGAATGGAGTTCTTAAGGATAGACGCTGCCGGTGAGTTTTACTGGGATGATGAGTTTATCTTTGAGACAGACCCTACATCAACTCTTATGCAGAACAGAGAAATGATGTGGAACCAGACAGATATGAAGCTGCAGTCTGGTGCCTTTGGTCCTGTTGGTGATCTTGAAACCGCAAAAGCATACTGGACCATTATGAAGGCAAACGGATATCCTAACGCTTCCTCAGTTCTTAACCTGGTGGAGGAGAGGATAGCAAAGCAAAATGAAATGGCAGCTATGCCACAAGGAGGTATGCCAAATGAAATGCCCCTTATGTAATACAGAAATGCGTATCACAGCAACAGATTATGTTGTGAATAACGGTAATCTGTTTACCAGACAGATCTTAACTTGCAGAAATAAGAATTGCCAGAATTTTGGTAAGGAAGTTAAGACAATATACACGCCTATGGTTGTTTCGGAAGACAACAATGCAGAGGTTACAAGCACTGAATAAGTGCTTTTTTTATACCTAAAATATGAGAGTAAGGCATGGAGGGGTAAGTTCCCTCCACTCTCTACCTAGCAAATGGAGGTAGAGAATGAAAGGCAAAAATCAATATGAAGTAATTGGCAATGTAGCAAAGGTCTATTTCAGGAGTGGAGGCTTCTTTATTTGTGATGCTGACAAATTCTTTGAATTGCTTGCGGATCACACTTGGCATAAAGACGCAAGAGGATATGCAACAGCTTCTATCAGATATAAAGAAGTTTCGGCGCATATTGTTTTGTTGGGGAAACAAGAAGGCAAAGAAATAGACCACAAAAATAGAAACAAGCTAGATAACAGATTAGAAAATTTGCGTTTTGTTTCGCATCAAGAAAATATGCAAAATCGTAGTGCAAATGTAAAGAATGAAACAAAATGTATCGGAATACGGAGAAGTAATAACAAAAAAGGATATTTAGCTTTTATTCACGTTAATAAAAATACGATTTACCTCGGTACTTTTAAGAGCCTTGAAGAAGCAGTAAGGGCCAGAAAAGCAGCCGAGGCTTTTTATTGGGGCAAACAGGCACAAGCCTGATACCTACAAATCGCAAGTGGAGAGCGTAAACATCACAAGAAGAAAGGAAATTGAATATGAAGAAGTTTGATGATGGTCTTTTCCGTTACAATCTTCAGTTTTTTGGAGAGGACGGAGAAGGAACAAGCGAGACCACTCAGGAAGTCGCTGAACCTGAAACCGCAGATGCAGACGAAGGCACCGAAGAGAGTACTGACGAAGGCGTAACAGAGGACACCGCTAATCCTCCGGTACAGTCAGAGGACGCTAACAGAGCATTTGCAAATATGCGTAGGCAGATGGAAGCAGCCCAGAGAAGGGCAGCGGAAATTGACGCACAGTACGCAAGACAGTTCGGAAATCTGAGAAATCCAGAGACCGGACAGCCAATCAGAGGCGCACAGGACTACTTTGACGCACTGGCAGCACAGGAAAGAATGGCTGCTAGAGAACAGTTAAAGCAGAACAATGTGGATCCTTCTTTGATTGACAAAATGATTGCCAATTCGCCCGTTATGAGACAGGCACAGGCAGCAACAGCCGAGCTAAACAATATTAAATCACAGCAGCTAATTGAAGATGATGTTAAAGAGGTTATGAGGATAGATCCCACACTTTCCAGTAGGGAAGACTTCTTTAAGGATCCTTCAGTTATAGAAGCTGTGAATTACATTCAGGGGCACCCTGGAATGAGGCTTAGCGAGGCATACAAAATTGTTAATTTTGACCGGCTTTCAAGTTCCAAAACAGCTGCAGCTAAACAGGCCGTAATCAATCAGGTTAAAGGCCAGAGTCATTTAGCAAACGGCAACGGATTGAATGTTCAGGACACTTCAGAGGATATTCCAGCAAATATGTTGGATTCCTTCAAAGATATGTTCCCGGACAAGTCCATGAAGGAATTGAAAGTCCTCTATAACAAGACACTACAATCCAGGAGGTAAATAATTATGTCAGTTGTAATCAGAGCAAGCGAAGGCTTGAAGAATAACAGAATGTGGGATGAGTGGGCTACACTCCTTGATGCGTGCATTTATGATTCAGACGCGCAGCAGAATAACTACGATCAGATCGTAAAGGCTCTTGCACTTGAAAAGAAGTCTAAGAGATGGGGCGAGAAGTCAATCACAATGGGCGGCCTTGGAAACTTCCAGTCTAAGACTGAGGGCCAGGACGCTACACAGGATCAGTGGGAACAGGGCTTTGAGAAGTTCGTTCAGCACGCTTCATTCGGTCTTGAAGTTCAGATTTCTAAGGAGCTGAAGGACGATAATATGCTTGATGATGCAAAGTCAAAGGTTATCAACCTTGTTCAGGCATATAAGAGAACCAGAGCGCAGCTTGCTACAGACGCTATCACAAAGGCTGTAACAGGAACAACTTCCATTTCCTTTAATGGAGCTACAATCGACGTTACTTGCGGCGACGAAAAGCCACTCTTCAATGAGGAGCATCTTTTCAAGACAGCTTCCGGAAATACACAGTCTAACTACTACAGTGATGTATTTGATTCTCACGCAGTAGTTCTTAACAAGGCTGCTAACAAGATGAGAAACTTCAAGGATGATAGAGGTAACGTACTTGGCTTCACAGCCGACACAATCGTTATCCCTGGTAACGATCCTGAGTACGAAGATTACATCAAGAAGGTAATCGGATCTGACGGTGAAGTTGGAACAAACTACAACGATATCAATACACAGAGAGGCAGATGGAAACTGGTTGTAGATCCTCTTTGGACTCCTACAATTTCTGCATCTAACCACCCTGTAATCATCATGTCTTCTGAGGCTCTTAAGGCCCTTCAGGGAACAAAGTTCTACGACAGAACAAATCTCGATATCGAGACAGACGTAGACGTTCACAGCAGAAACCTTACATACAACGGCTTTGCTAGAATGTCTATCACATTCCCTAACTGGAGACACGTAATGATGATTGGTGCTTCTGCTTCAACAGCTACACTTGATCGTGCTGTTTCCTTCTAAAAGTTTTTAGGTTTCGGGGGCCGGGGGCAATACTCCGGTCCTCTTTTTAAAGGAGAGTTTATGGTAGTAGGAGAAAAAATCACACGCGACGGAAAAACTTATGTGATTACTGATGTTTGGGGAAACAATTTCGGTATGAGAGAAGTTAAAGAAGAGGAGAATGTCCCGGTATTTGAGGAAACCCCCGTTGAGGAAGTTAAAGAAGAGACTCCTAAAAAGAAAGTTGTAAGAAGAAAGAAGGCTTAAGATGGCTATTACCTGGAAGGATATAAAGTTCACAACATTACAGAAAATGTTTTCCATTACCGGATCAGCTACAACTATCCCTAATGATAGTGCCACAATGGAATACGTTAATGCTATGCCAGCAGCTTGTAATGAGGCACTTCAGCTTCTTTCTACTGCCGGAAAATTCATAATCAAAGAATATCAGTATGCTAATTATCCTTTCGATAATCTCTTAGGAAAAGATACTTTCAAGTTATATTCTGCAGTAAATGACTCCCTTTCATTTGCAGTGGAAGGGGCATTATCTTATTACTTCAAGATTCAGGGAAGACCAACATCATGCAAGTTGTATGTTGGCACACATGAAGTCAAAGACTTTTACCCTGAAGACAATGAGATCAATTCTAAACAGTTCACCACCTTTAAAGGGAATATCACTTATCCAACATTGGAAGAAGGCGAGGACGCTACTGTTAGTCTTCAGATTGAAGCATGGACTCCTATAAATGTTCAGAATGTATGCTTTTATGCTGCAGCTTTTGAAGAGGACAGTGACGTTCCACCTTTTGAAGAGTATATCCGTATAAAGATGGATGAAGTTGTAGAAGACTTTTACCAGCTTGCCCCGGCAGAGTTATACGATCTTGGCAAGACTGGAAATAATTATATAGTTGCGAATGACTATTTTCAGGAAGCAGATAAGACACTTGTTATTCCTAGAAATAAGCCTGGTATTTACATCATTCATTACCGGGCATATCCGCAGCAAATGACATTGGAAACAGAGGATGAAACAGAGCTTGCACTTGATCCTGAAGTTGCTGTTTTGATTCCTTTATATATGGCTTCTCAGATATATAAGGATGATGATTTGTCTATTGCGACTCAGCTGAGAAATGAGTTCGAGGTAGGAAGAGAAGCATTGTCACAAGAAGCGCTAGTACCTAAAAAGGAGAAGTTTGTTACTTCTAGTGGGTGGGCATAATGGCAGTTAATTTTAAGATTCCTAGTAGTCCTAAAAAGCTAGTATATGAGTCAAGCAACTTCCTTGGTGCGGACTTTACTTCTGAAGCTTCTACGGTTGATGATACAAAGTCACCTAACGTAGAAAACATGATAAGGTCCGTTCCTGGAAAGATCCGTAAGAGGATGGGCTATAAGCTGTTTGCTGATTACGGGGAGACAATTTACGGAGTACACCACCTTTCAACTACGGACGTATGGCTTATTCATGCCGGAAATAAACTGTATAACCTTACAGCTCCTAAAGGTTCAAAGTGGATAGATCATGTAAATAACTTCATTGTGGACCATGAGGCAGAGCCTAACAATATTCTGTTTCAGACAGGAGACGTAAGCATAACTCTTATTTATACCGGAATGGCGCGGCATAGATCAGTAAGCTTTCAGCTTAACCAGAAGCTTATTATCCTTGACGGTACAAAGCTGAGAGTATATGACGGTTCAACAGTACAGCCGGTAGAGAATATAGCTTATATTCCTACATTGTCTATTGCAAAGGATTATACCGGAGGCGGCACAGATTACGAGCCTTTAAATCTTTTACAGCCAGGATTCATTGAGCAGTTTTATGTAAAAGAGGATCAGGCAAGCGTTACAACCTTCCAGCTTACTTTTGGTAACTTGGACGCTACAACGGTTAAGGCGTGGCTGCTAAATAGCAGTGGTGCATGGATAGAAAAGACAGAAGGAACACACTTCACAGTCAATAGAAGTACCGGAGTGGTTACTTTCACATCAGCCCCCGGTCCTAGCCCTATAGCCGGTGAAGACAACGTAAAGATTCAGGCATATAGGACAGTTGCCGGATATGCTGACAGAATAAATCATTGTACTATTGGCGCTATGTTTGGTGTTAATGGTGCTGGTGATAGATTGTTTGTTTCAGGTAATCCGGATCAGGGCTATGACGGTGACGGCAATCTGTTCACATATATAAATTGTGACTGGTTTTCACAGCAGTATGACCCAACTTACTTTGCTGATACATGGTATTCAAAGCTTGGTTCTGATACTTCAGCAATCATGGGTTATTCAATCATCAATAACTACCTGGCAGCGCATAAGGATTATAACGAGTTGTCGCAGTCAATTCTTATCCGTGAAGGTGACTTGGTAGATGATGAGCCAGTATTCAAGCTGATAAACACTCTTCAGGGTGCCGGCGCTATTTCAAGATATTGCTTTAGTTATTTAGCAACAGAGCCGGTATTCTTAACACGTTTAGGAATATTTGCAGTTACAGCACAGGATATCACGGGTGAGAAGTACGCACAGGATCGTAGTTATTATCTTGAAGGTAAGCTCTTAAAAGAGGATCATTTGGAGAACGCTATAGCCTTTACCTGGAAGGATTATTACCTACTTGGTATTAACGATCATGTATATATTCTTGATGGCTTGCAGCCAATCAGGACTGATAGATCAAGGCCCTACGCTACTAGACAGTACGTGGGGTATTATTTTACGAACGTTCCGGCAACGGTCTTCTTTGAGATCAATGGTGAATTGTTCTTTGGATCCACGGACGGAAAAGTATTTAAGTGGTACACGGATGATAAAGCTTTGGAGTCCTATAACGACAATGGAGAAGCTATCAACGCTGTATGGGAGACAGCAGATATCTCAGAGAAGCTTTTCTACAAGAAGAAAACATACAGATATCTTGCTATTAGGTGTATGCCTGAAATTGCTTCATCTATCCAGGTATGGGCGCAGAAGCAAGGCCAGTGGGTAGAGCTTAAGGACGATACAAGTACACTTAAGTATTTCTCCTTTGAGAATTTCATCTACTCAAAAATGACCTACTCATGTAACAAGACACAGAGGATATCAGCCACAAAGATAAGGCTTAAGAAGTTGGATCATGTGAGATTCAAATTTGTGAATGATGATCTTAATGAGCCTCTTGGAATAAATGACTTTGCGGTTGAATACACTCAGGCCGGTAATGTTAAGTAAGGAGGAATTATGGCATTTAATAAAGTTACGCCACAAGACAGGGCGAATAAAGGAAATGTGGGTCTTCCGGACACTCCGAACATGACCGCGAATGAGCTACAAGAAAGAATGGATTCATTACCTAACCTTGGCATTGATAAGCTTAACGAGCTGATAGATGCACTCAACGCAATTACAGCAGCCGGAAATGTGGGTATGACTATTCCTAGTGGAGTTAGTACTACACAGGCTACAGTGCAAGGCGTAGTAAATGCTATGGTGCTGGATTGGTCTTTAAACACAACAAATAGACATAACCATTCTAATAAGGCTGTTCTGGATGGTATTACTCAGGACGCATTAAACAGTTACAGTGCATTGGTTACGCTTCTTACTGGAATAGCAAGCATATCCAATACAATTACAAATAACTCGGCGGCACTCCCTACTGATAAGGCAGTACATGACTATGTAGAAGGCTTTGATATTCGGTCTAAGGTTCTTGCAGCTGCTTATCCGGTAGGTTGTGTTTATTCCACTAAAGGAGCAGCGCCGACAGCTATTTTCGGAGGTACTTGGTCCCTGATCGACACAGACGCACAGGGCGTTAATAGATATCTCCGTACAGCATAAGGAGGTAGAAAATGGCTAATATTCCTATAAGTTCCTTGCCAGTGATTACAGCCGTTACAGATGGTATGTGGATCCCGGTAGATGATGGTTCTACTTCCAGTAAAATTACGGTAAAAAAGTTTAATGAAACCGGAACAGCTTCCGCACAGGCAGCGGCTACAGCGGCAGCTAATTCCGCTACAGCAGCAGCTACAAGCGCAAGTCAGGCCCTTACTTATAAGAATGCAGTAGACTCAGCACTTAATAATGCAGCAACGATAGTTTCAAACGCTCAGACCTATGCGAACAATGCACAGAATAGTGCTAATGCTGCTAGTGCTTCAGCAATTCAGGCCGCTAATAAAGCTTCTCAGGCTGCCAATAGTGCTACTCAGGCTTCAACCTATGTAAGTAGTACGCAGTCTTATGCAAATGAGGCTAGAACAGCAGCCAGCAATTCACAGGCTTATGCTAATACAGCACATAATTACTCAATCAATGCCGCTGATAGTGCTACACAGTCAGTAACCAAAGCGAATGAAGCTGCTAATCATGCAAAAACTTCTGAGTCGTGGGCGATTGGAAATACTGGAACAAGGACAGGAGAGAATACAGATAATTCAAAGTATTATGCTTCACAGTCAGGTAGTTTTGCTGCAAACGCAAGCGGCTATGCAGATAACGCAGAAGCTTCAGCGACAACAGCACAGTCGGCTGCTACAAGTGCTAGTAATTCAAGACAGGCAGCACAGGACGCGGCAACAGCAGCACAAAGCGCTGTAGGTGATGCACAGAATGCAGCTTCACAGGCTAGTGACGCTTTGGATGATATTAGAGCTTTAATAGCTGATCCCGAGTTTACAGTAGATTTCACAACAGGACTTCTAATGTATAGCTCAGATTCATACGCATTCCAGATAAACACATCAACAGGTAACTTAGAATGGGAGGTAGCTTAAGATGGTAAGTGCCGGAAGAGTTTTGATTATGCCTAAAGGGGCATGGAACAGCACAGATACATATTCTTTGCTTGATCTTGTGTCCTATAACGGCAGCTCTTATGTTGCAAAGACTTCTGTTCCAGCTAATACACTGCCAACGAATACATCATACTGGCAGTTATCCGCTTATGGTGGAAGTGCTTCTAATGTTGACGGAAACTTTGCATTAACAGAAACAACAGATTACGCTTCAAGAAATTATACAGTTGGGGATTTCCTGGTAACTAAGGACTCCGTATTTTGTAAGGTAAAAGCTCCTATTACAACAGGCGATCAGCTTGTAATGGACACCAACATTGAGGCTACTAGCGTAGCAGCTTTGTATGATGCAGCGATTGACTATGCTGACGAATTGGACGCAAAGAACGTTAAGCTTCAGGGCCAGACAGCTATTACAACGCAGACAGACTTAAATGATCTTACTACTGTAGGTAACTACTACAAGTCTAGTACAAGTGTATATGTAACTAATGCGCCTACTGGTATTGCTTCAGAGCTTACAGCAATCTTCAGACTGACAGTAGAGAACGGATCTGACACTACAGACAAAGTAGTTCAGACTTTGTTTACTAATGATGGTAAGACCTACAAGCGTGGTTACAATGGAAGTACATGGAGTACATGGGATGAGCTTGCGAGCGCCGCTTCAGTATCTACAGTTAGAGACGCAGTAACAGACGTTGAAGAGACAATCGCACCGGTTGAGGCTTCAACTACTTTTGCAGCTGCTCACTCTATTGGAGATCAGTTCTACCAGAGTGATGTTCTGTATGAAGCAATAGCGCCTATTGATATCGGTGATACTCTTACAGTCGGTACAAATGCTAAAGTAGCCGATACGGTTACAGAACAGATTGCGACGGTAAAGAGCGATTTAACGAATGAAGTAACAACAAGGGCAACACTTGGGGCGCATAACTTATTAGCATTGACAATAGCTAACTTGAAAACTCTTAATACTCATGGTAGTTGGGTAGGAAATGTTTTTACTCATGATGGAGTTGCCTACACTGTCGATGTAGCAGACAGTGGATATGTTAAGAGTATTACTGCAAGCGGAACAGCAGGAACATACTCTTATATGTATTTATCAAGAACTGCTATTCCGCTTTATTTCAATAAGGGTAACTATATTTTAACAGGTTGTCCTAGTGGTGGAAGTCCAACAACCTATATGATTGCTAATAGCTATTACTACAATGGTACTTATGTTGATGGTGATAGAGATACAGGAAACGGCGATTCGGCATCTATTGTTAATGATGGCAGTAATTTCACAGGCTCTATTTCAATTTACGCAGCAGCAGGAAATGTAAATCTTGTATTTAAGCCAATGATTCGTGATGCAAAAGACACCGACCCAACATATCAGCCATACGCTAAGACTAATAGGGAGTTGACGGATTTATTAACTGTTATAGACTATTCCGCTGATGTTACTGCTGTTGCAGAAGAAGTAACCTATAATCAGTGGTCAAGCCAAGTCCTCAAAATGGGGAATTTAGTACAAGTGAATTTAGTATTTTCTACTAGCGGTGCTATTGCGCAATATGATACGTTGTTTACACTGCCAAGCGCATTATTTTCATCAAGAAATAGCAGTTATAGAGTTTTAGCAACAACGGATTTTGGCAAGGGAGTAGCAGTTAATCCTATTACTGGAGTTGTTTCATTAAGTGAAGCAACAACAGCCGCTATTGCAAATGCAAGAATTTGTTGCACTTATATTATCTAATAACAATCGTACCGCAAGAGGTACAGTAAATTAAGAAAGCGAGGGAAATGTTATGTTTGCAGTAATTCAGTATGCTAATGGAGCGTTCACAGTAGTAGCAGAGGGATTCACAGATTTAGATTCAGCAAAAGTTAGTTTTTGGGGACAGTGCAGAGCACTTGTAAATGACAAGGCTACACTTCTTGCAAATGTGGCGATTGTCAATGACAAGATGCAGATTGTAGGTGGCTACACAGAGCAGATTATTCACACAGTAGAGCCGCAGGAACAGGGCGAGTAATCTATGAGCAATTACGAAGATTTGAGAGAGCGAGAGCACGAATATATTAGGATTGGAGATATTCTTGAAAGATTCAAGAGGATTGATGAAGAATATAAACATGAGCCTTGGACATTAGAGCAGATATTTTCAAATCTTAATATGCTCAGTTCAAAAGAATGATATAATCTTTATGCTTTTATGGGGAATAATTTGAAAGTGGCAACGTTCAGATTACACTCCCCATAAAGGCATATTTAAAACTATCTAATATAAGTTTTAAAGCCAAAATGTATAAAAAAATTTTGGATTTTAGTCTTAAAAACTCTTTTTTGAGGTTTTGAATGAGTAATGATTATTATGACGGAATGTTGAAATATGAGCAAATTTGCGAAGAAATTCTTGTATCTTTAAACATTTCAGAGGATGCAAAGACCTTTATTCAAATTAAACTCTTGGATGAAGCTCAGAGGAAATTTGAATCTACTTTGGAAAAGGAGTCATAAGGTAATCAATGAAAGAAATTGCATTTTTGATTTGTGAGTTATGTATATTCCTGACATTTCTTAGTGTGGCAGATATTACACATGGATTTAGAAATATAATTTAGTTCGTAAAAGAGAAATTTCACGCATGAGAAAAGCTTACGAGTCACGGATAATTAATCTGTGATAGGGGGTGGCTTTTCGGAGTCACCCATTTACTCGCCAAAAATTTTGACGAGCTTTATCGAGTTATTTTCGAGTTAGATACGAATTAAAAACGAATTAAACTTTTTAAGCCAAAAAAGTAGCATTCATTTTTAGTTAAACGTTTGAAACAGGGTCTAAGTAAAACGAATTTAACTTACCAAACGAACGCACAAAATGAATTTAGCGAATGTGGTGGCGATAAGCCTTAAATGACATTCATACTATAAATGTGAATGTCGGCCACGACCAAAAAGAGAAATTAAACAAATGATCTATGGGGCAATTACCTGAAAGATGGTAGTTGCCTTTTTCTATGGGAGATTTACTATGAGAAATTCAACGATATTTTCAGGCATTATTGGACTTGTTGGAGCAGTGTTTACGACCATATTTGGGGGATGGACAGCCGGTATGACTACTCTAGTGTTGTTTATGGGGATCGATTATATGTCTGGGCTTGTTGTTGCTGGTGTGTTCCAGAACAGTAAGAAGAGCGAAACAGGGGCTTTAGAGTCTAAGGCTGGATGGAAGGGCCTTGCTAGAAAGTGCATGACTCTGTTTTTTGTCCTTATAGCATATCGCTTGGATCTTCTCTTGAATACAAATTATATCCGTGATGCAGTTGTAATCGGATTCTGTATGAATGAGTTAATTTCCATAGTAGAGAATGCCGGACTTATGGGACTGCCTCTTCCGGCAGTAATGACTAAAGCATTGGAAGTATTGAAGAGTAAAGCTGAATTTGAGGAAGATGCCAATGAGTGAAGTTTTAGGAATTGATGTAAGTCATTATCAGAAAACAATTGACTGGGCTAAAGTTGCAGCCTCCGGAAAACGGTTTGCTATCTTGAAGGCTATGTATGAAGCGCAGTCACATAGGAAGGATGAAACCTTCGAGGCTAACTACAAGGGCGCTGGGAATTATGGGATAGACAGGGGTGTGTATATCTTTATTGCTTCTGCTTCTATAGCTGATCCGGTAAAGGACGCTAAAGCTCTTTTGCAGCACCTTGATGGTAGAAAGCTTGAATATGGTATCTGGTTAGATTTAGAGTCAGATGTACTCAGGGCAAAGGGAAAAGAGTTTATTCGTAACCTTTGCTATATTTATGCTTATCATTTTACTATGGCTGGTTACTTTGTTGGTATCTATTGTAACCGTGACTGGTATCTAAATGTGATACATGATGATCTTAAAGCAGACTTTGACTTTTGGATTGCCAGATATCCGGCTGGTGATAATGGATCCTATAACCCGGCGTCAACATTAAAACCTTCAGACTCCTATGCGGTAGCTTGGCAGTATTCCTCTAAAGGTAGTGTTCCAGGTATTCCAACAAAGTGTGACCTTGATGTGGACTATGACGGAATAACTAAGTTGGACTATAGGACTTCTTACAAGAAAAACATTAGTAAGATTGCCCTGGAAGTAATAGAGGATAAGTGGGGCGATAAGAACAGTGTACCAACAAGAAAAGAACGGCTAGAAGCTGCCGGATATGATTATTCAGAAGTACAAAACAAAGTAAACGAGATACTTGCCAACAATTAAATACAGGAGATCATAAGTGAAACATTACCTAGAAGATATATCGCGCTCAGAGATAGAGCAAGCTATTGACGAGTGGATATTGAACAAAAGGGATAGGGAAATGTTAAAAAGGCGTCTTGTAGATGGCATAACCTATGAGGCGCTTTCTTATGAATTTGATTTATCTGTAAGGCATACAAAAACAATAGTCTATAAATGTGAAGAAAGACTATTCACGAAAATTGCACATAAATAGCACCTTTGCATCATTTTAGTGTGTATTGGATATTGAGATAATTGTTATAAGGAGGACAGCTTATGTACCCTTATAACACCAATCAAAATCAACTATCTCAGTTATTACTCCAACAGGCAATACAACCACAGACAGCGCAGCAAATAATTGAAGTGACCGGAAGAAACGGAGCCAATGCTATAAGTTTGGGACCTAATTCCAGTGTGCTTGCATTAGACAATACAGCGCCGCTTGTGTGGCTTGTTAAGACGGATGGAGCCGGTTATAAAACGTTGGTGGCCTATGATATTAAGCCCCACGAAGAAGAGAAGCCGGTGGACCATTACAAAGACCTGGAAGATCGTATAAGCAAGTTGGAGGAAACAGTCAATGCTAAACAATCCAATACTACAAATGCTAGGCGGAAGTCAGAATCCGCAGAGTAACATAATGATGCAAGCTGTAGGAGCCATGTTAAGAGGTGAAACGCCTCAGTCCTTCTTACAGAATCTTGCAAAGTCAAATCCAGAGCTTCAGAGCTTGGATTTAAGTAACCCTAGTCAGGCAGCGGAAAAACTCTATGCCGACAAAGGACAGGACATAAACAGCGCTAAATCTTCCATTATGGATAGAGTAAGCGCATTTATGAAAAAGTAAATCATACTTGCAAGGTGATTAAATAAAAATCTAAAGAAGGAGGACAATACAATGTCAGAAGGCGGATCATTCATGAGTTCAGATTGGCTTGGTGCTTTTCTAATCATTGCTATTCTGTTTGGTGGTGGTTTTGGCGGTTTTGGCGGTGGTAATGCTGCCGCACTTGCTGGATATGCCACTGTTCAGGACGTAAACCAGGCAGTAGACAATCAGGCAACTCAGACAGGACTTAGAGACGTTCTTTTAAGTTCTGCTAATAACAACTATGAGACAGCAAGGCTTGTTAGCGAACAGACAATGGGCCTGATGAACCAGAACAACACAAATCTGATTAACGCTATTCAGGGATTTAATAGCGTATCTCAGCAGATAGCAAATCAGACTAATGTTCTTGGATCAAAACTCGATCAGCTTGGTTTCCAGATGGAGTCATGTTGCTGCAGTATTAAGACTCTCATTAAGGATAACCAGATTGCAGACCTTACGAACCAGCTTAACAATGCTAACAATGTTGCGGTTAATTCTGCACAGAGTCAGTACTTGCTTTCACAGATGGGTAAGTGGGTTGCAAATGCTCCGGCGGCTACAACCTGAAAGGGGATAGCTTATGGAAATCATAAAGCAAATATCAGAAAAGATCGACGAAGAATTACACGACGCTGAAAAGTATATCAAATGCGCTTATAAGGTTGACGAACAATACCCCCAATTAGCAGATGTGTACTACAAGCTTTCATTGGAAGAAATGAACCACGTAACAATGCTACATGATGCAGTTGTCAGGATCATAGATGAGTATAAGCAGCGTAACGAGGTCCCAAGAGAAATGCAAATCTTGTATGACTATCTGCATGATCGTCAAATCAAGTGGGCGGCAAAGATAAAAAGTAAGCAAGAACAATTCAAATAAGGTAACTAGGGCGGTACTTGAAGGTATCGTCCTTTTTATATGCAAAAAAGGAGGAAATGAAAATGCCTAACCCTAATATTATGTTTGAAAGCGCAGACACAGGAGGAAGAACAAGCGGAACGAAAGCTGCTGGCTCCAAGTCTAAAGGTGGAAAGAAAACAGTAGACCTTCAGAGACAGTATGCTGGAATAAACCTTTATCCGGAGTCAACCGGCAATTCTGGTGGCGGCTATAGTGATGATGGCGGCTATAGTGGTGGCTATGATGGTGGGGATGATGGAGATTATGGTGGAGATTCCGGATCTTCTTTTGACTGGGCTGCTTATTATGCAGAGCTTCAGAGACAGGCACAGGAAAGGGCTAATGCAGCGTATGAAAGAAATATGCAGCGTATTGCAGACGCTTATGGATCCGCTGCTGGTAGTCTAAGTGGTAACTAC
This sequence comes from Butyrivibrio sp. AE2032, assembly GCF_000702965.1. Classification (NCBI taxonomy): domain Bacteria; kingdom Bacillati; phylum Bacillota; class Clostridia; order Lachnospirales; family Lachnospiraceae; genus Butyrivibrio; species Butyrivibrio sp. AE2032. Next base: position 390,702 of record NZ_JNLF01000006.1, on the reverse strand, counting down.
AATTCAACAGTAAGCCGTCTCAATGCCGCTAGAGATAAATCTATGGGTGACGTTAATACGGACGCTGAGAAATCTTTACAGCAAGCTTACATCAACAATATGCTGACAAGAAAGAACCTCAATCAGAGACTTTCTGCTATGGGATATAACGGTGGTGCTACTGAGACAACAATGGCGCAGCTTGAAAACAACTATGGCAATTCAAGGACCGGAATAAACGAGACCCTTAACAAGAACATTTCCGATCTAAATATGTCCTATGGTGATAACCTGGCTGCGGCAGAACAGAGTTATAACAATGCAAAGGCTAATCTGGATCTTCAGAGAATGCAGCTTGAAATGCAAGCAGAGAATCAGAGGAATAACGCTATTGATAGTGCAATTTCAGCAAACATGAGTATAGATAGTGGTTATGCTTCAGCTCTTCAGGCAGCATTAGCAAAACAGGCTAGTTATACGTATGATCCTACAGTGGCTACAAATGACTTTGTTCCAGGACAGGCACAACAGGCAGAAGGCGCAGCACAGGGCGGCAACTATGCTAAATGGCTTGCACAGGCTCAGTTACAGGCTTCACAGGGCGCTAGTGCTAGTACAATTCAAAACAATCTTTTCAATGCTGTAAGAAACGGACAGCTTGATATCGACTCACTTTACAATATTCTTTCACAGTTAAGGTCAGCTTAAACGCTGGCCTTTTCTTTTTAGGGGGTCAAAATGGCTAAACAGTCAATGAAACAGCAGATATACCAGTCAATAGCAAATAGTCAGGTAAAACAGGTAATGGCTCAGAAGCGTGAACAGGAGATTGCACAGCTTCAGGCTCAGTTTAATGCCTGGAATAAGCAACAGGACGAGAAGGCCGCTTTACAAGCAGCTTATGATGAGTGGAACGCTACTAATCCTATAGAACAGCCTACAGTAAATCAGATTAAAGCTGAGAACACAACTGCGCAGAGAATCCCTTCTTTAGCTGACTCACAGCCTAAGAAGCGTGAACAGACTGAAATGGAGAAGCATATTGCTGAAGTAACTAAACAGGCAAAGGAAAAGAGGCTCCGTGAAAGAGAGCAGAAGTTACAGCAACTTGAACAGATAGAGGCTTCTAAGAAGTCAGGAAAAACAGAAAAGAAGGCTGATCTTGAAGGTTACTTTAGACAGCAACAGGAAGAGAATATCCTTGCTAGTCCTAAGAAGGTTACTAACAATGCTGAGAAGTGGTTATCGCCAGACTATAAGCTTACTGACGAAGATAAGAAGGCCGCTAAAGCGTATGCACAGGCTGAACTACAGAAGCTTGATTATGACTCTAACAAGAAGCCTATCCTTAAGACTCCTGAAGAGAGACAGCATTATGCTGATATGGTAAATCTTCTGAATAAGACTAATGCTTTTACTAATGCTATGGAAGGGGTTATAAAACAGCCGGCAGCATTAGGAAGAGCAGTAAGGGACGCTGGAAGGAATGTCACAAATCAGATTACCGGACTTGGCGCTGCCCTTGGAGATAAGTTTGGTCTTACTGAAGGTGCTACAAAGAGGCACAATGATAAGGTTGCAGAGAGAGACGCATTCTACAAGCAGAATGATGAGGCTATGAGACAGGCCCTTGCTAATGCTAAGACTCAGAATCCGCTTGCTACAACAGCCGGTGAAATCGGGGGACAAGTTGGTATGTATATGCTGACTAATCCGGCATTTGACGCTTTAGGTGCTACTGCTGGACTTGGTAAGGCTGGAAGCTTTGCACTCAATCAGGTAGGACAGAACGCCCAGGATCTTGCACTTGATACCATCCCTATGTTGAATGACTATCTGGAAGGTGGTGTAACCAATGAAGAGCGCAAAGAGCTGTTAAAGAATATCGGACTTAACGCTGCTGGAAACCTTGCTATGGGTGCTGCTGGTGAAGGTATTAGCGCACTTGCAAAGAACCAGACTGCAAAGAAGGCCGCCAATGAAGCTTTCAGGGCTAATGCTTTGGAAGGTGCTGATAAGTTAGCTAAGCTTGCAAATATGGAAGACGTTGATAACGTTGTGAGAAATGCAACAAAACAGGCTGAAGAGGCAGCACAGAACATTGAAAATCTGTCTAAACAGTATCCAGTAAGTGAAATCGCTTCTTTCGAAAATGCGGATAATAACTTCTATAAGATACCAGATGATATAAAAAATATAGCTGCCAATAATATGTCTGATGTAAAAAACATGGACTCGGTAGCCACAGTAAAAGGACAACTCTTTAAAGGTGAAGGATCCTTAATAGATAAAGTATCTGCTTTCTTTAATTCAAGGGGTGGTAAAGCTCATAACGATTTACTGGGAGACGTTGATTTAACAAGAAGAGGAGTTAAAGACAGCATTAGTCACAATAAGCTGACTAGACGAAAAGTAGATGCGTTTGCGGCAGTTCCGGACGTAATTGAAAAAGGCAAGGTTGTGGCTTATGAGCCAAACTGGAAGGGGCGTAATTATGATACAGCATTGATTGTAGCGCCTACAAAAGTTGAAAATCCGGATGGAAGTGTAGAGGATTTTATCACAGGAGTAATTGTTCGTAGAGATAAAGGAACACAGAGATTTTATACACATGATGCGGTTTCCATAAATAGAAAAGAGCTATCATTGGAGACCGGTACTCCATCACAAGGACAGAACACTCGGGGCGATAGCTCTTTTTCTGTCTATAGCATACTACGGAAGTTAGCCGACGACAAGGCTTCTATCCCTGAAAATGCTAAAATTTCTGTTAATCCTTTGGAAAATATCTCGGAGGAGGCAGCAAAGACAATAGAAAATGCTGCAAAATCGCAGCCAAATTATGATCCAGAAGTACAAGAAAAGTTGTTATCTGACTTTGAAGAGATTTATAACGGCATGGATAATATGAATAGGGCTGCAATAAATTCCGGAGACGCAAAGGCTATAGAGAAGTTTGAAAAGCTTCAGAAGGCAGTATTTGATTATGAAAATACAATCTGGAAGAACGGAGATCCTAGCGATATAAACAAAGCTAAGAAGGCTGCAGATGCAGCTAGACAAGGCTTTATCCGCCAGATGAAAAAGATTGATCCTAGTTATACCGGAGATTTAACAGGCACAAAGCTTGGTAATGCTGAATATAGGATCCCTAAAGGCGTTTCAGATGCAGAAGCGGAAGAGTTGGTTAATGATTGGGTAAAACAGGATATTGATAACCCTAACCGTTTTGTCGAGGACGTAAGCAAGCGTAATAAGGGTAACACAAAGAAGGTAGAAGGTGCTAATCCTTTACAGTTTTTTGCTGAAGAAGCAAAGCCAGATATCAATGAGACTATTCGCCAGGCAAACAAAAACATTCTTAACGGTCAACTTCAGGCTAATGCTGAAATGCAGCGACTTCTTAAAGACGAAGATTTCTTAGCACAAGCTACAGAAAATGCAAGACAGTCTGGACAACGTTTAATGAATCCGGAAGACGATATAAGGCGATTGTCCGGAGAAAGAGCTTATTATGAAAAAAGGCTTGATGCAAACAAAACAGCCGGAGAAAAAGAAGACGAAGCTTTAGACGCACTTACTAATTATGTAAACAGCCAGCGTAACGGTGGTGGAAGCAATACTCCACCTAGAAGGCCAGTAAGTGAAACGCCTACTGAGGACATAACTCCTACGCAGCCTAGAAGTGGCGGACCTACTCCGCCAAGCGGTGGAAATGGTGAAATTCCTCCTGAAAGATGGGCAACTTCTAAGTTTAGAACGAACACTGCTGAAAAACTTGGCTATGCCGATAATATGCCTTTAAGGAATTATGCTTACAGAGTTTACAGTGAGGCAGAACAGAAAGCAGATGCAATAGCACGTTATCAGGACAGTTTGGACGTTGCACAGGATCTTCTTAATAAAGGCTATGATGATTTTGACGAAGTAGATATTAAAGCAGCCTTTAGTAAGATGCAAGAATTACAAGACGCTGGGGATAGAGCTTCACTAAGAATGCTTGATAGACTGGGACAGAAAACTGCTGCAGTACAGAGGCAGAGTGGACGAGTTGTTCAGGCTTCAGCTGAGTTTACAAGAAATACCCTTGGCGGCGCTTTAGAAGATGCACACAGGGCACAGGACGATCTTATACTTGAACCTTGGAGATCCAGAAATGTAAAGGCAAGGGAAGGTAATAGTCGTATTGCTAAAGCCTTGGCTGATATGGGACATAAACCAAACTCAAAAATCAGACCAGAGCTTACGCACGATCAAATTAAAAATGGTGTCATAGCAGAGCTTAACCGGGAAGTGGGAAGTGTAGAAAAATATTTCAATGATAATGACATTGAGTTTCTTACACAGCTTGCAGAAGATAAGTCTATCCCAGTCTGGCAGATTACAAGTGAGATTGAGCATAAGCTTAATACTGGTAATTGGTATACTTTGGATGAGAGTATTGACATTCCAAAACCAACTAACAGAAAGCTTCAGAATGCCTTAAATTCACTTGTTACTGAGCAGATAAGGGCAGAGAAGCCAGCGCCTACACTTAAGCAGATTATTGATGAAGTTAGGAGCACTTTAGGTAAAGAGTCTGCAGATTTTGACGGACAATTTGATGATAATGATATAGAGTATCTTGCTAATCTTATCAACAATGGTGCCACAAAGGAAGAACTTGCACAGGCCCTTGACCTTAAGATGGCTACTGGAAGTTTTGGAATATCTGACGAGACACTTCAAGAAGTTAATAATATTTTCAAGCAGATATCTAACTACGATTCTAACAGTAAGCAATTTGTAGAAGGACAGGCAGAGGCGTATAGGCTGTTGGCAAATGAGATTGTCCCAGACGCTACACCTTTAGAAAAGTTTGAAGCTTGGCGTTACCTGGCTATGCTTGGAAATCCTAAGACAATGCTACGCAACTTTGTTGGAAACCAGACTTTTGGTGCAGTCACAGGAATATCTAACAATGTGGCTGCTATAGCTGAAGCTGGAATAGACAAGGCAAGTAAAGCACTTGGCGGAAATGGCATACAGAGGACAAAGAGCGTACTTAATCCTATTAGTGATAGTGGCCTTATTAAAGCTGCTGCTGAAGATGCAGACGCAAGTAGATACAGACAGATTATAGGATCTAAGTATGAAAAGATGGATAAGGACGCACTGAGGCAATCTAGAAGTGTATTCAAATCTAAACTTGCACAGCTTTATGAAAAAGTTACTGACGCTGGAATTAGTGATTACCAGGCTGTTAAGAATAAGTTTTCAACTTCCCTTGCTGGATATTTGAAGGCTAATGGATATGATACAAATATCTTTAAAGCAGAGGAAGAGTTAGCAAGACTTAAAGGTTTGCGTGAGACAAGGCTGTTGTCAGATGCAGAAAACCAGGCAATCAAGGATCTTACTAAAGACGTAGAAGCACTGGAAAAGGCTAGAGATTATGCTTTGAAACAGGCTGAATATGCAACCTTCCATGAGGACAATGACGTTGCAAAGCTTCTTACAAAATGGTCCAGAGATGCAAGAAATAGTGATAATAAGGCTGCAAAAGCTTTAGGGTACATTATTGAAGGAACTGTACCATTCAAGAAGACACCGGCAAACGTACTTAAAAGTGGCTTAGAGTATTCGCCTTTAGGAGCTATTGACAGCATAAAACAGACAGGAAAGTTGATCTATGAGAATACCGGTAAAAGAGCTGGCAATCTTGCAGACACCTATCTGAATAGTAGGGGTAAAGAAGTAACTAAGACCTTGGCTTCTGATGTTATAGATAGCTGGGCTAAAACTCTTACTGGAACTGGACTTACAGCTTTAGGATTCTATCTGTATAACAAGGGCATACTTCATTCAAGTGATCCCGACACAAAATATCAAGACCAGTTAGAAGGACACCAGAATTATGCCATAGAAATTAACGGAAAGTCTTATACTATTGACTGGGCCGCACCTACTGTAATGCCTTTGATGGTCGGTGCTGAAATTGCTAAGTTGTGGGATTCTACCGGAAAGGGTGATGAAGACTTCTTAAATAATATTGATGATTACGTTGCGGCAGCTAATAGGATTGCTGATCCGTTAGTTGAAACTTCTATGTTGTCAGGCGTAAAAGATACGCTGGAAACAGCCGCTAACGCAGCACAGTATAACGAGAACCTAAATATCCCGGCCTTGGTAGCGTACAATGCCCTTACTGGATATGCAACACAGGGCGTACCCACAATAGCCGGACAAGTAGCTAGGACTATTGATCCTACAAGAAGATCTACATATACGGACAAGGAAGGCGTTGCCGGAGTGCTTGATAAGCAGCTCAAAAAGCAAATGAACAAGATCCCTGGATTGTCTATGCTTAATCAGCCTTATGTTGATACTTACGGTAGAGAGCAACAGAACAGTCCATTTAATAATGCTGCTGGCAATCTGGCTTATCAAATGTTTAGTCCCGGCTATTTATCAGATATCAATGAGACAGAGGCCGACAGGATAAGCCGTGAAGCTTATGAGATTGGAAAGTCTGAAAGTACACTTCCGGAATGGCAGTCAAAGTTTAAGGACGCTGAAGGAAATAGAGTATCACCAGAGGAATATACAAAAGCAGCTAGAGCTTATGGTGAGGCGGAATACTCTATTAGAGAAGCACTTGCTAATGACGAATGGTTTAATGGCCTTGAAGATCCAGCAAAGGAAGAGATAGTTAAAGAAATCAATACTATTTCTAAACACGTTGGTAATGCTGCCATTGATCCGGAATATAGTAAGGATTCAGCTGCTTATAACGCCTATAAAGATGGTGGCATTGATGGACTTCTAGATTACTACAAAGGCAAACAAGCCAAGTCAGTCGCAAAGGAAAGCGGTTTTAGTTCAACTTCTAATGCTTCAAAATCTATTCAAGCTGATGTTGAAGCCGGTAATATGGACGCTGCACAGGAGAAGATAGATGCAGCTACATACTTACAAAATAATGGATTAACTAAGCCGGGTCCTTCATACACTTACTACAATGCACAAGAGAAGATCCCAAGCCTTACACCTGAAGAGTTTACAAAAACCTACAAGGCTATTGATTCAAATGGCAATCAGGGTATAACTCAGGACGAGCTTATCAACTACTTGGATAAAAGTAAGGTAAGTGAGACAGAAGGTAAGAAGCTTTGGAGTGCTTATGGTAGTAGTAAATGGAAGGCAATTCCAAAACTTGAAAATGGCACTTGGAAAAAGGGCAAGTAACAAAGAAGAGGTAGGGGAGCAATCCTCTACCTCTATTTTCATTTCATGATTCATTTCATGAAAATGATATGGGGTAGCCGAAAAGGTGCATAAATAGGCATTTTACTTTTGTGCTTGAACACAATGGAAATATTGACAAACATAGATAAATACTGGGTTTGTATCAATTCTGCTACGGGTTCGACTCCCGCCTAATCCACTCTAGGTAACGGCTCAGATGAGCCGTTATTTTTATACTTATTTTAGAGAATTGTGTGACGAAAAATAGTATCATATTATATGGAGGATTATGCGTATGTATTATGCCAGCTTTGGAATATTTGCGGTCATACTGCATTTAATAATAAATCAGGAAATACTTAGAAAAGGCGGTGCAACCTCAAAGGATAGCCCTTATTATAAATACAGGCTGTTCATTATTGCTATTTTGATTTTTTACATAGCGGATATTTTGTGGGGATTTCTTGAAGAATCAAAGATATTTATTGCAGCCTATATAGATACGGTTCTGTTCTTTTCCATGATGGCAGTATCAGTTCTTTTGTGGACCATTTTTGTGGCAGCATTTCTTGGAAGGAAAAATGTTGGAACTACTATTATGTTGGTGGCAGGATGGGGAATCTTTGGTTTTGTAATCCTTCTTCTGATCATAAATGTTTTCAATCCAGTCATTTTTATGTTTACCGAAGAAATGGAATATATTCCTGGATCAGGCAGGCATTTTTTGCTGGGAGCCCAGCTGATCCTGTATCTGGCGATCTCGCTTTATTCGCTGTTTGTTTCCAGAACAGTTCCCGGAAGTGCAAAAATACGCTATAGAGTAATAGGTCTTTCAGGAGCAGTAATGGCGCTGTTTATTGTTCTACAGGTCAGAGATGCTTTTGCACCTTTTTACACAATCGGTTGTCTTATTGCCAACTGTCTTGTTCATGTATTTGTTGAGGAGTACGAGAAGGAGAGACTTGTAAGGATATCTAAGCAGGTGACAGAGAATAAGACTACATTTTCACAGATTGCAGAGAGTCTGGCATCTCACTATGATGTAATTTATTATGTCAATCTACAGAATGATAAATATGTTGGATATACATCTAAAAATATCTATGGAGACCTGAAGATTGAGGAGTCAGGAGATGACTTTTTTATAGCTGTAAGACAGGATGCTCCTCAGATTGTCCATCCTCAGGACTGCGAGATGATTGAAGATGCTCTGGATAAAGATGTTATACTGACAGCTCTTGAAGATAGGAAATATTATGTTTTGGAATATCGCCTTATTGTTGAGACAAAAGTGCAGTATACAAGATTAACTATAAGGAAGACCAGTGAAGGTTCCCATCTGATCATCTGTGTGGAGAACATTGATGATGAAGTGAAAAGAGAGCGTGAAATTGCCCAGGCTATCAATACAGAAAAAGAGATGGCAAGACGCGATGAACTCACTGGTGTCAAAAACAAGAATGCCTTTACAGAACTTGAACTGTCTATTCAAAAGAACATTGATAATGGAGTGGATTATCTGCCCTTTGCTTTTGTTGTCTGCGACATAAATTATCTTAAGCATGTAAATGATACCGAGGGACACAAGGCTGGTGACGAACTCATTAAAAATTCAGCTAAACTGCTTTGTGATATCTTTTCTCACAGTCCGGTATTCAGGATAGGTGGAGACGAATTTGCCATATTCCTTAGCGGCAATGACTTTGCGATAAAAGAACAACTTATGGATAAGCTTCAAAGTCAGGTCCTTCTAAATCAACAAAGAAAAGATGGCCCTGTCATTGCAGCAGGAATCTCCGAGTTTAATATCGGATCCGACCACAGTGCAACGGCTGTCTTTGAGAGAGCTGATAGCCAGATGTATGAGAATAAGCGCATTTTGAAACAGCAACAATAGAGGAATTATTATGCTGGGGCTTGAAAAGTACAAGAAATCATCTGTCATCATAGCCATATTAGTTGGGACTGTGACGGTTATCATGCTGGCACTGTGCTGTATTTATTCGGCTGTCTATGGTGCAAATATGCATATCTCCACTGGAGGAGTGGTGATCATCACTTTTTTTATTTTGCCGTATCTTATCCTTGGTGGCCTTTATGGTTATCTGATCTCTTTGATTGTCTTTTTTATTTCCTTTATCTGCGCACTGATCTTTAATGCGTCTGATGCGTATAAGATGTCAATTTACCTTGTGGCAACTTTGTCTTTTTCTCTGTTTGGTCAGTATTTCTGGTTTGCAACCAAAAAGAAAACCGCGATTGTTGCGCTTGTTACCTTGGTTGCAACTTCTTTTACAGAGCTTCTATGTATTTCTGTGATCGAGTCCAATGAATATGCTCTATATCAGATGAAGAATGTTGGTACGTACTTTGTTAGAGATGTATTGGTCATATTTATTGCTGCATTCCTGTTTCATATTTACTATACAAAAGCACCAGATTCCTGGAAGTATCCCTTTCCTATTGCAGTAGCATATACTGGTTATTACCAGAATGACAAAGAGCTTTCAAGACAACTGCGTAAAACAAAGGTAAGCTACAAGATCACAGCTATCATCATAGGGATGGAACTTCTTCTTGGTATATTTGTAGGAATATTCATGGTAGTTCTTTTCCCGGATATAAAGGATATTTTTGTTGCAGGAATAAATCCTCTAGCCAGCTCTGGATCAGAGGTGAGCGTAGAAGAAATGAGGCAGCATATCGAAAGGATGAATTACATCTTCAGTGGAAATGCCATAAGTTATGATATAAAAATGGTCCTTCTTATAATGTGCGTGGGTGTTCCCGTGGCAGCAATCGCGAATTTCTACACCAAAACAACCATTGGGGCGCCTCTGGGAAATATGTCTGACTTCATGCTTGAATATGCACAGGCGGATGATGAGAAAAAGCTTGAAGTGGGCAAAAAGGTAGATGATATCTGTATTAAGACCCATGACGAGATACAAGTGGTTCATGAGTCTATTCAGGCAACAGTACATGCCATAGAGGAATATATTGCTCATATAAACGAGGAGCACGAACTGGAAAAAGAGCTTGAGGTGGCTCAAAAGGCTTCTGAGGCAAAATCATCGTTTCTGTCGAATATGTCCCATGAGATCAGGACGCCTATAAATGCGGTTCTTGGTCTTAATGAGATGATCATAAGGGAAAGTCACGAAGAGCAGATATTGGAGTATGCAACTAGTGTTAAAAGCGCCGGCAATTCCCTTCTTGGTATAGTCAATGATATTTTGGATTTTTCCAAGATTGAAGCCGGCAAGATGGATATTCTGCCTGTGGAATATAATATCAGCTCAACTATCAATGATCTTTTAAACCTTGTGGCTGTAAAGGCTGAGGATAAGGGGCTTGCGCTGAATTTCAACATTGATGAGACTATTCCACAGAAGCTTATAGGCGATGAGGTAAGGATAAAACAGTGCGTGACCAATATCCTTACAAATGCAGTAAAGTACACGGAAAAAGGCGGCGTTGATCTTAATGTTTCCTGTAGAAAGGCTGATGAAGACAGTATTTATCTGAGGTTCGAAGTTATTGATACGGGAATTGGAATAAAGGAAGAAGATATTGAAAAGCTTTATTCCCCTTTTGAAAGGATTGAAGAAATCCGCAACCGTTCTATTGAAGGCACCGGCCTTGGAATGAGTATTGTAAAAAAACTTTTGGCCCTTATGGACACAAGGCTTGAGGTTAAGAGCGTTTACGGTGAAGGCTCCAATTTTTCTTTTGAAGTAAAACAGCAGGTTGCAAGTTGGGAAGAACTTGGGGACTTCAGGGAGAGGTATAAGGAATTTCTGGGAAGTCAAAAGAAATATTCCGAGAGTTTTGTTGCGCCTGACGCTCTGATACTTATTGTAGATGATACGCCAATTAACCTGACGGTGGTAAAAGGTCTTTTAAAGAAGACTAAGATCCAGGTTGATACTGCTGAGAGCGGTTTTGAAACTCTGGAGCTGGTCAAGAAAAAGAGATATGACGCGATTTTCATAGACCATAGGATGCCTGAAATGGATGGCATACAGACTCTGAAAGCCCTTAAGGAAATGGAGGATAATCTTTCCAAGGATGCTCCATGTATAGCACTTACGGCTAACGCAGGCGCAGGGGCTAGAGAAGAGTATATCGCTGAAGGCTTTAATGATTATCTGTCTAAACCGGTTAATGGAGAGCTTCTTGAACAGATGTTAAAAGAGTATCTTCCGAAGGAAAAGGTTCTTGAGGTTGATACAGCAGAGCTTGAGTCAGAGGTTGCAGATGGCGATGGAGTGGAAACACCTGATAATGGGCAGGAAGATGTTCTAAGGCACCTTCAAGGGATTGACCTTCATGAAGCAGAAAAGAACTGTGGAAGCCGGGAAGTTCTTAAAAATGTGGTAAAAGAGTTTTTGACTACAATTGACACTAAGGCCGATCAGATAGAAAAGTTTGTTTCGGAAGGAGACTGGCGAAACTATACAGTGACGGTGCATGCCCTTAAGAGCAGCGCAAGACTTATCGGAGCCATGGAATTGTCAGGAATGGCTGCTCATCTTGAGGACTGTGGCAATAAGGAAGACGAAAAGGAAATACGTGAGAAGACTCCTGAGCTCCTGGAACTCTTTAGAAGCTATAATGAAAAGCTCTCGGCAATAAATGGTAATGTGTGCGAAGATGAGCTTCCGGAAATAGGACCTGACGAGCTGGAGAGCGCTTTTGGCGATATGAAAGAGCTTCTTGAGGCTTACGATTTTGATACTGCAGATGGGATCATGGATATGTTATCTGGATATCGGATCCCGGAAGAGTATAAAGAGAAATATGAAAAAGTAAAGACCCTGATGTCTGCAGTAGACAGGGATGAACTGTTAAAGATACTTTGAAATGCATGCGAGGACGAAGATGGATAAGAGAGTACTTCTTATAGGCGGCGGAAAAAGCTTTATGGTCACATCTATTTCCAAGGAACTTAAGGAACAGGGCTTTGAAGTGGTTCAGGCTGCTCCTGATGTTACTGAGATTGAGCATATAGAGAACAGGCCAAATGTCTATCTTATTTACGTGGACGATGTTGATGAGATGATGGAGTTTTTTGTGTATCTCAGGGATAAGTCTGTGGAGACAGACATTTCAATAAGCGTCATAGGTTCTCCCGACGAGATAGAAAAGATCTATACAAAGACTTCCAAAGACAAGATAGCTGCGGCTTTTGAGCGCCCTGTTAATGTGAAAGAGCTTGGCAGAGCAATGCTAAAGGTCGTTGAAGCTGAGGAAGTAAGACTCCAGAAAAAGAGAATTCTTGTGGTTGATGATGATGGAACAATGCTCCGGACCATAAAAGAGTGGCTCTCTGAAAAATACCAGGTATTCATGGTCAACTCCGGAATGGCAGCCATAACCTTTTTGGCCAAAAACGAAGTAGACCTTATTCTCCTTGATTACGAAATGCCCGTAACCACCGGCCCCAAAGTCCTTGAAATGCTCAGAAGTGAGCCTGCCACCAGTGACATCCCCGTAATGTTCCTCACCGTAAAGAGCGACAAAGAGAGCGTCATGCAGGTGTTATCCTTAAAGCCTGAGAAATATCTTTTAAAGACCATGCCCCCGGCAGAGCTTATCGCCAACATCGATGAATTCTTCGAAAACCAGAAGATCAAGAAATACATGTGACAAATTTCGGACATCGCTAATGATAGAAGGAAGGTGCTGGGACATGATGCTACAGGATATTAATCCAAGAAAATTACACAATGAATATAGGCCGAACTACACACCACAGTCTGGGGACTATGTGCTTTCATTTAAGGATGGAGAGCTTTTGATGGGGATTTCTGAGGAGAAGGTGTGCTTTCCGAAGGTGGAGGAGCTGGACGGGGAGGCACGAAAAGAACTGGTATATCTCTTTTCAGTAGATGACGAAGTCTTTTTGCTGGCGAGAAATGGGTCTATTGAAGTAGCGGGATATGGCTACGAGAAATTAAAGGCTCTCAGGGACAAGTACTATCTGCCAAAAGAGTATGTCTTTGCTGCCTTTACGGCCTATCAGCTAGATGAATGGTACAGTGTTACAAAGTTCTGCGGTAAGTGCGGTAGTAAGAACGAAGATCACAGTAAGGAACGTGCAAGAATCTGTCCTGTGTGTGGCAATGTGATATACCCGAGGATCTATCCTGCAGTAATTATCGGTGTTACGGATAAGGAAACTAACAGAATTATCCTCGCCAAATATCGAACCGGCTTCGGACATAATGCTCTGGTTGCAGGCTTTACTGAGATTGGAGAGACGCTGGAAGAAACCGTAGAGCGTGAAGTGATGGAAGAAGTGGGGCTTAAAGTCACCAATATACGCTACTATAAATCTCAGCCCTGGGGCATTGCCAGCGATATCCTCGCAGGGTTCTTCTGCGACGTTGAGGGAGATCCAACAATTAAGATGGATGAATCTGAGCTTAAATATGCTGAATGGGTAAAGCCTGAAGATATAGTTCTTCAGCCTTTGGAATACAGTATGACCAATGAAATGATGAAGCTCTTTAAAGAAAAGGGCTATGAAGGAACGCTTAAATAAAAGAGATGTCTTGCTATATTTTTTATTTCGTCATATTATTTAATACATTAAAACTTTAAAGAATAAAGGCGATAGAAATGACACTCAGTAAGAAGAGAATTGTAGTTAAGGTAGGAACTTCCACAATCACCAATGACGAGGGAAACGTAGATATCAGATCACTGGATCATCTATGCAGAGCTCTGGCTGGAGTTGAGAATCTTGGATATGACCTGGTGCTGGTTTCATCAGGAGCCATTGCTGTTGGTGCAAACAAGATGAGGCTTGCTCAAAAGCCTAAAGAGATCAGGATGAAACAGGCTGCAGCTGCTGTAGGTCAGACAGAGCTCATGCACCTGTATGATAAGTTCTTTAGTGAATATGGGAGAATGGTAGGCCAGATCCTTCTTGACAACGGAGATATCACAGATCCTGTAAGAAGCGAAAACCTTAAGAATACATTTGATGCACTTTTGGAGAATCACATTATTCCAATCGTCAACGAGAATGACTCTGTCAGCCATGCAGAGATTGAATCAGAGAAAAAGCTCTTTTCTGATAATGATATGCTTTCAGCCGTGGTTGCAGTTTTCTGTAAGGCTAGCAAACTGATAATCTTCTCAGACATCGATGGCCTTTACGACGGAAACCCCAAGACTGATCCAAATGCCAAGGTCATAAGCAGGGTAGAAGAGATCACAGAAGAACTCAAGAACGTAGCATCCGGCTCTGGCTCAAACCGAGGAACCGGCGGAATGATCACCAAACTTGAAGCCGCAGAACTTGCAACCTCTCATGGAATTGACGTCCTTGTTACTAACGGCAAGAACCCTGAGATGTTGTATGACATAATTGAAAAGAAGAAGGTTGGCACCTTGTTCGTTGCCAAGAAGAATAAGTAAACAAAAAAGCTGTCACATTAAGTGACAGCTTTTTAAAATATCATGGATTCTCGTGGTACTTGTCGTAGATCTCGGTAAGGTAGGTCTTCACAATCTGGATGTTGGACATCTTGCGAAGATCTGCATTGCCCATAAGTACTGCAATCTCGTCTGCAAGAAGCAGCATATTGAAGATCTGGAGCTTGAACTGATCTCTGGTGAGCTGGTCGATGTTGACCTCCATAAGAGGTGAACCAAGCTTCATGGTTACGTTGTCATCTGCGATACCGGTCTGAACAAGCCTTGTATCAGGATCAAAGTTAACGTAGAGGATGAGCTGTTCTTTCTCGTGCTTCTTTAAAGTAGTAGGGTTCTGGTGTGAAATCTCCATCCACTCGTAAAGATCAGCCTCGTCGGGATTCATAAGATACTTAGTAAGCTCTTCCTTGTGCTTCTCTACATACTGCATGTACTTGCTGGCATTTGGGCCTGTGTAAGCAAGCTCAACCTTGACGCCGTTATCTGTCTTAACAAGACGGCATTTCTCAGCAACTTCTTTTATCTTGAGAGATGTTTCTGTGTTACCGATCATCTTAAAGGTGCCGGTTTCTAATTCCTGTCTAAATTCCATCCTTGTCTCCTTTGTATTATATCGAACACAACTTAAATCAGTTGTTAGTATAGCATAAAGGGTTGAAAAATGATATACTATCTAGAGTCTGTTTTTGGGAAAGACAGACCACTATTTATAGAAGAAAGTTTTGTACGGGTAAGAAATGGCAACTAATCAAAGGGGAAATAGAACCGGGAAGAGTTCTGGAAACAGATCTTCCAGGTCTAAAAGTGCATCAGCAGGTAACAGGAGGATCCAGGAAGAGGAGTTTGACTATTCTCTAAGGAGTGAACTTGTGGTCATCGGAATGGTGGCCCTGACTGTGTTTCTGTTCCTTTGTAATTTTGGCATATGCGGAGCATTTGGAAATGCTGTGAGCAGCATTTTATTTGGTCTGTTTGGAATTACTGCCTATATTGCACCTTTGGTTGCTTTGGGTGCAGTTGCTATTGGCGTCGCCAACTTCGGCTCCAGCGCATCTAAGCGCAAGATCGTGGCCGGTATTGTTCTTTTCTTTATCATTGGTATGGTGGCTGACCTTCTTGTGGGCAGACCACAGTCTTTGAATTCCTACGACATTAAGACAATATATACGGAAAGTTCCGGAGGCAGGAACGGAGGCGGGTTCTTTGCCGGTTCTCTTGCATATCTTTCCTATAAGTATCTGTCCCTGGCTGGGACAGCTCTTTTGCTGCTGCTAGTGGGCATTGCGGCTGTTGTGGTATTTACTCAGCATTCCTTCGTTGGAGGTCTTAAAAAGGGCGGTAGAAAGCTTATTGATAAGACCAGGGAAGAGGCTGACAACTACCGTGATTACGCTGAAAAGCGCCGTGTTAAGATGGAACAGCGCCGGGCTGAAATCGAAGAGGAGAAGCGCCTTGCCATAGAGCAGAAGGAGGATGAAAAGATCCTTCGCATGGAGAAAAAAGCTATTGGCGTTACCATCGACACCGACCTGACCAAAGGGGAGGATGGCGACGATCTTGGCGAGATAAGCCTTCACAATGAATCTACTGATAAGCCCAAGAACTTGTTCATCCCTGATGAAGATGAGTTCCACGATGATATTCATGAGATTATTCTCAATCACGATAAGCATGAGATAGAGACTGATATAGAGCCTGATGGCCAGCGTGTAATGCGCATGGAACCGGCTATTCACGGTATGGGCTATGATGACCCCACAGATGATGCTGAGGAAGCCATCGAAGAGATCACTGCCGCAGCAAAAGAGCCATTGGAGGCCCCAAAGAAACTGGTTGCAAGGGCGAGTGCTGAGCCCGATGAGGATGAGGATATCCTTCCTGATGTTCCGGTACATGCTGAGCACCTTGGAAATGGCATGAATGGAGACTATGTGATCCACGCTCAGGATCATATATCCAGAAATCCTAAGGCAGACAGCAGTATAAATGGAGCAGCGCCTTCTTCGGCTGCTAATCTTGGCCCGGGACCACATACCACAAGTCCTGGCCTTGAGCAGGAAATCGAGAAGAAAAAGCGCGAGATTCCAAAGAAATATGTATTCCCTCCTTTGAATCTTTTGGAGAAGGGCGTTAAGAACAAGAATACAGATTCTGCTAGGCAGCTTAAGGAGACAGCAGTTAAACTTCAGGAGACCCTTAAGACCTTCGGAGTTAACGTTACAGTTACAGATATCAGCCAGGGACCGGCAGTTACCAGATTTGAGCTTCAGCCGGAAGCAGGAGTAAGAGTCAATAAGATCGTTGGACTTGCTGATGATATCAAGATGAATCTGGCTGCCAGTGACATCAGAATTGAAGCGCCTATCCCCGGAAAGGCTGCTGTAGGTATCGAGGTTCCCAATAAGGAGAATCAGGCTGTTGCACTTAGAGACCTGTTTGAATCTCCGGAGTTCAAGAACTTCTCATCCAAACTTGCCTTTGCAGTAGGTAAGGATATTGCAGGTCAGACAGTAGTAACTGATATTGCCAAGATGCCACATCTTCTTATTGCTGGAGCAACAGGTTCCGGTAAGTCGGTGTGTATCAATACCATCATCATGAGCCTTATTTACAAGGCTAAGCCTGAAGAGGTCCAGATGATCATGATCGACCCTAAGATCGTTGAGCTTTCTGTTTATAATGGAATCCCTCATCTTATGATCCCTGTTGTGACAGATCCTAAGAAGGCTGCAGCAGCGCTTAACTGGGCTGTTGCTGAGATGACCAACAGATATAAGAAGTTTGCTGATGCAGGAGTAAGGGACCTTAAGGGCTACAATAAACTGGCCCAGGACAGCGATGATCCTGATATGACAGTACTTCCTCAGCTGGTTGTTATTGTCGACGAGCTTGCAGACCTTATGATGGTATCAGCCAATGAGGTTGAGGATGCCATCTGCAGACTGACACAGCTAGCAAGAGCTGCAGGAATTCACCTTATTATTGCAACTCAGAGACCTTCAGTAGATGTCATCACAGGACTTATCAAAGCGAACATGCCAAGCCGTGTTGCTTTTGCCGTGTCCAGTGGTGTTGATTCCAGGACAATCCTTGATATCAACGGCGCGGAGAAACTCCTTGGAAAGGGCGACATGCTCTTTTACCCACAAGGTTATACCAAACCCGCCAGAGTTCAGGGGGCCTTTGTATCAGATAAAGAAGTTCAGGCAGTCACTGATTTCCTTAGAAATCAAAAGATTGATTCCTCTTACAGCGAGGAGATAGAGCAGCAGATCCAGAACATGCAGATGTCAGGTGGTGGAGGCCAGGGGGCTTCCGGTGGCATGGGCGATTCCGGATCGGGACGAGATGAGTACTTTGTTCAGGCAGGGAACATTATCATAGAAAAAGAAAAAGCGTCAATCGGTATGCTCCAGCGTGTGTTCAAGATCGGCTTTAACAGAGCGGCGAGAATCATGGACCAGCTTTGCGAGGCCGGTGTGGTAGGTGATGAAGAAGGTACCAAGCCAAGAAAAGTACTTATGACTAAGCAGGAATTTGAGGCTTACGTCAACGAGGGTCCAAACTAAGGCTCAGCCCGAATCACTTGCTGATGAGGGCGTGCGAAAATGATGCAGATGTGAGCATGCCCTTCACCGAAGGTGACTTTAATGGCATGCGAATTGTTTTGCATCGAAGATGCAAAAAAAGGAGGAGTAGAGTAATGGCAGTAAAGAGTGACATTGAGATCGCACAGGAAGCAAAGATGCTTCATATCAGAGATGTAGCGCAGAAGCTTCAGATCACTGAGGACGACCTTGAGTATTATGGCAAATACAAGGCTAAGCTGTCCGAAGATTATCTGAAGAAGGTTCAGGGAAACAAGAAGGGCAAGCTTATTCTTGTTACCGCCATCAACCCCACACCGGCAGGTGAAGGAAAAACCACAACCAGCGTAGGCCTTGGAGATGCACTTAACAGACTTGGATATAAGACTGTTATAGCACTTCGTGAACCATCCCTTGGTCCCTGCTTTGGAATTAAGGGTGGAGCAGCAGGAGGTGGATACGCACAGGTTGTACCTATGGAGGATCTTAACCTTCATTTCACCGGCGACTTCCATGCTATTACTTCTGCTAACAACCTCCTTGCAGCACTTTTAGATAATCATATCCAGCAGGGCAACGAGCTGGGTATCGATACCAGACAGGTAATATGGAAAAGAGCTGAGGACATGAATGACAGAGCCCTCAGAAATATCGTAGTTGGTCTTGGAGCCAAGGCAGACGGTGTTCCAAGAGAAGATCACTTCGTTATCACAGTTGCATCAGAGATCATGGCTATCCTTTGCCTTGCAAGCGACATGGATGACCTTAAGGCAAGACTTTCAAGAATCATCGTTGCTTATACAAGAGACGGACAGCCTGTAACAGCAAAGGATCTTAATGCTGTTGGCGCAATGGCAGCTCTTTTGAAGGATGCCATCAAGCCTAACCTGGTTCAGACCTTAGAGCATACACCTGTAATTGTCCACGGCGGACCATTCGCTAATATCGCTCATGGCTGTAACTCAGTAAGAGCAACAAAGACAGCTCTTTCAATTTCTGATTACACAGTTACTGAGGCAGGCTTTGGTGCTGACCTTGGTGCAGAGAAGTTCCTTGATATCAAGTGTCGTATCGCAGGTCTAAAGCCTGATGCAGTAGTATTAGTAGCTACTATCAGAGCTCTTAAGTACAACGGCGGAGTAGCAAAGGCTGATCTTGGAACTGAGAACCTTGAGGCTCTTAAGAAGGGTATCGTAAACCTTGAGAAGCACATTGAAAATATACAGAAATATGGCGTTCCTGTAGTAGTTACACTGAACGCATTCCTTACAGATACTCAGGCAGAGATGGACTATGTAAAGCAGTTCTGCGAAGAGAGAGACTGCAAATTTGCCCTTTCTGAGGTTTGGGCAAAGGGCGGCGAAGGCGGAGAAGCCCTTGCTAAAGAGGTTATCAATACTATTGAAACTAAGCCTTCAAACTATGCACCTATCTACACCGACGACCTTTCTCTTACAGAGAAGATAAATAAGGTGGCTACTGAGATCTACGGAGCAGACGGAGCAAACATTCTTCCTGCAGCAGCTAAGCAGCTGGCTAAGCTTGAAGAGCTGGGCTTTGGTAAGCTTCCTGTATGTATGGCTAAGACCCAGTACTCACTGTCTGATGATCCTGCAATGCTTGGCAGACCAAGAGATTATCAGATCACAGTACGTGAAGCTTATGTTTCAGCCGGCGCAGGCTTTGTAGTTGCTCTGACAGGTGCTATCGTAACTATGCCAGGCCTTCCTAAGAGACCTGCTGCCTTTGATATCGACGTTAACAGCGAAGGCAAGATTGTAGGTTTGTTCTAAGGAGATACTTAATGAGTGCAAAGTTGATTGATGGAAAGGCCATCTCAGCCCAGATAAAGGATGAGCTTAAGGAGAAGACAGCTGCCCTTAAGGAAAAGGGCATTACTGTAACTTTGGCAGTTATCCTTGTGGGCGAGGATCCGGCCTCCCAGGTCTATGTTCGTAACAAGAAAAAGGCCTGTGAATATATTGGTTATAACTCTCTTTCCTACGAGCTTCCTGCTGATACTTCAGAGGATAAGCTCTTGGAACTAGTACAGGAGCTTAACGACAGAAGCGATGTGGATGGTATTCTTGTCCAGATGCCGCTACCAAAGCACATTGATGAGAAGAAGGTCATAAATGCCATTGACCCTTCCAAGGATGTGGATGGTTTCCACCCTGTCAATGTGGGAGCTCTTGTGATCGGAGAAGAGGGATTTGTATCCTGCACACCGGCAGGTGTTATACAGCTTTTGAAAAGAGGTGTTCCTGATTTTGACATTTCCGGCAAGGAGTGTGTGATCATCGGAAGGTCAAACATTGTAGGAAAGCCAATGTCTCTTTTGATGCTAAGGGAGAATGCTACAGTTACGGTAGCTCATTCCAGGACCAAAGATCTTGAGGCAGTTTGTAAAAGAGCTGATATAATAATTGCAGCAGTTGGTAAGGCTAAGGTTATTACAGCAGACCACGTCAAGGAAGGTGCAGTAGTCATTGATGTTGGTATTAACCGAAATGTCGATGGCAAGCTTTGCGGAGATGTTGATTTTGAGGCTGTAAGTCAGATAGCATCAGCTATTACTCCGGTTCCCGGAGGTGTTGGTCCTATGACCATCGCAATGCTTATGAATAACTGTTATGAAGCTGCGTTAAGACATCACAGATAATAATTTACGAAGGGCGTTCTATGAAGTGTCCTAATTGCGGACTTGAAATTCCTGAGGGACATATGTACTGTGACAGTTGTGGCACAGAGATAAACTTTGTCCCGGATTTTGAGCCAGAGGTTGAAAACCAGATAAATGCCACTCTTTCAGGGCTGGCAGATGAACTTAATAAGGAAGAACGGCTCAAACAGGAGAGAGCGAAGAAAAGAAAAGACATCCTTAATGCCATTGTTTCCAGATGGAAGCTGATCCTTATAGGTGTTGTTACGGTTGCCTTACTTATAGTTTGCATTTTTACATTCTTTGTTTACAGCAACAAAACATCACTTTATTACCTGAGCAAGGCAGAAAGGGCCAGATCTTCAGGCAATCTTGAGACTGCTATAGAGATTTTGGAGGAAGGTCATAAAGAGCATCCTTCAAATTCAGACATCATTTTCAGACTTTCAGACTGCTACCTGGAGAACAACGAGAAAGAAAAGGCTATACAGGCTCTTACAAGGATCGTCGATTCAGCTCTTTTTGAAGAGGATAAGATCATTACGGCCTATGAAGGCATTATTTCCATCTATAAACAGGGTGGGGATTATGATAAGCTTTCTGAGCTTCTTCTGGGGACGGATGATGCTATTTTGGCAGACCTTAGGAGCAGATATATTCCCAATATGCCGGTTATGTCACCTTCTTCAGGAACCTTTGATGTGGTAAATGTTAACCTGAAGATGATTGATGGTTCTGCAGATAATATCTACTACACGGTTAATGACGGAGATCCAACAAATGGCAGTATCCTTTACCAGGGGGAGATAGTTCTTGATACGGAAGGAACCTACGATATAAAAGCAGTTGCCATCAATGAGATGGGGATTTCAAGTGCTGTGGCGGAAGGTACTTACGTTATTGAAAAGGGTGCACCTTTAGCTCCTGAGATAATGGAGCCAAGCGGCGAGTATAATCAGAACACCATGATCGTTGCCGTGGCAGAGGCCGGGAATACCATTTTCTACACCACCGACGGCTCAGATCCTACGGAGGAATCAAAACAGTATGTTTCTCCGATTACCATGCCTGTAGGTACCAGCCATTATAAGTTTATCGCCTATGATCCTGATGGAAATGCCAGTGAGATAGTTGAAAGAGATTATCACCTTATTTATTCAAGACTGGTTTCTGCAGAGCAGGCAGTAAACACACTGGTTGCAACTTTGGTCCGTCTGGATATTCTTTTGGACTCTTCAGGAAAGGTTCGTGGAATTGACGGTCATTACGAGTATATATATAATTCAATCATTGAAATAGAAGGTGCCGGTGAGTATTACGTGGTTGTTGAGAATCATGTATTTAACGATGGTACGACAGCTCCCACAGGGCTTATGTACGCAGTTAATACCCATGATGGCACAGTTAACAGATTAGGTTACGATTCAAGTGGCAAATATACACTGATAACAATATCAAACAGATAGGAGGAGAGGTATGTTCAAAATTTTGGAGGCAAATGAGCTCACTACGAACATTTTTCAGATGATCGTTGAGGCTCCACGTGTAGCTAGTGCCTGTTTACCGGGACAGTTTCTTATTATTCGTGTAAATGAGGATGGAGAGAGAATTCCTTTAACAATCTGTGACTATGACAGAGAAAAGGGAACTGTAGAAATAGTTGTCCAGGCTATAGGTGCTGAAACATATAAGCTTTCTCATCTTAAGGCGGGAGATGAGCTTGCAGATGTAGTAGGACCTTTAGGAAAAGCTTCTGACCTTGTTTATGAGGACGTTGAGGAGCTTAAGAAAAAGAAGATTGTCTTTATTGCAGGCGGTGTTGGTACAGCTCCTGTTTATCCTCAGGCTAAATGGCTTAAGGAGCACGGTGTTGACTGTGATGTTATTATCGGTGCAAAGAATAAGGATCTTGTTATCCTTGAGGACAGATTTAAAGAGGTTTGTAACCTTCATATCACAACAGATGACGGTTCTTATGGAAGAAGCGGAATGGTTACAGTTGCTCTTCAGGATCTTTGGAATGAAGGAAATAAGTATGATCACTGCGTAGCAATCGGACCAATGATCATGATGAAATTCGTATGTAAGCTCACCAAGGAGCTCGGTATTCCTACTGTTGTCAGCATGAATCCTATTATGGTTGACGGAACAGGCATGTGTGGAGCATGCAGACTTACCGTTGGTGGTAAGGTTCAGTTTGCCTGTGTTGATGGACCTGAGTTTGATGGACACCTGGTTGACTTTGATCAGGCTATGAATCGAATGAAGCTCTACAAGACTGAGGAGGGAAGGCTTTTCCTCAAGGCACAGGAAGGTGATACACACCACGGCGGATGCGGAAACTGCGATTAAGATAGGGATTCAAAGTCATAGATAGGAGAAAAAGTATGGATGGATTTGTAAGAGTTCCTGTTCGTGAGCAGGACGCAAAAGAAAGAGCTAAGAACTTCAAGGAAGTTTGTCTTGGATACAATAAAGAAGAAGCAGAAACAGAGGCAAAAAGATGCCTTGGCTGTCCTAACCCTAAGTGTGTAGAGGGATGCCCTGTTTCTATTGATATTCCTGGCTTTATTAAAGAGGTTAAAGAAGGAAACGTTGAGGCTGCTTATCAGGTTATCAGTAAGTCCAGCGCACTTCCAGCTGTATGTGGACGTGTATGTCCTCAGGAGAGCCAGTGTGAGGGTAAATGTGTAAGAGGCATCAAGGGCGATGCTGTATCTATCGGTAAGCTTGAGAGATACGTTGCAGATTCTGCACGTGAGCTTGGAATTAAGCCTGAAGGTGCTAAGGAGAAGAAGGGCAAAAAGGTTGCTGTAATCGGTTCAGGTCCTTCAGGACTTACCTGCGCCGGAGACCTTGCAAAGATGGGCTATGATGTTACTATCTTTGAAGCACTTCATGAGGCTGGCGGAGTACTTGTTTATGGCATTCCTGAGTTCCGTCTTCCTAAGGATGCAGTAGTTAAGAAGGAAATTGAGAACGTTAAGGCTCTTGGCGTTAAGCTTGAAACTGACGTAGTTATCGGAAAGAGCGTTACTATCGACGAGCTTATGGAGAAGGAAGGCTTTGAGGCTGTATTTGTAGGTTCAGGTGCCGGACTTCCAAGATTCATGAATATCCCAGGTGAGCAGGCTATGGGTGTATTCTCAGCTAATGAGTACCTCACAAGAAGCAACCTGATGAAGGCTTTTGATGAGAACTCAACAACACCTATCATGAAGGCTAAAAAGTGCGTAGTAGTTGGTGGCGGAAACGTTGCTATGGATGCTGCTAGAACAGCACTTCGTCTTGGTGCAGAGGTTCATGTTGTATACAGACGTGGTGAGGAAGAACTTCCTGCACGTAAGGAAGAGGTTCATCACGCTAAGGAAGAGGGCATCATTTTTGACCTTCTCACAAACCCTGTTGAGATCCATGAGGATGAGAATGGATGGGTAAAGAGCATTACCTGCATCCGTATGGAGCTTGGCGAGCCTGATGAGTCAGGAAGAAGAAGCCCTGTTGAGATTCCGGGATCAGAGTTCGAGATCGAGTGTGATGCAGTTATCATGTCACTTGGAACTTCTCCTAACCCTCTTATTTCTTCAACTACAGAGGGTCTTGAGATCAACAGAAGAAAATGTATCGTTGCTGACGAAGCAAACGGGCAGACATCAAAGAAGGGTGTATTTGCCGGTGGAGATGCTGTTACCGGAGCTGCTACTGTAATTCTTGCAATGGGTGCAGGAAGAGCAGCTGCAAAGGGCATCGACGAATATCTTTCAAAGTAAGTGGGGGAGTTATGGGCTATAGTTTTGTAGTGTTTGCAGATGGATGCGCAAACCTTCCTAAGGAAATGCTTGATGGCATAAGTCTCATTCCAAACGATTATCTGCTTGATGATGTGCCACAGGTGTATCTTGGGGATATTGATCATTTCGATGGCCATTCATTTTATGAGGACCTGAGAAATGGCAAGGTTGCTAAGACATCTTTGCTTAATACGCATTTGTTTGAGACACATTTCCGTCCGGTTCTGGAACAGGGACAGGATATTATTTATATTTCCATGAGTTCAGGCATCAGTGGAACTTATAATGCTGCAAGAATAGCAGCAGAGGAACTTTTAGAGGAGTTCCCCGAACGCTTTATCCATATTGTGGATTCCCACGGATGCGGATTTGGAAATGGTATTTTAGCAGAAAGAGCAGCTTCTTTAGCAAGGAAGGGTGTTGATGTTAAGGAAGCAGCTAAGATTTTGGATGAGGACGTTCCTCACATGTGTCAATACTTTACGGTAGATGATCTTAACTTCCTTAGAAGAACCGGCCGTGTAAGTGGTGTTGCTTCAACCATTGGAACTGTCTTGAGCATTAAGCCTATCCTTTATGGTGACAGCACAGGACACATTGTTTCCTGCGCTAAGGTTAGAGGCCGTAGCCAGGCTATAAAAGCTCTGGTTAGTAAATTTCAGGAAAAGGTAATGGATGTGCCAGATCAGCATATCTGCATTTCCCATGGTGACTGCCTTGAGGATGCAAATACTCTGGTTAAGATGATCCGTGAGATCGCTCCGAACACACCCATCACTCTTGCACAGCACGAACCATTTTCCGGTGCCCATGTAGGTCCCGGAATGCTTGGACTTTTCTTCTATGGCAAGGAAAGATGATCAGTTATAAGGAGCTTACATTTGGATAAACAGGAAAAAATCAAATTAGCCATTACAGCAGGTATTGCAGCAGTAATTCTTTTGATACTTGTACTGTTCCTTGCTCTTTCAGGCAAGAAGAACAATGATGGCGAGATGCTTGAAGAAAACATTGCTAAGTATTCCAGTGGTCAGGAGGAGTCTACAGAAGGTCTTTCTGTGATCACAGCAAGCGAAGAAAAATCTGATGAAAGCGATTTGGCAGCTACAGGGGATTCTGGTTCTACAGGATCCTCTGTGCTCACATATTCGGAGACTAAAAATACTGCTAAGGCAGCTATTTCCGGAAACAGCTTCTACGCTACAAGTGCTGCTGTATTAAAGAACGTATACAGGGGCATGAAGTATGACGTAAATGCTCAGCTTAAGGATATGTACACCTATTGGGCCGACGGAAATATGGATGCAGTAAGGGATCTGGCACATTTGGAAAGATATGAGACCATGTCTCTTTCTCTTAATGGCAGTAAGGATTTCTACTATTACGGAGATAAGAATAGTGAGGGTAAGCCTGATGGTATGGGCCTTGCTGTTTATGCCAATGACCAGTATTATTTCGGAAAATGGTCTAATGGACTTAGAAACGGTGATGGAACATGGGTATCCTTCTACCCGAATTACAGTACCTATGTGGTAAAAGAGCACATGTATACAGGACAGTGGGCTAATGACCTTCCTGATGGTAAGGGACAGGAGCACTATGATTATGATCCTGAATATATGAACCAGGAGGATCTTTATCTTCAAAATGCCATAGGAGGTTTTTCTTCCGGTAAATACAATGGAGATATGTATATCATCACCATTGACAAGGATGGCAACACTATTGAGTGGCTTGGAAGCTGCGAGGGTGGAGACTGGAAACAGGTCAACTATGCTGCCATTGACGATAAAGGGAAAATCCCTGTTCTTAGTGAAAGGGAAAATTCTGACAATCATATTTTCATGTCTGTTGATGGTGCCAAGAGCAATGGAGTAACAGGTATCATTACAGGTGGACAAGAGAAGCAGTAAGGTATTTTTGTGAGCAGGATCAGTATTATTTGTGTTGGCAAAATAAAGGAAAAGTACTGGAATGAGGCTATAGCTGAGTATTCCAAGAGGCTTTCCAGATATTGTAAGCTTGATATCATCGAGGTGGCAGATGAAAAGACCCTGGATGATGCTCCTGAGGCTCTTTGCGAGCAGATAAAAAAGAAGGAAGCTGACAGGATACTGGAAGCCCTCGATGATAAGGCTAAAATCTGTACTTTGGAGATAAAAGGGAAAAAGCTTTCCTCCGAAGGACTTTCAGAGTTTATAGGCAAGCAGGGAGTGAATGGAATAAACCACATCCAGTTTATTATTGGTGGGTCACTTGGGCTTCACGAAAGTGTACTTAAGAAATCTCAGATGGCCATCAGTTTTTCGGACATGACATTTCCTCATCAGATGATGAGGGTCATTCTTCTTGAGCAGATCTACAGATCATACAGGATCCTAA
Source organism: Butyrivibrio sp. AE2032 (assembly GCF_000702965.1). Classification (NCBI taxonomy): domain Bacteria; kingdom Bacillati; phylum Bacillota; class Clostridia; order Lachnospirales; family Lachnospiraceae; genus Butyrivibrio; species Butyrivibrio sp. AE2032. The sequence goes on along the minus strand of NZ_JNLF01000006.1, from coordinate 363,625 downwards.
ACGGAGAACCTTATCATAAATAACGATCAGGATTTATTATATGAGTGAGATTACGGAACTAACGCTGAATCTTACTGCAGATGATGAGAGAAACATCTTTGGTGGTAATGACAGCTATATAAGAAAAATAGAAAAGAGCTTCCAGGTGGAGATCATTGATCGAAACGGACAGCTCCACATAATAGGCGAAAAGGAAGGCGCCCAGAGGGCATCTCAGATAATCAGAGAACTTGTTCAGTTATCAAGGCGCGGATCCATGGTGGAGGAGCAGAGCGTTGATTATGCAATCTCCCTCAAACAGGATGCTGAAAGAGAGCCTGGTGTTAAGGAAAGTGACAACGTTCTTGTGGATATAGACAGGGACGTTATCTGCCACACTATTTCCGGAAAGCCTATCAAGCCTAAGACTCTTGGGCAAAAGAAATATATCGATGCAATACGTAATAAGATGATAGTTTTTGGCCTTGGTCCTGCCGGTACAGGTAAGACCTATCTTGCCATGGCTATGGCCATCACAGCCTTTCAGAGAGAGGAAGTGTCCCGTATCATCCTGACAAGACCTGCCATTGAAGCAGGAGAGAAACTGGGATTTTTGCCGGGAGATATGCAGAGCAAGGTAGACCCGTATTTAAGGCCTCTTTATGATGCTCTATATCAGATCATTGGCACAGAGAACTTCATCAAGAATATGGAGAAGGGGCTCATTGAAGTGGCACCCCTGGCCTATATGAGAGGAAGAACACTGGATAATGCTTTTATTATTCTGGATGAGGCTCAAAATACCACACCTGCCCAGATGAAAATGTTCCTTACCAGAATTGGTTTTGGTTCTAAGGTTATAATTACCGGTGATGCTACTCAGAAGGATCTTTCACCGGATACAAAGTCAGGACTTGATGTGGCAAGCGCAGTCCTTAAGAATATTGATGACATTGCCTTCTGTAATCTGACAAGTGCTGATGTTGTAAGGCATCCACTGGTTCAGAAGATAGTTAAGGCATATGAGGATTACGAGAAAAAGGCCGCAAACAAAGAAGTAAGAAAAAATGTTCAGAAGCTGGAGAAGAAAAGGGTAAATGGAAGGTGAGAAGTCTTCGGATATTAAAATAAAACTGTTGTATGCCGCTATGTTTTTGTTTACAGGCATAATGGTTTTCTTAACATCTTTTTTATCTGATAAAAGTTATGAAGCTATTTTAAGGAATACTATTGTTTCCTTTATCTGTGCAGGAGTCGTGGATTTTATGCTCCTTGATGCTGCCGGAAGAGGGAAAGAAGGCTTTTCCTACGATAACTATTACAAAAGGAACAGGTTCTTTATTGTGTACATGCTGATGGTAGTTCTGTCATGTCTCTTTTCCTTTGTTCCTAATGTATTCTGGCCTTACATGTCGCTTATTGTAATTCTGGGGCTTTTTTCTAATGCAGAGATCGGAATTATTTCAGGAATAAGCTTTGTCACTATTTCTGTTATGCTTGAGCAAAATGGTTCCTTTGGGGAACTGTTTATGTATGTTCTTGCCGGAGCTGTTGCAATAGCTCTTTTCAGGGATCTTAAGGAAAATACATCCATTGGTCTGCCTACATTTGTGGCGCTTTTGATGCAGGGAGTTCTGCTCATTGCCTTTAATGTGCTTTTCCAAAACAGGACCCTTTCCTTTAATCTTTTGCTGCTTCCAATCCTTAATCTGATGGTGAATCTGATCATTCTTTTGATCTTCCTGAATATGTTTGGTGTGTATATCATCAGAAAGTCTAATGATATGTACATGGAGATAAATGACGCTGAGTATCACCTTCTTGCAGAGCTTAAGGAGAAGGATAAAGATGAGTTTTTCAGGGCTATCCACACTGGATATCTTTCTGAGAGGATTTCCCTAGGACTGGGCTTTAATGACAGAGCAGTAAAGGCCTGTGCTTATTATCACAGGATCGGTGTTCTGGATGGCAAGACGAAATGGGCGGATGTAGAGCATTATTACACAGATAACAACTTTCCTATTGAGGCTATCGAGTACCTTCATGAGTATATTGAGCCCGTAAAAGGAAAGATTAAGTCTAAAGAGGCGCTTACAGTTCAGCTTTGTGAGACTGTTATTGTTTCCATCATGTATCTCATAAAGCAGAATAAGGATGCTAAGATAGATTATGATAAACTGATAGATGATCTCTTTGATAAGAAAGAGAAAGCTGGAGAATTAAAGGCATTTGATATCACCTATAACGAGTATGATCAGATGCGGAAGATCCTAAAGAAAGAGAAGCTTTACTATGACTTTTTACGTTGAGAATGAAGTTCAGGCAGATTTTGGATTTGATATTGAAGAGCTATCAAAGCTTGTGGCGGAAAAGGTTCTTGAAATGGAAGGATGCGATTATCCTGTAGAGATAGGCCTTACCATCACTGATGATGAGGGTATTAAGGAAATGAACAGTCAGTTCAGGGGAATAGATTCTCCCACTGATGTTCTTTCTTTTCCGAATGTCAGCTATGAGACAGCCGGAGACTTTTCTGTGATGGATTCAGAGCAAAAGGTTGATCTCCTAAATCCTGATACAGGTGGCCTTATGTTTGGGGACATTGTGATAAACGAGGCCAGAGTAAGATCACAGGCTGCTGATTATGGACACAGCCTTAAGAGGGAGTTTGCTTTTCTTGTGGCACATTCAATGCTTCATCTTTGTGGTTATGATCACATGGAGGAAGATGAGGCCAAAGTGATGGAAGAGAAGCAGGAAAAAGTATTGGGAGAACTTGGTATTACCAGAGACTAGTTTTGATTGGGAGTGCGCCTCATGAAGACGTATACAGAGGAGAAAAGAATCAGGCCGGATGTACTTACGGCTTCAGTATATATTGCTATAGCTGCAATGATGCTTTATGCAGTTATCTGTCAGAAAATATATGGAGATAAGGGAGCTTTTTTCAGTGCAGCTCCTTTATCATTGTATCTGCTTTTTTACTGCCTGTTTGTGTTTGCAACTCAAAAGGCAGTTTATATTATGGTGAGGCTTCGGGCCAGGAGATCCCAGTATCTAAATGCCCAGGCCAATATGGAAAGGTCCGTCAGGGTTTTCGGAATAGCTTCAGTTCTAATCGGTGTTCTTACAATCTTAGGAAGTTATTCTCTTTCTGGTAAAGCTTTTGGAGCTGAGAGAGGTTTTTTCCAGCTGATGATTGCCGGCGCCTCCATCATACTTCTTGGAGGTCAGGGAGTTCTAAGGGGCTACCTTCAGGGAGTGGGCTACACGAAGCCTATTGCTGTAGCTGATATAATCATTGCGATTTTTTCCATGGTTTCCGGAATAATTATTGTGGAATTCCTGTACCATTATGGCCTTAGGGTAAACGATCTTCTTCATGTGGATGAGTTCAGTGCTGTTTATGGATCAGCAGGCATGATGGCAGGAATTTTTATCGGTTCGCTGGTGGGCTGTATTCTTACCGTTATCAGCTACAATCTCAGAAAGAGCGAGATTGCAAGCTTTGTGAAGAGCGGAGCTCCAAGATATCTGGACAATAAGAATGATGTTTTTACCGGAATCAGACATATCATGGCTTTGTACTGTACACCTGCTCTTATGGTACTGGTGGATCAGTGTGCTTACGTTATCTTTACAAGAAGATTCCATGAGGATGTGGACTACGTTTCCCTGTTTGGAGTTTACGCAGGCAGGATAGTTACCAGTGTAGGGCTTATTTCAATCCTTTGCTGCATTCCTTTTATCAAGAAATGGAACAGGGTTATGGCAAGGATAGAAAGAGATGAGCTTGAGGGTGCAAGAGACAGATATAAGGGTCTGATGCGCTTTTTCAACGTTCTTTTGATTCCGGTTTCTGTGTTTGTTTTTGCTTTATCAGGCACAGTACAGACGGTTATCTTTGGAAAGGCTTCTGAAACTGCTAACAATCTGATGCTGCCTTCTTCGATAGCCATTTTCCTTTTCAGCTTTGCGATTATGTTTTCCTGGCTCTTAAGTCACATGGGAAAATCTGTGATCATACTGCTTAACGTTGGAATAGGCTGGGCAGTACATGTAGGCGGTCTTATTCTTTTTATGATGATATTTAATTTAGGCATTATGGGAGTAGTAATAGCAGCCCTTCTTACATTTTTGGTGTATGATGTGCTTTGCTTTTTGATGATCGGAAAGATGCTCAGATACAGGCAGGATCATTTTAAGTGTGTTCTGCTTCCCGGTATCAGTGCTGCAACTTCCGGTTTTATGGCATTTCTTTTGAATATGCTTCTGGTAAATAACATTGGAGAAGCGCTCACCTTTATTATCTGCCTTGTAGTTTTCTATGCCGTATACATGCTGATAATGATCGTGACCAGGGGAATAATGGCCCATGAGCTTAGAAAAATCCCCCTTGGATTTATCTTTGAGGGCCTTGCCAGAACGATAACCCACGACAGGTATTATGAGGGATAATTTTGAGTAAGAGGATCATTGTAGCCGGAGGGGGAGCTTCCGGTATGTGTGCTGCTATATATGCAGCAAGAAATGGTGCAAAAGTCACTATTATAGAGAAGAATACTGTCCTTGGTAAAAAACTCTCCATGACGGGTAACGGAAGGTGCAATCTGACCAACCTGGATATGAGAGAGGAATGTTATAACACTGCTGCCCGTGGAAGAATGAAGGAGTGGCTTTCTACCTATGGAGTTGAAGATGTTATAAGCTTTTTCAAGTCCTTGGGAGTGGTAGTTAAGAGCGAGGACGGATATATCTATCCGGTTTCAGGTCAGGCTTCTACAGTGGTCAGGGCTTTGGAAAATGAAATTTCCCGCCTTGGAATTGAGGTGGTTTACGGACAGCAGCTTAAAGGTGTTAATGCAGAGGATGAGGGAGTTTACGAGGTAAAAACAGATAAGGACTCTTTTACCTGTGACGCAGTTATTCTTGCTGTGGGTTCCCTGTCCGGAGCTAAAAGTACCATGTCCACAGGCGACGGGTATTATATCTGCAAGAAGCTTGGTATGAATGTTAAGGATACTTATCCGGCTCTTGTTGGATTTAAATGTGACCCTCAGGAACAGATGCCAAAGGCAGGTGTCCGGATCACCGCCGATATTTCTTTTGTCCTGGGAAAAGAGACTTTGGCAAGGGAGCAGGGTGAATTACAGCTGACAGCTGATGGAATCTCGGGAATACCTGTTATGCAGGCCTCAAGGGATGTTATCAGGTTTGTAGAAGAGAAGAAGCCTGTATACGCTGTGATAGATTTCTTCCCGGACTATGATGATAAAGATTTTGAGTCCCTTAAGGCTGACATGTTAAAGCTTAAGGATGACAGGACTTTGGAGGAGTTTTTGCAGGGCTTTTCCAACAGCAATATAACTGAGATGGTCCTTTCAAGGATGAAGCTCTCTAAATCCATGAAGATGAAGAATATTTCCTCCAGTATGGCAGAGTGTATTCTGGATAATTACAGGGCTCTGCGACTTAAGATTGATGAAAGCTATGGATATATGGCTTCTCAGGTTACCACAGGTGGAGTGAGTCTGGGTGATATAGGCAGTGATTTTGCTTATAAAAAATCCCCCGGCATTTTCTGCATCGGGGAGCTTGTGGATGTTGATGGAAGATGTGGAGGCTATAACCTGCAATGGGCTTTTACAAGTGGCAGCATTGCAGGCACAGCAGCTTCACTATGATCATTTATAGGACTTTAGTGTTTCGTGGATGCGGTCCTCAGGTTTAGTCAGTTTTTGCATTGAACCATGGTTGTGGAGGGTATCGATTATGGCTGCTATATAGCGGTTCATGCTAACGCCCATATAGTATTCCTTTTCCAATAGCTCAGGTTTCTGGTAAACAAGGTTGGTGGTAAATATCCTGTCAAACAGGCCCTGTTCATAGGCTTTATCAAGCTTTTCAAAGCCGCTGGAGAAAAGGCCGAAGGTTGCAAAGATAAAGACTCTTTTTGCACCACGATCCTTGATCTGCTTACATACATCGATGATGCTTCCACCTGAAGCGATCATATCATCTACTACGATGGCATCCATTCCATCAAGGCTTCCGCCACAGAAGTCATGGGCTATGATGGGATTGGTGCCATCAACTATGTTGGTATAATCCCTTCTCTTGTAGAACATACCTATATTGACGCCAAATACAGAGGCGAAGAATACTACACGCTCTGTGGCGCCTTCGTCAGGTGCTATGAACATCAGGTGATCTGAGTCTACCTTGATATCTTCATATTCTGTTAGAAGGGCCTGGGTAAACTGCAGGGCAGGAGACACGTTCTCGATTCCCTTTAAAGGAAGAACGTTCTGCATTCTAGGGTCATGGGCATCAAAAGTAACTATGTTATCCACGCCCATATATTCAAGCTCCTTCAGCATTACTGCGCAGTCTAAGGATTCACGCTGGGTTTTACGATGTTGCCTTCCTTCATACAAAAAGGGCATTATTACCGTAATCCTTTTTGCTTTTCCGCTGCAGGCTGCGATAATGCGCTTCAGGTCCTGAAAATGATCGTCGGGAGACATACGGTTCAGTTCCCCGTCCATTTTATATTTAAGGGAATTGTTACATACATCCGCAAGAATATAGATATCCTTGTGCCTGACGGATTCTTTGATGATAGCCTTGGCTTCGCCACTGGCGAATCTTGGACACTGGGATTCGATGAGAAGATTGTCGCATTGCTTCCACTCACACAGGATCTGATTTATCCTTTGAGCTCTTTGGGAGTATGACTCAAGTGCAATTATTCCTAAATTCTTTGTAGCATTCATAGGGATACCTGACCTTTCTATCTATATTTTAACATATCATGAACTGTAAAACGTACTATAATACTATGTATATAATCTATTATTTAATGATCTGGGAGATGTGAAATGGTTTCGTTGGGATTATGTTTTTTGGCTTTATTACTTGGCTTCATGTTTTATGGCAAACTTGTTGAAAAGATCTTTTCGCCGGATGACAGGACTACACCTGCCTATACTAAACAGGATGGAGTAGACTTCATTCCTATGAAGACCTGGAAGGCCTTTCTGGTTCAGCTTCTTAATATTGCAGGTACAGGACCAATATTCGGAGCTATCATGGGAGCCTGCTTTGGACCAGTTGTTTTTCTTTGGATCATCTTTGGTGCGATCCTGGGCGGAGGAGTCCATGATTACATGTGCGGAATGATCTCAGAAAGGCATGATGGATACTCTATAGCTGAGCTTAGCGGCATTTATTTGGGAAAAGCTGCAAAGTGGGGGATGCGTGTTTTTTCAATTGTGCTTTTGATCCTGACAGGAACAGTTTTTGTCACATCGCCAGCAGCTCTTTTGGCAAGGCTTACACCGGACTTTATGGGGGTTCCATTTTGGACATTTGTGATCCTTATTTACTATATTCTTGCAACACTTCTTCCCATTGATAAGATCATTGGCCGTTTTTATCCGATTTTTGGAGCCGTTCTTATAGCAATGGCAGTTGGTATACTTTTTGGTATCTTTAAAGGTGGTTACACTATTCCTGAGATAAGCCTTCAGAATCTCCATCCGGAGGGGCTTCCTGTCTGGCCATATATGTTCGTGACTGTGGCCTGTGGTGCTATTTCCGGATTCCATGCAACCCAGTCCCCGATGATATCCAAGTGCATTACATCTGAGAAACAGGGACGTGTAGTTTTTTACGGCGCTATGATTTCGGAATCTGTTATAGCTCTTATCTGGGCCGCCGGCGGAGTAGCATTTTATGGCGCAACAGGAGCTCTTTCCGCAGCGATAACACAAAACGGACAGTCCGGAGTTGTCTATGATATCTCTACAGGAATGCTGGGGCCAGTTGGAGCAGTCCTTGCAATTGTCGGAGTTATCGCTTGTCCCATCACTTCAGGTGATACGGCATTCCGTTCAGCAAGACTGATCCTTTCTGAAATAACAGGCCTTGATCAGAAGAAGATCAAGAATCGTCTTTTGATCACATTGCCACTACTGGGAATCGGTGCGCTTTTGACCCATCTTGATTTCAATGTGCTTTGGAGATATTTCTCCTGGAGTAACCAGACCCTGGCTATGATATCCCTTTGGATTTCCACTGTTTTCCTTATCCGTAACAGGGGAAAAAAATATAGCCTCCTCACAGCTCTTCCTGCCACCTTCATGACAGGGGTTAGTGTGACCTATATTCTGATGGCTAAAGAGGGCTTCCGCCTTGATAGAAGTATCAGCTACCCAATAGGTGTGGCTGCAGCTGCTGTTCTTTTTGCGATTTATGTTTTAAAATGTCGTAATATGACTCAGAAGCAGGAGTAAAAATGATCAGAGTAAGTCAGATAAAGATTCCAATTGATATAAATGACGCCAGCTGGTATCAGGATCAGGAAAAGATATATGGGCGCCTTAGAAAGAAGGTTGCAAAGACCCTAAGAATTGGCGAAGAGCAGATTGAAAGCATAAGTATTTCCAAGCATTCAATCGACGCCAGGAAAAAGCCTGAACTTTTTGATATCTATACGGTCGATGCTGTCATAAAGGCAGGAAGTGCTAACGGTAAGGGTTCCGGTAAGAATGGACTTGAAGAGAGTCTGGTAAAAAAGTGCCGCGATAAGAATGTAAGCGTTATTAAGGAAAAGAGCTATGACTTCTTTGAGAAGGTTTCAGCCAGGAAAGAATCAGAAGCAAAAGATAGTTCCACTGTGCCTGACTTGGCTTTAAATAAGCGGATTTGTATAATCGGTGCTGGGCCTGCTGGCTTGTTTTGTGGATATGAGCTGGCTATGGCGGGATTTAAGCCTATAATTTTTGAACGTGGTGCTGACGTTGAAAAGAGATGTGAGATAGTAGATAGGTTCTGGACTTCCGGAAAACTGGATGTAAAGACCAACGTTCAGTTTGGTGAGGGAGGAGCAGGAACTTTTTCCGATGGAAAGCTTAACACCATGGTTAAGGACAAGGAAGGGAGAGGCGCTGAAGCTCTTGATATCTTTGTTAAACATGGTGCTCCCGAGAGGATTAAGTATGAGTCTAAACCACATATCGGCACTGATATATTAAAGGATGTAGTAAAGAATATAAGACAGAGTATTATAGATGCCGGTGGAGAGGTGTATTTCGAGAATCAGGTGTCGGAGCTGATATTGGATGACACTAATGCGCTTAAAGGGCTTAAGGTGTCTGAGAGTATTGTAGAGTGCGACGCAGCAGTTCTTGCAATCGGCCACAGTGCCAGAGATACCTTCAAAATGCTTTATGAGAGCAAGGTGGAAATGCAGCCAAAGCCCTTTGCTGTAGGCTTTAGAGTTGAGCATCCACAAAGCCTTATTAATAAGTCCCAGTATGGAGTGGCAGATTCCAAGGCGCTTCCGGCGGCTCCATATAAGCTGACAACTACAACCAAAGAGGGCAGAGGAGTTTATTCCTTCTGTATGTGCCCCGGAGGATATGTTGTCAATGCATCTTCTGAAGAGGGGATGCTTGCTGTAAACGGAATGAGCTACAGTAAGCGAGATGGCAAAAATGCAAACTCAGCCATTATTATTACTGTAGATCCTAAGGATTTTGGCTCAGACCATGTGCTGGCAGGTGTTGAATTTCAGAGAAAGCTTGAGAAGAAAGCCTTTGAGCTTGCTGGGGGCAAGATTCCTGTTGAGCGTTACGGGGATTTCAGAAAGGCTGTGAATGCCGATAACACTGCCGTCAGGGAGCAGGGAATTTCCGGAGTGGATAACGACATGAATGATAGTGGGATTTCCGGTGTAGAATCTTTTGATTCTGAGTTTAATGATCCACAGATGAAGGGCTCTTATGAGTTTGCTGCTGTTCATGAAATACTTCCGGAGGAGCTTAACACGGCCTTTGTGGAAGGTATGGAGAAATTTGGCAGGATCATAAAGGGCTATAACGACGAAAGGGCTCTTGTTTCTGGCGTGGAGAGCAGGACCTCATCACCTGTACGTATTAACAGAGACGAAAATGGTGAATCCGTTAACATAAAGGGGCTTTTCCCTTGCGGCGAAGGAGCTGGCTATGCTGGAGGAATCATGTCAGCTGCCATGGACGGGATTCGTACAGCTGAACTTGTAGCAAAGAAGCTGCTTGATTAAGAAATGGATACGTAATTACTGATTAGATGTTGAACAATCGCACAAAGAGAAAGGTAGCATGGATAAAAAACACATAAGAAAGGCATCTCTTGCAAAGAGAGATGCCTTGACGAGAGAACAGATAGAAGAAAAGAGTAGACAGATTTTTGAAAAGCTGATGGAGCTTAATGAGTACCGGGATGCTGAGAATATCCTTGTTTATGCATCCATGCGCAGTGAAGTTTTAACTGATGACATCATTTTGGATGCGTTGGCAAACGGGAAAAAGGTCTTTTGCCCAAAGGTTACGGATAAGCCTAACGGAATCATGGAGTTTGTCAGGATCATGTCTTTGGAGGAACTGAAGGAAGGTTACTTTGGAATAAGTGAACCTGAACTTACGGATGATTCAGAAATTGCCGGAAGAGCAGGCTTTGAAGAGGGTACCGGCTGTTCAGATAAAACTTTGGTTATAATGCCTGGGGCGGCTTTTGACAGACAGTGTAATCGTATCGGCTATGGCGGGGGATTCTATGACAGGTATCTGAAAAGACATCCTGAATTTCAGACTGTTGCGCTGTCATTTGAATGTCAGATTTTGGATGAGCTGATACCGGTGGATGAATTTGATGTAAAGCCGACAGCTCTTTTAACAGAAGAAACAGCGACCTTACGGGAGATTTAATGGGAAGAAAAAAACGAGATACAATTGAATTCAGATTCTATGAGATTCCCCAGGGACAGAGCTGTCTGGCACTTCTGGGTGAAAAGTGGATCATGGTATATGGCAAGGATGATAAGTACCTTCATTTCCACAATCTCTTTGAGGTAGGCTATTGCAGGCACGGCGAGGGAGACCTGGTGTTTGATGAGAAGGTCTGCAAGTATGAGAGTGGTATGCTCTCTATTATTCCGGCCAATTATCCGCACACTACTTACAGCTCTGAAGAGAATTTCTGGGAATATATCTTTTTTGATATAGACCTGATCCTTGAACAGATATATCCGGATAATCCATCTAAGCAAAGGGAGGCCAGGGAAATAGCCAATAAGAGGGCAGATCTTCTCTATGAGTACCAGCATCCGGAGATGGGAGAGATCATCAAAAGGATTATGGAGGAGATGAGGGATAAAAAGCCCTATTATACTGAGACTACTAACAGCCTTTTGAGGGCTTTTGTTATGCTTCTTATCAGATATCAGAATACCAAAGAAGCTGATAGTGGCAGATTTAATGACGTTGAGAATCAGGGTGCCGTTATGGGTATAAGGCCTGCTCTTGAGTATATGGACAGGGAATTTGCTGAAGAGATAAAGGTGGCTAAGCTTGCGGAAATGTGTAACATGAGTGAGGCACACTTCAGGAGGATTTTCCAGGATGGAATTAACATGACTCCTATGGATTATTTGAATCTTGTCAGGATACAGAAGGCCTGCATGATAATGAATAAAACTGATCATTCTATGGAAGTTGTTGCGGCGGAATGCGGCTTTTCAACTTTTTCTACATTTAACAGGAATTTCAGAAAGTTCCTCAATACTTCGCCCTATCAGTGGAAGAAGAATAAGGACAATTATAACAACAAGCTTTTGGATTATAAGATAAATGCACTAAAGGGTTGGTGATTTAGTAACATTTCTTAAACGTTTTCGTTCACAATTTAGACATATATGATTGAAAATGCACATTTTAGATAATAAAATGTGTATTTTTTTTGAACGCTGTTGTTATAATGTACATATAACCGAAACGGAAAGGTAATGTTTCCGTCAAATTGTATAAGTCGATGTTCATCAAACTCATCTGACATTGATTTTAACAGAAATCGGTTAAACTTATCATTTTTCTAATTTCATTTTAGGGAGGGTAATAAAAATGAAAAGAAAAGCATTATCAATTTTCCTTGCATCAGCTATGTCTCTTTCAATGTTAGCTGGATGCGGAAGCGCAGCAGACAACGGATCAGCTCCTGCTGACACAACAGCTTCAGAGCCTGCAGCTACTGAGACAGCAGCTACAGAGACTGCAGCAGCTTCAGCAGATGTTGCATCTGAGGGTGAGCATGAGCTTTCAGTTTACGCTTGGGATAAGAACTTCAACATTCCTGCTCTTGAGGCAGCTGAGAAGGCTTACCAGACAGTAGATCCTGATTTCAAGCTTAACATCGTTGAGCAGTCTGCTTCATCTGACGTTGAGAACGCAATCACACTTGCTGCTTCATCAGGTGACTACTCACAGCTTCCTGACATAGTTCTTTTCCAGGATCACTACATCCAGAACTATGTAACAAACTATCCTGATGCTTGGATGGATCTTGAGGATGCTGGCATTGACTGGTCTGATTTCGGAGCTGAGAAGCTTTCATACTCAACAGTTAATGGCAAGCACTACGGAGCTCCTGTTGATAACGGAACATCTGTATTTGCTTATCGTACAGACATTCTTGAAGAGTGCGGATACACAATTGATGATGTAACTGGAATCACATGGGATCGTTGGCTTGAGATTGGCCGTGATGTAAAGGCTAAGACAGGCAAGTACCTCGTTTCTATGGATCACAACGGAGACGATCTTCCTTACATGATGATGCAGGCTGAAGGAAAGTCACAGTGGAAGGACGGCGTTCCTTACTTTGTAGGAAACGAAGACCTCAAGGCAATCCTTAACGTAATCATCACAGGTGCTAAGGACGGCGTTATCTACCTCTGCAATGACTGGTCAGAGTACACAGATACATCAATCATTGGCGATCAGGTTGCTGGTGTATTCAACGGTAACTGGATCATTCCTACAATGGAGCAGGTAGCAGAGAACAGCGGTAAGTGGGCAATCACAACAGCTCCTACACTTTCAGGTAAGGAAGGATATGCTGCTAACGGTGGTTCTTCACTCTACGTAACAGGCAACTGCTCAAAGCCTGAGCTTGCAAAGGCATTCCTTGCATACACATTCGGTGGCGGAGAAGGTGCTACCGCTACATATGATGACGCTCTTCGTAACGGTGGTGTTATCACATGCTGCATCTCAGCTTCTAAGTCTGCTGTTTACCAGGAAGGCGTTGACTTCTTCAATGGTCAGGCTATCTACACAGACATCGTTGCTATGGGTGCTAACGTTCCTGTTGTTGAGCAGAACGACTACCACTACACAGCACGTACACAGATCCAGGCTGCTATCACAAACGTAATCAACGGTGCAGACCTTGATGCAGAGCTTCAGCAGGCTGAGGATCAGGTTAAGTTCGAGATGGGCCTTTGATCACCAGGTTCGAAAGGACCTCGCCAAGTGATCTTTAGGGTTCGGCGAGAATTCATATGGGGAATCGGACTTCCGGTTCCCCATTTTTAAAGGGAAACAGTTTTTTCATAAAGGGGTATTTAAAATGGAAAAGAAGAATAAAATGGGCCTTTTGGCTAAACAGAAGGCTGCCGGATGGCTCTTTTTGGTTCTTGCATCCGCAATGATCATAGTAATGAGCTTTTATCCAATGGTTCAGGCTCTCATAACTTCATTTAAGACAGGCTCTTCAGCTAACATGCAGTGGGCATCACCACTTATTTACAACTATAAGAGAATGTTCCAGGATAAGATGTTCATGAAATCCGTGGGCAACACATTCCTGTATCTGATCGTTCAGGTACCGATCATGCTTATCCTTGCTATTTTGCTTGCACAGCTCTTAAATAATAAGGATCTTAAATTCCGCGGTCTTTTCCGTACATTCATTTTCCTTCCCTGTGCAGTTTCACTGGTTTCATATGCTCTGATCTTCAGGACTATATTTGCAACACAGGGACTTATAAACATTATTCTTACAAATCTGGGCATTATCAACGAGGGTATCAACTGGCTTGGTACAACATCAACTGCAAGAATTGTTATTATCATAGCCCTCATCTGGAGATGGACAGGCTATAACATGGTATTCTACCTTGCAGGCTTACAGAACATCGAATATTCAGTGTATGAGGCAGCCAAGATCGATGGCGCTAACGGTTGGAAGACCTTCTGGTATGTAACAGTACCTCTTCTTAGACCTGTCATCATCATGACCTTTATCATGTCAATCAACGGAACACTTCAGCTCTTTGATGAGTCCGTGAACCTGACAAACGGTGGACCGGCTAATACAACCATCACAATGTCTCATTACATTTACAATAACTCTTTTGGTCAGGGTGTAGCTAACTTTGGTTATGCATCAGCGATGTCGTTCTTTGTATTCATCCTGGTTGCTATACTGGCGATCATCAATCTGAAAGTAGGTGATACACGTGACTAATACTAAAGCACTTGATAAAGAAATAAGAAACAAAAGCGCTATTCAGAAGAGACTTATTCCTACCTATATCTTCCTGACAATAGCTTCAATATTCTCAGTATTTCCTCTGTTCTGGATGATCACAGCAGCAACAAACCAGACAGTAGATGTATCAAGAGGAAAGATTTGGTTTGGTACACACATGGTAGAGAATTTCCAGAACCTGGTTGCGAGCACAAACCTTTGGAAGTCCTTTGGAAATTCCTGCCTGTACTCAACAGCACAGACAATTCTTTGTATCCTTGTTTGCTCACTGGCTGGTTATGGCTTTGAGCTTTACCATGACAAGGGAAAAGACATACTGTTTGCAATCCTTCTTATGGCCATGATGATCCCTGGTGTTGCAACTATGATTCCTCTTTTCACCATGATGAGTAAGATGCACTTTTTGAACACGGTATGGGGCTTTGCACTTCCCGGTATTTCAACACCTTTCATGATCATGATGTTCAGACAGAATTCAAGGAACTTCCCACCGGATATAATGGAAGCAGCAAGAATTGATGGCCTTTCTGAGTTTATGATCTTCTTCAGGATGTATATGCCTGTTATGAAGTCCACATATGCTGCAGCTGCAGTTATCGTTTTCATGAATTCCTGGAACGCTTACATGTGGCCAAGAGTCGTAATGACAGATAACAGGGCTCAGACAATGCCTATGCTCATTGCTAACCTGGCAGGTGGATACACAATTGATTACGGAATGCTTATGATGGGCGTATTATTCTGCTCATTACCTACAATGATTGTATTCTTCGTACTTCAGAAGCAGTTTGCAGAAGGTATTACCGGATCTGTTAAGTAAAGTATTTGGTGCAGGAAAGGTTATCCTTTCCTGCATAAATTTAGGGGTGAATTATGAAAGAGTTTGTTTACGATATAGTTAAAGATCCTAAAACTTTTGAGCAGAACAGATTACCTGCCCATTCTGATCACGTGCCTTTTAAGTCACTTGCAGAGGCTATGACAGGGAATAGTTCTTATAGGATCAGTCTTGATGGGGTATGGCATTTTCACTATTCCAAGAATGTGGCAGATGCCCCAGCGAATTTCTATGAGATGGACTTTGATACTTCTTCCTGGGATAGGATAAGAGTTCCTGCCCATATTCAGATGGAAGGCTATGATAAGCCACAGTATGTAAATGTTCAGTATCCATGGGATGGAAGAGAAATGCTTACTCCTCCCCAGATACCTGAAAAGTTCAATCCTGTAGCAGATTATGTAAAGCTCTTTACTCTGCCTAAGGGATTTAAAGAAGAGAAGGTCTGCATTTCTTTTCAGGGTGTTGAGAGTGGCTTTGCTCTTTGGCTCAATGGAAAATATGTAGGTTACAGCGAGAATACCTTTGATCCTGCTGAATTTGACCTGACTGACAAACTTGTAAAGGGAGAGAATAAGCTGGCTGTAAGAGTGTTCAAGTGGACAAGCGGCAGCTGGTGCGAAGATCAGGATTTCTTCAGATTCTCTGGAATTTTCAGAAGTGTTTATTTATTTAGTGTACCAAAAGTTCATGTATATGACCTGTCTGTAACACCTGTAGTTTCGGCTGATCTTAAGAGTGCGTCTCTTGAGTTCAAGGCTGTAACGGAGGGCGCAGGTGTTATGGAACTAAAACTCACCAAGGATGGAGAGAAGGTTATCGAGGGTAAGATCCCTCTTTCTTCTTCAGGTGAGACCACAGGAAGCTGCACGGTTGACAAGCCACTTCTTTGGAGTGCCGAGGAGCCAAACCTTTATGAACTTCTTCTTGTTATCAAGGACAGCGCGGGATTAGTACATGAGGTTATCAGACAGAACGTTGGCTTCAGACGTTTTGAGATGAAGAATGGTCTTATGCTCCTTAACGGCAAGAGAATTGTCTTCAAGGGAGTTAACAGACACGAGTTCTCTAACAAGAATGGAAGAGTTCCTAATAAAGAGGAGCTTCTTACAGATATAATCACAATGAAGAGGAACAACATCAATGCCATCAGAACTAGTCATTATCCTGATGATTCTGCATTGTATGATCTTTGCGATAAGTATGGACTTTACCTTATTGCAGAGAATAACATGGAGACCCATGGTACCTGGGAGCCTTATCTTAGAGGTGCAAAGGGACTGGATCATGTTGTTCCAAAGGACAACCCGATTTGGGAGCCACTTCTTCTTGACAGGATCAATTCCTGCTACCAGAGGGATAAAAACCATCCGGCTATTTTGATATGGTCTGTTGGTAATGAGGCCTTTGGCGGAACAGTTATAGAGAAGATGGCAGCTCTTTTCCGTGAGCTTGATCCACACAGACTTGTTCACTACGAGGGAATTTTCAATGACAGAAGCTGCCCTGACACATCTGATATGGAAAGCCAGATGTATCCTTCCGTTGCTTCTATCAAGGAGTTCCTTAAGAATAATAAGGAAAAGCCTTTCATCTGCTGTGAGTACACCCATGCAATGGGCAACTCCTGTGGAGGAATGCATCTCTACACAGATCTGACAGATACTGAGGAGAGATACCAGGGAGGCTTTATCTGGGACTACATCGATCAGTCCATTACCAAGAAGGATCGCTATGGAAATGATTTTGAGGCCTATGGCGGTGACTTTGGTGACAGGCCAAACGACGGTAACTTCAGCGGAAACGGAATCACCTATGGTGACAGAACTCCATCTCCAAAGATGCAGGAGGTTAAGTTCAACTACCAGAATATTTCTGTTGAGTTTGATAAGAGTGGCAAGAAGTTTAAGGTAATAAATAAGAATCTCTTTGTTAACACTGATACTTTTGATGCAGTAGTTATTTTGCTGGCAAATGGAAAAGAGATAAACCGTGCTGCCATGGATATCAGCGTAGCACCTTTATCACAAAAGAGCTTTAGCGTTCCTAGGGAGCTTTTGGACGTTATTTCAGATTATGAGTCCGCTGAGTCATCTAAGGGAGCAGAGTTTGAATTTGTATTTACAGTTTCCTTCATGCTTAAAGAGGATACTCTCTGGGCTAAGAAGGGACATGAGGTTGCTTTTGGACAGACTGTATACAACAAGGTTAACTGCAAGCACAAGACAGATGAGCCTCTAAAGATAGTAATGGGCAATAATAACCTTGGAATATATGGTGATAACTTCTCAGCAATGTTCACTTATCCTACAGCTACTCTGGTTTCCTATATTTATGGTGGAAGAGAGCTGATTGAAAAAGCTCCAGCGCCTAACTTCTGGAGAGCGCCTGTAGATAATGACAATGGTTACATGATGACAAACTTCTACGCACAGTGGAAGATAGCAAGTCTCTATGCAACCCTTAAGGGACCTGAGCTTCAGATGCCTGATGTGCAGATGGGCAAGAACAGTATCACTATCAAGTACAAGTTCTTCCTGCCTACTACTCCTACAGCAGTATGCTTCGTTACTTATGAAGTATTTGGAGATGGTACCATCAGATGTGAGATGAACTATGATGCTGTAGAGGGACTTCCTGATATGCCTGAGTTTGGCATGATGTTCAAGTTAAATGCAGATTTCGACCAGCTTACCTGGTACGGCCTTGGTCCTGATGAGACCTATGCAGACAGAAAGTGTGGCGGAAAGCTTGGTATCTACAGCAATGAAGTAAAAGATAATATGGCAAGATACCTTGTGCCTCAGGAATGTGGCAACAAGTGTGATGTAAGATATGCGAAGGTAACAGACAAGAGAGGAAGGGGAATGATGTTCTTCGGAAATCCATTCTACTTCAGTGCTCTTCCTTATACACCGCATGAGATTGAGAATGCAATGCACCACTATGAACTTCCACAGGTTCACTACACAGTTGTGCGTGCTTCAATGGGTCAGATGGGTATCGCGGGTGACGACAGCTGGGGGGCTAAACCTCATCCGCAGTTTCTTCTTCCTAGAGAAGGGTCACTCAAGTTTGAGTTCTTCTTCAGGGGTATCTAAGATAAGCAGCCGGGACAAAAGTCCTGGCTGTTTTTCATTAATACGGCCTGGGCAAATCGGGAGGACTCCATAACTCGTACAGACGCCCTCCCGATTTGCCCAGGCCTTACGTAATGGAGAAATCATGGACTTTTGCCTGGCTTTATGGGATAATTTAGTGAGTTTCATATATAGGAGGAGAGCGTATGGCACTGGTGGATCTTTGTAAGAGGGCTGCAGAAGCAAAGTATGAAGTACAGAATTTGAGTACTGAGACCAAGAATAAGGCATTGTTGAAGGTAGCAGAAGAACTGGTTTCAAAATCTGCAGACATAATAAAGGCTAATGCAGTTGACTATAAGACTGGCGAGGATAATGGAATGCATCCCGGCCTATTGGACAGGCTCCTTCTTAATGAGAAAAGAATTGAGGCTATGGCTGAGGGGCTTAGGCAGGTGGCAGAGCTTTCAGATCCTATCGGTGAAGAGATTGAGGAGTTTGACAGGCCAAATGGGCTTAAGGTTAAGAAGGTTCGTGTCCCTATGGGAGTTATAGGAATCATCTACGAATCCAGACCTAATGTTACAGCAGATGCCTTTGCGCTTACTTTTAAGTCGGGGAATGCTGTTATTCTTAAGGGTGGAAGTGATGCAATCAACAGCAATATTGCCATCACTAATGTGATCCGTAAAGCTCTTGAAGAATCCGGGGTTATACCTGATGCTGTACAGCTTATTGAGGATACGGACAGGGCTGTGACCAAAGAGTTCATGACTATGAAGCAGTATGTAGATGTGCTTATCCCAAGAGGAAGTGCCGGGCTTATAAGGGCTGTCACAGAGAACTCCAATATTCCTGTTATTGAGACTGGAACAGGCAATTGCCATATTTATGTTGATAAGGAAGCGGATCTTACTAAGGCTATTCCTATTATCATAAATGCCAAGACCCAGAGGATAGGTGTGTGCAACGCAGCTGAATCTCTGGTGGTTCACGAAGATATTAAAGAGGAGTTTCTGCCTCTTTTTGCTAAAGCAATGAATGAGCATAAGGTAGAGGTGAGAGCGGATAAGGCTAGTAAGGATTTAATTGAAGGTGCTCTTGATGCTACCGAAGAGGACTTTGGAAAAGAGTATCTTGACTATATTATCTCTGTTAAGACCGTTAAGGATGTGGATGAAGCTATTGCTCACATCAATAAATACAACACAGGTCATTCAGAGGCTATCATTACTGAAAATAAAGAGACAGCGCAGAGGTTCCTTGACAGAGTTGATGCTGCCTGCGTTTATGTGAATGCTTCAACCAGATTTACAGACGGCTTTGAGTTTGGTCTGGGAGCTGAGATAGGAATAAGCACACAGAAGCTCCATGCAAGAGGACCAATGGGACTTAAGGAGCTAACCTCATACAAATACGAGATCATCGGGGAAGGACAGATCAGGGGTTAAAATGAAACATATTGATTTACAGGAAGAAAGAGAACACATAATTCAGGTATCAAGAGAGCTTCACGAGGTGGGGCTTCTTGTAAGAACATGGGGGAATATTAGTAGCAGAGTAGACAAGGATCATTTCCTTGTAACACCAAGTGGAATAAAATATGAGGACCTTACTCCGGAGATGATAAGTCTGGTTAACATTAATGACCTTTCTTTTGAGGGAGACTATAAACCCTCAAGTGAGAGTAAGGTTCATGCTTACAGCTACAAAGTAAGGCCCGATGCAGGCTTTATCGTACATACACATCAGGTTTTTGCTTCCTGCGCAGGTACTTTAGGAGTTAAAAAAGTCTTTTCATATTTTTATGATGAGGATGTAACAATTCCAGTTGCGCCTTATGCACTTCCGGGAACAGAAAAGCTTGCGGAGAATGTTGCAAGGACTCTTAATAAGTACAAGGATTCCAATGGAATCATCATGGCTAATCATGGCACACTTTGTCTTGGAGGTAATTCTAAGGAGGCAATCTTTGAAGCGGAGATGATGGAGACTGCCTGTAACGACTTCCTCATCGATGTTTGCAAGACTGACATGACCCATGGAGTTGAGGTTGGCTATAACTCTCATCTTGAAAATGGCGTGGTAGTGTATGATCAGAAGGATACGCCTGAGAGAGTAAAAAGCATCCACGAGCAGATTTACTCAAAAAGACGTGACATAAATTACATAATCCATAATAAATCTGAGGCAGTTATGACTGTTTCCAGAAGAGCCAATCACATGCGACCTCTTCTGGATGACTTTGCTCAGCTCATAGGAGTGTCGGTCAAGATTCCTAACAATGAAGATGAGATATACCACAATATCAAGAAGAATGTTAACGTGGTATTTTCTCCTAATGATGGCGCATACTGCGTTGGAAGTACTGAAGATGATGCACAGGCTGTTGCAATTGTTCTTGATAAGGGCTGCATTGCCTACATGGCAGTAATGAGAAACGGCGAGGGACATTACCTTTCAAAGCTTGAGTGCATCAAGATGAACAGACATTACAGGAAAAGCTATTCCAAGCTCGCTGACATAAACAAAGACTAAGAGGAGAAAACCTATGATCAGAAGACCTAAGAGTATCAGACCCGGAGACACCATAGGAATTACAGCCCCTTCCTTTGGGGCATCAACTGAGCCCTATAGCCTTATGCTTCCCATATCAGAAGGGAACATTGAAAAGCTTGGCTATCACATAGTAGAGGGGGAGACAGCCAGAAAAGGCGACGGTATTGGTATCAGCACAGATCCAAAAGTTTGCGGAAAAGAGCTTATGGAGTTCTATAAGAGATCGGACATTGATGCCATAATCTCTGCCGGTGGTGGAGAGCTTATGTGTGAGACCATAAGCAATGTAGATTTTGAAGAACTAAAGAACTGTCCGCCAAAATGGTTTATAGGTTATTCTGACAATACAAACTTTGTTTTCCCTTTAGTTACTATTTCTAATACCCAGGCAATCTATGGACCTTGTATCTCGGGC
Source organism: Butyrivibrio sp. AE2032 (assembly GCF_000702965.1). Taxonomy (NCBI): domain Bacteria; kingdom Bacillati; phylum Bacillota; class Clostridia; order Lachnospirales; family Lachnospiraceae; genus Butyrivibrio; species Butyrivibrio sp. AE2032. Next base: position 342,381 of record NZ_JNLF01000006.1, on the reverse strand, counting down.
TTTGCTAAGGATTGGGAAGAAACTGAGAAGGATTCATTTGCAATCCTTGAGGGAACCAAAAGCTCTTTTGACGGATATAAGAGATTTATTGAGCCTGGGAAAACAGATGATACTCAAGAGGAAAAGGAAGAAGTATCTGAAGGGCCTCATGTCTATACTGAAGAGGAACTCAGAGCAACCTATGCCTTCAATGCCGACAGGGAACTGGTTTCTTTTGTCAGTGGTGAAAATGGCATGAAAGAGGCAGCTGGTGAACAGGTACAGATGGAAGGAGTACTTCTTGGAGGGTGTCTTGATATTCTGGTGAACATATGTGGCACCAGATTTGACAAGGTCAAAGAGTTCAAAAAGGAACACCCTGATATCATCTGGGTATTTGAGGCTTGCGAGCTTAACCCCATGTCAATCAGACGCAGTATCTGGTGTCTTAAGGAGGCTGGATGGCTTGATGGGGCTAAGGGATTTCTTATCGGAAGGCCTGAAGATGCCTGGAAGCAGGATCAGATTGGCTGTAACCAGTATAATGCTGTGACTGGCGTAGTCGGAGATATGGGAGTTCCTATTATAATGGATGCGGAGATCGGACACGTGGATCCAATGCTTCCTGTAATCATGGGAGCCAAGGCAAAGGTAACTGTAAAGGGCAATGATCTGAACATTACTTATATTGACTGATCACAGGACAGGAGATAAGACTATGGCATCTATGGCTAAGGATATTGATGTTAAGAAGTTTTATGATGCGATTGTAAATTTTCAGAACAGTGAGGAATGTCAGGACTTTTATTACCAGGTCATGGACATGACTACCGGCCGTAAGAATAAGAGCGGAAGTGATGAGACTGTAAGGGACAGGATCCTTAAGGCTTACGCTGTCTTGTTCTGCGAGGATGCGAATCTTGAGCCCGGAGAAAAGGCTGGTCCGCAGGAGGTTGCTGATACTGCAGACAGGCTATACATAGGGAATGCCGGCTATGATCCTGAACACTGGTATCGGATGAAGTATCATTTCCCTGTAATAGATGATGATAACTATGACAGGTTTGCAGCTTTGGTGCTTTCTGACATGAATTCCGGGCCATTACATGATGCTGCTATAAATGATGGTGATACTTTGGTTGTGGGAGAGGCTGATCCTCTTCACATGACTGCCAAGGAGCGAAAGAATCAAAAGGTAAAGGGAGTAAACCTTCCTTCAGGAGGCGAACAGTGAATATTCTGATAGTAGATGAAGACAGTGCTTCCCTGAAGAAGATCAAAGCTTTTCTATCAAAGGAGTTTCCTGATCACAACTGCTTTTACTTTGACAGTTCCCTTTCTGCACTGGCTAAGGCCAGAGAGGAAGAGATAGATGTGGCAATTCTGGATACGGAGCTTGATGAGCTGGGAGGTCTTGACCTCGGTAAGTATCTTACAGAACTGAATCCATACGTGAATCTCATATATTATTCCGAAAAAACCGACCTGGCTTTTGAAGCTATGAGACTTCATGCCAGTGGCTACGTTAAAAAGCCCGGGAAGACTGCTGATGTGAAGAAAGAACTGGAGACTTTGCGTTATCCGGAGATTCGAAAGAAGTATAAGAGAGTCTTTGCTCAGACGTTTGGAAACTTCGAACTTTTCATTGATGGTGAACCGGTGGAATTCAAGTACACCAAGACCAAGGAAATTGTGGCAATCCTTATAAATAATAAGGGAGCACAAACTACCAATGGTGAAATTATTGCTAATTTATGGGAAGACGACGGAGACCCGGAAAAGAAACTTTCCTATCTCTGTAACCTTCGCCAGGATCTCCAGAACACTTTCAACAAACACAAGCTTGATGGAATTATATTGAAACAGCGTGGAAGTATGGCCATAGCAAAAGACAGGATAGAGTGCGATCTTTATGACTGGCTTGAAAATAAAAAAGACTCCAAGTACAGATATACCGGAGATTACATGAATCAATACAGCTGGTCCGAGTTCTATCACGCAGAACTGGACGAACTCAGCTATGAACTGGATGATGAAGATTTTTGAAAAATAAAATGGGATGCCTCAGGGCATCCCATTTGCTTTGCTATATCAGTTAGCTGATTTTACTTTCATCCACTCGTCGGCGTAAAGCTTGTCGCCGTCTTCACCAAGATACTGGTATGCTTCAACCTTCATTGTGGAAAGGTCAGGGAAAGCAACCTTGGAGTTCTTGATATCCTCGTCTTCAATGTTCTTTTGAGCTTCTGTGTTAGGAGTAGAGTAGGTGATGTACTCAAAGTTCTTAAGTGCTATATCTCCACGGCACATGAAATCGATCCACTTCTCAGCGTTTTCAACGTTCTTGGAACCCTTGGTAATTACCCAGGAATCAATCCATACGTTGGTTCCTTCCTTTGGAACTACGTACTCAAGGTCAGGATTTTCTCTTGCTGTGTAGATGGCTTCTCCTGAGTAGATAACTCCAAGAGCTGCCTCTTCACCGATCATTTTATCTCTTACCTGGTCAATTACATAGGCCTGAACAAGAGGCTTCTGAGCGATAAGATCTGCTGTGGCTTTCTCAATTTCAGATGCATTCTTTGTGTTCTGGGAGTAACCATTCTTAATAAGGGCTACCATGTAGGCATCTCTTACAGAATCCTGCATAAGGATCTGGCCTGAGTATTTCTCATCCCAAAGAATGTTCCAGCTGTCTACAACGTCATCAACCATTGTCTTGTTGTAAAGGATTCCTACAGTTCCCCAACAGTAGGGAATGGAGTATTTGTTCTCGGGGTCAAAGCTCTTTGATGTTTCAAAGTACTGCTGACCGATATTCTTAGCATTTGGGATGTTGTCGAAGTTCAGGGGCTGGATCATATCATTTTCCCTGAGCTTTTGTATCATGTAATCTGAAGGACAGACAACGTCGTAGGCTGAAGTATCCTGAGCCAACTTGGCATACATGATCTCATTGGTCTCGAACATGTCATAGACAACCTTGATGCCTGTTTCTTCCTCAAACTGTCTTATTACATCCTCGTCGATGTATTCGCCCCAGTTGTAAACATAGAGCTTTCCGTTTGAGCCGGCGCTGGAAGAGCTTCCGCATCCGATCAAAAGTCCGGCAGTCATTGCGACTGCAAGTACCACTGACAGTAATCTTTTTTTCATAATTCCTCTTATTTCTCCTTTGACTTACTACTTGGTGATCTGTAAACCACCATTAACAAAACAAGCACAACAACAAATATTATAGCAGATAAGGCGTAGATCTCCGGCTGGATACCTCTTTTAACCTCGTTATAAATAAGCGTTGAAAGGGTGTCAAAACCTGATCCCTTGGTAAAGTAGGTGATGATAAAGTCATCAAGGGACATGGTAAAGGCCATCAGTGCACCTGATACAATTCCGGGTACAAGGTCCGGCAGGAGAGTCTTTACAAATGCGTAAACAGGGGTTGCTCCAAGATCCAGAGCTGCCTCGTAAACATAGAAATTCATGTTCTTTATCCTTGGTATGACGCTTAGCATTACAAATGGAATGTTAAAAGTAATGTGAGCCAGAAGGATAGTATTAAAGCCCGTTGATATGTGCAGGAATCTGAAAAGGAGCATAAGCGAAATACCTGTTACGATATCTGCGTTTATCATGGGAATATTGGTCACGCCCATTATAAGAGACCGAAGCTTGGGACTTAGGCCAATCATGGCAATGCAGGTGAAGGTACCAATAATAGTTGAGATTATGGTAGACAGCACTGCGATGGATAAGGTGTTTATCATGGCGCCTGCAACTGCCTCATCGGAAAAGAGCTGCAAGTACCATTTTAAGGTGAATCCGCCCCAGCGTGCTCTTGACTTACTTGAGTTAAAAGAGAGCACAATAAGGGTCACGATAGGAGCGTACATGAACACCAAGAGGATGCCAAGATACAGTCTTTCAAAAAACTTCTTCATCAGATTGTACCTCCTTCCTTGTCAGCCAGGTTCTCAATGATCATGTTTATAAGGATAAAGATCATAAGAACTATAGAAAGTCCTGACCCTAAGTGCCAGTCATACACCTGTGTAAACTGCTGCTCGATGATGTTACCGATAAGCAGTATCTTTGAACCACCAAGCATAGTGGAGATGGCAAAGGTTGTAAGTGCAGGAATAAATACCATGGTTATACCACTTATGATTCCCGGTAAGGAAAGTGGCAGGATTATCCTAAGGAACGTCTGTAACTGGCCGGCCCCAAGGTCTCTTGCTGCATTTATCACGTTTTCATCAATCCTGCTAAGTGCATTGTATATAGGCAGGATCATAAAGGGCAGGAAGTTATAAACCATACCAAGTATGATGGCGCCTGGTGTATTGATGATATTGATGGTAGGTAGATGCAGGAATGTAAGCACTGTGTTTATAACGCCTTTTCCCTCAAGCAGAGTCATCCAGGTGAGGGTACGAAGCAGGAAGTTCATCCACATTGGGAGAATGAACAAGGTAACAAGGAAAGTATCACGCTCCAGCTTCATGGAAGAGAGTATAAGTCCCAAAGGATAGGCAAGGATAAAGCAGATTAGAGTGCTTATAAGGGATAACTCAATTGATCTTAAAAGGGCCTTCATGTATCCGGGTTCAGCTATCCTTGCAACATTTTGAAATGTAAAACTTCCGGCATTGTCAGTAAGTCCGTAGTAAAGCACCATGCCTAGGGGCACCAGGATAAAGATCACAGCCCAGGCAATGTACGGAGATGACATAAGGCCTGATGTTTTCTTGTCTTTAAACAGTTTCACTTATGGCCTCCTCATCCTCAGACTCAGGAACATTCATGATCTGAATATTGAATGGATCTACCTTGATGCCGACCTTGGAGCCTACCTCGGAAAGCCTTGTGGAATGTACAAGCCACTCAAAACCACCGGCCTCGACATCCATTTCATAATGAACTCCCTTAAAGGTAAGTCCTGTGACAACACCCTGAAGAGATGCATTTTCAGGAGATACAAGCTCCACATCTTCAGGACGGATAACAACGTCAACGGGCTTGTTTTCACCAAAGCCCTTATCAACACAGGCAAACTTTGTTCCGAGAATCTCAACCAGCTCATCCCTTATCATAGTGGAACGGATAATGTTGGAGTCACCAATGAAGTCAGCAACAAAAGCGTTTTCAGGCTCATTATATATCTTTTCAGGAGATCCTTCCTGCTGAATATAACCCTGGTTCATAACTACGATGTGATCAGACATGGTAAGTGCCTCTTCTTGATCGTGGGTTACATAGATGAAGGTAATGCCAAGCTCTTCCTTGAGACGCTTAAGCTCATACTGCATGTCCTGACGCATCTTAAGATCAAGAGCGCCAAGAGGCTCGTCCAGCAAAAGAACTTTTGGCTCATTTACAATTGCTCTAGCTATGGCGATTCTTTGCTGCTGGCCACCTGACAGGGAATCAGGCATACGCTTTTCATAGCCTTCAAGGTTAACGAGCTTGAGGGCATAGCTGATTTTGTCTTTTATATACTTGTCAGATTTATTTTTTATCTTAAGACCAAAAGCAATGTTCTCGGCTATATTCATGTGAGTGAAGAGAGCATACTTCTGAAATACTGTGTTGAGCTGCCTTTTATTTGGTGCAAGATCTGTGATATCCTTGCCGTCGAAGATAACCCGGCCCTGTTCAGGTTTTTCAAAACCACCGATGATCCTTAACGTTGTGGTCTTTCCACAGCCTGAAGGTCCAAGCAGTGTAACAAAAGAGTTCTCATATATAGAGAGATTAAGGTCATCAAGGATTACCTGACCATCATAAGATTTTGTGATGTGTTCAAGAGTAATAAGATCTTTGCCCATTATTGCGCTCCTACATTAATATAGTAAAATTCAATCTACTTTATTTTAATAGAGTGAGTGTGAGTGTCAATTACTTTTTTTGATATATTTAAAGTTTGTTGCACTTGTGATAGAATGTGATAAATAAAGGATTTTTCATATTTGTATTTATTAGGAGGCGCTTTCGTGGCAGCAAAAGACAAGTATGTAGCTTATGTGTCCAGCTACACATCAGGTTTAGGCACAAAATACGGTATCAGGATCTATGATGTAGATCTCAAGAATGGAAGACTGACCGAGAAGCAGAAGGTTGAGATCACAAACTCTTCTTATATCGGTATCTCACATGATAACAAGACTCTTTATTCCATTACTGATGAAGGTGTTGAGGCATATCATATTCTTCCTGATGGAGGCCTTGAATTCATTAATGAGGCATCTATAAATGGTATGCGTGGCTGCTATGTTAATGAGGATCAGACAGATCACTTCCTTTCTACAGCAGGTTATCATGATGGCAAGGTTACAATCTTAAGACTTAATGAGGATGGCAGCATCGGTGAGATCACAGATGAAAGATATCACAAGGGCCTTGGCACAGCTGCCGGAAGGAACCATGTTCCTCACGTCCAGTGCATAAAGGTTTCCAAGGACAACAAGTATCTTCTTGCTGCTGATCTTGGAATGGACAGGATAAATATCTACTCACTTAACCAGGAGACCGGCAAGATCAAGGAAGTGGATGTTATCCACTGCGATCAGGAATCTTCACCAAGACATATGCAGTTCTCAAAGGAAGGCAAGTTCCTCTATGTATGTCTTGAACAGAAGTGTGCTATTGATGTATATGAGTATCATGAGGATGAGAATGGTATGCCTGAGTTTAATAAGATTCAGGAAGTTAGCAATTCTGACGAGGCAGACTCAATCGGTGTTGCATGCAGCGCACTGACATTCTCAGAGGATTATAATTATCTGGTAAGCTCTACAGCAGGTGAAAACAATGCTATTGTTTATAAGGTTGATAAGGAGTCAGGTCTTCTTACTAAGAAGATCCAGCTTCCTGTAGCAGGAGAGTATCCTAAGGATGTAGCTCTTTTCCCTGATAACAAGCACCTTGTTTCACTTAACCATGAGTCAGATTCAATGACATTCTTCACTGTAGATATGGATGCAGGAACAATGGTAATGAACGGACCGGAGATTCCTGTAACTCGTCCTAATTGCATAGTATTCCACAAACTGGAAGGATAACAAAAACAAGGCTGTCACTTAAGCGACAGCCTTTTTTATTCTTACAATCAATTCTTTTGCCCAAGATAGAATCCCATAATTCCCTCAACCTTTGAAGACATATTGCTGATCATAAGATCGAGAAGAGTAATGGCGCACATGGATTCAACTACAACAACGGCTCTTGGAACAACAACAGGGTCGTGACGGCCCTTTACGTTGATTTCAATGTTTTCACCGTCTTTGTTTATGGTGTCCTGGGTCTTGGCAATGCTTGGGGTAGGCTTTACATAAGCTCTAACGACGATCTCACTTCCATCGGAAAGTCCTCCCAGGATTCCGCCGGCGTGATTGGTTTTCTTTGTGACCTTAGAACCAACAGTTTCAAAAGGGTCGTTGTTTTCTGAACCATACATGGAAGCCACTTTGCAGCCATCACCTATTTCTACTGCTTTGACAGCGCCAATGCTCATTACAGCATGGGCCAGGAGAGCATCCAGCTTATCAAAAACAGGCTCACCGATACCTGCAGGAACACCTGTAATCCGGCATTCTATCACGCCTCCGAGAGAGTCGTTGTTCTGGCGGGCTTGTTCAATGAGGTCCATAGCTCTTTTATCTGCTTCATAGTCAGGCATGACGGTAGGAGTCTTGAGCCTTACATCCATATCTGCCTTGGCCAGGTCTATTTCAACATTTCCAATAGATCTGGTATAGGCGCAAACCTTTATGCCCATTATTCCAAGCAGCTTTGAGCAAAGAGCTCCGGCAGCAACTCTTGCCACGGTCTCTCTTCCGGAGGATCTTCCGCCACCTCTGTAATCCCTGAAACCATACTTCTGATCAAAACCGTAATCAGCATGACCTGGACGGTAGTAGGAGGCTATATCATTATAGTCAGCAGAATTCTGAGATAAATTCTGTACCATCATGGATATGGGACTTCCGGTAGTTTTGCCCTTAAAGACACCGGAAAGTATCTCAACCAGATCATCTTCCTTCCTTGATGTGGTAGCACTTGAAGTTCCAGGCTTTCTTCGATCCAAAAAGACCTGAATGTCTTCCTCCTTCAGATCAAGCCCTGCAGGGAAACCATCAATCACACATCCTAAAGCCTTTCCATGGGATTCGCCCCAAGTAGAAACAGTAATATTTTTGCCGAAAGTAGAACCTGCCATTGCCATACCTCCTACGTTATTCTTTTAAGACATATTACAAGTATAGCATAGTCTAGTGCTTTGGGGCTTTTTTGCTTTTTGGATTTTTTTATTTAAAATTGGTGAATTATTTGTGAAATCGTTATATAATAAAATTCGTAGTTCTATACGCGCGAAATATCGCGAAAACAGGGGATTTTTGATATGAATGCTAGTAACTTGCAGATGAAGCTTGACTTCAAGAGCAAGGTGATTTCTAAAGTGGAGAAATTTAATAGGAAGCATAAGGCTTTATCTTTTCTGGGTATTGCCTATGCTGTGGTAGCTATAACCGGTTACAACTTCTTATTTTATTTTTACAGAAACACCAAAAGATTTACATGTCTTGCTTGTATCATCATGTTCTTTATTGCCAGCAGCAGTTTTTCTTATCCTGCTATGTCACTTAACATCAGCTTCGCCAGTGAAGCAGCATCCGGAGAAGAAGATGGATCTGCAGTGGCTGTTCTTTCCGGGCAGGAGGTTGCGGAGTCCAGCGCTGAGCTTGCAGTAGTTGAGGATGTTGATCAGGAAGTAATGGCCGAAGCCAGTGAAGTAGTGAATCCTGATGTTGCAGAGATCGACAACATGGTTTCACTTGCCCAGATCCTTGAAGATAACGAGGGCAGCGAAGAAACTGTGGCTGTTGAAGAAACTGAAGATGCAAAGACTCAGGTAAAAGATGCTGATGCTCAGCTTAAGAGTCTTGAGGAAAGTGAGGAAGTGGCACTTTCAAGTTCAGGAAACAGCTCAGATTCTGCAGATGTTTCTTTTGACGGCAGTGACTGGAACCTTCTTCTTGTTAACAAGCAGCATCCAATTCCAGATGACTATAATTTTGAACTTGGAACCATAAGTGGAAGTATGAGATGTGATGAGAGGATAATCTCACCACTTCTTGATATGCTCAAGGCAGCAAGGGCTGATGGTGTTAATCTCATTATCTGTTCTCCTTACAGAGATATTGAGAGGCAGACTATGCTCTTTACTAATAAGGTTGATCGTTACATGGGCGGCGGAATGAGTTACATGGATGCTTATAATCTGGCTTCACAGGCTGTTACTGTGCCCGGTTCTTCAGAGCATCAGATCGGTCTCGCGGTTGATATTATTACAGACGGTTATTCCACTCTTGATGAGGGCTTTGGAGATACAGCTGCCGGAAAATGGCTTGCTGCCAATAGCAGTGATTATGGATTTATCTTAAGATATCCTTCCGGAAAGGAAGAAATCACCAGCATAGAATATGAACCATGGCACTTCAGATATGTAGGGGTTGACGCAGCTAAAGTTATAGCGGATAATGACCTTTGCCTTGAAGAGTTTTGGAATATTTATGTTGATTAAGAGGATTAAGTTTTATTTATGTACAAGATTTTAAAGAAAGACGGAAGCGCCAAGAGAGCTGAATTTGATACTGTGCATGGTAAGATTCAGACTCCTGTCTTTATGAATGTGGCAACTGTTGCTGCAATAAAGGGTGGCGTTTCAACAGAGGACCTGGAGGGTATTGGTACCCAGGTTGTTCTGTCCAATACTTACCATTTGCACTTAAGACCCGGAGACGATCTGGTTTACAGAATGGGCGGACTTCATAAGTTTATGTCTTGTAATAAGCCTATTCTCACTGACTCAGGTGGATTTCAGGTCTTTTCTCTTGCAAAAACAAGAAGAATAAGAGAAGAGGGTGTTTATTTCCATTCACATATTGATGGGCATAAGCTTTTTATGGGGCCTGAAGAGAGCATGAGAATTCAGTCTCACCTTGCATCAACTATCGCCATGGCATTTGATGAGTGTCCCTCTGCCAAGGCTGAGCATGATTATGTTCAGATGTCTGTAGACAGGACCACAAGATGGCTTGAGAGATGCAAAAGAGAAATGGACCGTCTCAACAGTATGCCCTACACCATAAACCCTCATCAGCTTCTCTTTGGAATCAATCAGGGAGCTATCTTTGATGATATTCGAATAGAGCATGCCAAGAAGATCAGTGATATGAACCTTGACGGTTATGCTGTGGGAGGACTTGCTGTAGGTGAGAGTCACGAGGAGATGTATCACGTTCTTGAGACGGTGGTACCTTACCTTCCTGAAGATAAGCCTACTTACCTGATGGGCGTTGGTACTCCTGCTAATATTCTTGAGGCTGTAGAAAGAGGTGTAGACTTCTTTGACTGCGTTTATCCAAGCAGGAACGGAAGACATGGTCATCTGTATACCAACAGGGGACATATCAATATCCTGAATGCAAGATATGAGATGGATGATACTCCGATCGAAGAGGGTTGTCAGTGTCCGGCTTGCAGGAGATACTCCAAGTCATACATAAGGCATCTGTTAAAAGCTGGAGAGATGCTTGGAATGAGACTCTGCGTTCTTCATAATCTCTATTTTTATAATCATATGATGGAAGAGATACGTGAGGCTATTGAAAAAGGCTCTTTTGCTGAGTATAAGAGAAACAAAATTGCTGGAATGCAGGAATTTGATGGAAGTGGCGCTTCAGATGGCTATAATATCGCTAAAAACTGGCGAAAAGGATAAGCTTGAATTTACGGCGCATTTCTAGTATTATTGTTTGGTGTATAAATATTTAAGGTATGGAGGAAGTTATGGGATTACTTTTAACTAGTGCAGAAGGCGCAAGTACAACCAGCATTATTTCAATGGTGCTTGTATATGCGGCAGTAATAGGTGTTTTTTATTTTCTTTTCATGCGTCCACAGAGGAAGGAGCAGAAGCAGAAGGCTCAGGTTCTTGCAGCTCTTGCTGTTGGAGACAGCGTAAGGACTACAGGCGGATTTATCGGAACAGTAATCGATATCAATGATGATATGGTTATCGTTGAGTTCGGTAATAACAAGAACTGCCGTATTCCTATGGTAAAGGAAGCAATCGTTGAGGTTGAAAAGCCTGAAGATGCAGTTGCAACAACAAGTGATACTTCTGATTCAAAAAAGAAGTAATATTTTGTGTGTCTTTTTTAAGCCTGGTTGGTCATCCAATCGGGCTTATTTGTTAATAAAGGAGGAGAGTATGAAGCTGAACATTACTTGTATCCCCGGAGACGGGATCGGTCCTGAAATTGTTGGGGAGGCTAAAAAGGTCCTTGATAAGGTGGCTGAAACCTTTGGCCACGAGATGATATATAAGGATGTACTTATGGGAGGATGCTCAATTGATGCTTACGGAGTTCCTCTTACACAGGAGACTATTGATGCAGCTAAGAGCGCAGATGCTGTTTTGATGGGATCCATCGGCGGTGATACTTCTACATCACCCTGGTATAAATTGGAGCCATCTAAGAGACCTGAAGCAGGTCTTTTGGGTATTAGAAAGGCTCTGAATCTTTTCGCTAACCTCAGACCGGCATATTTGTATCCGCAGCTTAAAGAAGCGTGTCCTCTTAAGGAAGAAGCTGCTTCAAAGGGCTTTGATATGCTTATCATGAGGGAACTCACAGGTGGCCTTTACTTTGGAGATCGCTTTACAAAAGAGATTGACGGAGAATTAACTGCCACAGATACCCTTGTCTACAAAGAGAGTGAAATAAGAAGAATTGCCATTAAGGCTTTTGAAGTTGCAAGAAAGCGCAGAAGCAGTGTTATTAGTGTTGATAAGGCCAATGTTCTTGATTCTTCAAGATTGTGGAGAAAAGTAGTCAATGAAGTAGCTGCTGATTATCCTGATGTTGAGCTTTCTCATATGCTGGTTGATAACTGCGCAATGCAGCTTGTAAGAGATCCTGCTCAGTTTGATGTCGTACTTACTGAGAACATGTTTGGAGATATTCTTTCTGATGAAGCCAGCATGATCACCGGTTCCATCGGAATGCTTCCAAGTGCTTCTTTGAATGATACAAGCTTTGGTCTGTATGAGCCAAGCCACGGAAGTGCTCCTGATATTGCCGGAAAGGATATTGCAAATCCTATTGCTACGATTCTTTCTGCTGCTATGATGCTTCGCTATTCATTTAACCTTGATAAAGAGGCTGATGCGATCGAGAGTGCAGTTCGCAAAGTATTGGAAGATGGCTACAGGACCGGAGACCTCATGGGAAGCTCCAATGCAGATGAGGTTACGCAGGTAGGCTGTAGGGCGATGGGAGACCTGATAGTTGAACGAATCACTAACCTATAAGACAGAAAAGAAAATATATGATCTTTTGCCACATGAGCCTGAGACTATAGGTGCTACGCTTTTTATCATAGCAATGTCCTGTTATTATCTCTGGCGCATGTTTGCGATAACTCCTGTATATGATGAGCTTTACACTTATTATACCTTTATCAGCAGAGGACCATTTTATGCGGCTATTCACTGGCCACTCCCCAATAACCATGTGGGCTATTCGGTTCTTTCGGCGATATTGGATTTGTTTGGTAATCCCTATATAGGGCTTAGGGGAGTATCACTTGTCTGTGCTGTGACAAATCTGGTTCTTATCTACAGGATCTGTAAAAGATATTATTCTCATGGACTTGGTTTTGCTGCCATGGTGCTGTACGCATCAATGCAGATAGTTACTGAGTATAGTGTTCAGGGAAGGGGTTATACTCTTTCTACTACATGTTTTCTGTTATCTATCTATATTGCAGGTTATATATGCAGTGCTAACGATACACCGAAATCATATTACAGATACCTGGCAGTGTGCTTTGTATTGGGGCTTTATACTGTCCCTAGCAGTGTGTATTGGGTCATTCCCATCAGCGTTGCTATTGGAGCATATCTTATAATAAATGCCATAGCCAGCAGCGATGTGCGGGGGAAACTTCGAGAGACAGTTTATTATAAGAAGTTCAGTACCTTTTTTATCTATGGTGTTATAGCAGCTTTTGTGACAACAGTTCTTTATATGATAATCTGGCTTGCTATTGGATCTAATCTGCTGGTAAAGACTGAAGGCTCTGAGTTCTATGGCCTTTCCCACGGAACAGTTCTTTTACGGGCCCCGGTATCTTCCATGCTAAAGGGAGTTGAGTATATGCTATCCCAGCCTTATATTCAGAGCCTTTCTGTGGAAGATTTTAATGAGAGATGCTTTGGCTGGGGAATGAGCCTTTTGAACTACATGGTCCCCAACATGTCCTGGATGCTTTTGATTATTATTTTGCTGAGTCTTGTGATAGCTCTTTTGGAGTGTATCAGGCATCTGGCCTACAGCAGAACGGTTATAAACCTTATTATTGTATCCAATGTTGTGGTCACTACAGCTATGCTTTTTATACAGCATAAGCTTCCGTATCTTCGGGTCTTTTCCTACGGTGCTTTTATTGTTTGTGCTTGCGTTGTAACTTGCCTGGAGAGACTTATCAATAACTGCATCAGGCTGTATAATCGCTACAAGACCAAAAAGAATGCAGACAAAGAAGATTCTAAAATGGTCGTTAATGAATTTGAAAATGCTATTAAAGGGGACAAGTGGTATTCCGGTCTTGGAGTTTATGTTCCACTGTTTTTGATACTCATATTTTTTATTATGAGATTATCATCCTATCAGTTTAATGCTCAGCTGGGAGAAAGAGAAAATGATGTGTTCAACACTCTTTATATTGCGGATGTGCGAAGACGCCACAACGTAGCAGCCATTGATTGCGACCAGCAATACCTGCTTAAGTTTGGCTGGGATATTGATTGCAATAAGACCGATGTTGACGGAGCTGATATGGTGATACTTGATAAGAATCTTTTGGAGCCGGGCTACAGTGGTCCAGACTTTTGGAAGTTCTATCAGACCTATGAGACTATAAATTGGGACTACATCGATACGATGCGTGCCATTTATGAAAATGAAAACTTTATATTATATATTAAGTAGGAGGAGGCAGTATGGCTATGAACAGTGACAGAGTTTTTAAAGGATTACAACAGGCGCCCCACAGGAGTCTTTTTAATGCGCTTGGTTTTACTGAAGAGGAGAGAAACAGACCTCTCATTGGTATTGTTAGCTCCTACAATGAGATAGTTCCCGGACACATGAATCTGGATAAGATCACAGAGGCTGTTAAGCTTGCTGTTGCAGAGGCAGGCGGAATGCCCGTTGTTGTTCCTGCGATTGCAGTTTGCGACGGAATTGCCATGGGACATATCGGTATGAAGTACTCTCTGGTAACAAGAGATCTTATTGCAGACAGCACAGAGTGTCTTGCAACAGCTCATGCTTTTGATGGTATGGTATGCATTCCGAACTGTGATAAGAATGTTCCCGGACTTTTGATGGCTGCAGCAAGAGTGAACATTCCTACTGTATTTGTATCAGGCGGCCCTATGATGGCTGGTAGGATTGATGGACATAAGACTTCTCTTTCTTCCATGTTTGAGGCTGTTGGCTCAGTATCAGCCGGATCTATGACAGAGGCTAAGCTCTGTGAGTTTGAGGAAAAGGCTTGTCCTACCTGTGGATCCTGCTCGGGAATGTACACAGCGAACTCCATGAACTGCCTGACAGAGGCTATTGGTATGGGACTTCCTGGAAACGGAACTATTCCTGCTGTTTACTCTGCACGTATCCGTCTTGCTAAGCAGGCTGGATATGCTGTAATGAGACTTATTGAGAAGAATATCCGTCCAAGAGATATTATGACAAAAGAAGCTTTCATGAACGCCATGACTATGGATATGGCTCTTGGATGCTCAACAAATACAATGCTTCACCTTCCTGCAATTGCACATGAGGCCGGTGTAGAACTTAACATGGAGATTGCCAACGAGGTATCTTCAAGAACTCCTAATCTTTGCCATCTGGCACCTGCAGGTCCTACATACATGGAGGATCTCAATGAGGCAGGCGGTGTTCTTGCTGTTATGAGCGAGCTGGTTAAGAAGAATCTTATTAACACTGACCTTATCACAGCCACAGGAAAGACTGTAAAAGAAAACCTTGAGGGTGTTGTAAATAAGAACCCTGAGGTTATCAGGCCAATCGAGAATCCTTACATGGAGTCAGGCGGAATTGCTGTCCTTAAGGGTAACCTTGCACCTGACACAGGTATTGTCAAGAAGAGTGCTGTGGTTCCTGAAATGATGACACATGAAGGGCCTGCAAGAGTATTCGACTGCGAGGAAGATGCTATCGAAGCAATCCTTGGCGGTAAGATCGTATCAGGTGATGTTGTAGTTATCAGATATGAGGGACCTAAGGGTGGCCCTGGAATGAGAGAGATGCTGAATCCTACTTCAGCCATTGCAGGCAGAGGCCTTGGTTCATCTGTTGCTCTTATTACTGACGGAAGATTCTCCGGAGCAAGCCGTGGTGCTTCTATTGGACATGTGTCTCCGGAAGCTGCTGTTGGCGGACCTATTGCTCTTGTTGAAGAGGGAGATATCATCAGCATTGATATTCCTAACAATGCACTGAATCTCAAGGTTTCTGATGAAGAGCTGGCAAAGAGAAGAGCAAACTGGCAGCCAAGAGAGCCTAAGGTTACAACAGGCTATCTTTCAAGATACAGAGAGCTTGTTACAAGCGGAAATCGTGGAGCTATTCTCGAGATCCCTAGAGCGTGAAAAAGTAATAAGAGGAGTATGAAATATGCAGTTAACCGGATCACAGATTGTTCTGGAATGTCTCAAAGAGCAGGGAGTTGATACTATCTTTGGATATCCGGGAGGAACAATCCTTAATATCTATGATGAACTATACAAACAGCACGACGACTTTTGCCATATCCTTACCTCCCATGAACAGGGAGCAGCTCACGCAGCTGATGGATATGCCAGATCAACAGGTAAAGTGGGCGTTTGCTTTGCGACCAGTGGACCTGGTTCAACAAACCTGGTTACCGGAATCGCTACAGCATACATGGATTCCGTGCCTATGGTGGCTATTACCTGTAATGTTAATCTGCCTCTTTTGGGAAAAGACACTTTCCAGGAGGTAGACATGGCTGGTATAACTATGCCTATTACAAAGCATGGCTATATCGTCAAGGATGTAAAGGTTTTAGCTGATACCATAAGGAAAGCCTTTAGGATTGCCAAGACCGGTCGTCCTGGTCCTGTTGTTGTGGATATTACGAAGGATGTTACAGCAGCAAGCTGTGATTACAGACCTGTTCAGATAAGTGAGGAAGAACCTGAAAGAAAGTATACAGAGGATGAGATTAAATCAGCCCTCAAGCTTCTTAAGGCATCCAAGAGACCGTTTATCTATGTTGGCGGAGGAGCTGTTATTTCAGGCGCTTCCAAGGAACTTAAGGAGTTTGCTGAAAAGATTGATGCTCCTGTATGCGATACTCTTATGGGCAAAGGTGCTTTTGATGGTACCCACAAGCTCTACACAGGAATGATCGGTATGCACGGAACAAAGACTTCTAACCTTGGAGTGAGTGAGTGCGATCTTTTGATCACTCTTGGAGCAAGATTCTCTGACCGAGTAATTGGAAATGCTAAAACCTTTGCGTCTAAGGCAAAGATTCTTCAGATTGATATCGATGCAGCTGAAATCAATAAGAACATCAGGACCAATATGTCTATCGTTGGTGACCTTAAGCAGGTGCTTCAGGTTCTTAATGAGAGACTTGAACAGATGGATCATGCTGAGTGGATCAAGAAGATAGAGGATTATAAGAAGCAGTTTCCACTTCGCTATGAATCAAATAAGCTTACCTGCCCTTATATCATTGAGGAGCTTGATAAGCTTACTGATTCCGATGCTATCATTTCAACGGATGTTGGACAGCATCAGATGTGGACTGCACAGTACTATAAGTTTAAAAATCCCAGGACTTTCCTTACATCAGGTGGTCTTGGCACCATGGGCTATGGTCTTGGAGCCTGCATTGGAGCACAGGTGGGGAATCCTGACAAGGTCTGCGTTAATATTGCCGGAGACGGGTGCTTTCGAATGAACATGAATGAGCTGGCAACTGCTTCAAGATACAACCTTCCAATTATTGAGATTGTGATCAACAATCACGTTCTTGGTATGGTAAGACAGTGGCAGACTCTTTTCTATGAAAAGCATTATTCACAGACTGTATTTGAGGACAAGGTAGATTACTGCAAGGTTGCAGAGGGCCTTGGCTGTATGGCTATAAGAGTAACTAAGAAGTCAGAAGTGGTTCCTGCACTTAAAAAAGCTCTTAAAGCAAAGACACCTGTGCTAATTGATTGTATAATAGAAGAGGATGACAAGGTGTTCCCAATGGTTTCACCTGGAGCTTCAATAAGTGAGACCTTTGATGCTTCTGACCTTGCATCTAAAAAGAAGTAAGCTTTTTCATTAAGAGGGGAATATGAAAAAAACTCTTCGAGCAGGACTTATTGGTCTGGGGGTATTGGTCCTTCTTCTTGGCGTTATCTATGGACTATTAGGGGTGTATTACATGGGAGGCTTCCCATGTTTCACCTGGATCAATGGTGTTTACTGCACCGGTAAAACTGTTAATGAGGTCAACCAGGAATTGATCCGGAACAACAACTATGATGGAGTTGTTGTTCTGGATAATAATGGTGCAAGACTTTTTGTGGGCGCCGATGACTGTGATATGACCATTGATTACAGGGATTCTCTTTATAGCGTTTTCAATGATAGAAACCCTTTATATTGGGGTGTCTATGTCTTTAAAAATCTCACCTGCAACTATGAACCAACCGTTACGGTTAATAAGGATAAAATAGCCGGGATTATATCTGATTGGGAGATATTTGTTAATCCTGATGATTTTAAGTGCTCAATTGAAAAGAGCTCTGACGGCTATAGTCTTGAGAATGCCTTCCTTACAGTACCTGTAGAAGAGAAAGTTATTGATACTGTCTATGATTCAATGATGCATTTGGATAGTGTTGTGGATCTTTCCAACTATGATGAATGTTACAGAGATGTGGATCTTAGAAGCTCTGAACAGGAGAAGGTTGCTCTTTTTGCAAAGATAGATGATCTCCAAAGCTGCAATGTTTCCTATGTGGTTGATTCTGAGGTTATTTATCTTGGTAAAGATAGAGCCAGCGATTTTATTCTTACCGAGAAGGAGTTGGAGGAGGCGCTATCAGAAAAACCAAATCGTAGCAACCCTGGACTTGGAAAATTCATAATTGCCGGAGAAGAAACAACCCTTTCTGAAGAAGATGATATTAAAACACTTGAAGGAATTGTTACAGATGAGAACGGAAATCCTATCATAAGTGAGAGTAAGATCTTTGCATTTTTGGAAGATATTTCGGAAAGTCATGATACTTCCTGGATGATGGAAAATTACAGAGAAGGAAAAACTTCTACTGTAATAATCAATGATTCCAGTAAGGGCGACGGTTCAATTTTTGATATCGATAGCGAATTTGAGTATCTGAAAGAAGAATTCAAAAACGGAAATGTTAAACAGGAAGCGAGAGAATTTCAGCTTTCTAAAAGCGCAGTTGTTCATGATGCTGCCACAGAAATTGGCAAAACCTATATTGAGATCAACATGGGAGAACAGATGCTGTACTACTATGTTGATGGAAATCTTTCCATGGAGATGCCAATTGTAACCGGAAATGTCAACAGAAGTCGTGGCACTCCCACGGGAATATATCCCGTCTACAACAAGCGTTACCACACAAATTTGGTTGGTGTTGATTATGTCTCCTACGTAAATTATTGGCTCGGAGTTCATAAGGGAGTCGGCATTCATGACGCCCTCTGGCGCAACAAATTTGGCGAACAAATTTACAAAACTGATGGTTCTCACGGCTGCATTAATTGCCCGCTCGAGACTGTTGAAAAGCTCTGGGAAGTGGTAGATGTAGGGACTCCAGTTGTTCTCTATTATTAAAAATGTCCCGGATAAGTACGTTATTATTTGATTAATGAGCCATGAAATCATCAATTTAAAAATGCGCAGTTCTCGCACGAGGCGATGATTTTCAGAAAGAAAAAGGCAGCAAGTACCGATTGCTATGAGCAACGTCGAAATGAGGTACTTGCTGCTTTTTGAGTTCTAGAAAATCACAACGCAGGAGCAAACAAGTATTTTTGAATTATGATTTTATGGCGTTATAAATAATTAAATAACGCTTGTTCCACTAAGACGAACTTGACAAAATTTATTTTGCGATTAGAATGAAATTTATAGTTGCAAAACACATAAAAATAATTTGCGAATCAGAAATATTAGGAGGAGAAGTAAGTGTCAAGAGTTTATAATTTTTCAGCTGGTCCGGCAGTCCTTCCGGAAGAAGTTTTGAAACAGGCTGCAGCAGAAATGCTTGATTATGCAGGATGTGGAATGTCCATTAACGAGATGAGTCACAGATCAAAAACCTTTGATAATGTGATCCAGACTGCCGAGCAGGATATCAGAGATCTTATGAATATTCCTGACAATTACAAAGTTCTCTTTTTACAGGGAGGAGCAAGCCAGCAGTTCGCAGCTGTTCCTCTTAACCTTATGAAAAATAAAAAAGCTGGCTATATCATCACAGGTCAGTGGGCTAAAAAAGCTTATCAGGAAGCTCAGAAGTATGGTGAAGCTGTTGAACTTGCTTCCAGTGCAGACAAGACATTCTCATATATTCCTGACTGCTCAGATCTTGATATTCCTGATGACCTTGATTACGTTTACATCTGCGAAAATAACACAATTTATGGAACAAAGTTTAAGACTTTGCCTAATACAAAGGGGCATATCCTTGTATCAGATGTATCTTCATGCTTCCTTTCAGAGCCTGTTGATGTAACAAAGTACGGCGTTATCTACGGCGGTGTTCAGAAGAATGTAGGACCTGCAGGTCTTGTTATCAGTATTATCAGAGAGGATCTTATCACTGATGATGTTCCTTCTTACACACCTACAATGCTTAAGTGGAAGACTCAGGCTGACAACGGCTCTTTATACAACACTCCTAACTGCTGGAGCATCTACATGTGTGGCCTTGTATTCAAGTGGCTTAAGGCTCAGGGCGGTCTTGAGGAGATGAAGAAGAGAAATGAAGCAAAGGCTAAGATCCTTTACGATTATCTTGATCAGAGCAAGATGTTTAAGGGAACAGTAAGGCCCGAGGATCGTTCTCTTATGAATGTTCCATTTATTACTGATTCTGAGGAACTCAATGCCAAGTTCATTGCTGAAGCTACAAAGGCAGGTTTCGTAAGTCTTAAGGGACACAGAACTGTTGGCGGTATGAGAGCAAGTATCTATAATGCTATGCCACAGGAAGGTGTACAGAAGCTCGTTGATTTCATGAATGAATTCGAAAAGAACAACTAACAGGAGGCTAATATAGATGTACAAGTATAAATGTTTAAACCCAATCGCTAAGATCGGCCTTAACAATTTCTCTGATCAGTACACAGCGGTTGATAATGTAGACGAAGCAGAAGGCATTCTTGTTAGAAGCGCCAATATGCTTGAGATGGACTTTTCTGATACTCTTCTTGCTGTAGCAAGAGCCGGAGCAGGAGTTAATAACATTCCTCTCGATAAGTGCACACAGCAGGGCATTGTTGTTTTCAACACCCCGGGAGCTAACGCTAACGGCGTAAAAGAGATGGTGCTTGCTGCAATGCTCATTGCTTCAAGAGACATTATCGGAGGAACAGAGTGGGTTAAGGCTAACGCGGGAGATCCTGAGATTGCAAAGCTCACAGAGAAATCCAAGAAGAAGTTTGCGGGAACTGAGATCTTTGGTAAAAAGCTTGGTATTATCGGACTTGGTGCCATCGGCGTACGTGTTGCCAATGCTGCAAGACAGCTTGGTATGGAGGTTTATGGCTATGATCCATATCTCTCAATCGATGCTGCATGGAGACTTTCTTCAGATGTTAAGCACGTTACCAATGTGGATGATATCTATTCAAAGTGCGATATCATCACAATCCATGTACCTGCACTTGATTCTACAAAGGGTATGATCAACAAGGATGCCATTGCTAAGATGAAGAAGGGCGTAATTCTTATCAACCTTGCAAGAGATATCCTTTGCAATGAAGCTGATGTTCTTTCAGGTATCAATGCAGGTAAGATCAGAAAGTATGTTACAGACTTCCCGAACCCTGTAATTGCAGGTCATGATGGTTGTATTGTTATCCCTCATCTTGGTGCTTCAACTGAGGAGTCAGAGGATAACTGTGCTGTTAAGGCAGTTCTTGAGCTTAAGGATTATCTTGAAAATGGAAACATCAACAATTCAGTTAATTTCCCTAATTGCGATATGGGAATCTGTGACAAGCCAAGAGTAGCTATTTTCCACAAGAATGTAGCTAACATGATCAGTCAGTTTACAACAGTGCTCGGCGGCGCAGGTATGAACATCTCAGACATGACAAATAAGTCCAGAGGTGACTACGCATATACTCTTATTGATCTGGAAGATACAGTTACAGATGACATTGTAAAGAAGCTGTCTAAGGTTGATGGAGTAATCAGAGTAAGAGTGGTAAGAAAAGACGTATAAATACGGAAAAATATAGTAAAATAGTGGGAGAGATTTTGGAAAGACAAGATCTCTCCCAAACTTTTTGATATGGAGGAGACAAAATGGCAGATATAAAGCCTTTTAAAGCCTTTAGACCTGTTGCGGATAAGGTATCAAAAATAGCAGCCCTTCCTTATGATGTATATAACAGACAGGAAGCGAGAGAGGTTGTGGAAAAGAATCCTGATTCCTTCCTTGCTATCGACAGGCCGGAAACTTTTTTTGAACCTGATCACGATATGTATGCTCCGGAAGTCTATGACAAAGCAAAGGAGCAGCTTTGGGGCAGGATAGAAAAAGGGGATTTTGTACAGGACGAAGCTAATTCCTACTATATTTATGAACTTACTATGGATGGCAGAAGCCAGACGGGTATCGTGGCTGTTGCTTCTATAGATGATTACTTAAATGGCGTTATAAAAAAGCATGAAAACACAAGGGAAGAAAAGGAAAAGGACAGAATAAACCATGTCTATACCTGTAAGGCACAGACTGGCCCGATTTTTCTTTGCTACAGAGATAATGCCACTATCAATGAGATAGTTGACAGGGTTAAAACGGTGGATGAGCCTGTTTACGACTTCGCTTCAGAAGATGGAGTAAGACACAGGGTTTGGTTGATGGGAGACGAGGAAGAGAACAACATGATCTGCCGAGTGTTTACTTCCATTAATGACATTTACATCGCTGACGGACACCACAGATGCGCTTCAGCTGTTAAGGTTGGCCTTAAGATGAGGCAGGAAAAGGGTGATCAGTACAAAAAGAATCTTGAAGCGGATTATTTTCTGTCAGTTCTTTTTCCTGAGTCTGAGCTTATGATCATGGATTACAACAGGGTAGTTAAGGACCTTAACGGATTGACTCCTGAAGAATTTCTTTCTGTGCTTTCAAAGAAGTTCGATGTTAAAAAGGAAGAAGCGGCAGTAAAACCTTCCAAGAAGGGTGAATTTGGATTATTTCTTGATGGATGTTGGTTCAGGTTAAATGCCCATGATGACATCACAAGCGACGATCCTGTAGAGGGTCTGGATGTATCTGTTCTGCAGAATCAGGTTCTTTTCCCTGTCCTTGGCATTGAGGATCCTAAGACTGATAAGAGAATAGATTTTGTTGGCGGAATAAGAGGCCTTAAGGAACTTGAAAGGCGCTGCAAGACTGACATGTGCCTTGCTTTTTCAATGTATCCCACCAGTATAAATGAGCTTTTTGAGGTGGCAGATGCAGGAAAACTCATGCCTCCAAAGTCCACCTGGTTTGAACCTAAGCTTCTTAGCGGATTGTTCCTGCACGATATACGCGGTATTGTGGTACAATGAATGATATAAGGTCAAAAAGTAGAAGCGCGTTCATGATTGCATGATAAGCGGTTTGACCTTTTTACCTGAACAAACAAGATATATAAATTTAACTTCATGGGAGGGATCACTTTGAATAATAAGTTATACAAAATGATGAACTGGCCGGAAATTGAGGAGATTATCTACTCTGATGGTGATAATCCCCACAGGATACTTGGCGCCCATAAGGTGGGAAGTAGCTACCTGATCCAGGCGTTTTATCCTGATGCACAGTCCATGCAGGTTTATATTGAGAACTCTAAAAAGACCTACGAGATGGAGCTGGCTGATGAAGCCGGATTTTATGCAGCCATCGTGCCTTACGTAGACAAGCTTAAGTATTACTTTATTATCAAGGACACTGAGGGCAAGGAGACAAAGGTTGTTGACCCTTATGCTTTCGGTGCGCTTATGGACAGAGAGGATTTCATAAAGCTTGGAAGTGGTATTCATTTCCGCATTTATGAAAAACTTGGCGCTCATCTGATGACCAGAAACGGCGTTAAAGGATGCGAGTTCTGTGTTTGGGCACCTTCCGCTGCCAGAGTCAGCGTAATTGGTGACTTCAATACATGGGATGGAAGAGTTTGCCAGATGCACAGGCTTGATCCTATCGGCGTTTTTGAGATCTTTATTCCCGGAGCAAAGGAAGGGGATGGCTATCAGTTTGAGATCAAGACTAGAAGTGGTCTGATCTTAAAAAGACCTGATCCTTATGCTACAAAGTCCAGAGGAGAAAATGGCTCTATCTCAGTGATCAACGACATTAAGCCTATTAAGTGGACTGATGATAAGTGGATTGCAGCGAGAAAAAAATTTAACAGGGACGAAGATCCCCTTTCAATCTGCGAGATCTCACTTGAGGCTTTTGCCGGAAGACATGAGGGCAAAGGATCCATGGAGGAGATTACAGCAGACGTGCTTGAGTATGTTCAGAACCACGGCTTTAACACCATTGAGCTCATGCCTGTAATGAAGCATGTTCCCGGACATTTTTATCATGTCCTGAATTTCTTTGCTCTGGATGATGCAAATGGTTCAACTGCTGAATTTATGAAGTTTGTAGATACAATGCATCAGGCAGGAATCAGAGTTATCCTTGACTGGGTTCCTACTTTCTTCCCGAAATCCAGCTGCGGACTTTCTGATTTTGATGGAAGAGCTCTTTTTGAATATGCTGATCCAAGGGTTGGAATTCATCCAAAGTCAGGGGATCTTATATTTGATTATGGAAGAAGAGAGGTTTCTAACTTCCTCATTTCTAACGCGCTGTTCTGGGTAGAGAACTTCCATATTGACGGAATCAGAACCTCAGATATTTCAAGGATCCTGTACCTTGACTATGACAGAAAGCCTGGCGAATGGATGCCTAATATCTATGGCGGCAACGAGAACCTTGAGGCTCTGGAATTCCTTAAGCAGTTTACAACAGTGCTTCACAAGGACAATCCGGGGATTCTTCTTCTTACAAAAGAGACAGCTTGCTGGCCACACGTTACTGATGAGATCGATAACGGCGGACTTGGCTTTGATTACAAGTGGAATAATGGCTGGACCAGGGATTTCCTTGCATATATGGAAAATGATCCTCTCTTTAGAGCTGGTCACCATGATGAAGTTACCTTCAGCCTTATTTACAGCTATACCGAGAGATTTATCCTGGCATTTACCCACGAGGATCTGGAAAAGGGCCTTGAGGGACTTTACTATAGGATGCCCGGAGATACTTCACAGAAGATGGCGAACCTTCGTCTTGCAATCAGCTTTATGATGGTTCATCCCGGCAGAAAGCACCTTTACATGGAGCCTGACGCCCTTACAATTGACCAGGCAGTATTTGTTGAGAATCTTGTAAAGAAGCTCAATGATCTCTACTATGCAAATCCTGCACTTCACATCTTTGACAATAACGAGGGCGGATTTGAATGGATCAATGTCCTTGCTTCTGACGAGTGCATGCTTGCTTTTGTAAGAAAGACTGAAAGTGACAAGGAAATGCTGGTTGTTGTAGCTAATATGGCCGGCGTTGAGAGACAGTTTGAGATTGGTGTTCCGGCTGATGGAAGGTATCAGGAGATCTTTAATTCCGATGATATTTCTTTTGGCGGAACAG
The DNA here is from genome assembly GCF_000702965.1 of Butyrivibrio sp. AE2032. NCBI lineage: Bacteria > Bacillati > Bacillota > Clostridia > Lachnospirales > Lachnospiraceae > Butyrivibrio > Butyrivibrio sp. AE2032. The sequence continues at coordinate 317,312 of NZ_JNLF01000006.1, read as the reverse complement.
GCAAGATAAATGAAGGCAGAAGAGAAGCCAAGAGGAAGGAAATGGATGGCAGAAACTACTCCATTGGCCTCCAGATGGCACCTGTATCTCTTTCAATCTTCAGTTACACTCCATACACTGAGCAGGAGAAGAAGATAAGAGCTATCAAGGAAGAGGAAGAGATCAAGAAGGAAAAAGAGCGTCAGGAGAGGATTGCTGAGCTCAAAGAGAGACAGAGTCTTGAGGAAGAGAGACTTCTTAAGGAACTGAAGCTCAAGTATGAAAAAGAACTTTTGGAGCAGGAGAAGGCTATTGAGGAGAAGTACGAAAAGATTGAAGAAGAGAGGATCTTCAGTATTGTATCCAAAGAAGCTTTGAAGAGCGTGACCAAGAAGGCACCTGCAAAGAAGAACGCAGGAAAGACTACCGCGAAGAAGACCACAACAAAGAAAGCGTCTACTTCTAAGAAAACAGCTCCAAAGAAACCTGATACAAAGTAAAGTACCTGCTTGTAAATTCTCAAAGGGCACATTATAATGAGTGATGTGCCCTTTTTATTGGGTTTATGAACGAGCTGGAATAGCGCAGTCGGTAGCGCAACTGATTCGTAATCAGTAGGTCGAGGGTTCAAGTCCCTTTTCCAGCTCTCTTTTATTGCAATAAATTGGTACAGCGATAATATCTGTGATATAATATAATGTCGAGTGTATGTACTATTCAGAGCCAAGACTCGAAAACGCATACGTTTTCGAGTTGTTGGATGTCCGCCAAATGGAAACATTTAAAAATGCATCTGTTTGAGTAAACTCAACATTTGTATTTTTAAATGTTTCCGCTTGGCTCTGAATAGTAACAAAATATAATGTTTAGAGAGGGTTATCAGAAATGAAAGAACTTCAGGATTATGTACGTACAATACCGGATTTTCCAGAGAAAGGAATAATGTTCAGGGATATCACATCAGTTCTTCAGGATCCTGATGGATTCAAGCTTGCTATCGACAAGATGCAGGACCTTGTTAAGGATCTTGATTTTGATGTTGTTCTCGGAGCTGAGTCAAGAGGCTTTATCTTCAGTGCTCCTATTGCATATAACAGAGGAAAGGCTCTTGTTCCTGTTCGTAAGAAGGGTAAGCTTCCTTGCGAGACAGTTGAAGTATCCTATGATCTTGAGTATGGTCAGGCTACTTTAGAGCTTCACAAGGATTCAATCCAGCCTGGACAGAGGGTTCTTCTTGTAGACGACCTTATGGCTACAGGTGGAACTATCGAGGCTATGATCAAGCTCGTTGAGATGCTTGGTGGTGAGGTTGCCGGTATTCTTGTACTTATGGAGCTTAAGGGTCTCAAAGGAAGAGAGAGACTTAGCAAATACAGATTAGATGCAGCGCTTAGCTACGAAGGGAAGTAATATTTAATGGCGCAAAACTTCGATGACGGAAAAATTGAAGCCACTCCTGAGTTTCAGTCTCCGGATTGCCTATATAAGGGTCTTATCGAAAGGGTAAGAAAGTATCACCCTTCAGATGATATTTCTCTTATTGAAAAGGCATATCATCAGGCGGCTGCTGCCCATGAGGGACAGACACGTAAGTCGGGTGAACCTTATATCATTCACCCTCTTTGTGTTGCAATTATCCTGGCTGACCTGGAAATGGATAAAGAGACCATTGCAGCAGGTCTTCTTCATGATGTCGTTGAAGATACCATTTGCACCAATGAAGAGATTGAACAGACCTTTGGAACAGACGTAGCACTACTTGTTGACGGTGTTACCAAACTGACAGCTTTGCAGCTGACTACAGATAATACTAATAAAACTCAGGAACAGATCGATATGCAGGCTCAGAACCTGCGTAAGATGTTCCTTGCTATGGCTAAAGATATCCGTGTCATCCTTATTAAGCTGGCGGACAGACTCCATAATATGAGAACTCTGGCCCATATGCCACCTGAGAAGCAGCAAAGAATTGCGCAGGAGACGTTGGATATCTATTCACCTATTGCAGGAAGACTTGGTATCAGCAGGATCAAAGTTGAACTTGATGACCTTTCACTTAAATATCTGATGCCTGATGTATACAGGGATCTGGTAGATAAGGTTGCTATCAGAAAGAGCGAGCGTGAGCGCTACGTTGAAGAAATCTGTGAGAATGTTCGTAAGAACATAGCTGATGCAGGTATCAAGGGTGAGGTTAACGGAAGAGTTAAGCACTTCTTCAGTATCTATAAGAAGATGCGCAACCAGAACAAGACCCTCGATCAGATCTATGATCTTTTCGCTATCCGTATCATTGTTGATACTGTAAAAGACTGCTATGCAGCCCTTGGTGTAATCCATGAGCTTTATAAGCCTATTCCCGGTAGATTTAAGGATTACATAGCAATGCCAAAGCCTAATATGTACCAGTCGCTTCATACTACACTGATTGGACAGACTGGTCAGCCTTTTGAGATTCAGATCAGAACCTATGATATGCACAGGGCTGCTGAATACGGTATTGCTGCCCACTGGAAATATAAAGAGGCTTCAGACGGCAAGAAGTCTGAAAGCGGTGAAGAGGAGAAGCTCATCTGGCTTCGTCAGATTCTTGAATGGCAACAGGATCTTTCTGATAACCAGGAGTTCATGAGTCTTCTTAAGAGTGACCTTAACCTGTTTTCTGAGGATGTTTATTGCTTTACCCCTACAGGTGAAGTTAAGAACCTTCCTGCAGGATCTACACCTATCGACTTTGCTTACAGCATTCATAGCGCTGTTGGTAATAAGATGATCGGTGCCAAGGTCAATGGCAAACTGGTTCCTATTGATTACAAGATCCAGAACGGTGACAGAATTGAGGTTGTAACCAGCCAGAATTCCAGAGGACCGTCAAGAGACTGGCTTGCTATTGCAAAGGCTACCTCTACTAAGAATAAGATCAATCAGTGGTTCAGACACGAGCTCAAGGAAGAGAACATTACCAAGGGAAAAGAGCTTCTCATTGAGTATTGTAAGAGTAAAGGACTGGACTACTTTATAATCGCCAAACCAGAGTATCAGGCTATAGTTACCAAGAAATACGGCTTCCACGAGTGGGATGCAGTTCTTGCAGCAGTTGGTCATGGAGGACTCAAGGAAGGTCAGATCATCAATAAGCTCTTAGAGCTTGGAGATAAGGAGCACAAGAGGAACATCACTGATGAGGAGGTTCTTGCAGCAGTTGCTGAGAGCCATATTACTCCTCAGGTATCAGGTTCTGACAATGAGATCATTGTTAAGGGTGTTCATGATGTGGCAGTTAGATTTTCTAAATGCTGTAATCCTGTTCCCGGAGATGAGATTTGCGGCTTTGTCACAAGAGGAAGAGGCGTATCGATCCATCGTAAGGACTGTATCAATGTAGTTAAGATGCAGGAAGAAGACAGGACAAGGCTTATCGAAGCCAGATGGCAGAGCGACACAGCTGCTTCCGGTGGAAAATATGCTGCTACCATTAAGATCTTTGCCAATAACAGACATGGTCTTCTGGCTGATGTTTCAAGAGCTCTTACAGAGAAAGATATCGATATCATTTCCATGAACACAAGGACCAGCAAACAGGGACTTGCAACAATGGAAACATCCTTCCAGGTATCATCAAGGGCTCAGCTTCGTGAGATTGTTGATAAGATCAGACAGATCGATTCTGTCATCGACATTGAAAGGACTACAGGCTGATGGCTGAAAAAGAGACTAACGTTGGAATGTTTACCCTTGGTATGGTGGGCACCAACTGCTATTTTGTCTTTAAGGAGAATCAGGAAGATCCAGAGGGCTTTAAGCACTGTATCTTATTCGATCCTGCAGATCAGGGTCAGAGGATTTTCGACGCCCTTACGGAAAAGAAATTTAAGATAGATCTCATTTTGCTGACTCACGGCCACTTTGATCATATTGGAGGAGTGGACAAGCTTCGTGAGATTACAGGAGTTAAGGTTGGTTGCTACATAAAGGAAGAGGCAATCTGTAAGGATAAATACCTTAACCTTTCCAATGACTTTGGTGCAGACTGCGCCGTTTCTCCTGATATAACTTATAATGATGGAGATATCATTGAAGCTGCAGGCTTATCCTGTAAGCTTATTGCAACTCCGGGACATACTTCCGGCAGCTGCTGTTTTTATTTTGAAAAGGACGATATTCTTATTAGCGGAGATACGCTGTTTGATGAATCAGTCGGAAGAACAGATTTTCCTACCAGCTCCACAAGTGAACTGATTCGTTCTGTTAAGGAGAAGCTCTTTGTGCTGCCGGATGATACTGTTGTATATCCTGGACACGGCGAAGTGACCACCATTGGTCATGAGAAACAGTACAACCCATTTATTATTTAAGAAAATGCAAGTAATATATATTAAAGAAGACAAGTACCAATATGATATTCATTCCCTTTTCAAAGCATTTTATCCCGACGAGGATGTCAGGGTAATTGTAGGAGAAAAGGGCTTTAACGCTGAAAAAGAAAAGGATGTTTCACCTGAGGATGAAATATCCTTTATTGATGTAGATAAGAGTAAGAATGACCTCAAAAAGGATATTTACCTTACACTTTCAGAAAAGACCGGTAAAATCCTTCCCTGGGGAGATCTTACCGGAATTCGTCCCACCAGGATAGCCATGAACCTGGTTGATGAAGGCAAAAGTGATGAAGAGATCTTTCGGTATATGAAGGATACTTATCTTGTCAGCGATGAGAAGATAAACTTAAGCATTGACATCGCCAGAAGAGAGAAGCAGGTTTTAAAAGACATTGATTATCAGAATGGATACAGTCTGTACATTGGAATACCATTCTGTCCTACAACCTGTTTTTATTGTTCATTTACTTCGTATCCAATAGGAGCATTTAAAGGAATTGTTGATGATTACATTTCCTGCCTGAAAAAAGAGATTGATTATGTGGCGAAGGATTTTGCCGGAAAGACCCTTGATACTGTTTATATTGGAGGAGGAACACCCACAACCCTTGAACCTGATCAGATTCGAGAGCTTATAGGTTATCTCAGGGAAAGAGTTGATCTTTCTCATGTAAAAGAGTTTACGGTTGAATCAGGGCGTCCGGACTCCATTACCAGAGAGAAGCTAAAGGCTATGAAGGAGATGGGGGTTACCAGAATATCGGTAAATCCTCAGACCATGAGCGATGCTACTCTAAGGGTTATTGGAAGACAGCATACGGTGGCGCAGCTTATTGATTCCTTCAACATGGCAAGGGAAGAGGACTTTGACAATATCAATATGGATATTATCTTAGGGCTCCCCGGAGAAGATGCATCAGATGTTCAACATACGATAGATGAGATAAAGAAACTTGGTCCTGATGATCTGACTGTTCATTCACTGGCTATTAAGCGTGGTTCCAGGCTTTTTGAAGCTATCAGGGAAAGAGAACTCAGGGGCGAAATGAAGACCACCATGCTGGAATCCATGAACAACACCGGAGAGATGATGGAGATTGCAAGGAAGGGCGCCTTAGATCTTGGACTTGAACCTTATTATCTCTACAGGCAAAAGAACATCAGTGGTAATTTTGAGAATACAGGATATGCAAGACCGGGAAAAGCCGGTATATATAATATTCTGATAAATGAGGAAGTCCAGTCAATTGTTGCACTTGGAGCCGGAACGGTCACCAAGAGAGTTTATGGTGAGGGTGGCAGGATAGAACGTTGCGACAATGTAAAAGATGTCAAACTCTACATGGACAATATTGAAGAGATGATTGACAGAAAGAGGAAACTTTTTGCATAAGAGGGGGAAGCGTTTAAACTGCATATTGTTAAGCCTTGTGGCATTTCTACTTATGACGGGATTTGCATTCAAACCTGCCAAAGAAAGTGACTATCCTTTTGGGGCAGGCGTTTTCTCTTATGATCATCTTCCTAACGAGGCTGATATAAGGTGTATGAAGGAGAATGATATCACGGAAGTTTATCAGTACATTGCTCCGGAAATATCTGATGAGGAAGTGCATCGTTTTCTGAAAGAAATGGCAGTAAATGGTATTGACGTTTACGTCCTAGCCGGTGAACCGGAATGGTGCTATGAAGAGAACTATGCCAGCATGAAAACGGTTCTGGATAGGACAAGATCTTTCAATATGGGATTAAGTAAAAAACATAAGATCAAAGGCGTTGTTTTTGATATTGAGCCATATCTTTTGAAAAAATGGCACAACATCCCGGATGAACTCCTTGAACAGTACACCAATAATGTAGTTAAGGTCATGGAGGAGAGGGCAGAGGATGAGGTTCCTTTGAGCGTTTATCTTTGTGTACCGTATTCCTATGATACTTCAGGAAGGGAAAAGGTGCTTAGACAGCTGGTCAGTGAAACTGATGGCGTAATTGTCATGAACTATTATAAGGGCTCAGAGAAAGAGAATATAAAAAGAGAAGCAGCTCTTGCCAGATGGTACAAGAAACGTATCATCAATGCTTATGAGCTTCAGCCGGGGCTTCTTTCACAGACCAATAATTCTATCACTTATTACAAGGATGGTATTGATGCTGTTAATGATAATTACCAGGATCTTATAAGTGAATATTCCCATCATGATATGGGGATCGCTTTTCACACTTTGGAATATCTACGGGCATTGACTCTGCAAAACTCTGAAAAGAAGAAATAAAACGATATTACAAAAGTAAATTTATTTGATTTAGAAGATTAGTGATTTGTGGGAAACCGTTTTTTTTAAAACAGTGCCCCGTTTTATACAAATTTTAGTAAATTAATATTGATAATAATTGTGCAATATGCTATACTGAGTTAGTTAGTTAAATATTGCACAATTTAAAATTAAAGCAATATAAAAGGAGGTTTTTAAGTATGTTATTCCAACTCTATGGAAGCAGTGCTCCAATGCAGCTCATTGGATGGGTACTGGTGTTTGTGGGACTTATTCTCATGAACGAGATTGGCCGTAGGACCAAGGCTGGCGGAATGTTAGTTTTCGTCATCATTCCTACAATTCTTACAGTTTACTTTATTCTTGCACATCTTGGTATGTTTGGTGGAAAAGCAAATCCTACTGTTGCATACATGGATGGCTGGTTCCATTATTTCAAGCTTTATGCTGCTGATATTGGCTGCGTAGGCTTCATGATGATCAAGTACAAATGGGGCATCGGCAAGGAGAAATGGTTCAAGTGGTTCCCTTGGTTCATCGTTGCTGCTAACATCATGATCGCTAACGTTTCTGATATGGAGTCTGCTCTTGCAGCATTCAAGATCACTGGCGACTTCTCAGGCGCTTGGTGGGCATCAAACGAAGGCGTATTCATCTATGGTGGATGGTGGAACATTGTTAACGCTCTTGCGGGTATGATCAACATCTTCTGCATGACAGGATGTATTCACCTTTATTCTTCAAAGGATAAGAACCACGCAGATATGCTTTGGCCTGATATGACAGTATGGTTCATCCTTGCTTATGATGTATGGAACTTTGAGTACACATACCTCAACCTTCCTACACACACATGGTACTGTGGTGTTGCACTTCTTCTTGCTCCTACATTTGCTAACGCTTTCTGGAACAAGGGTGCTTGGATCCAGAACCGTGCTAACACACTTGCTATCTGGTGCATGTGGGCTCAGGTTGTTCCTACATTCCAGCTTATTGGTAAGTTCCAGGCAGCTCTTCCTTCAGTTTACGGTGGAGCTACAGCTGCTGGTGTTAACACTGAGATGCTTTACAACTCAGCTATGCAGATCTATCAGAGCGGCGCAGGTAAGACTGCTGCAGCAGGTGAGGCTATTTCGGCACTTGGAATCACAGCTAATCCTACAGCTCAGGGTGTTGTTGCAGTTCTTTCAATTGCAATCAATGTAATCTGCATCGCAGAGATTATCAAGAGATCTGTTAAGATGGGCAAGAACCCTTATGCTAACGAAGTATTTGTTGGAACTAAGGACTTCGACCTTGCTATGGAGCGCGCAGAGGTATAAATGGATAACGTTAGAGTTATAGAAGTAAAGAGAAGCATCTTTGAAAGTAATGATAAGGATGCTGATAAACTCAGGGGTGAACTTAAGGAGTCTAAGACATTTCTTTTGAACCTTATGTCCAGTCCCGGATCAGGTAAGACAACAACTCTTACCAGAACAATTGAGGCCCTTAAGGACAAGTACAGGATCGGTGTTATGGAAGCTGATATCGACTCTGATGTTGATGCTAAGACAATTGCAACAACTGGAGTTAAAGCGATCCAGCTTCATACAGGTGGAATGTGCCATCTTGATGCCGACATGACAAGGCAGGGTATCAAGGAGCTTGGTGTTGAGGATGTGGATTTTGCCATCCTTGAGAATGTAGGAAACCTTGTATGTCCTGCAGAGTTTGATACAGGAAGCACCAAGAATGCCATGATCCTTTCAGTTCCCGAGGGACATGATAAGCCACTTAAGTATCCACTGATGTTCTCCATTTGTGATGTGGTTCTCATCAACAAGATTGATGTTATTCCATATTTCGATTTCGACATGGAGAAATGTAAGGAGTACATCCTTATGCGTAACCCTAAGGCTAAGATAATTCCTATCTGTGCCAAGACAGGGGAAGGCATAAATGAGTGGGCAGATTGGCTTTCAGAGCAGATCGATGCTCAGATGAAATAATATTATTTAGGCAATGAGACTATGGAGATGCCGGACGATAAACATGGGGAAGTTTATCTTTATCCTTGTATTATCGCCCGGTATTTTTCGCTCAAAATGTAACTATTTGTTTGTTTGAAGAAAAGGTTATTTAGGATAGAACTATGCATGAACTTGGAGTTGTTTTCCGCATAATTGATGACCTTACTGATCTTGGTAAGGAAAATGAACTGGAGAAGATCCATTCAGTAACTATTCAGCTGGGAGAGGTTTCAGGAGTTGTTCCATCTCTTTTAACTGATGCTTGGAAGTGGGCAGCTGACAGAACTGAACTAATGAAGGATGCTGAGCTTATTATTGAGACTCTTCCTGCAGTCACGTTTTGTGAGGATTGTAAGAGCGAATATGAGACAGTAACATATGGCAAGATATGTCCAAAATGTGGCAGTGAACACACCTATCTCTTAAAGGGCAATGAATTTTTGATAAAAGAGATAGCAGCCACTTGATATAGATTAAACGCTTATAATTTTAGAAAGTAGAGGGTAGAGTAGATGGATATGAATAATTTTGATATGAACGATCTGATGACTCCTTATTCTCTTGATCCAAATCGTAACAAAAAGGATCCAAGAGCAGGGATCATTCCTGAAACCGTTGATATGAATGCGCCTTTCCGTGAGCCACTGGCAAGGTTCTCAAAGGCTGTAACAGACAGAAAAGAGATCAAGCTTGGCCTTGAGAAGATCACAAAAGAGAGCCCTGAGTATTGGGGCCTTTACAACCTGATCACAGATGAGCAGTGTGAGATCGCTCTTAAGCTTGAAAAGCGTAAGCCAAAGACTTTCGAGCAGATTGCAGCTCTTTGTACTAATTATTCCAAGGAAGAGCTTCAGAAGCAGCTTGATGAGATGTCTTATAACGGCGTTATCGAGTGGAACTATGAGAATCCTAAGCATGAGAAGCAGTATGTACTTCCTATGTACGTTCCCGGATCAGCTGAGTTCGGTAACATGAACCACAAAGTTTTAGAGGCACATCCTGAGGCTGGTGCTTTCTTTGAGAGAATGAGCCGTATTCCTCTTGAGGGTCTTACACACATGGTTCCTATGGGCGGAGCCGGTGTTGGTATGCATGTTATCCCTGTTGAGAAGGCTATTGATATGCAGGGATCTTCCATCAATCTTGAGAAGATTTCCTACTGGCTTGATTACTACGAGGGAAAATATGCTGCATCACCTTGCTCATGCAGAAGATCAAGAAAGACATTTGAGCAGGGTTGCGCAGATGATCCTGAAGGATGGTGCATCGCTATCGGTGATATGGCTGACTATGTTGTTGAAACACAGAAGGATGGCCATTATATCACTAAGGAAGAGGCTCTTGAGATCTTCAAGCAGGCTGAGGATAACGGTTTCGTTCACCAGATCACAAATATTGATGGCCAGGAGAAGATCTTTGCTATCTGTAACTGTAATGTAAATGTCTGCTATGCACTTCGTACATCACAGCTCTTCAACACACCTAACATGTCACGTTCTGCTTATGTTGCACACGTTGACAAGGATGCCTGTGTTGCGTGTGGTGGTTGCGTAGAGGTTTGTCCTGCCGGTGCTGCAACTCTTGGACAGAAGCTTTGCAAGAAGAATGGCCAGGAGGTTGTTTATCCTAAGATGCCTCTTCCTACTGAGCAGAAGTGGTCACAGGATATGTGGACTGAGGATTACCGTGACATTAACCGTATCAATACTCACAAGACAGGTACTGCTCCTTGTAAGACAGCTTGTCCTGCACATCTTCCTGTACAGGGCTATATCAAGATGGCTTCACAGGGCAGATATGATGAGGCTCTTGCTCTTATCAAGAAGTACAATCCGCTTCCTGCAGTTTGTGGACATGTATGTAACCGTCGCTGCGAGGATGCCTGCACAAGAGGTACTATCGATCAGGCCCTTGCTATCGATGAGGTTAAGAAGTTTGTTGCTATGCGTGACTTAAACGCAGATACAAGATATATTCCTAAGAAGGTTATTCCTAAGCTTGGTGGCGGCTTTGACGAGAAGGTTGCTATTATTGGTGCAGGTCCTGCAGGTATTTCCTGTGCATACTACCTGGCACTTAAGGGATACAAGCCAACACTGTTCGAGAAGAACAAGAAGCCCGGCGGAATGGTAACTTATGGTATTCCTTCCTTCGTTCTTGAGAAGAACGTAGTTGAGGCTGAGGTAGATGTTCTTAAGGAGCTTGGTGTTGATATCCGTCTTGGTGTTGAAGTAGGTAAGGACATCACACTTAAGCAGCTTCGTGAAGAGGGCTATAAGGCATTCTACATTGCTATCGGCTGCCAGGGCGGTCGTGGAGTAAATGTTCCCGGAGAAGACGCTGAGGGCGTTATCAAGGGTGTAGATATCCTTCACGATGTAATCGATGATGAGAACTACAAGCTTACTGGCGATACAGTTGTAATCGGTGGTGGTAACGTTGCTATCGACGTTAGCCGTACAGCACTTCGCTGCGGATCACCTAAGATCACTCAGGTTTCTCTTGAGACCCGTGACATCATGCCTGCTCTTCCTGAGGAGATTGAGCTTGCTGAGTCTGAAGGCATTGAGTTCAGAGGCGGCTGGGGACCTAAGGAGATCCTTACAGAGAACGGTAAGGTTAAGGGCATCGTATTCAAGAAGTGTACTCAGGTTAAGAATGCTGAGGGACGTTTCGATCCTAAGTATGATGAGAATGACACAATGGAGATCGCATGCTCCAACGTTATCCTTTCAGTAGGTCAGGCTACCGTTTGGGGAGACCTTCTTAAGGATGAGAACGTTGAGTTCAGAGGACCTGCTCCTGTTGCTGATAAGATCACATTCCAGACAACAGTTCCTGATATCTTCGTTGGTGGAGACATGTTCTACGGACCAAGATTTGCTATTGATGCTATTGCTTGTGGTAAAGAAGGTGCTGAGTCTATCCATAGATTTGTACAGCCTCATTCTTCACTCACAATCGGACGTGATCCAAGCTTCTTCATTGAGCTTAACAAGGATGATATTTCAGTTAAGGATTATGACCATGTTGGACGTCAGGTTCCTGGCAACAAGAACACTGATGGAAAGCTTTCCTTCCGTGATACAAAGCTTGTATTCACAGAAGAGCAGGTTAAGAAGGAGACTTCACGTTGTCTTAGCTGTGGTGCATCTATTGTTGATCCTAACAAGTGTATCGGTTGCGGACTTTGCACAACACGTTGCGAATTCGACGCCATCAAGCTCACAAGGGACAACCCTGATGCTTCAACCATGAGAAAGGCAGAAGAGAAGCTTAAGTACATTCTTCCTAATGGCGCTAAGCAGGCCCTTGCAAGACCATTCGTAAAGAAGACTCCAAAAGAGACTGCATGGCTTAAGAAGTGATATTACTCATAATGAGGGTGGCCTTGTGGCCACCCTTAATTATGAGAGCAATACTTGACTTAATTGAGAAAAGTGTATATTAATAAGAAAGTGATGCTTAGTTCACTTAGTCAATATTTAAACTAGAGGGGTATTTGCAGTACTTATGGCAACAAAGAAAGATACTAAAAGTAAAAAGAATTCTCTTTTGATAGTTGAGTCACCAACCAAGGTTAAAGCTATCAAAAAGTTTTTGGGCGCAGGGTATGAGGTTGCTGCCTCAAACGGACATGTAAGAGATCTTCCCAGAAGTACCATGGGAATTGATGTTGAGCATGACTTCGAGCCCAAGTATATAACTATCAGAGGAAAGGGAGATGTGCTTGCGGAGCTTCGTAAGCAGGTCAAGAAGGCCGATAAGATCTATCTTGCAACTGACCCGGACCGTGAGGGGGAGGCTATCAGCTGGCATCTTTGCTATGCCCTTAAGCTTGCAGAGGCAGATGCAAAGGTTCAGAGAGTAACCTTTAATGAGATTACCAAGAATGCGGTAAAAGAAGCTATGAAGCACCCAAGGGATATCGATATGAACCTTGTGGATGCTCAGCAGGCAAGACGTGTTCTTGACCGTATGGTGGGATATGAAATTTCTCCGCTTCTCTGGTCCAAGATAAAGAGAGGTCTTTCAGCTGGTCGTGTTCAGTCTGTTGCTCTTCGTATCATTGCTGACAGGGAAGAAGAGATTGACTCCTTCATCCCTACTGAGTACTGGACACTGGATGTAAACCTTTCAGTTGATGGCGAGAAGAAGCCTTTAGTTGCTCATTACTATGGTAAGGGCAATGAGAAGAAGGAGATAACTTCCAAGAAAGAGCTGGATGAGATCTGCAAGTCATTGGAGGGTCAGAAGTTCGTTATTTCTGATGTAAAGAAGGGCGAGAGGAGCAAGAAGGCTCCACTTCCGTTTACTACCTCTACACTTCAGCAGGAGGCTTCAAAAGCCCTTAATTTCTCAACTCAGAAGACCATGAGAGTTGCGCAGCAGCTCTATGAAGGAATTGAGCTTGGTAAGGAAGGTACAGTAGGTCTTATCACTTACCTTAGAACAGATTCCACAAGAGTATCTGACGAGGCTGTAGCAGCTGCCAATGACTACATCAAATCAAACTTTGGCGAGAAGTACCTTGCTGAGGGCGCTACAGTTAAGAAGAATGAAGGAAAGATCCAGGATGCTCACGAAGCAATCCGTCCTACATATATTGACCATACACCTGTAATGGTTAAGGATCATCTCTCCAGAGATCAGTTCAGACTGTATCAGCTTATTTGGAGAAGATTTATGGCAAGCCGTATGGCTGCTGCAAAATATGAGACCACATCAGTTAAGATTGATGCTGGAGAGCACAGATTTACTGTGGCTGCATCCAAGACTGTATTTGATGGTTTCCTTAATGTTTACACTGACGATGAGGACCAGATTGAGAAGAATGTTCTCATGAAGAACCTTGATACTAATACTAAGCTTAAATTCGTTTCCTTTGAAAGTGCACAGCACTTTACTCAGCCGGCACCTCATTATACAGAGGCTTCTCTGGTACATGACCTTGAAGCTCTTGGAATCGGAAGACCAAGTACCTATGCTCCAACAATCTCCACTATCATGGCGAGACACTACATCACCAAGGAGAACAAGAGCCTTTACATAACCGAGCTTGGCCAGGCAGTTAATAAGATGATGATGGAAGCCTTCCCTCAGATTGTGGACGTTAACTTCACATCCAACATGGAAGCTCTTTTAGATGGTATTGCTGATGGCGAAGTTAAGTGGAAGACTGTTATCGAGAATTTCTATCCTGATCTTAATGAAGCAGTAGCTGCTGCAGAGAAAGAGCTTGAGAAAGTTCAGGTTCAGGATGAGGTAACAGATGAGGTCTGCGAGCTTTGCGGACGTAATCTTGTTATCAAGTATGGCCCTCACGGAAAATTCCTGGCTTGTCCCGGATTCCCTGAGTGTAAGAACACAAAGCCATATTTTGAAAAGATCGGAGTTTCCTGCCCTAAGTGCGGAAAGGATATTGTCCTTAAGAGAACAAAGAAGGGCCGTATCTTCTATGGCTGCATAGATAATCCAAACTGTGACTTCATGTCATGGCAGAGACCTGTTTCCAAGAAGTGTCCAAAGTGCGGAGGACTTATGTATGCTAAGAACTCTAAGCTTGCCTGTGGAAACCCAGAATGTGGTCACGTGGAAGATAAAGAAACTAAATAACGCTAATTTTCTGAAAGTTTCTGAAAACTTCACCTTATTTTAATAATTGTAGGCGCTTTATTATTTGAAGCGCCTATTTTTTTATGCTATGATACAAATAGCGTAGTGAGATTTTATACGCTTTTTCGTTCAATATCTTGTAAAGGAGAACTCTGATGAGTAGTGTACAACTACTGGACAAGACCCGTAAGATCGGGAAACTACTTCATAACAGCAATTCAGGAAAAGTAGTTTTCAACGATATCTGCAGAGTGTTGTGTGATATTTTATCCTCTAACATGTTCGTCATCAGTAAGAAGGGTAAAGTATTAGGAATTGGTGAGAGTGCAGATGTAGAGTCTTTGACGGGACTTCTTGTTGACAGTGTAGGTTCATTTATTGATCCTATGCTGAATGAGAGACTTCTTACAATTCTTTCCACTAAGGAAAATGTAAACCTTGAAACACTGGGATTTGAAGGCATTGATTCCTCTAAATTCCAGGCAATAATCACACCTATAGAAATAGCTGGAGAGAGGCTGGGAACTCTTTTCATATATAAGACAGAAAAGCCCTACGACATAGATGATATTATTCTTTGTGAGTATGGCACAACAGTAGTTGGACTTGAAATGCTAAGGGCTGTCAATGAAGAGAATGCTGAGGAGAGCAGAAAGCTGGCAGTTGTTAAATCGGCAATAGGAACTCTTTCATTTTCAGAGATGCAGGCCATCATCCATATATTTGATGAGCTGGACGGAATGGAAGGCGTGCTTGTAGCCAGTAAGATCGCAGACAGAGTTGGTATCACCAGAAGTGTAATTGTAAATGCCTTAAGGAAATTCGAAAGCGCCGGAGTAATAGAATCCCGGTCCTCTGGAATGAAAGGCACCTACATCAAGGTAACCAACGATGTGGTCTTCGGGGAGATAAAAAAGCTAAAGCAGGAACTATAATTTGCCGATAAATATTGTAAGTACATCAGTATTTGCGACAGGGATGGATTTAGATGAAAGGATTTATCACAGGATAAATCCTTTCTTTGTTTTTATCATACATTTTGTAGACAAACCTTTCAAAAAACACAATATAAAGTATATAACACTTGTATTTTACGCGAAAAAATCATATTATTAATAATAATGCGAAGGAGGGGATGAAAGTGATAAACAGCAATGTCTTTGACTACATTAACGTGCTGGATAAGGCCGCTGATGCTTCCTGGACCAGGAACGAAATAATTGCTAATAATATTGCTAACATCGATACACCCGGCTACAAGAGGCAGGACCTTAACTTTGAGGATGAGCTTGAAAGAGCTCTGGGCCACTCCAGGTACAAGACCATGGATGCTAAGGTCGCTGACCTTAAGGATAAGCATTTACAGGCCAGGGTTGTTAATGACTACTCCGGATTTTCCTACAGGACTGATAAGAACAATGTTGATATAGATACTGAAAATGTTATGCTTGCAGCCAACCAGCTCAAGTACAACGGTCTTATGGAAGGCATTAAGGCGGAGTTTAAAAACCTTGCTGCTGTAACCAAGTCATCATAATGAGGGAGGTGTCAGATGAGCATATTTGATTCTTTTAATATCAATTCATCAGGTTTGACGGCTCAGCGATTCAGAATGGATATCATTTCTGAGAATATCGCCAATGCCAATACCACCAGAACTGCTGATGGCTCTCCTTATGTGAGAAAGGTTGTCAGATTTGAGGAAAAGGGTACACAAACTCCTTTTTCCAGGATACTTAACGAACGGCTTGACCATTATTCCGGTCGCGGCGTTAAAGTTACCACTGTTCAGGACGACACCTGGACACAGATGAACGTCGTATATGATCCATCTCATCCTGATTCTGATGAGAATGGTTATGTTACCTATCCTAACGTCAATACGGTTACTGAGATGACGAACCTTATTGACGCCAGCAGATCCTATGAGGCTAATGCAACAGCTTTTACAGCAAGTAAGGCAATGGCTACCAAGGGGCTGGAAATAGGACAGAGCTGAGCTGAGAACACCTGGCGAAGTCTTTTTGAGCCTGGTGTGAACTTGTTACGCGTAGCGTAACTTCCTTGTTTTTATGGGAAAATGGGAGGGAATCTTAAATGGCATCTCTTGATATTTCGCAGCTTCGAAACGTAAGTTCAGATGTTATCAGACATGCAGAGAAGACAAACAGCAGAGTATACAATGTTCTTGGCGACGACCAGAAGGGGAATGACGAGTCCTTCAAGAGCATATTTTCAGCTGCAATCGACAACATAAACACCACAAATGCTTATTTGTCCGATGCTGAAAATGAGGAGATCAAGTGGGCTTTAGGTCAGACTGACAACACCCACGATCTTTCTATTGCTTTACAGAAGGCATCTACAACTCTTCAGTACACGGTAGCCATCAGGGACAAGGCTATGGCGGCTTACAGAGAGATTACTCAGATGCAGATCTAAAGTTTTAGTTGTTTTATATATATGGGGAGGGAGAATAAATGCCTGAAAGAATTAAAGCTATTTGGCAGCGAATTCTCGACTGGTGGAATCAGTTCACAGCCCGTCAAAAGACCCTTATCATTGGGGCCAGCACGGTTGTACTGCTTACCATCATTATTTTGGTGTCTGTTTTAAATCAGCCACAGTATATTCTATTGGCAAATGCCAATTCTACAAAAGAAGCTTCTCAGATCAAGGAGCTTCTGGATTCTAATGCAGTAAATTACAAGATGTCAGATGATGGTTTGGAGTTTAAGGTCCTTAAAAAGGATCAGGCTTCAGCCAATCTTTTGCTGGGTGCAAATGATATCCAGTCCTATGCATACAGCATCGATAATGTTACAGAAGGCAGCTTTTCAACAACAGAGTCTGATAAACAAAAGAAATATGTGCTGTATTTAGAGAGCCGTCTGGAACAGGACTTTATTGCAAAGTTTGACGCCATTGAAAGTGCCAATGTAAAGCTTCACATTCCTGACAATGACGGAACACTCATTGGTAATCAGGAAGATTCATCAGCCTGGATACTTCTTAATCTCAAGGAAGATGGAAAGTTTGATGAAGAAAATGCTGCTTTCCTTGCTAAGGCGGTTGCTGTTGCTATCGGAAATGAGAATACTGACAATATCGTAATCCTTGACAGCTTAGGGAATATGCTCTTTTCAGGCGGAGAGGATACCACCACTTCAGGTCTTGCTTCAAGCCAGCTTACTGTTAAGGCTAAAGCAGAACAGCTCCTTAAGTCAGAGGTGAAAAAAGTTCTTCTTGGAACAAAGCTTTACGACAATATAGAGGTTGCCAGCAATCTGGTAATGGATTTTACAAAACAGGAAGTTGTTGATCATCAGTATACACCTGCTGAAGATCAGACTCAGGGTGTACTTAGCCATGAGGATACCTACAACGCTGAGAATGTCAGTGGAATCAGTGGTATTCCTGGTACAGATACAAATGCTGAAGATGAGACTACTTATGTAACGCAGGATAATACCAATTCCACATCAACTATTACTGAGGAGTCAAGGGATTATCTTCCAAATGAGAAGATCACTACAACTGAGAGTGTTCCCGGCGCAGTTAATTATTCTAACAGTTCAATTTCTGTTACAGCCATTAACTACGCAGTAATGAAGGAAGAGGACTATAAGGCTGAAGATCACGAGAATGCAACCTGGGAGGAGTTTAAGGCAAGTAATACTGAACCTTTAGTTTCAGAGGTTCCTGAAGCCATGATCAATGTAGTGTCTAAAGCAACAGGTATTCCGGCAGAGAATGTTGCTATGGCAGCCTATACAGAATATGTATTCTTTGACAGGACAGGAAGTACTATCACTGTTACAGATATACTTCAGATTGTTCTTATCTTTGTTATTCTTGGACTTCTTGCCTTCATCATTATCAGAAGCATGTGGACATCCAAGAAGGTGGAGGAGGAGCCGGAACAGCCGGAGCAGCTTTCTGTTGAGCAGCTTCTTGAGTCACAGCCTGAGGAGCAGCTGGTTGACATTGAGATGGATCAGGGCTCTGAGACCAAGAGGCTTATTGAAAAGTTTGTTGATGAGAATCCCGAAGCTGCAGCTACGCTTCTTAGAAACTGGCTCAACGAGGACTTTGGTTAAGTTATTTATTTGTTAGTGGGGAGTTAAACTATGGATGTAGAAGTAGAAGCTAGTGGAAATTCGCTAATAGCGGATTTTACCGGAACTCAAAAAGCGGCTATTCTTCTGATCGCACTTGGACCAGAAAAATCTGCTGCCATATTCAAACATCTTAAGGAAGAAGAGATTGAGGAGCTGACACTGGAGATTGCCAATACCAGGTCAGTTACATCCCAGATAAAGGAAGCTGTCCTTGAGGAGTTCTACGGAGTGTGCCTTGCTCAGCAGTACATTGCTGAAGGTGGTATCACTTATGCTAAGGAACTTCTTGAGAAAGCTCTCGGTGAGGATAAGGCTCTTGATGTTATCAGTAAGCTTACTGCTTCCCTGCAGGTTAAGCCTTTCGAGTTTATCCGTAAGACTGAGCCATCACAGATCCTTACTTTCATTCAGGACGAGCATCCTCAGACCATTGCCCTTATTTTGTCCTATATGTCACCTGCTCAGTCTGCCATGATCCTTTCAGCTCTGGCACCTGACAGACAGGCTGATGTTGCTAAGCGTATCGCGGCCATGGATAGAACCAGCCCTGATACCATTAAAGAGGTAGAGAAGGTTTTGGAATCAAAGTTGTCATCTCTTGTAAATCAGGATTACACGATTATCGGTGGTGTAGATGCAGTAGTAGAGATCCTGAATACTGTAGACCGTGCCACAGAGAAACACATCATGGAGACTCTGGAAATCGAAGAGCCAGAGCTTGCAGACGAGATCAGAAAGAAGATGTTCGTATTCGAGGACGTTCTCCTTCTGGACGACAGATCTATTCAGAGAGTGCTGCGTGAGGTTGAGAACTCTGACCTTGCTCTTGCGCTTAAGAGTGCTACCGAGCAGGTACAGACAGCTATCTTCAACAACCTGTCAAAGCGTCTTGCAGCTATGATCAAGGAAGATATGGACTTCATGGGCCCTGTTCGTATGAAGGATGTTGAGGAAGCTCAGCAGAAGATTGTTAACGTCATCAGGAAGCTTGAAGATTCCGGCGAGATCGTAATCTCCAGAGGCGGAGGTGATGAGTTAGTTGTCTAATCTTTTTAAGGCGGGTTTTGTAAGCTTTGATGCTTCAGAAGCCCGAATAATCGACAGTAATGAGTTGGCTAACAAAAAGATCGAGGCCTTCCAGGAGCAGGAGCTTAGAAGACAGCGTGCAATGATGTCTCAGGAAGAGGGATACGAGGAAGGCAGGGAAGGGGAAGACTTTATTCCCGGTATTGATATGGAACAGCTCACCCAGCTTACAGAGGATCAGAGCATGTTACAGTCAGTACCACCTGATCCTCAATTTGATATGGAAGCAATGCAGGCTGAGATCGACTTGAAGCTCCAGCAGGCACAGGAACAGGCTGACATGATCATTCAGAATGCCAATGCCCAAGCTGAAGAGATCAGGAATAATGCCGTAGAAGAGGGAAGAGCCCAGGGGTATGAAGCTGGCTATCAGGAAGGTGTTGCTGCAGCTCAGGCTCTTCAGGATGAAATAGAACAACAAAGAGGTGATCTGGAAAAGGAGTATCAACAGATTGTAGATGAGCTGGAACCTGAGATGGTGGATATCCTGACCCAGATCTATGAGCATGTCTTTAACATAGAACTCAGGGAAGATAAGGGAATCATACTTCATCTTCTTAAGACAACTCTTTCCAGAATTGAACCGGGAAATGATCTGATCGTTCATGTCTCATCTGATGATTACGATGAGGTAATGGATGAAAGAGATACTCTTCAGGCAGCTATTACGTCACCGAATACAACTATGGAGATCATTGAAGATCCTCTTTTGAAGGAGAATGAATGCATGATCGAGTCTGACAGTGGGGTATTTGACTGCAGCCTTGGAGTTGAGCTTTCTGAGATAACACGTAAGCTTAAACTCCTTTCCTTTGACAGAAAGAAAAGATAATTAGGAGATACTTATATGCTGGTATCCTCATTTGATCTTTCAAAATACAAAAAGATGGCCAACGCACCATTTTACCGGACAAGAGGTAAAGTGGTTAATGTCATTGGTCTTACTATTGAGTCAGCAGGCCCTGATGCCAAGCTTGGAGATATCTGCCTTATCTATCCCAAGAAAAAGGATGATGACTCCCTTACTGAACATGTGGTAAAGCCTGCCATGGCAGAGGTAGTAGGTTTTAAGGATAACCATGTTCAGCTTATGCCCTATGAGAATACCAGTGGTATCGGAAATGGCAGTATTGTTGAGAACACTGATTCTCCTCTTCGTGTAAACGTTGGTGAAGGTCTTCTTGGTCAGACTTTGGACGGCCTTGGAAGGATTGACGGAACCAACTACGGTCAGGGTGTTCAGTTGGAGGGCGGCGTTGCCTATTCAGTTGAGAACCAGCCACCGGATCCCATGACCAGAGATCCGATCTCTGAGGTGCTTTCTCTTGGAGTTAAGGCAGTTGACGGACTTCTTACAGTAGGTAAGGGACAGCGTATTGGTATCTTTGCCGGTTCAGGTGTAGGTAAGTCCACACTCCTTGGTATGTTTGCGAGAAATACCCAGGCGGATATAAACGTTATTGCTCTTATCGGAGAGCGTGGAAGGGAAGTAAGAGAATTCATCGAAAGAGACCTTGGCGAAGAGGGTATGAAGAGGTCAATTGTTGTGTGTGCAACCTCTGATAAACCAGCCCTTGAGAGACTTAAGGCTGCCAAAACAGCTACCTCCATAGCAGAGTATTTCAGGGACAAGGGAAAAGACGTACTTCTTATGATGGACTCCCTTACCCGTTTTTCCATGGCTCAGCGTGAGATAGGTCTTGCTTCAGGGGAACCTCCTGTATCAAGAGGATATCCACCATCAGTATATGCTGAGATGCCTAAGCTTTTGGAGAGAGCCGGAAGATCACGTAAAGGTTCTATCACAGGTCTTTATACCGTGCTTGTAGATGGTGATGATATGAATGAGCCTATCACGGATACTGCCCGTGGTATTTTGGATGGACATATTGTCCTTAACAGAAAGCTGGCTCAGAAGAATCATTATCCGGCAATTGATGTTCTGGCAAGCATCTCCAGATGTATGTCTGCAATAGCTGACCCTGAGCACAAAAAAGCTGCCGGTAAGCTTAAAAACGTCCTTGCTA
Organism: Butyrivibrio sp. AE2032; assembly: GCF_000702965.1. Lineage (NCBI taxonomy): Bacteria > Bacillati > Bacillota > Clostridia > Lachnospirales > Lachnospiraceae > Butyrivibrio > Butyrivibrio sp. AE2032. Next base: position 295,819 of record NZ_JNLF01000006.1, on the reverse strand, counting down.
CCTACAATGATGCCGAGGATCTTATAAATATCGGCGCTTACAGAAGTGGTGCTAACAAGAACATTGACTATGCTGTTTCCAAGATTGAAATGGTCAACAATTTTCTTATGCAGGAGACTGACGAGAAGTTCACCTTTGAAGAGATCAGAGGTCAGCTCCTTGCCATGTTCAACGATTGATAGCCTATGGCAAGATTTGTTTACAGAATGCAGAGTGTCCTGAATATCAAGCAGCAGACTGAGAATCAGACCAAGATGGAGTTTGCTGTGGCTCAGGCTGAGCTTAATAAACAGCTTGATATACTTCAGGAATACATAGACAGGAAAGCTGCATACCTTCAGGAAGCTGAGGAGCTTCGAAACGACGAATCTCTTAAGCTTCAGGATATTCTGGATAATCAGTATGCAACTGCCCAGATGGACGTTATGATCAAGCACCAGTCCATGGTGGTCCAGAAGGAAGAGCAGAAGGTTGAAAGAGTGAGAATAAAGCTCACCAGGAATATCCAGGAGAGAAAGATGCAGGAGACCTTGAGGGACAGAGCTTTTGCAGAGTTCCTTGAGGAACAGAAACAGGAAGAAGCTAAGGAAAACGATCAGCGAACCAGCTTTACCTACGGACAAAGACAGAAGGAAGATAATTAAATGGCTGATACCAACTTACTGAATTCACCTGACGACCCCAAAGCCGCCAGGGCCAAGCTAAAAGCTGACAAAAAAGAATACAGGAAAGCCCTTAAGGAGCAGCGCAAAGCCCAGAAGGAAAAAGAGCAGGAATTTGCTGACAGAAGTGCGGAACTAAGCGGTGATAACGCCGGCGGTTTTGCGACAATCGTCATCACCTTCCTTATTATCCTTATCTGGCTTGCTATCATGGCTCTTTTAGTTAAACTGGACGTTGGTGGTTTCGGTTCAGATGTACTTGCTCCAATCCTTAAGGATATTCCATACGTTAATCTTATCCTTCCGGAAGGTTCTGTTGAGAAGAAAACTGATAGCACGACTACAGAGACTACAGTTGATGAGTCAGGAAATGCCACAACCGGAGCTATTGATAACCTTGATGATGCACTTGCCTATATCAGGAGACTTGAGAAGGCTTTAAACGATGAGATGCAATCTAATGCGGATCTTCGTACCGAGAACGAGAAGCTTAAGGCGGAAGTTGCTCGTCTTGAGCCCTTTGAAGAGCAGCAAAAACAGTTTTATGAGGAAAAGGCAAAGTTCTATGAGGAGGTTGTTTATGGCAACAACTCTCCTGACGCTGAGGCATTTGCTCAGTACTATGAGATGATCGATCCTGACAATGCTGCAGAGATCTATGCCAAGATCAAGCAGCAGGGTGTAGATGACGCTGCTATCAAGGCCTTTGCGACAACCTATTCCAGCATGAAAGCAAAGAGCGCTGCACAGATTTTTGACGAGATGGTCAATGAGAATCAGATAACTCTTGTCTCCAAGATACTGGCTCAGATGAGTGTTGAGAATCGTTCTGATATTCTTGCTGCCATGGAGAAGGAAAATTCTGCCAAGCTGACTCAGCTTCTTGAGCCTACATCTATGGAGCAGAAGTCAACTAAGATAACAGGGTAAAACTATGAAGATGTCAGGGAGAAACGTCCATTGGCATCTTCATTTTTTTTATATAAACCTCTTAAGTTTGAGGCTGAATAACCGATATACATAACGAAGTACTACGGGTGTACTTTGGGTACAAGAAAAAGAAAGGAGGAGTTGCATGGGCAGTGCAAATAACGCAGTAAGCGCTATTGCAGCTTACATGGCACAGGGCACTGCAGCCACAAATGTTTCAAATGTCGTAAGCTCCAAAAAGAGTTCTCAGACAGCAGCTACAAGCTTTGACAATGTGTTCAATAAGGTTTCGGATTCCCTCATCCAGGCCAGAACAACGGAAGCTTCAAAGGATGTAAATCAGGCTCTTAACGCTGCAAAGCAGACAAAGACAAATGATCTTACAACAAAAGCTGAAACAACCAAGGCAGATATACAGGTTGATGAGAACACTAATACTAATCAGGTGGATACAAGTTCGCAGGAAGTGAACGAGAATACCACTGAAGTGGCAGCAACAAGTCAGACAAATGAAACACAGGGCACGGAAGCTGATACTAAGCTGCAGGAAGCCATCACTGAAGATGGAAAAGAGCTAATGGCTCAGATCGCAGAGACCTTCGATGTAAATGAAGAGGATATAGTCAATGCGATGCAGGTACTAGGCCTTATGGCGGCAGATCTTTTAGACCCGGCTAACATACAGATGCTTGTGACAGAACTTACCGGTCAGGAAGAGGCCATAGATCATATTACAGATTCTGATATATATACATCACTGCAGGACCTCATGGAGGGTGCGGAGAGTATGAAGAGCGAACTTATGAATGAGTTCAATCTATCAGAGGAAGAACTAAGGAGCGCTGTTGAAGATAGTAAGAATAGCTTCAAGGAGCAGTTTCAGACAGAGAAAAACCAGATTCAGCAACAGCAGCCCGAGATCTTTTTGAATCCTCGGGAAAGCGTAATTAAGGAACAGCTGAACACCCAAAAGACCACCGCACCACAGTCTGAGGCGTTCACAGAGAAGGTCCCGGAAGAAAAGTCTATAGAGATCATCACGGAAGACTCAAAAGGTAGCAGTGATAACAAAGGAAATTTCCATTCCGGTGCCGAATCATCCAATCTTTTCAATCAGGTGATGAATAATATCGCAGATGCTGTAATGAATGCAGATCCTACATCCTCTGTAAGCTACACCGACAGAGCACAGATGGAAGATATTATCAGACAGATCACTGAAAAGATCACTATTTCATCAAAAGCAGAAGAGACATCAATGGAATTGCAGCTGCATCCAGCCAGTCTTGGTAATGTAAATGTACTTCTTACCAGTGGCAAGGACGGAATCGTAGCCAAGTTTACAGCCCAGAACCAGATAGTAAGAGAAGCTGTTGAAGCTCAGATGGTTCAGCTCACACAGAAGTTTGAAGAAAATGGCATTAAGGTAACATCTATTGAAGTTACAGTTGGTGGCCATGGATTTGAACAGAATTTAGAGCAGGGCAACGACAGACAGCCTGGTCAGGCAGGAACTGATAAGAAGGTTAAACCTCTTAGAAGGATCAATCTTTCAGAGCTGGAAGATGACCAGATTGAAGAACTCACCAGTGATGCCGACAGAATAGCTGCTTCGATGATGGCAGTAAACGGAAACTCAGTTGACTTCAGTGCATAACTGAAGAACAAAGAGGTTAAAGAATATGGCAGATACAAGTTCAGTAAATGCAATCATTAAAAATGGTGAAGTAATAAACTCAGGTATTAAGACCAAAGAGCAGGAGGCAGCATCAAAAACTACTCCTAACGGTTATGATAAGGATGCCTTCATGCAGATCCTTGTAGCTCAGATGAAGTATCAGGATCCATTGGAGCCTACATCCAATACTGAGTATATTTCCCAGTACGCAACCTTCACACAGGTTGAGCAACTCTCCAATATGGCAAGTGCAATGTCCTTATCAAGGGCATCTGAGATGGTTGGAAAGACAGTTACCATTAAGCAGACTAATGCTGAAACAGGTACTTCTTCCGAGATCCAGGGTGTGGTTGACTACGTTAACTACAGCGGAAACAAGGCATACCTTAATATTGGCGGCGTTAACTACGACATAGAAGATGTAGTTCAGGTTCTTGATTCCAGCTACACAGAAGCTCTTGAAGCTGTAGCTGATTTCCAGAAAGCTATCGACAAGCTTCCTAACCTTGACATGATCACGGAAGAGGAGCACGGCCTTACAATCGATACTATGTATCAGTACTACAATGAGAATATGCCTGATAAGGCTAAAAAGATGATGGACAAGAACTACGTTACTTCACTTCTTCAGTATGTTAACCGTATTGATGATATCAGGGAAGATGACCACAGGAAATTTGTTGAGAAGGATAACTCATAACTGATCGATTTGTTATCATGGAGGACTAAAGACATGACGTTGGATAACAGACAGTTTATGTCCATCGGACAAGTCCAGGATCAATACTTAAATCCCAATACTCCTAAAGTAGGCAAGGATGCAACCCCCTTGCCTACTGGAGAAAATTCTTTTGCTTCAGTTCTAAATAAAGTAAAGGAATCAGCCGATATAACTAACAGTGAAGGACCTGTTAAGTTTTCTAAGCATGCCATGAACAGGCTGAGCCTTCGAAACATTGAACTGACTAGCGAGCAGATGGACAGACTAAATCAGGGCAAGATCGAAGCCAGTGAAAAAGGCATAAAGGATTCATTGATCCTGGTGGATCAGCTGGCATTTATAGTAAACGTACCCAACAATACCGTAGTAACAGCAATGGATCAGACAGAAAACAAGAGCAACGTATTCACTAACATAGACGGAGCAGTTATTGCATGATTGGCCCGAAGAGGGGTTCCGGCTTAGCCGGCAGGTGGACGTGCCTGACCCTCCAGGAAATCTTCAGATCCCGGACAGACTGCCGGAATCTATCCGCAAAACTCTTGCTTCGTCCGAAATCAAAATTGTAATGGCTTTTATTTGATGGAGGACTTTGCCTTATGATGAGATCACTTTATTCTGGTGTTGCAGGACTTCGTACACATCAGACCAAGATGGACGTTCTTGGTAACAACATTGCTAACGTAAATACTACTTCTTTTAAATCACAGTCAATCACATTCTCAGATCTTATGTATCAGACAACCCAGACAGCATCCGGAGCAACAGAGACAAAAGGTGGCGTAAATGCACGCCAGATCGGTCTTGGTGCTAAGTCAGGTGCTATTGCAACTGCAATTGAGTCTCAGGGTGCAACTCAGACTACAAATAACCCTTTCGACATTATGATAACCGGTAAGGCTTTCTTCGTTGTTAACAACGGTAAGGAAGATCTTTACACAAGAGACGGCTCTTTCTACGTAGACGGCGCCGGCAATCTTGCAATGCAGTCAAACGGATACCTGGTACAGGGCTGGGTTGCTCAGGAAGATAAAGAGACCGGTGAGATCAAGGTTAACAAGAATGGCGGACTTGCTTCACTTCAGATCATGAGTGCAGACAATGCCACATATTCACCTGCATCCACAACAGCAGCTCTTTACTCCGGAAATATCGATGACCACGATACAAACGTAACATCTGATGATGGTAAGACAATTACCCTTGAGTTCTACGACAACAAGGGATATCTTTACACGGGAAAATTCACACTGAAGGATACAGGAACAGACCATCTGTTTTCACTTCAGCTGACAGATATTATTGATTCTGATGGAAATACCATCAATAAGACATTGGCTGATGGCACAACAACTCTTGATCACATTAAATTTGGATCAAGTGAGTCTTTTGACTACACTATTTCTGATACTCACGAAATCACAGTTGGATCAACAAGCGCTGAGATTTATCAGAAAGCAGGAACAAAGGTTTATACTGATGTACCTAGAACAGGTGTCCTTTCAGACCTTTTGACATCCAGCAAGACAAGCTACGCCGGAATTCTCAACAAGCTCTATGGCGTAACAGATAAAGAAGTTATTGACCAGACTAATGGTTATTCAAAGACTTCAGCATACAGTATTGATGACTCTGGTAAGATGACCATTACCTATGAGAAGGATTATGTAAAAGCTAAATCACTTAATTCCGGTTTTTCATACAAGTCAGGAAATACTGATGCTTATTATGTGTCAAATGGTACAAAAGGTGAGGCTTATCAGGTTCCTACAAGCACTAGTGGAACAATGAAGGATCTTATTGCAGCTACAAAGGCAACTCTGGAAAAGGTATTTGGCATAGATTCAACACCTATGACAACCTATACCTCAGACAGTAGCTATTCCTACACATTTAAGACAAATGCAGGAAGTACAGCTGATGTATTCACAGTAACAAAGAGCTCAACACTTCCAGCTACAGCAAGTACAGCAAAGTACGAGCAGATGGACGATTATACAAGTTATGATGCAGATTTCATGGATGGTTCTGGCAACCTTACACTGAAGTCTACTACAGATGCTTATACAGCAGCTCATCCCGGCGAGAAGCTTTTCTATTCATACGCATCCGGAACACTTAAGGTTGTTGGATCAAAGGTTGATTCTACAACTACAACACCTGATAAGTCATATTCCTATACAGGTAATGTTACTGGATATACAAAGAATGCACTTTATGCGGCATCTTCTCTTACAACAGCTCAAAAAGTTGAATTGGCAAAGGTTCTTGATAATGTTGTGACTCCTTCTCCTGCTTTGGTTGTTGCTGGTGATGATGCTCAGACAGCAACTAATCTTACAACTTATTTAAATTCTAATGGATACACACACCTGACCTTTAGGACTATTACCGGAACAAGCGGATTGGAACTCTACACATCTGAGCCATCAGTAGTTGAAGACACTACTAATGTAGTATTTACCGGAACACCTTTCTCAAAGGCTTACAATGCAGCAGAAGGCAGTGCAGCTACTCAGTTCACATCAAAGACTCCTTCCACAGTATTCAAAAACTCCTCTGATGGATCTGCGTATGTATTAACAGGAAATGAAGCTAAACTTGGAGACTATAACGCAAATGTACTTAACACAGTTTACGGCATTGATCCTACAAGTACAGCAATGGGTTATTCTTCAACATCACTGGTTAAGTTTAGCTCAACAGGTGCAATTACAATTTATGATAACTTAACAGCAAATCCTACCTTCAGCTCTGATTACTCAACATCTGAAGGAAGCTCAGATACAACTATCAGTTTTGTAACAAATAATCCTACAAGTGCATACTCAAACGTTCCATTAAGCGGCAATATTACAGATCTGTTATCAACAGCAACAGGAAGTCTTAAGGATCTTCTTAACTCAGTTTACAATGTATCCGATGAAGATGCTGACGCTTTTGGAACAGACGGAACCTATAAGATCAACAACGATGGAAGTATTTCATTAAGCACAGGTTCAAAGACTGTACAGCTTGTTTTCAACGCTGCAAACGGTGCTCTTACAACAGCTAATGGTGCCAAGGACGGTATGGTTGACATGTACTTTGACCAGAGCATTGACGGACTTGAGGCATTTGGTTTCCAGGTTTCAAATTCCAGTGATCCTTCTGAGCAGGCTAAGAAGGGAACACTTGAAGTTGATTTCTCAACCGTTACTAACTACAACACATCAGGCTCATCAACAATCAAGGCTGTTAAGGGCGACAAGAAGTCTCTCAACACAGGTAGGGCAGTAGGTGAGATGAACGGTGTTACAGTAAGTACTGACGGACAGATCTACGCTACTTATTCAAACGGCCAGACAAAGCTCCTTGGACAGATTGCATCAGCCGAGTTCGCTAATGCATCAGGTCTTTCAAAGGAAGGAGATAACCTGTATAAGTCAACTCTTAACTCCGGTGATCCTACAGTTCAGGATATCACTACAGACGGTGGCTACATGAATACAGGTGTTCTGGAAATGTCAAACGTAGACCTCTCTAAGGAATTTACAGAGATGATCACAACACAGCGTGGTTTCCAGGCTAACAGCCGTATCATTACAGTATCCGATACACTTCTTGAGGAGCTCACAAACCTTAAGAGATAATAGATAGCTCTTTTAACCAAATAATCCATCAAATAAAAATATCCCTTCGGAATACGTCCATTCCGGAGGGAGTTCTTTTAACCTGAATTCAAATTATAAAATCTTAATAAAACTTTCAGATTATACCCATAGAATATGCGGGCTTAAACAATTAAAATTAATGCACAATGGGAAGGTGTGAAAGGAGGCTCTTTATGGCTGTTATTAATATAAATCCGATCAGTATGGCGCAGGGGGCAAGCCCGGTAACGCCTGCTGCCCAGCCAAGGCCGGCGCAGGTTGGGAAGACAACCGGTGGGAGTGAAAAGGTCCTGGACGCTGCTAGAAAAGAAATAGAGCGCCGGGCGGATTATAGAGAAAACTTAGCCACTAAGGAATATGGTCCTGTAATATCAAGGTCCAGTGATGGTGATACTGTGAGAGTTAAGGCCTCTACCATTGATCAGGCAAAGGCTATGGAAAGTGCGGGTGCTTATGAGGTTCCTCAGATGTCCCTGCGGACTTTTGATGCTGCTAAGGACCTCCATGAGTATGGGCTTATAGAAGATAAGTTGCAGGATTTTGATCTGCCGGGAAAGACTGATGTCGCAGATAAAGCTGCTACAGCTGAGAAAGCTGACATTCCTGAGAAAACAGATATTCCTGAAAAGCCTGCTTATGAAGCGCCGAAGCCTGAATATAAAGAGTTAGAGTTTCCTGAGGAAGTGAAGGAAAAAGCTTATGAGGCACCTGAAGTTGCTGCAACAGCTGTACAGCCTCAGCAAAGTGCTGATACCGCAGCTGCAACAGTACAGGTTCAGCCATCTGCAGAGACGACTTCATCCGCAGCATCTGCAGAGACTTCTCTTCAGGGAGTTTCTGATGCAGAACTTCAAAGGAAGTATCTTCAGGGTGATATTTCCCAGACAACCTATAATCAGGAGATGGAATCCAGAGCTGCCAGAGAAGAACAGCTTAAGGCAGAATTTAGCAAGGCATCAAATGATATAACAAATGATGCGGCAAAAGAGACAGAGAACGAAAGAAGCGGTGAAGCGATCGAAGCACTTGGATCCGAGGATTCTTCAAAGAATATTCCCATTGATGTAAGAGAGCAGTTTGTACAGACTATGGATGATATGGGAAGCTGATTTTTCCTCAATTCATGGAAGATAAAGTATAAATGGGATGGACCCCCGAGGCAGGAGATAGCCCCAGGGGGTCTTTTTTATTCTTTTTTTAAAGGAAAATATTAAAATTGTACTGTTAAGTATTGAATATTAGTGGTAAAATGTTTTTAATACCACAATATGTAGTATTATGCCATGATAATGCAATTATATTGATTATTCTTTTTGTTGGGGGAAGGTTACGGTTCTGAATTTTGTTTCAAAATAATTCCCAACAAGTGAAATTATGCTTCAATTATGTCCAAATTGTGAACGTTTCCAGGAGATTTAGCCTCGGAAACGTGGTAAAATTAGTACATAGAGAAATTTAATTTCAAAAATGATTGAAATTTTTGCAAATAATGAAATTATTGGTTCCGAAAGGTGGCGTTTTATATGGGTTCAATTATTGAGCTTACCAAGTTGGATACCAGGAAAATCTACATAAATGCTGACCTTATTGAGACTGTCGAAGCTAATCCCGACACAGTCATTATTTTAATGTCCGGAAGAAAACTCTTGGTCAAGGAAAAACCTGAGGAAATTTATAAGATCATCAATTCTCAGAAAGTAGAATAAACTATTTTATTAAGGAGGATTTGTTGTGGATATTGCGTCATTACTTGGTGTTGGATTATGTTTTCTTTTCATGATCCTCAGTATTGTATTTTCCGCCGGAATCACCGGTGTTAAATACTTTTTGGATGCTCCATCTGCGATGATCACATTCGGTGGTGCTTTCATGGCGGTTCTTGCGTCAAGAAGTATGCCCAGCTTTATCAGCGGTCTTAAATCCTATACGCTGATATTTAAAATGCCTAATGATGATACCAAGACTACCATTAAGAGCATTATTGACTTGTCTAATACGGCGAGAAAAGAGGGTTTGCTTGCTCTGGAAGAAGCTGCCGGAAACCTTGAAGATGCCTTCATGAAAAAAGGCGTCATGCTTATTGTTGACGGTACTGAGCCTGAGCTTGTTAAGAGCATTCTTGAGGCTGAGATTGATGCCATGTCCGAGAGACATAAATCAAACTATTCCTTCTTCGGTGACGTTGCAGGTATGGGTCCTTCCTGGGGTATGATCGGAACCCTTCTTGGACTGGTTCTGATGCTTCAGAACATGTCAGATCCTTCATCAATCGGACCGTCCATGGCGGTTGCCCTCATTACGACATTCTACGGATCCGTTCTTGCGAACTGGTTCTGTTATCCTGCTGAGAATAAGCTTAAGGCAAGGGATAACGCTGAATATATGGCAAAAAGTATTGTTATTGAAGGACTTCTTTCTATTCAGGCTGGTGAAAACCCACGTGTTACTGAGGAGAAGCTTAAGTCATTCCTGTCACCTGGTGACAGAGCAGCTTATGAGGCTGAAAATGGTTCCGGAGATGGCGGAGGAGAATAATAAATGGCAAAGAAACCAGAAGAAATAAAACCTGGCTTGCCGGCGTGGCAGGGTACCTTTGGTGACCTGATGAATCTGCTCCTTTGTTTCTTCGTTTTGCTTTTCTCTATGGCAACTATGGACGCAGCGAAATTCGAAGAGGTTGCAGCTTCCTTCAGTTCCGCGTTTGGTATTTTTTCAGGTGGTGAGATGGCTATAGGCCAGGGAGCTCTTATCGGAGATGGTGTATCCCAGCTCACAGAGCTTTCAAGTTATGTTACATCCATGGGTCTTGCTCAGAGCGGAGATGACTCGGATTCTGAGACGGCAGATGTGGGAGATATGGATCAACAGGAGCTTATGGAGGCTGCTGAAAAAGAGCAGCTGGAGGCTTCCGAGGAACTGGCTGAGAAGATTGAAAAAGCTCTTGATCAGGGTGAGATAGACAATCTTGTATCCCTGAACTACACCAGCCAGTATGTACAGCTCACAATCCAGGGATCAATTCTTTTTGATTCGGGTAAAACAGATATTAAAGAGGATGCAATCCCTGTAATCGACAAGGTAGGACAGATCCTTGAGTCCTATGCCGGTGGAACAATAGAGATTGAAGGACACACAGATAACGTGCCTATGTCCGGTGGCGGAAAATATGCCAACAACGATGAGCTTAGCTCAGGAAGAGCTCTTTCAATCTTTTATTATCTGACTGAGCACACAAATCTCGATCCGGCAAACCTGGTTCATACAGGAAGAGGTCAGTACGATCCAATAGCGGATAACTCTACTGATGAGGGCAGAGCCCGTAACAGAAGAGTAGAAATAAAGATCTATAATCCATTAAGTGCTTCATACTAAAACCTTAAGGAGAATGAAAACTTATGAAAAAGAATCTTTTATCAATAATCATTCTGGCACTTCTTATTGTCAATCTGGCTATGACCGGATTTATGATGCTCAGTGTCATGACTACAAACTCTCAGACAGCCAAGATCATTTCTGACATTGCTGCAGCTCTGGAGCTTGAGGCCAATGGTGGTTCCACCGGAGGATTTTCCGGATCTGCATCAGGTGTTGTAGCTGTAACAGATATGGCTACCTGGGGCTTTACAGGAGATGAGAAGCTTACGATCAACCTTAAGCAGGGCGCTGATGGTAAGCAGCATTATATGGTTGTTGAGGTTGTATTCTCTCTCAACAAGGCAAGTGCAGATTATGCAACTCTTGGTTCAGAAGATAACCTCGCCAACGTAAAAGAAGTAGTTAAATCAACAATCACAAGCACTCTTTCCAGCTACACTCTTGAAGAACTTCAGGCTGGAGCAGATGAGACTGCAAGAGAGACTATTCTTGAGAATGTTCAGGAAATGTTCAATTCGAACTTTATCTATGATTGCAGCTTCTCAAGTGTACTTTATAACTAATTATTTATTTAAGGAGATAAGCCTTGAGTGAAGTACTATCACAAAGCGAAATAGATAGTCTGCTGTCAGCACTCTCAACAGGTGAGCTTGATGTGGACCAAATGCAGGCCACGGACGAGAAGAAGGTCAAGGATTACGACTTCAAACGTCCGGCCAAGTTCTCCAAGGAACATCTTCGTACTTTGGAGATGATCTACGAGCATTACGGTCGTCTTTTGTCCACCACATTGCCTCTGTATTTGCGTAAGAACGTATCGGTTTCCGTGGCAAACTCAGAGACTGTAACCTATTCAGAGTTTAGCAACGCCCTTTCCAATCCTGTTATCCTGGGTGTTATTAGTTTCCTTCCGTTACAGGGAACTATTATCCTTGAGCTTCAGGCTAACATCGGATTTTCCTTCATTGACAGAATGCTGGGAGGTGAAGGAAACGGACTGGACAAGCCTAGACCCTTTACTGACATCGAGATGCCTCTCATAGAGAAACTGGTTACCATATGTATGCAGCTTATGGTTGAGCCGTGGCAGAACGTTGTGGCCATCAATCCTGTTATGGAAAGGATCGAGACAAACCCACAGTTCGCCCAGGTTATTTCACCTACTGATATGATTGCCATTGTAACTCTTAACATCAAGATAGGTGATACAGAGGGACTTATGAACGTCTGCCTTCCATATTTCACGTTAGAGAGTGTTATGGATAAGTTGAACACCAAGTTCTGGTTCTCTACGATGCAGAAGAACGCAGAAGAGGACTACGAGGAACATCTGGAGGCTATGGTCAGACATGTGGATGTGCCTGTGAAGGCTGTCCTTGGAAGATGTAATGTTTCAGTTAATGACTTCGTGCATTTACAGGCAGGAGATATTATAAGACTTGATAATCGGGTAAATACGGATATGCAGATATTTGTTGGGAATATCTATAAATTTACCGCTTTGCCCGGTACAGCAAAAGACAAATATGCCGTACGGATCACGTCGGTTGTAAGAGAGGAGGAAGAGTAGGAGCATGGATGGAATGTTATCTCAGGACGAAATTAATGCTTTGCTAGCCGGTATGGATACTTCCGGTGGGGGCGATGCTGCACCTGCAGATGCTCCTGGGGATGCTGATCTAGGAGGTGGCGATGCGCCTGCAGATTTTGGCGGAGGCGGAGGTAGCGGTATTGATGAGTCTCTTCTTACCGATACTGAAAAGGATGCCATTGGAGAAGTTGCCAATATCAGCATGGGATCATCAGCTACAACGCTGTACTCCCTTGTCAACCAGAAGGTAAATATTACCACTCCTCAGGTTGAACTGGCTAACTGGGAAAATGTGATACAGAACTATGAGAGGCCCTGTGTATTCATTCAGATCAAGTACACAGTTGGTCTTGATGGAACAAATATCCTGATTCTGAAAGAGCATGACGTTATGGTAATCACCGACCTTATGATGGGTGGTGATGGTACCAATACAGAAGGAGAGATCGGTGAGCTTCAGCTTTCTGCTATTTCCGAGGCTATGAACCAGATGATGGGCGCTGCTGCCACATCTCTTTCTACAATGATCAATCAGAAGGTAGATATTAGCCCGCCACAGTCAACTCTGCTTGACATGATCAATGATGATCCATCTGATATCGCTGAGTTCCTTACAGGAACCTTTGTAAAGATTTCCTTTAAGATGCAGGTAGGAGATCTGGTGGATTCAACTCTTATGCAGTTGTATCCTATCGACTTCGCTAAGACTCTTAAGGATACTGTAATTGCCGGTGATGCAAGCGCTGCTGGAGAGGCTGCGCCTGAACCAGCTCCTGCACCAGCTCCTGAACCAGCTCCTGCACCGGCTCCGCAGCCTATGGGAATGCCGGGAATGGATCCATCTATGATGGGACAGGGTATGCCACAGATGGGAATGCCTCAGATGGGTATGCCACAGATGCAGATGGCAATGCCACAGATGCAGATGGCTCCTCAGATGATGAACATGAATATTCAGCCTGCTCAGTTCCAGACTTTTGCAGGTGGAACTTCCATTATGGCAGGTGGCGAGAATATCGGTATCATCAAGGATGTTCCATTGGAGGTTACAGTTGAGCTTGGAAGAACTGCCAAGCCTATAGCAGATATTCTTGATTTTGCTCCCGGTACCATCATAGAGCTTGATAAGGTTGCCGGTGAACCTGTAGATGTTCTTGTTAACGGCAAGTTTGTTGCCAAGGGAGAAGTTGTAGTAATCGAGGAAAGTTTTGGCGTACGTGTGACAGAAATTGTCCAGTAAGATGGGGAACTGTTTATGAGTTCATATTTGCAGCTTGTTTTTATGCTTTTGATCTTCGTTGCCGTTCTTGCTGCCACATATTTTTTTACCAAGTGGATAGCTGGTTTTCAGAAGGAAAAGCAGACCACCGGTAATATAGAAGTCATTGAGACGGCAAGGATTTCAGCCACCAAGTATATACAGATTGTCCGTATTGGACAAAGGTATATGGCTATTGGTGTTGGCAAGGATGAAATCACAAATTTGGGAGAAGTGTCCAGGGAGGACTTAAACTTCAGGGAAGAAGATTCTGAAACAAATATGAGTTTCAAGGATATCCTTGAAAAGTTTAAGGGTGAGATAAAGAAGTAAATGAAAAGACGGGGAAGTGTGGATCAGAATATCAGACATCTGCTCAGGAAGGGGCTTTTATCAGCCCTTGCCTGTCTTTTAATGTTTTCTTTTCTTTCGGTTGCGCATCCTTTGACTACCCACGCTACAGAGAATGTTATATCAGATACCACGCCTACGGATCCGACCGTAGACAGAGATAGTCAGCTTACCGGTTCCAAGGATGAGAGGACCAATATCAATGATCCCGGAACAGCCGAGACACCGGACGATCTGAAAAAGCTTAATATAGCCAATACGGTAACCATCACCTATGACAATGGTAATGGCTCTTTAAATGGCGCTTTGAGGATACTTATTACCCTTACACTGATATCACTGGCGCCAACCCTCCTGGTAATGATGACCTCTTTTACCAGGATTATTGTATCGCTGCATTTTGTAAGGACTGCGCTTGGAACCCAAACGTCACCTCCTAACCTGGTGATGATTGGGATTGCTTTGTTTATGACACTTTTTATCATGCAGCCTACACTTACAACTGCTTACAACGATGCAGTTATTCCTTTTGAAGAGGGCCAGATGGACCAGAAGGAGTTCTTTGAAGAGGTTATGAAGCCCTTCAGGCAGTTTATGTATGGCCAGACCCAGACCAAGGATGTAAGGCTCTTTATGGAGATTGACGGAATTGAGTGGGATGGAGAGCTGGAGAGTATTCCCAATGTGGTACTTGTTCCAAGCTTTATTGTAAGTGAGCTAAGAACAGCCTTTATTATTGGCTTTTTGTTATATGTTCCATTTATTGTAATAGACATGGTTGTAGCATCGGTACTTATGAGTATGGGTATGATGATGCTCCCGCCGACCACCATATCGTTGCCCTTCAAGATTCTCTTGTTTGTATTGGCAGATGGATGGACGCTGATAATTGGAAACATTGTTAAATCATTTTATTAAAAGAGAAAGGAGCCGGATATGATCACATTAGCGGATATTAACCTGATCATTGGAGAAGCTCTTATGCTTGTTATAAGAGTTGCACTTCCGATTCTGCTTACATCTATGTGTATAGGTCTTGCAGTATCAATATTCCAGACCGTTACATCAATCCAGGAGCAGACCCTTACCTTTGTGCCTAAGGTACTTGGGGTATTCATGATGATCATGCTCCTTGGAAACCATATGCTAACTGAGCTGTCAGGCTTTATCACCAGTTTGTGGTCTGACTTTTCAAAGTACGTTCGCTAGGAGCGGTAAATGATTGATTATAACTTCAGCTATGGCGATCTTGAGGTTTACCTGCTTATAGTTGTCAGGATAATGTCTTTCATCTTTGTTTGCCCCTTTTTAGGTGGAAGAGGAACACCGAACCTTGTGAAGATTGGCTATGGACTGTGCCTTTCAATTCTTTTATATGGAGCGGTACCTTTTTATCCGATTGATTACAACACGGTGGCAGGTTATGCAGTCATTGTTTTAAAAGAGGTTATGGTTGGCCTTTTAATTGGCCTTTCAGTTAATCTGTGTCAGCTGATCGCAGCCTTTGCCGGAACTATTGTTGACATGCAGATAGGTCTTTCAATGGTAAGTATGATGGATCCTGCTACCAATCAGCAGGTTACCATTACAGGATCTCTGTATTCACAGTATCTGACAATGGCGCTTATTCTTACCGGTTTTTATCAGTATATTTTAAGGGCGCTGGCAGACAGTTTTACCCTGGTACCGATAAATGGGGCAGTGATCAACTCAGATAAGATGTTACAGGTACTTTTGGATTTTATGAAGGATTATATCGTTATCGGATTCAGGATATGCCTTCCGATATTCATCATCACCTTCATAACCAACGTAGTACTTGGTATTTTGGCGAAAGTTTCACCTCAGATGAACATGTTCTCTGTAGGTATTCAGATAAAGATCATAGTTGGTCTTATTGTAATGACATTTACAATTGTAATGCTTAAGGATGCTGCAAATTTCATTCTTATTTACAGCAAGGAGATGATCCAGAGTTTTGTACAAAGTATGCAGAGCGGATAATGATTCCACAGTATTAATTAAATATAATCTGCAGTTCTTTGCCGAGGATCAAAACGGCGCTGAAAAGACAGAACAGGCTACACCGAAAAAACTCAGCGATGCCAGAAAAGAAGGCCAGGTTGCCAAAAGTCAGGAGATAGCAACAGCATTTACTATGCTCACTCTTTTCCTGATATTAAAGTTTGGCTATACCTTTATGGGAACTAACTTCAAGGCTGTTTTTGAAAGAGCCTACAACAATATTCCCTATGTAACAAGGACCTACAATGGATATCCTCCTGTTACAACTATTATGGCAATATTGACCAATGCGCTTTTGACCATCCTTTTGGTCTGTGCACCATTTTTTCTTTTGGGTGTGGCTGTCAGCTTTATGTGTGACCTTATACAGGTTAAATGGCGACCAACAACCAAGCCATTAAAGCCAAAGTTTTCAAAGCTGAACCCTATCAGCGGAATGAAAAAGATCTTTTCCACAAGAAAGCTTTTTGAACTGGGCAAGAGTCTACTAAAGCTTGCTGTTATGGCGGCTGTTATATATACGTTTTTTACAGGCAGGACAGAATCTCTTTTCCTTCTGTATGACATGCCTTTAAAGCAGGCAATAGGCCTTATGGGTAATCTGATATTTGATCTGGGATTTAGGATTACAGCAGCTTATATGGTCATTGCTTTTATTGATTACATTTATCAGAAATACAAATTCAAAAAAGACATGATGATGACCAAGAAAGAGGTCAAGGACGAGTTCAAGAACTCTGAAGGAGATCCTCAGATCAAATCGGCTCAGAGACGTCGTATGATGGAGGCTTCCAGAAGGAGAATGATGCAGGCTCTGCCTGAGGCTGACGTTGTCATCACCAACCCTACTCATTACGCAGTTGCCATCAAATATGATGCGGATGAGGCTGATGCGCCTATTGTGGTAGCTAAGGGTGCAGATTATCTGGCTCAGAAGATAAAAGAGATAGCTAAAGAAAATGATGTTGAGATAGTAGAGAATAAGCCTCTTGCACGAATGCTTTTTGCTAACGTTGAGGTTGGAGAGCTGGTTCCACCAGAGCTTTACAAGGCGGTTGCCGAGGTTCTCGCGTATGTATATCACCTGAAGGGTAAGGTTTAAGCATCACCTGTTTAGAATCCTTTGGATAACAACTAAGACGGAAGGAGGATAATGATGGATCTTAAGAAAATTCGAGATCGTGTATATGATTATGGTCTGGCTCTTTATATCGTAGCCGCTATTGTAATGCTCATTATTCCGCTTCCGGACTGGCTTCTGGACGTACTCCTTGCCTTCGACATGTCACTTTCCTTTGTTATCATGTTCACGGCAATGTTTGCGTCGGACGTTTTGCAGATGTCATTCTTCCCGACAATCCTGCTCTTTACGACCATATTCAGGATTTCGCTGAACGTATCGTCCACGAGACTTATCCTGACTCAGGGTAGTGCCGGTCAGGTTATTGAAGTATTTGGTTCCTTCGTAGGTGGTGGTGACCTGATCGTAGGTGCTATCGTCTATATTATCCTTATTATCGTACAGCTCATGGTCATCAACAAAGGTTCTGAGCGTGTAGCTGAAGTATCAGCTCGTTTCACCTTGGACGCTATGCCCGGTAAGCAGATGGCTATTGATGCCGACCTTAATACCGGCGCTATTACAGATGCAGAGGCTAAAGAGAGACGTGATAAGATCCAGGAAGAGGCAAGCTTCTTCGGAGCCATGGATGGTGCTACCAAGTACGTAAAGGGAGATTCCACAGCGGGTCTTATCATTACAGCAGTCAACCTCCTTGGCGGAATTGCCATGGGTGTTCTGAGAATGGGGATGGATGTTAATACAGCCATTAATACCTATTCAATCCTTACTATGGGTGATGGTCTTGTAAGTTCAATCCCTTCACTTATGATCTCTATGTCAACAGGTATTCTGGTTACTAAGGGCTCAAAGGAAGCAGACTTTGGCCATGTCCTTATCGGTCAGCTCTTTGGTGCATCCAAGACACTTTACCTGGTTGGCGGAGTTGTGGCAGGACTTGGTATCCTTTCACCACTTCCTACAGTTCTTTATCTTACCTTTGGTGCAGGCTTCATTATCCTTGGAAGGATTGCAAGCCAGACCATGGAAGAGGCTGTGGTAGAAGGAGAAGTTTCATCAGAGGAAGAACAGCAGGCGGAGGAGATCAGGCAGCCTGAGAATGTTACAAGTCTTCTTCAGGTGGATCCTATCGAGCTTGAATTTGGTTACGGTATTATTCCTCTTGCTGATGTAAATCAGGGCGGAGACCTTCTGGATCGTGTTGTTATGATCAGACGTCAGGTGGCGTTGGAGCTTGGAACTGTGGTTCCTATCATTCGTCTGAGAGATAACATTCAGTTGAATCCGAATCAGTATATTATTAAAATTAAGGGTATACAGGTAAGCGATGGAGAGATTCTTTTCGACCATTATATGGCCATGAATCCGGGACATGTTGAGGATGAGATCACCGGTATCCCGACATTTGAGCCATCATTCCATCTTCCTGCTACCTGGATCACCGAAGGACAGCGAGAAAGAGCTGAGTCCCTTGGATATACGGTTGTTGATCCGCCATCTATTATTGCTACGCATTTGACTGAGGTTATCAGAGAGCATATTGCAGAGCTGCTTACAAGGCAGGATGTTCAGAATCTTGTGGACAACCTTCGGGAGAACAATCCGGCCCTTGTGGACGAGCTTGTGCCTAAGCTCATGAGCCTTGGTGAGATAGAGAAGGTTCTTCAGAATCTGCTAAGCGAGGGTATCTCGATCAGAGACCTTGTTACTATTTTTGAGACCCTGGCTGACTTTGCACCTTCAACCCATGATCCTGATATTCTCACGGAGTACGTGAGACAATCGCTTAAAAGAGCTATTTCAAGTAAGTACTTTGCTACAGGTGAGACCACAAGTGTTCTTACCCTGGATCCTAAGATTGAGCAGGAGATCATGAGCTCTGTTAAGCAGACGGAGACTGGTGCTTATCTTACTCTTGACCCGGCAAGGACCAAGTCTATATTGACTGCAGTTGGGGAGAATGTGCAGAGACTTGAGGAAGCCGGAAAGATGGCCATTATAATGGCATCTCCAATTGTAAGGATGTACTTTAAAAAGATGACACAGGATTATTACAAGGACCTTATTGTAATTTCCTATAACGAAGTGGAACCAACTATTGAATTACAATCTGTGGGGATGGTAACGGCATAATATGATTATCAAAAAGTATGTTGGAAAAACTGAAAGTGAGGCAACGGAGGAAGCTAGAAGGGAGCTGGGGCCTAACATTGTTGTAATGACTGTTAAGCCTGCCAAGAAGACGGGATTCTTTTCCTTCTTCCAGGCTCAGAAGATTGAGGTTACTGTGGCTTTAGAGGAGGAGTCAGAGAGACCTCAAAGGACCTATTCGCCTCAAAAAGAAACTCCAAGGCCTGTGGTAAAGCCATCTGAGGATATTTCCCAGAGGGATACCATCATTGCTTCCAGTGGAGGAATTGCGCCAAGAACATCTGAATTAAAGGATGATAACAGTGCTATTGAAGAAAAGCTTGATAACTTAAGTAATCTTTTGGAAAAGAATTTCCTGAAGACAGATAAGGAGGAGTTTAGCGATAAAGAGCCTTTAGAACCTGTTAGTGCTCCTTCCAGAAAGAAAGCTCCTGAACTGTCAGAGGAGACAATGTCTTTTATCAAGCTTCTTTACAATACTCTTATTGAAAATGAAGTCGATGAGATCTATGTGAATCAGCTTACAGACGAGGTTGAGAAACTTGCTAAACCCGGCCTTCCTTTTGACTATGCACTGTCAAATGTATATCAGAAGATGGTACTTAAGTTCGGCAAGTCTGAGCCTATTGAGCTTGATTGCGAAGGCCCCAGGGCTGAGATCTTCATTGGACCTACGGGTGTCGGAAAGACAACTACAATAGCCAAGCTTGCTTCTGAGCTTTCAGTAACCCAGAAAAAGAAAGTAGCTCTTTTAACTGTTGATACATATCGTATAGCAGCTGCTGAACAGCTTCGTACTTACGCCTCAATCCTGGAGATCCCATTTAGGGTCATCTATTCAGTTGAGGAGATGAAGCAGGCTGCAGAAGACTTCAAGGATTACGACTACATTATGGTGGACACTGCCGGACACTCCCTCCACAACGAGGAGCTTAAGCAGGGCGTTGAGAGTTTCATCAGAGTCCTTGAGGATATGATGGACTGCGAAAACTTCCTTGTGCTTTCTGCAACTACTAAGTACAGAGATCTTATTGAAATTGCGGATGCATATTCCGAGATGGTAGCTTATAAGCTTATATTTACCAAGATGGATGAGACCGGTGCAAAGGGGAATCTTTACAATGTAAGGATGCACACCGGTGCGCCGATTGCCTATATTACAAACGGCCAGAACGTTCCTGATGACATCGCTATATTTGATGCCCAGAGGATCGTTAAGACTCTTCTTGGTGGAAAGAGTTAATTTTCGTTGGGGAAAAGAACTAATGGATCAGGCAACACAGCTTAGAAATATTATTAAGAATTCAAATATGCCCCAAAGGCCTTTGGCCAGGATAATCACTGTCACCAGTGGAAAAGGCGGAGTGGGCAAGAGCAATGTGGCCATCAATCTTGCAGTGCAGTTTCGCAAGATGGGTAAAAGAGTCATTATCCTGGATGCAGACTTTGGCCTGGCTAATATCGAGATAATGTTCGGTACCATACCGAAGCACAATTTAAGCGATCTTATTTATCAGGGCAAGAACATTAAAGACATCATTACCTGGGGACCGGAAGGGGTAGGATTTATTTCTGGAGGTTCCGGTATTTCGGGAATGTATAACTTAAGCCGTGATTATCTTGTATACATAATCGTAAATCTTGCTGAACTGGATGCGATTGCAGATATTATTATCATTGACACGGGTGCTGGTATATCCAGTGCAGTAATGGAATTTTTGGTTGCCAGTGGTGAGATCATTTTAGTTACGACACCGGAGCCTACATCAATTACTGACAGCTATTCACTGCTAAAGGCCCTGAACCAGTCACCGAGATTTTCCAGGGAGAATACCAAGGTCAAGGTTGTGTCTAACAGGGTAAGCTCTGATGATGAAGGACAGCAGCTGTTTAATAAGCTTAATGCCGTAGTGGCAAGGTATTTGAAGCTTCCTCTTACGTATCTTGGACCGATACCACAGGATCAGATGCTTGCCCGAGCAGTAATGCAGCAATCACCGGTATCCTTGCAATATCCTAATGCCAAGTCCGTGAAGGCCTTTGAGAATATTGCAAATCAGCTTATGAACCCGGGAGAGGCTGCAGAAGTAAAGCAGCGAGGAATGGCAGCATTTTTCTCCCATATCATTACAGGAAGAAAGCTTTCCAGTGCAAAGGTGATTGGAGAAAATCCCAATACTACTGTGTAACGATTTATTGTATAATAAAATAGTATAAGATTAAAAATGGAGATAACTTATCAATATGCTCACTGACTATATTGCACCAGGCAATAGGGTGGAACTTAAAGCTACAGGCAAGATCTGGATGGATGACGATTCCCGGACCAAGCACATCTATATGAGTAAACTTATGGATGTGACGTCTGATGACAGGATCGAGATCCTGATGCCTTTTGAGAGAGGCAAGATAGTTCTTTTGCCGGTAGATGGGGAGTACAGCCTGTGTTTTTATTCAACAAAGGGTCTGTACCAATGCTTTGCCAAGATTGTGGACAGATACAGAAGTGACAATATGTACATTCTTGTCATGGATCTGACCAGTGAATTATCAAAACTTCAGAGAAGAGAATATTACAGATTCAGCTGCGCTCTTGAACTAAATTCCAAAGTGATATCTAAGGAGGAGCAGGAGGCATTTGAAAAGAACCGGAAAAATCTTGTTGATACCGGTTCGGACCTGCAAAAGAGCGTTGTTGTAGATATAAGCGGAGGCGGACTACGATTTGTAGCGAACTTCAGGTATGAGGAGGGCAGCACCATATATGCTTCCTACAGACTACCGGGAAGTGCCAGTGATAAAGTATATGAAATGATTTGTAATGTTTTAAAGGTTCAGGAGCTTGAAAGCAGGCCGGGGCTGTTTGAACACCGTATCCAGTACATTTTTATTGATGAGAACTCCAGAGAAGATATTATTCACTTTATCTTTGAAGAAGAACGAAAAATCAGAAAGAAGCAGACTTAATTATGAAAAAAATTCTAATTATTGATGACTCTGCACTTATGAGAACTGTACTCAGTGATATTATTAATGCAGATTCAAGATTTCAGGTGGTTGATAAGGCTAAGGACGGAATTGAAGGCCTTGAACTCCTCAAAAAGAATACTTATGACGCTGTAGTCCTTGATATTAACATGCCTCGTATGGATGGCATAACAATGCTCAAGGAAGTACAGAAGGCAAAGATCAGAGCAAAGATCATGATGGCCTCTACCGACACCAAAGAAGGTGCTAAGGTTACCATGGACGCTTTGGATCTGGGAGCACTTGATTTCGTTCACAAGCCTGACAGAGCTTCAGAGTGCAGAGGTGAAGATTTCACTAAGCACTTTATCAATACTCTGGCTGCTGTGGCAGAAAGTAAAGCGCCCACTATATCTTCAAAGGCCTTTTCATTTGAGGATGCCAAGGAATCACGAAAGGTTGTGGAGCTGGTTACTAAGTCTGCCAGCAAGATCACCGGTAACAGGATTGTAGCAATCGCAAGTTCTACCGGAGGCCCCAGAGCACTTCAGTCCGTGATACCTAAGCTTCCCAAGAATCTTAAAACACCTGTAGTACTTGTACAGCATATGCCGGAAGGCTTTACAGCTTCCCTTGCAGAAAGACTTGATTCTCTTTCCGAGGTAAAAGTAAAGGAAGCAGCTGAGGGAGATACCCTTCAACCCGGGTGGGTATATATCTCAAGAGGCGGAAAGCATATGCATATAGTTAAGAGCGGTGGTAAGAGCACTATCCATTATGTTGATGGACCTACCAGAGAGGGCGTAAGACCCTGTGCTAACTTTATGTATGAGTCGCTGATGGAATCCGATTACGACGAAATATGCTGTGTAGTTCTCACAGGCATGGGCGCCGACGGTACCGAAGGAATCAAGAATCTAAAGTCAAAAAAGAAAGTATATGTAATCGGTCAGGAAGAGAGCACCTGTACCGTTTATGGAATGCCCAAAGCTGTAGCAACGGCTGGGCTGGTTGATCAGGTAGTTAAGCTTGACAACGTTGCCCAGGAAATAATAATGCATGTCGGTGTGAATTGAGGGGTTTCATTACATTTTATAATTCTTTTATCTTTGTTCACTAAATTCCTCCATTCAGAAAGCCGATATTATGTTCAAAAGTATGCGGTTTAACGTATTTACTTTTGAATCTAATCATTTCTTATGGAGGTAAATAGGTTATGGATGTTTCCCAGTATCTAAGTGTCTTTCTCGATGAAGCAAAGGAGCACCTTCAGTCACTGAATGACAACATCATGATCCTTGAGCAGGATCCCGAGAATGAGGATTGTATCAACGAAATCTTCAGATCGGCGCATTCCATGAAGGGTATGGCTGGAACTATGGGCTATACCAGAATGCAGAATCTTACTCATGACATGGAAGATGTATTCTCTGACGTACGTGGCGGCAAGATCAAGATCAAATCTGCTGATATTGATGTTTTGCTGCAGTGTCTTGATGCTATTCAGGGATATGTAGACAATATCACCGAGAATCAGGACGAAGGTACTGAAGAGCATCAGAATATCATTAAGTCTTTAGCTGATATCAGGAATGGTGTAAGTGGCGGCGGTGACGCAGCTGCTGCTCCTGCAGCAGAGGCTGCACCTGCAGCGGAGGCAGCAAGTGATACTTCATCAGACGCAGCTTCCGGTGCAGATGGTTCTTCGGATTATAGAGCAATCAAGCTCGATCCGTCTGTTAAATCCACATTAGAGGAGGCAGTAGCACAAGGTAAGAAGATTTATGGTGTTACTGTGCATATTCAGGAATCTTGTATTTTGAAGGCTGCAAGAGGCTTCCTTGTATTTAAGGGCCTTGAGGAAATCGGTGAAATCGCCGTTTCAGATCCTTCAACACAGGATATCGAAGATGAAAAGTTTGACTTTTCTTTCAGTTTAGTTGTTATCACAGATGAACCCAAAGAAAAGGTTGAGGAAATAGTAAAGTCTGTATCAGAAGTTGAGAGCTGCGAATGCGGTGAATTTGACCTTGGTGGAGCCAAGACAGTAGAAGAAAAGGATGAAGCTCCTGCAGCAGAGGCAGCACCTGCAGCAGCTGCAACTCCAGCTCCAGCAGCAGCTCCGGCAGCACAGACTACTGCACCAGCACCTGCAGCAGGTGGCGGCGGTGGAGGAAAGAAGCCTGTTGGCAAGCCTGTTGTTAACAGAACAGTCCGTGTAGATATTGAGAAACTGGATGTTCTTATGAATCTTGTCAGTGAGCTTATCATTGCTAAGAACTCACTTATTTCAGCTGCTAATACTTCAGGTGTCAGCAACGTTAATGAACAGATTGAGTACCTTGAGAGTGTAACCACTAACCTTCATGAATCAGTTATGAAGGTTCGAATGGTTCCTATTGAGAGCGTACTTCAGAAATTCCCTCGTATGATCCGTGATCTTAACAAGACTCTTGGTAAGAAGATGGAACTTACCATGACTGGTGAAGATACTGAAATGGACCGTACCGTGGTTGATGAGATTGGCGATCCTTTGATGCACCTTATCAGAAACAGTGCCGATCATGGTATTGAATCTGCAGAACTTCGTGCTCAGCGTGGAAAACCAGATGTAGGACAGATTTTCCTTCATGCCTTCCAGGATGGTAACAGCGTTGTTATCGAGGTTGGTGATGATGGTAATGGTATTGATGCTGAGGCAGTAAAGAATAAGGCTATTGAAAAGGGAGTAGTAACTCCTGAACAGGCAGCTCTTCTGTCTGAGAAGCAGTGTGTAGAACTTCTTTTCCACCCAGGCTTCTCAACAGCAAAAGTTGTATCTGAAATTTCCGGTAGAGGTGTTGGACTTGACGTTGTTAAGTCAAAGGTAGAATCCCTTTCCGGCGAAGTAACAGTTAGAACAAAGCTTGGTGAAGGATCAACATGGGTTATCAGACTTCCTCTTACCCTTGCTATCATTCAGGCTCTGATGGTTATCGTAGGCGAAGAGAAGTACGCTATTCCTCTTGATTCAATTCAGAGTATCGAGGATGTTTCTCCTAGCGATATCAAGCTTGTTGAGAATAAGGAAGTTATCAATCTTCGTGGATCAGTTACACCTATTATCAGACTTAATGAGGTTCTTGATACTGAGTCCACCAAGTCTCAAGATGAAGACATGGTAGTTGTTATTACAAGAAAGGGCGATCAGTCCTTCGGACTTGTTATTGATGAACTTATGGGACAGCAGGAAATCGTTATTAAGCCTCTCGGCAAGTATACAGCTAAGTGCAAGCTCATTAGTGGAGCTACTATCCTCGGTGATGGTGAGATCGCTCTTATCCTGGATACAAACTCTGTTATCTGATAGTTTCTGCTACATAGACCTTAAAGCAATTATAAGAAAGGAAGATTATCGATATGAATGAACTTAGAGACAATTCCGAAACTGGCGAACTTATCCAGTACATTGTAATTAAGATCGATGATGAACAGTATGGCATCAACATCAAGTTCATCGATAACATCGTTAGAATGCAGCAGATCACCAGAGTGCCTAAGGTTGATGACTATCTTAAGGGTGTTATCAATATTCGAGGCGAGATTGTTCCTGTAATGAGCGTAAGGATGAAGATGGGACTTGCTGAAGATGAGATCACAGGAAAGTCAAGGATCATTATCCTTAAGACCAGCGAAGGCGATCTTGTAGGCATCATTGTAGACCAGGTTAATCAGGTTCTTACACTGGATTCTAATAATGTTGAGAAAGTTCGTTATGACGACAAGAAGGGCAAATCAGATGCTTCTTTCGTTAATGGTGTTGGACATTATGAAGGCGGACTGGTATCTATCTTAGACCTTGATGCTGTAGTATCAGAAAAGGATGCAAAAGAGAAAACAGCAAACGCCGGCTGATCGGAGGAAATGCTATGGGAGATATGAGTCTGGACAATCTGTCTAGTCAGTATTTTGATATTCTTAAGGAGCTGGGTAATATTGGTGCCGGTAATGCCACAACAGCTCTTGCTCAGATGATTGGCACAAAGGTAGATATGGCTGTACCTCAGGTCAGACTCCTTGATTTTAAGGATGTTGGCGATATGATGGGCGGCGCTGAACAGATTATGGCCGGAATTTACCTTGCTGTTGAGGGAGATATAGATGGTTCTATTATGTTCCTTTTAAACAAACAGGCAGCAAGACATCTTGTTGATAAGCTGATGGGTACCGGTGCTAAACCTGAGGATCAGGAGTTTGATGAGGTTGAGATGTCAGCACTTAAGGAGGTTGGTAATATCATTACCGGTTCCTACCTTAACTCACTTTCAATGATGACTAACCTCAAAATGGTTCCTTCAATACCTTATGTGGCCATTGATATGGCTGCAGCAATCCTTAGTGTTCCTGCTATTCAGTTTGGTATGATGGGCGATAAGATTCTTTTAATTGAAACCCAGTTCTTTGATGAGCTGAAGCTCAGTGGTTATTTCATTTTGCTACCTGATGTGGATGGTTATAGCAAGATTCTCTCATCACTTGGTATGGGAGATGGCAATCTTTAAAGCGAAAGGGCGATTATGAGTCAGATTATTAAGGTTGGTATGGCCGATCTGAATATTTGTGTCAGCCCTGATGGAATAACCACCCTGGGATTAGGTTCCTGCGTGGGAATTGCGGTAAGAGATCCTGTCACCAAAATTGGTGGCCTGGCACACATAATGTTACCGGACTCAACTGAAATAAAGAACAATTCGAATATTCCTAAGTTTGCTGATACAGGAATAGAAGAGCTTATTAAGCAGATTGTTGCAAAGGGAGCAAGCAGACAAAGGCTTGTAGCAAAGATTGCAGGCGGAGCTCAGATGTTTGCTTTCCAATCCAACAATACCACAATGCGTGTAGGCGATAGAAATGTAGCGGCAACCCTCAAAAAACTGAAGGAAATGAATATTCCGGTTCTTGCTCAGGATACTGGTGACTCGTATGGTAGAACGGTCATTTTTTATCCGGAAAATGGCAATTTTATAATTAGGGCTGTTGGCAAGCCTGAGAAAACTATATGAATACTGATATTGATCAGATTAAAAAAGTCAATACGAAGTTGATCACTCCGCTGATAGTGCTTGGATGTACGGCGATCATAGCTATCTTTACGTACTTTAAGCGCTATCCGGCCGGTGATTTCTTTGTTATTGTTTTTGCCTCTGTGGTTATTTTTCTTATTATTGGTCTCATCATTGAAAAGATGATCAACAGGTTTGTGGAGATCAATTATGAGAAAAAAATGGCGGAAAGAGCTGAAGCTGAGCGCCTTGAGGAAGAGGCAAGAGCCGCTATGGAAGCGGAAGGTGGTGGAGAAGAGATAGGTCCTTTGGACATAGAGGAACAGGACGTTCCACCACAATTCTAAACTACTGACTAGGAAGTTGACTTTATGGACGAGGCAGGCAGAAGTAAATTATGGAATGAATATCATAAGACTAAATCAGCTGATATCCGTGAGCAGCTGATATTGGAGTATGCGCCTTTAGTAAAACTGGTTGCCGGAAGACTTTCCATGTATCTCGGATTTAATGTGGAATACGATGACCTTGTTGGCTATGGTATCTTTGGACTTATTGATGCTATAGACAAGTTCGATCTTATGAAGGACGTTAAGTTTGAGACCTATGCTAGTTTGAGGATCCGTGGAGCAATTCTTGATCAGATCCGTAAAATGGACTGGATTCCCAGGACTATCAGACAGCGCCAGAAAAAGATTGATGCAGCCATCAGGGAGATCGAGAGAGATGGTGGACATGTAGCTACTGACGCTGAGATTGCTGCCAAAATGGATATCAGTGAGGATGAATATCAGAACTGGCAGAATCAGATGAAGGTAACAGGTGTTGTTTCCCTCAATGAGTTTATGGACCAGGGCGCAGATATCCCTGAAGACGCTAACAATCGAAGTTCTTCTTTTGTAAAGCCTGAGGAGGCAATAGAAAAGGAAGAACTAAAAAAGATGCTTGCAGAGTCCTTAGAACTACTCACTGACAAAGAGAAGAAGGTCATTCTTTTATATTATTATGAAGAGCTTACGTTAAAAGAGATAAGTGAAGTATTGGAGGTTTCCGAATCCCGTGTTTCTCAGCTTCACACCAGGGCACTTCAGAAAATGAGAGAAAGATTAGGAGATTATCTGGGTATTATTACAAATTCAAGATAAAGTATTGGGCGAGGTTAAGATATGAATGGTTATTTCCAAATGGTTATAACTCCCAAAGGCACCGGCATAAAGGTTTTTGCCCCCACTGAAGATGGACAACCCTTAAACGTTAATGACGTGAGGGATTATCTTGATGACCGGAAAATTCAATATGATGTTGTGATCATCAACGAAGCTGTGACGAAGGCTGATGGAGAGGTTGTCATGTTTACAGAAGCGCAGATGCTTCCTGAACGTGAAGGGTGTAAGTTTGACGTTTCCAAAGACCGAATGACTGTCACAGCATTTTTTTATCCTCCAACTCAGGACGGTGAACTCATGACAGAAGAAGAGGTTCTTGGTTCACTGGCCTACAGGAAGATTACCTATGGAATTCAAACTGATGCCATTCATGACTTCTTTGAACACAGGCAGTACTGTACTGAAATTGTAGTTGCCCAGGGCAAACCTGTTAAACAGGGAAAGAATGCCAGGGTTGAACTTCATTTTAATTCCAATCTCAGGGCAAAGCCTACTTTGAGAGAGGATGGAAGTGTGGATTATTTCCACTTAAACCTCATTAATAATGTTGAAGCCGGACAGCTACTTGCAACACTACATCCTGAGGTCCCTGGAGAACCCGGCATAAATGTCTATGGCGAGAACATCAAGCCTGCTGCTGTGAAGTCTGCCTATATTAAGTATGGCAAGAACACTGTTTTGTCCGAAGATAAGATGACACTAACAGCTGAAAAGTCAGGTCATGTTACCGTTAAAGAAGGTAAAATAACTGTTTCAGACGTACTGACAGTTGAAAATGTCGATGTTTCTACCGGGAATATCGAGTATGAAGGAAGTGTACAGGTTAAGGGAGTTGTTGCCTCCAACTTCTCAGTAAAAGCTGGCGGAAATATCGTGGTTAAGGGCATTGTAGAGGGTGCAACCCTTGATGCCGGAGCTGATATAATCCTGGAATGTGGAGCAAAAGCCGGTGGAAATATAAAAGCCGGTGGAAATGTAGTTACAAAATTCATAGAAAATGCTACTATTACAGCAAGAGGAGGGATAACCAGTGAGTGTATCCTTCACTCAACTGTATCTTCCGGTACCGAGATAAATGTAACAGGTAAAAGAGGTTTTATAGCCGGCGGAAAAGTTTCTGCTGCAGAAAAGATACAGGCCAAGATCCTTGGATCTGAAATGGGGGCCAACACTATTATTGAGGTTGGTGCGGATCCGGAACTTAAGGTCAGGTTAAAAGAGCTGCAGAAGAATATAACAGCTGCCAATAAGAATATTGAGGGTATAAAGCCTACTATAGAAGGCTTTACCAAAATGCTCAAGGCAGGAGCTAAGTTCACTCCGGATCAGGTGGCTAATGCCAAGAAGCTTATTGATCTCAATAAGACATTGACAGAACAGATCCAGAAAGATTCGGATGAATATCAGGAACTGATGGAAAAGCTTGCAGAGTCCAAGGAAGCTGAGGTTATAGTTGAGGGGACAGCTTATCCGGGAACAACTGTTAATATAGGCGAGCTTTCTATGATAGTAAAAAAACCGGTTCAATACAGTAGGTTTGTTGTAGACAAGGGAGATGTTAGGCTCGCACCGATCTAATAAACAGGAGGAGAAAGATGTCAATCAATCGAATTGACTTTGGAGTGATGGCTGCGTCCACTGATGTATCCACCATTAAGGCAGCTGAAGAAGCCAAGCCTTATGCGGATCAGCAGAATTTTCAGGCACAGTTCAAGGAAGAGGTGCAGAACAAGGAACACTCCGTAAACGCCAAAAATGATATTGACCAGGGGAAGCTTAATTCAGATGCTCAGGAAAAAGGCTCAAATGAGTACATGGGCGATGGTGGAAGAAACAGACGCCAGAATGAAGATAAGAAGGAGGCACTTGAGAGGCAGCTTTCTGTAGAAAAGATGGAAAAGATGGCCGAAAATATGCTGGACAGGAAAGGAAAGCCTGTGGACCTTCGTATATCATCGGGTTTTGATCTGAAGATTTGAAGAATTAAGCTTTCTATATTATAATGAAATGACGTGTATAATTTATACGTTTAGTTTTTGTGGGGAAATTGGGCGGAGAAATGATCAGTATTACAGAAATTGTTCTCATAGTCGCAGGATTTGCTGCGATCATATTAGGGTATCTTCTACCTGCCGGAAAAGAGCTGGATGAAGAAGACAAGATGCTCATGGAGAGGGAGATTCGTGAGCTTGTTAGACGTGAGGTTGAAGAGCAGAAAGATACCATAGATGATATGGTTGGGGACAGCGTCGAGAATTCTTTAGACAGGACAGAAAGGGCCATGGAGCGGATCTCTAATGAAAAGATGTCTGCTATTGGCGAGTATTCTGACACTGTCATCAATGATATCCACAAAAATCACGATGAAGTAATGTTCATGTACGATATGCTCAATGACAAACACAAGAATCTTACCAGTGTTGTCAGTGAGGTTACCAGGAAGGCTGATGAGGCCAAACAGGTTGTTCGTGATGCTGAGGCTACAGCCAGAGAGGCTCAGGAAGCTTCTAATAACATTTATCCTTCTTCTCTTGGGGAGAATGTAAGAGCAATACTTCTTGATGAGGCTGACGATAAACTCAGCGGAATCCATATTCCTTATAAAGAGAAGGCTCCTGAACCGATTAAACCTGTTCCTCAAGAGCCCATTGAGGAGGAAAGCGTACCTGAGCTTGGCGGACTTGATGAGATTCCTGTAGAAGTCCTTAAGCCAGAGCAACTATCTGCCCTTCATGTCATTGGAGGCAAGAGTGAAAAGGAGTCACCTACTTCAAAGGTGGTTCCGATCACAGAAGCAGTCAGAGTTGAAGGAAGATCCAAGAATCCTGATACTTCGATGCAGGAGCTTACAGCCAACGATCCTGTTTCTCAGAATAAACAGATCATTGAAATGCATAAAGCCGGAAAGAGCAATATGGTAATAGCAAGGGAGCTTGGCCTTGGTATAGGAGAAGTAAAGCTTGTAATTGATCTTTCCAATAAACATAGAAAAGTCAGATAAGAGGTTTTTGAATGAAATTAAAGTATTATCTTCGTGGAATGGGTATTGGAATTATCCTTACTGCGATAGTGATGGGGTTCGCTCTTGGGGGTAGAAAGTCGACACTGAGTGATGCCGAGATCATTAAAAGAGCTAAGGCTCTTGGTATGGTTGAAGCTGATAGCGGAGTTTTAACTCAAAACACAGCTGAGGTGGATAAAGATAATGAAAATGATTCATCTGCATCCGATCCGTCACTGGATCAAGAAGGAAAAGAAGTATCTGAAGAAATCCAACAAGAAGTCGCTTTATCAGATCCATCAGTTTCAGAAGTGGCTGAAGAGAAGGAAGACGGAGAAAAAGACTCTTCAGAAGCTGTCACAGCTGTTTCAACAGAACAGGTAAGGACTGAAAGTGCTGCAGAAGCATCTACTAAAGAAGTTAAGGGAAGCAGTGCTCCTTCATCAGTGGCATCTGTAGCATCTTCTGAGGCTTCTAGCGAAGCTACTACGGCTGCATCTACAAACGCATCTACAGAAGAAAGAAAAGAAGAGGTAGCAGAGACTGCAAATGCTGAAGCTAGTAGAAATGCTTCTTCATCAGAGCAGACTTCAACCTCAGGCACTTCCAAGATAGTGACAATTCCCGGAGGACTTGGGTCAGATCAGGTAGCAGCTATATTATATAGAGAAGGTTTGGTTGATAACGCTGTTACTTTTAACAGATACCTTATAGACAGAGGCATGGACAGAATAATCCGTTCAGGTACAAAGACCATACCTGATGGTGCTTCATACGAGCAGATTGCTAGTATTATAACGAAAGGCTGAAAAAGAAGTAGAAAACTGCTTCTTTTTTTGTTGATTTATAGTTTTTCTTGTGATAATATATAAAAGCTGCGGACTAATTGGGCGTTTATGCCATTTAGAACTTGCAGCAGTAACATAAAAAGCACGTGTGCCTGATTCCAGATCCGGTGTCAGTAAACTCTGATCAGATTTGGAGCCTGCCGGTTAGGATAACGCAACTTTTCGGAATTACAGGTGGAGGACATACGGAAGATCAAACCAAACGGAGGTATTAAAATGAGCGTTGTATCAATGAAGCAGTTACTTGAGGCAGGTGTACACTTTGGACACCAGACAAGAAGATGGAACCCTAAAATGGCTCCTTACATCTTCACAGAGAGAAACGGAATCCACATCATCGACCTTCAGAAGTCAGTTGTAAAGGTTGACGAGGCTTACAAGGCAGTTTTTGAGATTGCACAGCAGGGTGGAACAATCCTTTTCGTTGGAACAAAGAAGCAGGCTCAGGACGCAGTTAAGACTGAGGCTGAGCGTTGCGGAATGTACTATGTAAATGAGAGATGGCTCGGTGGAATGCTTACAAACTTCAAGACAATCCAGAGCAGAATCGCTAGAATGAAGACTATCGAGAAGATGCAGGAAGACGGAACATTTGATGTTCTTCCTAAGAAGGAAGTTGCTCAGCTTAAGAAGGAGCTTTCTAAGCTTCAGGCAAACCTTGGCGGAATCAGAGATATGAAGAGAATTCCTGATGCTATCTTTGTTGTAGATCCTAAGAAGGAGAGAATCTGCATTCAGGAGGCTGAGTCTCTTGGAATCACTCTTATCGGTATCGGTGATACAAACTGTGATCCTGAGGAGCTTGACTTCATCATTCCTGGTAACGATGATGCTATCAGAGCAGTAAAGCTTATCGTTGGCAAGATGGCTGATGCAGTTATCGAGGCTAACCAGGGCGCTGAGTCAGACGCAGCTGCAGATTACGTTGCAGAGGGTGCTGAGGAAGCAGCTGAGACAGTTGAGGCTTAATTCTCTAAGTTGTAAATCGAATATAAAACCTACGGAGGAAATATAAATGGCTATTACAGCAGCAATGGTAAAAGAGTTACGTGAGTCAACAGGCGCTGGAATGATGGAGTGCAAGAAGGCTCTTACAGAGACTAACGGAGATATGGATCAGGCCGTTGAGTACCTTAGAAAGAACGGTATCATGAAGGCTGAGAAGAAGGCTAGCAGAATCGCAGCTGAGGGTCTTACAAGAGTCGCTGTTAAGGATGATCAGACAGCAGCTGTTGTTGAGGTTAACTCAGAGACAGACTTCGTTGCACAGAACGAGAAGTTCCAGTCATTCGTTGAGGCAGTTGCTACTCAGGCTGTTAACTCAGATGCTAAGGATCTTGATTCATTCATGGCTGAGAAGTGGAATCTTGATGAGTCTAAGACTGTTAACGAGGCTCTTATCGAGATCACAGCAGTTATTTCAGAGAAGCTCAGCATCAGAAGATTTGAGAAGGTTGTTGCTTCAAACGGTATTGTTGTTCCTTACACACATGGCGGCGGAAGAATTTCAGTTATCGTAGAGGCTGAGACAGACGTTGTTAATGATGAGATCAAGGATGCAGTTAAGAATGTAGCTATGCAGGTTGCAGCTCTTAATCCTAAGTTCGTTTCTTCTGAGGATATTTCAGAGGAGTACAGAAACCACGAGAAGGAGATCCTCCTTGCTCAGGCTATGAAGGAGAACGACGAGCTTCCAGAGGGTAAGAGAAAGCCTCAGGAGATCATCGAGAAGATGCTTATCGGTCGTCTTAACAAGGAGTTCAAAGAGATCTGCCTTAATGAGCAGGTTTATGTTAAGGCTGAGGATGGCAAGCAGTCAGTTTCTCAGTACCTTGCACAGGTTGGTAAGGCTAACAATGCTAACCTCAAGATCAAGAGATTTGTTCGTTTCGAGACTGGCGAAGGTATCGAGAAGAAGAACGAGAACTTTGCTGAGGAAGTTGCTAAGCAGGCAGGCGGACTTAACTAATTATAGTATGCTAATTTATGGAGCTTTGGACATGTGCCAAGGCTCCATTTTTTTATGGAAATTTTAAGGTAAATGTCATATACTAATACATGGTGTGTTTTGGAAAACGATACACACAAGATGTATGATAAAGGTTGGGTGATCTATTGGAACAGGCAGTTACTATCAAAGGAACTAAATCAGGTATCATACTGGTTTTGGATCCATCTATTTCTTTTGATTCATTATCAGCTTCAATTGCAGAGAAGTTTAAAGAGAATGCGTCTTTTCTTGGAAAGCATACCTTTGGACTGGTGATAAGAGGCAGAAGTCTGTCTGCAGAGGAGACTGATCAGGTGATCGATATCATCCAGAATAATTCCTATCTGACCATTGGCTGTGTGATTGACGATGAATCTTCTCTTGAAAAGGGATTTAAAAGAGCGCTTAGTTCTGAACCGGAACAAGATACTTCTGTTTTGGAGGAGAGTATTTTAACACCTGACGGAGATTTGGCGTTGATCTACAGAGGTAATCTCAGGTCCGGGCAGGATATTTCCAGCGAGAGAAGCATTATTGTTCTTGGAGATGTAAAACCCGGAGCAAACGTTACTTCCTATGGCAGCATTTTTATTCTTGGTGAACTTCGTGGCAATGCCTTTGCCGGAGCTCAGGGCGATAGGAACGCTGTGATAATGGCTCTTGATCTTAATCCTATTCAGGTGAGAATTGCTGATGCTATAGCTATTTCACCTGATGCAGAAAAAGGTGCTAAATTAAAGGTCAAAAAGAAGAGGATCCTTGCTACTAATGATAATGAACCTGAAGTTGCCTACATTGAGAACGACCATATTGTAAAAACTGGATATGGTGCGTCATTTTTAAGACAGTTTTACAAGATTTAAGTATTTTGATTTAGGAGGATATTAATGGGAGAAGTAATAGTAATTACCTCAGGTAAGGGTGGCGTTGGTAAGACAACAACTACTGCTAACCTTGGTACTGGACTTGCTAAACTGAATAAGAAGGTTGTTTTGGTTGATACTGATATAGGTCTTCGTAACCTTGATGTGGTTATGGGACTGGAGAACAGGATTGTCTATAATCTTGTTGATGTAGTAGAAGGCAATTGCAGAAAGAATCAGGCTATGATCAAGGATAAGAAATATGAAAACTTGTATCTTCTTCCTGCTGCCCAGACAAGAGATAAGACAAGTGTAACTCCTGAGCAGATGAAGCAGCTTACAGATGAGCTTAAACAGGAATTTGATTATGTTATTCTTGATTGTCCTGCAGGAATCGAGCAGGGCTTCATGAATGCCATTGCAGGCGCTGACAGAGCTCTTATTGTTACTACACCTGAGGTTTCAGCTGTACGTGATGCTGACAGGATCATTGGTCTTCTTGAATCCAGAGAGATCAAGAACCATCAGCTTATTGTTAACAGACTTCGTCCTGACATGATCAAGAGAGGCGATATGATGTCAGCTGCTGATGTAGTGGATATTCTTGCAGTTGAGCTTATCGGACAGATTCCTGATGATGAGAATATTGTCGTTTCAACTAATAATGGTGAGCCTTTAGTTGGTGATAACTCACTTGCCGGACAGGCATATATGAATATCTGCCGTCGTGTAACAGGAGAGAACGTACCTTTCCTTGATCTTGATTCTAAGAAAGGCATTTTTTCCTGGTTTAAGAAAAAGTGATAGGAGGCTGATTGCAATATGAAGATCACAGATTTTTTTAAGAAGAAATCATCAAGCGATGTTGCTAAGGACCGCCTAAAGCTTGTTCTTGTTTCTGACAGAGCCAGCTGCTCTCCTGAGGTTATGCAGAGAATTAGAAGTGACATCATAGAAGTCCTTTCCAAGTACGCAGAGATTGATATGGAGGGCATTGATATCAACATCACTCAGGTTGATACTGAGGATAACAGTGGAAAGACTGTTCCGGCTCTTTATGCAAATATTCCAATCAAGAAGATGAATCACACTGCTAAATAATATGGATAACACTAATTTGTCCCTTTCTTCCGAGGAGGCTCAAAAGCTTCTTCTGGAAGGAAAGGGTAACACCCAAATTGATAATATCGGTAAGACCAACTGGGATATCATAAAGGAGAATATCTTTACATATTTTAACCTGATATTCTTTATAATGGCTGTGCTGCTTGTTATTTCAGGAGCCTGGAATTCACTTACATTCCTCCCGGTTGTTATTTGTAATGCTCTTATCGGTATTTTTCAGGGCATAAAAGCCAAAAATATACTGGACAGGCTAAAGGTTCTTCACCAGACTACTGCCACTGTAATCCGAGATGGACAGGAGAAACTGGTACCTATTGATAAGCTTGTTCTTGGCGATGTAGTAGTTTTTTCTTCAGGGAATCAGATATGCGCTGATGCTGTTGTTATAGATGGTGAAATTGCTGTAAATGAGTCCCTTCTGACCGGTGAAGCTGATGAGATCATTAAGACTTCCGGTTCAGAGCTTATGTCCGGTAGCTTTGTTGTTTCCGGAAAATGTCTTGCCAGACTTACTAAAGTAGGTCAGGATTCCTATATTTCACAGCTTATGCTCAGGGCTAAGAAGATGCCCTCAGCTGAGCAGTCTGAGATGGTAAAGTCCATTAACAAAATAGTTGCTTTTGCCGGACTTATTATTATTCCTGTGGGAATATGTCTTTTTGTTCAGAGCGTTTTTATTCAGGGGAATTCTTTTGCCGAGAGCATTCCCTCAATGGTTGCTGCGCTTATAGGCATGATTCCTGAAGGTTTATACCTTCTTCTTAGTATTACTCTTGGACTTAGTACAATTAGACTTGCCAAAGAAAAGGTTATGCTCCATGACATGAGGAGTATAGAAACTCTGGCAAGAGTAGATACTATTTGTGTGGATAAGACCGGAACAATAACTGATAACAGTATGCTTGTGGCAGATGCTGTATTGGCTGACGGTACAGAAGATCCGGAAGTTTTTGATTACTATGTGAATCTTATAGCTGATTATATTGGGTGTGTTCCGGATGATAACATAACCATGCATGCTCTGGAGGATTATTTCCCCATAAGAAACAGTAGGACATGCGTTTCATTCCGTTCCTTCTCGTCCAAGTACAAATACAGCGCTGTTCAGTTTACGGATGGCTCTTACGTCATGGGGGCACCTGAGTTTATTCTTCAGGATAGATATGAAGCATATAAGGATGTGATTGATTCTTACGCCGGAAGAGGCCTTAGGGTTCTTTGTTTTGCTTCTTATTATGGCGGAGCAGATGGAAAAGAGATTATTGATGAATATTCTGATAATCTATCGGTGGAACTTCCGGATGGAGAACTTAAAGGGGCTGTTACCAAACCTCTTGTCTTTATTTTGTTACAGAATCCTGTAAGGGAAGCAGCACCTTCTACCTTTGCTTACTTTAAGAAACAGGGGGTAGATGTAAAGGTTATTTCCGGAGATAATCCGAGAACTGTTTCCGAAGTTGCCAAGAAGGCAGGTATTGATAATGCCGACAGATATGTTGATGCCAGCACCCTTGAGGACGAAGATATAAGAGATGCTGCTCGGAAATATACTGTATTTGGCAGAGTTTCTCCTGAGCAGAAGCAGAAGATAGTAAGAGCACTGAAAAGAGATGGCCATACTGTTGCCATGACCGGCGATGGTGTTAATGATATTCTGGCAATGAAGGATGCTGACTGTTCTATTGCTATGGCAGCCGGATCTGATGCGGCTGTACAGGCTGCTCAGGTAGTCCTTATGGACAGTGATTTTTCCAAGATGCCAAAGATTGTTGCAGAGGGTAGAAGAAATATCAACAACATAGAGAGAACAGCAACATTGTTCCTTGTGAAAAATATCTTTTCCCTGCTGCTTGCTGTGTTCTCTATTATCAATGTACTTACTTACCCTTTACAACCATCGCAGATAACTATGGTTAGTCTCTTTAACATAGGCATACCTGGATTTTTCCTGGCAATGGAGCCTAATAATAAAAGGATAAAGGGACATTTCCTTGTTAAGGTCCTATTAAAGGCTATGCCAGCTGCGCTCACAGACTTTTTTGCGATAGCTGCTCTGGTTGTATTTGGCAATACCTTTGGGGTAGAGCCTACGGATGTTTCTGTTGCAGCAACATTTCTTTTAGCTATTGTTGGATTCATTATCCTGACCAATATATGTAACCCTGTAAATAAGTACAGACTTAGAGTTATTTTCGGGTGCATTGGCGGAATGATATTGGCAGCATTTATATTTAATGATCTGTTCTCTATTTCCTATGTATCAGTAGAATGTGTCATGCTATTTGTTCTTTTTGCAATTGCTACTGAGCCTTTTATGAGGTATCTGACCATTTTGTTTACTAATTTGGAAGAGAGGATGCAGCATAAAGCTAAATTGTGATATAATAAATAGCATAAAATTTATTTAATAGGAGATTGCTATGGAAAACAGTCAGGAAAAATATGAATCATTAAAGCTTGGCAATCAGCTTTGCTTCCCGCTTTATGCCTGTGCGAAGGAGATAATAAGGAAGTATAAGCCCTACCTTGATGATATCGATCTTACTTATACTCAGTACATTACCATGATGGTTCTTTGGGAGAAGAAGACAGTTAATGTTAAAACCTTGGGGGAGTGCCTTTATCTTGATTCAGGTACTCTTACTCCTGTGCTTAAAAAACTTGAGGCAAAGGGATATATTTCCAGAGTCAGATCCAGCGAGGATGAAAGGAATCTGGTGGTTTCTATTACCAAGTCCGGTGAGGCTTTGAAGGATAAGGCTATTAATATTCCAGCTGCCATGGGTTCTTGTGTAAGGCTTAGTCAGGAGGAGGCAAAGCTTCTTTATGACCTTTTATATAAGATTATTGGAAATGTTAGATAATCTTTATTGATTTTTTATCCTTTGAGAAATATAATGATATTCGGTCAGTTGTGCGTTTTTGGGGATTAATTATTTTTTTGCATTTAAAAGTCAAAAAATTAACAAAAAACGCACATTCTTTATGGAGGTTTTTATGAGTTCAAATCATCATGAACATCATGAACATCACCATGATCCTGAGCATATGAAGGCTATTGTTAACAGGCTTTCCAAGGCAATCGGTCACCTTGAATCAGTCAAGAAGATGGTTGAAGATGACAGGGATTGCGCAGAGGTTCTCGTTCAGTTGGCTGCTGTAAGATCCGCAATCAACAACTGCGGAAAAGAGATACTCAAGGAACACATGAGCCATTGCATTGTCCATGCAGTTCAGGACGGGGATGAACAGGCCATCATTGAACTCAATGAGGCCGTAGACAAATTTATGAAAAACTCATGAGCTATCTCATGAGAATTGTATGTGAAAGGGGCGAAAGACCTTGGCTATTCCTATTTTAAACGTAGTAAACTTTCTTATTCTGTTTCCCTTCATTATGGCAGTTCTGATCTTTATTCTTAAGAATGCCAGCCCATTCAGAAGTGCAGTGATCATTCTTGGCGGCTTTACAATTATGGCAGCTGCTATTTATGTTGCTGTGAATGTGCTTATGTCCGGAGACACTACACAGTTTGTGTATCT
The DNA here is from genome assembly GCF_000702965.1 of Butyrivibrio sp. AE2032. Classification (NCBI taxonomy): domain Bacteria; kingdom Bacillati; phylum Bacillota; class Clostridia; order Lachnospirales; family Lachnospiraceae; genus Butyrivibrio; species Butyrivibrio sp. AE2032. The sequence goes on along the minus strand of NZ_JNLF01000006.1, from coordinate 255,798 downwards.
GGCGGAGACGCATATTCCTGACAAGATTGTAATAGGAGGAGAGATCTTCCTTATGTGTCTTGTTTGCTTCCTTAGTATCAAATACAAGAAGTATTATGCGATTCTCTTTTCACTTGCCGGAACAATTCCTGTTTTGTGGATGGATCTTACAGGACATGTTGTAGAGGGAAATACTCATATCAGAATTGATACCTTTGCAGCAGTTATGTATCTGATTGTAGGTATTGTAGGTATTCTTATCTGCATCTACGCTTCAGGTTACATGAAGGATTATCATCATCATCACACAGATGTGGATGACAGATCTAATTACTTCCTTGCACTTATGTTTGTATTCCTTGGAGCAATGTTTGGACTGATCTCATCAGACTCTCTTGGTTGGATCTATTTCTTCTGGGAGATCACATCAGTATGCTCATTCCTTATGATCGGTTATACAAGAACTCAGGAGGCTGTAGACAATTCCTTCAGAGCTCTTTGGATGAACCTTCTTGGCGGATGCGGATTCGCAGCAGGCCTTATGATCTGCAATATGGGTCTTGGCATTTCTAACCTTAGCCAGGTTACTGCCGGTGGAAACGAGCTTGTTATTGTTCCAGTTACACTTTTTGCTTTTGCTGCACTTACAAAGAGTGCTCAGTTCCCATTTTCACGCTGGCTCCTTGGAGCCATGGTTGCACCAACTCCTTCCAGTGCGTTGCTTCACTCAGCTACAATGGTTAAGATTGGTGTCTACATGCTGATCAGAGTTGCACCTATCATGTATGGAACTCTTACAGGTGTCATGATCACAGTCATCGGTGGATTTACATTCTTTGCAGCATCACTTCTGGCTATTACTGTTAGTGATGGTAAGAAGGTTCTTGCTTATTCAACAATTTCAAACCTTGGACTTATCACAGCCTGCGCAGGAACAGGTACTACAGAGGGTGTATGGGCAGCTGTTATGCTGGTTCTTTTCCATGCTGTATCAAAGTCACTCCTGTTTCAGACTGTAGGTGATATTGAGAACTGTATGCACAGCCGTGATATTGAGGATATGCACGGACTTATCATTAAGCTTCCAAGACTTGCATTCATCATGATCATTGGTATCTGTGGAATGTTCATGGCACCTTTTGGAATGCTTGTATCAAAGTGGGCTGCTCTTAAGTCCTTCGTTGATTCAGGTTCTGTATGGCTTGTTCTTTTCCTTGTATTTGGATCAGGTAGCACATTGTTCTACTGGGCAAAATGGCTTGGAAAGATCTGTGCAGTTATTCACCAGTCCTTTGAGCTGGAGGATATCACACCTAGAAGTGAGCTGGTTTCTATTTTCCCTCTTACTTCACTGATCATCATCATGTGTTTTGCATTCCCATGGATGTCAGGAACTATGATCCAGCCTATTCTTGATGAGGCTTTCCATACCAATATTCCTGATGTTATCGGTGGATCTGATGTTATTATCATGATGATCATGGTAGCTATGGTATTTATGATCCCTATTGGTTCAAGATTCCTGTCAATTGGTAAGAATTCAAAGATGACAATGTCTTATGTAGCCGGTGTAAATGCTGGTGATGACAGGCATTACATTGATTCTTTCGGTAAGGAGAGAGCACTTTATATGTCTAACTGGTACATGGAAGAGTTCTTCGGTGAGAAGAAGCTCCTGTGGCCATGTATCTGGGTGGCTGCTGTCCTTGTGGCAGTAATGCTCATCATTGTTGTAGGAGGTGCTATCTGATGGATTATACTTTCATAATTAAGGCAATAGCATATATAGTTCTTGCTCCGATTATCGGAGGACTTTTGTCTGGAACAGACAGACTTTTCGCTGCTCGAATGCAGGGAAGACAGGGCCCACCAATCATTCAGCCCTTCTATGATGTAAATAAGCTTCTTCATAAACAGACCACCGTTGTTAACTCAATCCAGGTGCTGTTTGTGACAGGTTACCTTATCATGACAGTATTCACCGGATGCCTTTTCTTTGCCGGTGGAGATATGCTCCTTGTTTTCTTCGCCCTTTCTATGTCAGAGGTACTTATGGTTATGGCTGCTTTCTCAACCAATGGACCTTACAGTATCATGGGCGCACAACGTGAGCTGTTACAGATGATGTGCTATGAGCCAATGACTCTTTTAGTAGCTATTGGATTTTACTATGCACAGGGAAGTTTCATGGTAAATGACCTTATTAAGGCTTCTTCACCTGCAATACTTCAGCTTCCCGGATTCTTTATCGGATTTGTATTTATACTGATCATTAAGCTTCGCAAATCACCTTTTGATCTTAGTACTTCACATCATATGCATCAGGAGATGGTTAAGGGACTTACAACAGATCTTTCAGGTAACAACCTGGCTTTTGTTGAGATCGCAGAGTGGTATGATACAGTGCTTATGATGGGTATCGTTGGAATGTTCTTCATTACAGCAGATCCTATAAGCCGTATCTGGGCTATAATTGCATGCGTTGTTGTATTCTTCCTTGAGACACTTATTGATAATATCTTCCCACGAGTAAAATACATCACAATGCTCAAGGTTACATGGGCTGTTATCCTTGTATTTGCGGGAACTAATCTGTTAATTCTTAACGTATTAAAATAAGAATAGAAGGGAATAAGATCAATGAACATTGCAAAATCACCTTGGGTGTTACATTATGATGGATCCAGCTGTAACGGCTGTGATATAGAAGTTCTTGCTACCATGACTCCCATGTATGACGTGGAGAGATTTGGTATCATCAATACCGGTAATCCTAAACATGCGGATGTGCTTCTTTTAACTGGAGGTATCAATGCTCAGACAGCTCCAGTTGTTAGACAGCTCTACAACATGATGCCTGATCCAAAGGTAGTTGTTGCCTGCGGAATCTGCGCATGTGACGGCGGTATTTTTAAAGAATGTTACAACATCTTAGGAGGAGCAGACAAGGTTGTTCCAGTAGATGTTTATGTACCTGGATGTGCTGTAAGACCTGAAGCGCTTATTGAGGGCGTTGTAAAGGCTGTTGGCATTCTCGAGGAGAAGAGAAAGAAACTGAAGGCTTCCATGAAGGCCGGCTACTGTACTGTAGATTACAGCAAGATGGCTATTCATATGACTGCTGATGATTACGATCCAAGTAACCAGTATGATGCAGTTCTTACAGAAGAAGCACTTCGTCAGCAGGCAGAAGAGAAGATCAAGGCTTCTGCGAAACCAGCTGCACCGGCTCCTAAGCCCGCAGCTAAAGCTGCAGCACCTGCTCAGGCGGCTCAGGCACCAAAGCCAGCTGCTCCGGCAGCTCCAGCAGCTGATAATTCTGAGAAAGGAGATAAGGCTTAATGAATACTGAATTTATAAGTGTTAATCCAGAGAGCGTTATAGACGAATCTCAGAAGCTTAAATTTGCCGGATATCATCTTATTCAGCAGTGCGCTACAAGAGTTCCTGATGCCTACGAGCTTATTTATACCTTCGGAAAAGAGCTTGAGATGAAGAATCTTAAGATCGTACTTCCAGAGGATCAGGAAATCTCAAGTATTACAAGCATTTTCCCTTGCGCATTCATCTATGAAAATGAGATGCACGATCTTTTCGGTGTGCAGATCAAGATGATCAATATTGACTATGAAGGCAAGCTCTATCGTACAGCGATCGAGACACCATTTAAATAATTGGAGGAACCTAAATGTCTACTAGAAGTGTAATTCCATTTGGACCCCAGCATCCGGTTCTTCCGGAACCTATTCACCTTGACCTTGTTATGGAAGATGAGAAGGTAGTTGAAGCTATCCCTTCCATCGGATTCATCCACAGAGGTCTTGAGAAGCTGGTTGATAAAAAAGATTTTAATGAAATGGTCTATGTTGCAGAGCGTATCTGCGGTATCTGCTCTCTTGGTCATGGACTTGGTTATAGTGAAGCTGTTGAGCACATCATGGATATTGATGTTCCTTCAAGAGCTAAGTATTTAAGAACAATCTGGTCAGAGCTTTCAAGAATACATTCACATCTTCTCTGGCTTGGACTTCTTGCTGATGCTTTCGGCTTTGAGTCTCTTTACATGGAGTGCTGGAGACTTAGAGAAGATGCCCTTGATATGTTCGAGGCTTCCACCGGCGGCCGTGTTATCTTCTCAGTTATGAAAGTTGGCGGAATCAGAAGAGATGTTTCTGATGAGATGCTTAAGGACTTCTACCAGAGGATCAACAGAATGGAAGAAGAACTTAAGGTTATTGCTAAGCCTTTCCTTAACGATATGGCTGTACAGACAAGACTTCGTGGTGTTGGTGTACTTACAGCTGCAGAGGCTGATGAGCTTGGATGCGCAGGTCCTTTCCTTAGAGCCAGCGGAATCGCAAGAGATATCAGAACTACCGGTTATTGTGCATATGGTGATGTTGATTTTGAGCCTATCATCAGCACAGAGGGTGATTCCTATGCTCGTACCGAGTGCCGTATAAAAGAGATCTTCCAGGCCTTTGACATTATTCGTCAGTGTATCGACAAGATGCCTGCAGGTGATATCGATGTCCCTGTTAAGGGTATGCCAAACGGCGAGTATGTAATGAGAATAGAGCAGCCTCGTGGAGAAGCTATCTATTACGTAAAGGCTAACGGAACCAAGTTCATAGACAGAATGAGAGTCCGCACTCCCACATTTGCTAACCTTTCAGGCCTTGTTGAGACACTTAAGGGTTGTGATCTGGCTGACGTGCCGATCTTAGTTCTTACAATTGATCCATGTATCAGCTGTACAGAGAGATAATTGGAGGGAGAGAGGAATGGCTATCGTAAGCTTTAAAAACACAGTAATTCATAACCTTTTATCAAAACCCAAGACAAGAAAGGTTGAGAAGGAGTATCCACAGGGTACAAGAGGTCACGTTGAAAATGATATGGATCTTTGCATTCTGTGTGGTCTTTGCTCTATAAAGTGTCCTACACACGCTATCACTGTAGACAAGGCTGAAAAGACCTGGTCCATCAGACCTATGAGCTGCATCCAGTGCAGATGTTGTGTAGATAACTGTCCTAAGAAGTCACTTTCTATGGGACTTAGATTCCAGGAGCCAGGTTCTGAGAAGGTTACAAAGACCTTTAAGCAGTCTGAGAAGGCTATCGCTGCTCAGGAAGCACTCATGAAGGCAGCTAAGGAGCGTGCAGCTGCAGCAGCCGCTGCAAAGGCAGCTCAGGCAGCTCAGGGTGGCGCAGCTCCAGCAGCAAATGCAGGAGCACCTGCAGCTAATCCTGCACCAGCAGCAAATGTACAGCCTGAAGCACAGAAGGCACCTGAAGAGAAATAATTCAACAGACCATTTTGGCATAATATTGGCATGACAAAACGAATAGTAGTAAAAGGGGCGGTACAGGGTATAGGTTATCGCCCCTTTATTTCTGAAAAGGCAACTGAATATGGACTTTCAGGCTATGTGAAGAATTGCGGAGCATCTGTTGAGATTTTGGTTTCTGGTGCAGAGATGGACGTAGATTCTTTTATTGCCATGCTATCCAAAGAGGTTCCTGCTGGTGGCTTCATCCTTTCTGTTGAGGCCAGTGAAGTTGATAAGGACGCTTTGGCAGCTCTTAACCCCAAAGATGATGGCTTGTATTTTGGTACAGACGATAGTTTTGTGATCATAGAGAGCAGCCAGCTGGATCTGTCATCGGAGCTTCCGGTATTCCTTCCGGATATCGGGATTTGCGATGACTGCATGTCTGAGATGCTGGATACTTCAAACAGACGCTTTAGATATCCTCTGATAAGCTGCGCTGTCTGTGGGCCACGTATGAGTATTCTGAACAGGCTCCCTTATGACAGGGATACTACTACCATGGAAGATTTTTGCATGTGCCCATCCTGTCAGAAGGACTACGGTATTGGACGCAGGAAATATGCCCAGACCATTTCCTGCCACGACTGCGGCCCTCAGATGATATTAAAGGTTCGAAAGAGTGCGACATTTGAATCTGGCGAGAAATCTGTCCAGAAGGCCATTGAACTTCTTCGTGATGGTAAGATAATTGGCCTTAAGGGAATTTCTGGGTATCAGCTTGTCTGCAGACCCGAAGCAGAAATAGCATCACGGCTTCGAAAGGTTAAAGGTCGTGAGAATAAGCCTTTTGCCCTTATGTTCTCTACGGTGGAGGACATCAGAAAATATGCCTTTGTATCAGAACTTGAAGAAAAGCTTTTGAAATCCTCTGCAAGGCCAATTGTATTAGTTCGCGCCAATAATGAAATCATCTTCCCTGAAGAGGTTCTGAAAGGAAGCCTATATATTGGTGCTTTTCTTCCTTCAGCAGGAATTCACAGACTTCTGACGGATGAACTTGGTCCCTTGATCGTTACCAGCGCCAATAAGTCTGATGAACCTATGATCATCAATGACGAAAAGTTTCTTTCCGTGTTTATGCCTGATTCAGGAAAACAATCCGATGATGGCATAGCTGATACAAGTGTAGATGCAGTTCTTTATCATAAGCGTCGCATCAACATGGCACAGGATGATTCAGTCATGTTTGTTATAAATGTTGACGGCAGGGAAACTTCCCAATTTATTAGGCGTGCCAGAGGCTTTACACCACTTCCTGTTATTGTTGATCCAACTTCTGATAACAACGATCTATCATCAACTTCATATTCTGATAGAGTGTTATCTGATGAACATAAAATTGGAATTTTGGCTTTAGGTGGAGATCTCAAAAGTTCTTTTGCCTTTGGAAAGGGCGATAGAATCATCCCGTCCCAATACATTGGTGACTTGAAGGACTATGAAGTCAATAGAAGCTATGGAAAGCTTTTAAATGATTATCAGCGTATATTTGAATTTAAGCCTGAGGTTATAATAAGCGATCTCCATCCCTTGTATATGTCCACGAAGATGGGAAAAGAGCTTTCGAATAAGGAGGATATACCTCTTCTGGAACTTCAGCATCACTTTGCCCATATTTACTCTGTAATGGCTGAAAACAGTCTGACAGAATGCATTGGAGTATCCTTCGATGGAACAGGTTTTGGGCTTGATGGGAATATTTGGGGCGGCGAATTTGTTTATTGCAAAGGCTCCAAAGCAGAAAGGATCCTTCATCTTTCCTATGCTAAGCTTGCAGGAGGAGATGAGGCACCAAAGAATGCTGGAAATGTGGCACTTTGCTACATCCATGAGGCAAAGAAACGTGGGCTGATAAGTCCGGATGCTTTTGATAATGTCTGTGAGTCCAAAGTTCATATAAAGGACATGACTCATGTATCAAACTCTGATTCCAAACTATTGCTAGCAGCCCTTGATAATAACATAAACACCTTTGAAACCTCCAGCATGGGAAGGCTATTTGACGCTGTTTCTGCACTTCTTGGAATATGTAGTTACAACAGCTATGAAGGCGAATGCGCTATAATGCTTGAGAAAGAAGCTCTTTTATTTAAAGGGGAAGACTATCCCAAGTTTACCTTCTCTATAAAAGATGATGAAGCTGATCAGATAGCTCTTTTTGCTGAAATATATAAATGCCTTCAGGAAGGGAACTACAGTAAGCGAGCTATTGCTTACGGCTTCCATATGGCTATTAAAGATTTGATAACAAAAGCTTCTGCTTTATTATATCGAAAATTTAGCGACACGGATTCTGCATCTGTTGATATGGCTGTGTGTCTCTCGGGTGGAGTATTTAATAACAGGCTTCTTCTTACAAGAGCAATAAAAGCCTTAAAAGATGAAGGCTTTGAAGTCTGCTGGAACCAGAAGGTTCCCCTTGGAGATGGTGGAATATCAACAGGTCAGGCATATTATGGCTTGCTAAATTCATGAAAACGATCTAGTATTACAAGATCGTCATAAGTTTTTTATGTAATCAAAGGTAATATAAAGTGTAATTCCGGCTTGACCGGTTCTGTTAGGAGAACAATATGTGCGTAGCAATACCAGGAAAAGTAATAGCCCTTGAGGGCACAAAGGCCACTGTAGATTTTAGTGGCAACATAGTTCACGCTGAGGCTGGACTTGTTAATGTTAAGGTTGGAGATAAGGTCCTTGTTCATGCCGGCTGCATCATTCAGACAATGGATGATAAGATGGCTGACGAGATGGAAGAACTTTTTAAAGAGATAGAGGATATTACTGCATAATGGCTATGGATCTGGATAGGATAATAGATGAACTAAAAAACTATGATGGTCCTGAAGTGCGAATTATGGAAGTGTGCGGTACCCATACAGCGGCTATTTCAGAAAATGGTATTCCATCCATGCTTTCACCTAAGATCAAACTCATATCAGGTCCGGGCTGTCCGGTTTGTGTTACAGTTACTGCTGTGATAGACAAACTGGTAGAGCTTTCCATGGCTGAGAATACCTGTGTTCTTACCTTTGGTGATCTTATTAGGGTAAAGGGAACTACTAAATCCCTTGCTGATGCTAAGGCTGATGGTGCTCATGTTCAGATGGTTTACTCCCCAATGGAGACCATTACCAGGGCAAAAGAAAACCCGGATATAACCTACGTTTTTGCGGCAATAGGATTTGAAACAACAACGCCTGTTTATGCTCTTGTCGTAGAGAAAGCCATAGAAGAAAACATTAAGAATTTAAAGCTCTTAACGTCCCTTAAGACTATGCCTGAAGTCATCAGATGGGTAGTTAATAACGGAGGCGGAATAGATGGTTTTATAGCCCCCGGCCACGTTTCAGCAGTTACAGGTGGCAACTTATTCAAAGAGCTTTCAAAGGAGCTTGGTATTCCTTTTGTAGTATCAGGCTTTGAGGGAAGACAGCTTCTTTTAACTGTATATGCTCTTTTGAAGATGAAAGGAAACCCCGGATATAAAAATCTTTACCCGGATGTTGTTACTGATGAAGGTAATCTTAAGGCAAAGGAAGCAGTAGACAAGTACTTTGAACCCTCTGATTCGTCCTGGCGTGGTATGGGCAAGATCAAGGGCTCTGGCATGATCCTTCGCAAGGAGTATAAGCAGTTTGATGCCGGAAGTTATGGCCTCGATGAAGACCATATGCCAAAGGGCTGTAGCTGTGACAAAGTTTTAGTTGGAAAGATAAGCCCCAAGGAGTGCCCATTATTTGGAAAGAGCTGTACTCCGGATAACGCACATGGTGCTTGCATGGTCTCCACCGAAGGCAGCTGTTATAACTACTTCATTTCGGGAAGAAAATAAGAAATAGATATTAACGAGGATATAAAATGAAAATAACCATGGCTCATGGAAGTGGCGGAGAGTCCACCTCTAAGCTGATTGAAAGTGTATTTGCAAAACATTTTAAGAACCAGTTCCTTGATAAACTGGAGGATTCTGCAGTAGTTCCTGGAAACGGAAGACTGGCTGTAACCACCGATAGCTTTGTGGTTACTCCTATTGAGTTTCCTGGAGGAGATATAGGAAGATTGTCTATATGTGGAACAGTGAACGATCTTCTTATGAGCGGCGCAAAGCCTATGTACTTAACCTGTGGATGTATTCTTGAGGAAGGACTTGATATTGAGGTTCTGGACAGAGTTATAGCATCTATGGCCAAGACAGCTAAAGAAGCAGGCGTCGTAATCATTACCGGTGATACTAAGGTTATTGAGAATAAAGGTGGTACACCCGGCCTTATAATAAATACTTCAGGAGTAGGATTCATTAGTGAGGATTTGGATGTTCCCGGTCCATTAAAGCTTCAGGACGGCGATAAGATAGTCCTTTCAGGTAATCTTGGAGACCATCATGCAGCTATCCTTGGCACAAGAATGGGTATTGAAAGCAACATTGTGTCCGACGACGCACCATTAGTTGAAATGGTACAAAAACTCCTGGATAACAACATAAGAGTTCATGCCATGAGAGATGTAACAAGAGGCGGACTTGGAACAGTCTTAAATGAATTTGCTTCTGCTTCTCAGTGCAGCATTGAACTTAATGAAGATGAACTTCCGGTTTCTCCTGCTGTCAAAGATTTTTGCGGAATCCTGGGCCTTGACCCTATGTACATGGGAAACGAGGGAAAGATGGTATTATCTGTACATCCTGATGACGCAGATGAAGCTCTTTTGCTCATAAGACAGTCAAAATACGGCGAGAATGCAGCAATCGTTGGCGAGGTTAAAAAGAATCAGGAAAGCGCTGATAATATTAATGTAACCGTCAGGACTAAAATCGGCGGAAAACGCGTGGTTGGGCTAATGTACGGTGAAGGTCTTCCAAGAATCTGTTAGGTGTGCTAAAATACGTTACAGACGTTTTTGGAGATTTCAAAAAGGTAATAATATGGAATTTAAAAGAATAAATAAAGATACAGTAACATGCATCATAACTGAAGACGATATGGATGAGCAGGGAATCAAGCTTGAGGACCTGTTTGAGAAGAAGAAGGAAGCCATGGATTTTCTTCATGAGGTCATGAAGAAGGCTGAGGAAGAGGTTGATTACAAGCCAACCGGTAGCTTTATGCCACTTCAGATCACAGTTCTTCCTGATCATTCAATTTCGCTTACTTTGACTGAGAATGCCTCAGCTTCTTTTGGTGAGATCCTTAAGAATCTTACTGAAAAGGCCGGAATCACAATTCCTAAGAGTGTTCTTGAGGACATTGGTGATTCAGTTGATGAAGAGAGGCTCAATCGTCTAAACGAGTATCTGAAGAACCTTAAGCAGTTCACCAGCCAGGTTAAGAACATTATTGGCGAGAACGGACTGGATGAATCTAAGGATACAGATTCTGAGAAAATTTCTGTCAATAATAATGCTACAGTAGGTAGCACCAAGAACAAGGCTGACAAGATATCAACCGGAGCTTCCAAGTCTGCAAAGAGTTCTGATAAAGATCTTCAAAGGCTTAAGTTCCATGAATATATCTTTAAATTTGACGACCTTAAGACTGTGATCGACTTCAGCGCAAAGGTTCCGAGGGATATCGATATCAGCAGTTCCCTTTACAAGGATCCTGTTTCAGGAGATTATTTCCTGGATCTTGTCAGGAATGATGTGGAGCCTAAGGTATTTGCTTCACTTTTCACCATGGCGTATGAATTTGGACATTTTGAGGCCAGCAACCTGCATGTTATTGCACACATTAAGGAGAGCTATAACTGCATAATAGAAGGAAATGCAGTAAAAGAAATGTCTTCACTTTCTAATATGTGATATGATAAGTGACAGGAACGGTCCAGCAACGAGCCGTTCCTGATTTTTTATGTAATAGCATAGATTATTCGAGGATTTATGAGACTTAATAAATTTATTGCTTCTAGCGGGGTTTGTTCCAGAAGGGAAGCAGATAAGTTAATAGAGTCCGGTCGGGTCACTGTAAATGGTGCTATTCCTACTGCCGGGGCTGATGTTTCTGAGAAAGACACAGTTCTTTTAGATGGAAAAGAGCTAAAGGCTAAGGAAAGTTTCACCTACCTTGCTTACTATAAGCCCATTGGTGTCACCTGTACCGAAAAGGATGCCCATGCTAAAAGAACTGTCATAGAGGATTTGGGCCTTGATAAAAGAGTTACTTATGCCGGGCGTCTTGATAAGGACTCAGAAGGGCTTCTGATCATGACTGACGACGGAAACCTTATCCAGGCAATGATGAAGGGCTCCAAAAGACATGAGAAGGAATATGAGGTCACAGTTGACCGTGAGATTTCCGGCGAATTTCTAAATAAGATGTCTAACGGAGTGTACCTTCCGGAACTTGATAAGACCACCAGAGGTTGTCAGGTGAAAAAGACCGGAAAAAGCTCTTTTAACATAATTCTGACCCAGGGCCTTAACAGGCAGATAAGGCGTATGACAAAGGAGTGCGGAGCTAACGTCATTTCCTTGAAGCGTATCAGGGTCATGAATATTAAGCTTTCAGAATATGACCTTAAGCCTGGGCAGTACAGGCCTATAAGTGAAAAGGACCTTTCAAAGCTCCTTAAGGACTGCGGATTATAAAATAATTGTTGGGGGATTTTAATATGGCAAATGCTGATATAAGAGCTGAGTATGATGCTCTCTGTAAGGAGATAAAGCATCATATGGATTTATATTACAATCAGGATACACCTGAGATTTCTGACTATGAGTACGACCAGCTGATGCAACGGCTTAAAACTATTGAAAAGGAGAATCCATCCTTTGTCACAAAGGACTCTCCAAGCCAGATAGTTGGCGGAGTAGCGAAGCGCGAGGCTGGTGTCAAGGTTACTCATAACGTTCCCATGCTTTCAATTGAAGATGTGTTTAATAAAGATGATGTGACACAGTGGGTTAATAAGGTACATTCCATGCACCCGGGAGCTGTCTTTAGCGTTGAGCAGAAGATTGACGGACTCAGCCTTTCTCTTCGCTATAACAGAGATGAAAAGGACGGAAAGCTCCATCTGACTCTTGCAGAAACAAGAGGGGACGGTCTTATTGGCGAGGATGTTACAGCCAATGCACTGGTGATTCCTGATGTTCAAAAGGCACTTAACCTTCCTTATGAATATCTGGAGCTTCGCGGCGAAGTTTACATGTCTCACGATGATTTTGAGGCATTTAATGAAGAGCAGGAGAAGCAGGGAAAAAAGACTGCTGCCAACCCAAGAAACTTAGCTGCAGGTACTTTACGCCAGCTTGATCCTGAGATCACTAAAAGGCGTGGCCTTAAAATGTTTGTATTTAACGTTCAGGATGGGCCACAGGAGCTACGAGAATCTCACGTAAAAGCAATGGATATTTTGACTGATGCAGGCGTTAAGACAGTTTTCCATAAGGCCTGTTCATCGGCACAGGAAGTGGTAGATGCCATAGATGCAATCGGCGAAATGAGGGATGGACTGGACTTTGATCTTGACGGTGCAGTTATCAAGGTTGATAACACCTTGTGGAGAGAGGATTTTCCAGCTGGTTCCAAGTATTCAAGTGGGCATATAGCGTACAAGTATCCTCCTGAGGAGCGAGTTGTTGTAATGGATGAGATACTGGTGGATGTAGGAAGGACCGGTAAGCTCACCTTTACAGGAAGCTTCCATGACAGAGAGACCGGAAAACCTGCCAGGCTTTGTGGGACCAGTGTATCAAGGGCAACTCTTCACAATCAGGATTACATTACTGAAATGAAGGTGGGAATCGGCGGTGAATACAAGCTATTTAAGTCAGGAGAGATCATTCCTAAGCTTAATGGCTGCGTAAAAGAGCCGGAGACTATATTTAAGGCTCCTACAGAATGCCCTGTTTGTGGTGGACATCTTATTAGAGAAGCAGATACAGCTGATATAAGGTGCATAAATCCCACATGTCCTGCACAGGTTACAAGAACAATTGCCTATTTTACTTCAAGAGATGCCATGAATATCATGGGTCTTGGTGATACACTTGTAGAAGCACTTGTAAAAGAGGGATATCTTAACAATTATTCTGATATTTATCATCTCAAAGACCACAGGGATGAGCTCATCGAAAAGGGAATTATTGGTAAAGAGAAGAACACTGATAAACTACTTGGAGAAATAGAAAAATCCAAAGAAAATGACCCTGTAAGGCTTCTTACAGGTCTTGCCATAAGAAACGTAGGAAAGTCCACAGCAAGGGAGATCATGAAGCATTTTGAGGATCTTATGGATCTTACTAAGGTTACCAAAGATGGCTTTTTGCAGATTCCGGATATTGGCGAAACCACGGCTGATGATCTTTATGAATTTTTCCATGATGAGAGGAACCTTTCTATCCTTAATGAAATGAACAGCCTTGGCCTTAATATGAAGGCTGTAAAGGATGAAGGCGCTTCTGATAAACTTTCTGGAATGACCATTGTTGTAACCGGTACACTTCCTACTCTTGGAAGGAAGGAAGCAGAGGAGCTTATCGTAAAAAATGGAGGAAAAGCTTCCGGATCAGTATCGAAGAAAACTTCTCTGGTCCTTGCTGGAGAAGCTGCCGGCAGCAAACTGACCAAGGCAAATGAGCTTGGAATCAAGGTTATAGATGAAGCACAGTTCCTATCTATGATACAATGAGGAATGTATTATCAAATAAACTAAGGAGAATTAAACAAAATGCCCATCAAAGTACAAAATGACTTACCGGTAAGAGACACACTCGAAAAAGAAAATATATTTGTAGTTGATGAGAACAGGGCCATGCATCAGGATATCCGTTCACTTCAGATCTGTATCCTTAATCTGATGCCACTTAAGGAAGACACAGAGCTTCAGCTCCTTAGATCCATGTCAAATACACCTCTTCAGATTGATGTATCCTTTATGCAGATGAGTACTCATCATCATGCAAATACATCACCTAACCATCTGATGAGATTTTATAACACCTTTGATGAACTTAAGGATAACACCTACGACGGACTTATCATTACCGGTGCACCTGTTGAGCAGATGCCTTTCACAGAGGTTGATTACTGGGATGAACTTTGCAGAGTTTTTGAGTGGTCCAAGACTAATGTAACATCTACCTTTCATATCTGCTGGGGAGCCCAGGCCGGCATCTATTATCATTACGGAATAGACAAGGAGCCCCTTGCGGAAAAGAGATTTGGAATCTATCAGCATCGTGTAATGAACCGTAAAGTTCCGCTTGTCAGAGGCTTTGATGATGTTTTCCAGATGCCTCATTCAAGACACACAGAAACACCTGCAGATAAGATCCATGCCTGTGAAGATCTGGTAGTTTTGGCAGAGTCGGAGATAGCAGGAGTATTCCTTTGCATGAATAAATCTGGTTCTCAGATATTTGCAATGGGACATGCCGAGTATGACAGACTTACTTTGGATGAGGAATACAAAAGAGATCTTAGTAAGGGTCTGCCAATACAGCCTCCAATCAATTATTACCCTGATAATAATCCAGACAACAAACCTGATCTTGTCTGGAGAGGACATGCAAACAACCTTTATTCTAACTGGCTGAACTACTATGTATATCAGAACACACCATACAAGTGGGGACAGATCCTCGATGAAGAAAAGAGGCAGATGGCTTCACACGGTCTGACACATAAGGCCTGACATTAAATGTTTATCATTCTGGGATCAGAAGGTGAATTATGGCAGAAAAAAGAAAAATGCGTAACATATATATAGCTTTTCCTGAAGGAAAACATAAGGTTCTTACTCTTAGCTATGACGATGGAAAAATGCCTGATAAAAGGCTTTTGGACATACTTAATGAATATGGTATCAAAGGCACCTTTAACATAAACTATGGACTTGAGAATAATCCTTTCACATATCCTTATGAGGAAAGGATTCCCATGTCAAAGATAAAAGAGCTATATAAAGGACATGAAATTGCTTCCCATTCCTTTACACATCCTACAATTGCCCGTTGCCCCAAGGAACAGATGGCTATGCAGATCCTTGAGGACAGAAGAGGATTGGAGGAAGTGGTTGGATATCCGGTAAGAGGTTTTGCTTACCCCAACGGCTCTTTTTCAGATGATGTTGTAGATGCTCTGAAGTCGTGTGGAATGGCTTATGCAAGGACTATCCGTTCAACACATTCATTTGATCTTCCTACAGATCCCTTTAGATGGGATCCTACCTGTCATCATACTGAGTCCTGTCTTGAAGATCTGTGTGATGGATTTGTTGATTTCTATAAAACCCAGTACCTGAAGTGCTTTTATGTATGGGGCCATAGTTATGAATTTGAGAAAGAGAATAACTGGGATATAATCGAAAATTTTTCTAAAAAGATTGGAAATAAATCTGATATCTGGTACGCAACAAACATCGAAATAATTGATTATCTCGATGCCTACAATCGCGTACAGGTTTCTGTTAACGGGGATTTTGCTTATAATCCAAACGCATGCAGCATATGGATCGAGGTGGATAAAAAGTCTATAGAGCTTAAATCGGGGCAGATTACTGAGTTGTAATTTTCATTTAAATAAGTTAAAATATTATTGTTAGGACGTTAATTTTTCTGATAAGGAGAACTCGTATGCCTCTTAATATGGAAAACGAAGACGTTAATGTAAACTCTTCCGAGCTTAAGAAAAAACCTACCAAGAAAACCAAGGAGATGCTTGACGAGAACGCTAAGCAGATCGAGGAATTACATGAGCAGCAAAGAGTCCTTACAGATGAACTTGCCGGTCTTGAAAAAGAAGAAGCTTCTCTTGGAGATAAATCTGCCCTTAAGATGAAGGTTACTCACAAGAAATTTGGTGAAGGAACAATCATAAAGCAGGACGGCAAATATATTGAGGTTAAGTTCGCTGATGTAACAAAGAAGTTTGTTCTTCCTGGATGCATTGCGGATAAGTATCTTGAGGTTGAGGATGAGAGCATTCTCGACTATTACATCAAGTGCAATGAGATCCATGAAAAGAAAATGTCCACAGAGCTTAAGATCAAATCTGCTACTTATGCGATTCAGAGACATGAGGATGCTATTGACAGACTTAAAGCAAAGCTCAAATAAATAGTTTCCAGATGAATTATAAAGGGAATGTCATTTATCTTGACATTCCCTTTTTTGATGCATTATTACATTGCTTTTTTCTCAAGATCATCAACCTTTTTCTGGGCTGTAGAGAGCATGAGTTTAATTCTGTTAAGCTGGTTAACCTCTGATGCACCTGGATCGTAGTCGATGGCCACAATATTGCAACCAGGGTACATGTGGCGCATCTGCTTGATAACACCCTTTCCAACAACGTGGTTTGGAAGGCATCCAAAAGGCTGTGTGCAGACGATATTGGTAGCACCTTCTTTAATAAGTTCTACCATTTCTCCTGTAAGGAACCAGCCCTCACCGGTCTGATTACCTATAGATACTATAGGCTCAGCATATTTAACCAGTTCATAGATACTTGTTGGAGGATCAAAGTGTACACTCTTTGTAAATGCCTTAGTAGCTGCACCACGAAGTCTTTCGATTCCCCAGATTGCGCCTCTCATAAGAAGAGCAGTCTTTTTGGAGGTACCAAGCTCAGCTGCCTTGTAGATTTGGTTGTAGAAGCAGTAGAGCATGAAGTCCATAAGATCAGGAACAACAGCCTCTGCACCTTCTGCTTCAAGAAGCTCTACCAGATGGTTGTTGGCTGCAGGAGCAAACTTTACAAGGATCTCGCCTACAACACCAACTCTTGGCTTAACAATATTCAAAAGCTCAATCTTATCAAAGTCTTCTATGATCTCACGGCAGATTTTCTGGAACTTAATAAAGCTCATATGCTTAGCTGTGACAAATTCTTTTGTGACTTCAAGCCATTTTTTGTGACAGGCATCAACAGATCCTTTTACAGCTTCATAAGGGCGCATTCTGTAGACACATCTCATGAAGATATCACCGAATATAGCACCATAAGCAGCTCTCATGAACATCTCGGCATTGATGTGGAAACCGGGATTAGCTTCCAGTTTGGAGAGGTTAAGTGATACAACAGGGATCTGCTCCATACCGGCCTTTTTAAGGGCTCTTCTGATAAATCCGACATAGTTAGTGGCTCTGCATCCGCCTCCGGTCTGGGACATGATAACAGCAGTCTTGTTAAGGTCGTATTTTCCTGAGTGGAGCTCATCCATAATCTGACCTACAACCCAAAGAGAAGGATAGCAGGCGTCATTATTTACGTACTTAAGTCCCATGTCAATTGCATGTCTGTTATCATTTTGCATTACTACAAAATTGTAACCACAGGCAGCAAAGGCAGGTTCTAAGATATCAAAATGTATAGGTGACATCTGAGGGCAAAGAAGAGTATAGTTCTTTCTCATTTCCTCAGTGAAAAGTACTCTGTTATTAGCAGTGGAACGGATGGTCCTTGGCTGGTTTTTCTGCTTGCGGACACGAATTGCTGCAAGAAGTGAACGAACTCTGATCCTTGCACTTCCAAGGCTGTTTACTTCATCAATCTTAAGGCAGGTATAAATCTTGTCAGAACCTGACAGGATATCATTAACCTGGTCTGTTGTTACAGCATCAAGACCACATCCAAAGGAATTAAGCTGAATAAGATCAAGATCATCCCTTTCTCTTACAAAGCTTGCTGCTGCATAAAGTCTAGAATGATACATCCACTGGTCAGAAACTATAAGTGGACGCTCTGGCTTACCAAGATGAGAAACAGAATCCTCAGTCAGTACAGCAACTCCATAGGAGCAGATCATATCAGGGATTCCATGGTTGATCTCAGGATCAACGTGGTATGGTCTTCCGGCAAGAACAATTCCATGTCTGCCGTTTTCCTCCATCCACTTAAGGGTTTCTTCACCCTTTTGCTGTACATCTTTTCTGGCAACAGCCATTTCTTCCCAGCCATCCTTAGCTGCAGCGATGACTTCTTCTGCAGGGATCTCTGAAAACTCTTTTACCAGAGCATCAGTCACAGTGTCGATATTAGTGAAAGCCATGAAAGGATTTCTAAGCTTCACTTTTCCGTCTGTAATAGACTCAACATTGTTTTTGATATTCTCTGAATAAGAAGTAACAATTGGGCAGTTGTAGTGGTTGGTTGCACCTTCAACTTCCTGGCGCTCATAGAAAAGGCCTGGATAGAAGATGAAATCTACCTTCTGTCTTATAAGCCATTCAACATGACCGTGGGAGATCTTAGCTGGGTAACACTCAGATTCGCTGGGGATGGATTCAATACCAAGCTCGTAGATCTGATGTGTTGATCTTGGTGAAAGAACAACCTTATAGCCAAGCTTTGTAAAGAATGTAAACCAGAAAGGGTAGTTCTCATAGAAATTAAGTACCCTAGGAATACCAACAGTTCCCCTGGTTGCCTTGTCAGCTTCTAAAGGCTCATAGCCAAAGATTCTCTTGTATTTATAGTCAAAGAGGTTAGGGATATTGTCAGCATTTTTAACCTTACCGATACCTCTTTCGCATCTGTTACCTGAAATATGCTGACGACCACCGGTAAACTTGTTGATGGTAAGTCTGCAGTGGTTTGTACAACCCTGACAGGTTGTCATGCTGGTTGAGTACTGAAGAGAATTGATCTGGTCGATAGACAGCATAGTTGTCTTGTAATCCTTAGTCTCTTCAAATCGCTCCCTGGCAATGAGAGCCGCACCAAATGCGCCCATGATACCAGCAATGTCAGGTCTTATAGCTTCAGCACCTGAGATGATCTCAAAGGCCTTGAGAACTGCATCATTATAGAAGGTACCACCCTGAACAACAATGTGCTCTCCAAGATCCTTGGCATCAGATACCTTGATAACCTTAAAGAGTGCATTCTTGATTACAGAATATGCAAGACCTGAGGATATATCAGCTACATCAGCGCCTTCCTTCTGGGCCTGCTTAACTCTTGAATTCATAAATACAGTACATCTGGTACCAAGGTCTACAGGAGACTTAGCATAGAGAGCAACCTTGGCAAAGTCCTGAACAGAATAGTCAAGAGACTTGGCAAAGGTCTCAATAAAGGATCCGCAGCCTGAAGAACATGCTTCATTAAGCTGAACGGAATCAACGGAATTATTTTTGATGTGAATGCACTTCATATCCTGACCACCAATATCAAGGATACAGTCAACCTTAGGGTCAAAGAATGCAGCAGCATTGTAGTGGGCAATGGTCTCAACCTCTCCATCATCAAGAAGGAGAGCAGACTTAAGAAGAGCTTCGCCATAACCTGTAGAGCAGCTTCTTGCAATACGAACGCCCTTTGGCATCAATTTATAGATCTCCTGGATAGAGGAGATTGCTGTCTTAAGTGGTGAACCATTATTGCTTGAATAGAAGGAGTAGAGAAGATCACCGTCTTCGCTGATGAGGGCACATTTTGTTGTAGTAGATCCTGCATCGATTCCAAGGAAGGCATTTCCTACATAATCATCAAGCTTACGGGTTTTTATTCTGTATTTATCCTGACGAGCCTTAAAGGATTTATATTCATCCTCGCTCTTAAACAGTGGATCAAGACGTGAAACCTCAGCCTCCATTACAATCTTTCCAGAGAGCTTATCAACCATCTCGTTCATGGAGTAGGAAGTCTCTTCGCTGGCATTAAGAGCTGAACCGATAGCTGCAAAAAGATGTGAGTTATCAAGTTCAATGGTGTGTTCCTCGTCCAGCTTCAGGGTTCTTATAAATGCAACCTTAAGCTGATCCAGGAAGTGAAGAGGACCACCAAGGAAAGCTACATGCCCACGGATTGGCTTACCACAGGCAAGTCCTGAAATTGTCTGGTTTACTACAGCCTGGAATATGGATGCAGAAAGATCTTCCTTAGTGGCACCCTCATTGATAAGTGGCTGAATATCAGACTTGGCAAATACTCCGCATCTTGCAGCAATTGTATATAAAGAATTGTAGTTTTTAGCATACTCATTAAGACCTGTTGCATCTGTCTGCAAAAGAGATGCCATCTGGTCTATAAATGATCCTGTACCACCGGCACAGATTCCGTTCATTCGCTGCTCAACATTGCCATCTTCAAAGTAGATGATCTTGGCATCTTCACCTCCAAGCTCGATCGCAACATCAGTCTTTGGTGCAAGAGCTTTAAGTGAAGTAGAAACAGCAACAACCTCCTGAACAAATGGAACTTCCAGGTGCTTAGCAAGTGTAAGTCCGCCGGAACCTGTTATAACTGGATGAAGAGTTATGTTTCCACACTTTTCTTTTGCCTCAGAAAGGAGCTCTGCTAAAGTCTCCTGAATATTAGCAAAATGTCTTTTATAATCAGAAAAAACGATAGACTTTTCCTTATCTAAAAGAGCAATCTTAACGGTTGTGGAACCAATATCAATTCCTAATGTGTAATCCTTGGAAATCATGTAAATACCTCATTTTCTTCTAATTAAATGTTGCAGAAGACAATCTCTATGATTATAATTCAGTAGTAATGAAAAATCAATTATAAGGAAAACGAACATATGAGTAATTTTATGAATGAAATGGAAAGAAAATTCGGCAAATATGCCGTTCCTAATCTGACTTTCTACATCATAGGACTTTTTATTACAGGATATCTGCTTCAGCTAATGTCGCTGACAGGTCTTAATTTAACCCAGTACCTTACACTTGATCCCTACAGGATACTTCATGGCGCTCAGATTTGGCGTCTTTTTTCCTGGGTTCTTATCCCGCCTGCAAGACTTAGTATCTTTACAATAATCACTTTGTTTTTCTATTTCTTCATTGGTACTACCATGGAGAGGACAATTGGAACCTTCAGGTACAACGTATTTATTTTTGGTGGATTTCTGCTTATGATCCTGGCTGCTTTTGCGACCTATGGAGTCTACTTTTTGGTACTTGGCGGAAATGTTCAGATGCTGGAAGTTTTGATGGCAAGCCTTTCGAGGGTATTCTATACTTATTACCTTCAGGAAGCAGTATTTCTTATTTTTGCCATCTGTTACCCAGACATGCAGATCCTTTTGTATTTCATCATTCCTGTAAAGGTGAAGTACATTGGAATTTTCTACGCAGCATTCCTTGGATTCCAGGCTGTATACGATGGAATTATCGGTGGAAATTATGCTGTACTATTTGCAATTCTTTTCCAGTTTATTAACGTAGTTCTTTTCTATCTTCAGACAGGAAAGCTTAATCACTTAAAGCCTCATGAGGCAAAGAGAAGAGAGACCTATAAGCAAAGCGTTAAGATGACACCAAGAGGAATAACAAGACATAAATGCGCTGTCTGCGGAAGATCCGAAGAGGATGATCCAAATCTTGAGTTCAGATTCTGTTCAAAGTGTAATGGTAACTATGAGTACTGCCAGGATCATCTGTTCACACATCAGCACGTTAAATAAGGAGTTATATGGGAAACTTAGATAATAAAGAAAAAGAGTTTGCTGAAATTTTAAAGCTTGTAACAAGAACTGCAAGAGAGAACAGAAATGTCATCTCTAAAGAGCAGGTTGAGCTTGCATTTTCAGAACTGGAGCTGGATGAAAACCAGCTGAATATGGTCTTTGACTATCTTTCAAAGCACAATATCGGCATTGATGAAGCAGTTGATACAACTGAAAACCTCACAGAGGAAGAGACCAACTATTTAAATGATTACCTTGAGAGCCTCGAAGGTCTTCATAATCTTTCTGATGGCGAGAAGGAAGCAGTTTCTATGGCTGCAATTGCAGGAGATAAGGAGGCCCAGGCCAAGCTTATCGAGAATTACCTTCCACTTGTGGTTGACGTTGCCAGAATGTATTCTGAGCAGGGTGTTTTTCTTGAGGATCTTATTGGCGAAGGGAATGTAGCGCTGACTAAGGGCGTAACTATGCTTGATGCTGTCGGAGAACCTTCAGAGGTTGAAGGATTTCTTTATAAGCTTATGCTTGATGCCATGGAGCGCATAATAGAAGAGAATCTTGCTGAAGATACCGGAATGCAGAAGGTTCTTTCTCTTGTTAACGAGGTGGCTGATAAGGCAAAAGAGCTGTCAGAGGACCTCAGGCGCAAGGTGACAGTGGAAGAGCTTATGGAAGAGACTGGCTGGGATGAAGAGAAAATAAGGTCTGCGATCAAGTTTTCCGGTGACAATATTGAAGACCTGGACAGCGGAAAAGAAGATAAATGAGAAATATAGTTAACGAAGACGATTTTAAGTACTACATGCAGGATATAGAAAGGCACTACTTCGGTGGCAGGTACAACTACCTGGAACTTTTGGACAATGAAATGGTTCCTTTTAAATTTAAGTCCATCATCACCAAGTATCTGAAGGAACAGGTTGGACTTGAAACCACACTGGAGAGCCACATCTATTACCTGGAAAAAGATACTTTTGACTACGAGATATATAAGCAGCTAAGATGCAGGGTAAGAGTATCGCAGTACAAAGATCCTAATAAAAGAGATAAAGGTTTCAAGGAAAAGCTATATTCAATAACAGAATTTGTAAGTATTCCAAAAGAAGAAAAGGAAGAGATGGGAATAATAGTGAGAGAGCTTGTTATTTCAAAGCTTGCACTATTTGGCTTTTCTGTTTGATATTTCTTTTGAAAAAGAGCACAAAAAAATCACCCGGCATAACCGAGTGATTTTTATTTTGTACTTAATTAAATTATCAAGCTCTTTCAACTTTGTTGGATCTAAGGCAGCTTGAGCATACGTGCATTCTCTTAGTAGCGCCGTTAACCTTAACTGCTACGTGCTGAACGTTTGACTTCCAAACTCTGTTAGATCTTCTATGAGAATGGCTTACGTTGTTTCCGAAATGAACGCCCTTGCCACAAATTTCACATTTAGCCATTTTGACACCTCCTTATAAGCCATGTTATCAATTCTAATAGCAAATTACTGCGGGAAATTTCCGCAACATTGATATATTAGCAAAAAACAAATCATATTGCAAGTGGAATATGAAAAAATTCCTTTATTTTTTAGAAGACACCGATTATAATACTATATGTATGCAAAAAAGAAGGCGTATGTAACTATAAGGAGGACAAATATGAAGGCTTCTTCTATGAACACTCACATGGGAAATATTTCTATAGATAATGAAGTTATTGCCCAGTATGCCGGTGCAGTTGCAATGGAGTGCTTCGGAATAGTAGGAATGGCAAATGTCAATGTTAAGGATGGTCTTGTCAGCCTGCTTAAGCTTGATACCATGACAAGAGGTATCAATGTTACCCTGGATCAGAACAACAAGCTGAAACTTGATTTTCATGTAATCGTTGCTTATGGCGTAAGTATCTCAGCTGTATGTGATAACCTTATTGATAACGTTAAATATAAAGTAGAAGAATTTACGGGGCTTGAAATCGAAAAGATTAACATCTATGTCGAAGGCGTCCGTGTCATTGATTGATCGATTTTGAGTTCAGGAGGATTTTGTTTTGAGTAATAATGCTATTGACGCTAAGATGCTTGCTAAGATGTTCCTTAGCGGAGCTAAGAATCTTGATGCCAAGAAAGAATGGATTAACGAGTTAAACGTGTTCCCTGTTCCTGATGGAGATACAGGTACTAACATGACAATGACTATCATGTCAGCTGCCAAGGAAGTACAGAATCTTGGGGATTCAACTGATATGGGAGCTATCTGTAAGGCTATTTCATCAGGTTCCCTTCGTGGAGCCAGAGGAAATTCCGGAGTTATTCTTTCACAGCTCCTTAGAGGATTTACCAAGGTTGTTAAGGAACATGAAACAGTTTCAGTAAGAATCCTTGCAGAAGCTTTTGAGAAGGCTGTTGAGACTGCATATAAGGCAGTTATGAAGCCAAAGGAAGGAACAATCCTTACAGTCGCCAAGGGCGCAAGTGAAAAGGCTCATGAGCTTTATATGGAAGGTTGTGATGACATCGCTAAATTCTGTGAAGATGTTATCAGCTATGCAGAGGAGGTTCTTGCTAAGACTCCCGATATGCTTCCTGTTCTTAAACAGGCTGGTGTAGTTGATTCAGGCGGACAGGGACTTGTACAGGTTCTTAAGGGAGCAAGGGATGGATTCCTCGGAAAAGAAATAGATCTTTCTATTACAGATGAGGATGTAACTCCCGGTGCAAGAGCATCAGCAAAAGAGACTACTCAGGAAACTGACATCAAGTTTGGTTACTGTACTGAGTTCATAGTTCTTTTAAATAAACCTCTTAATGTAAAGCAGGAGATCGACTTCAAGGGCTTCCTTGAGTCAATCGGCGACAGTATCGTAATGGTAGCTGACGATGAGATCTGTAAGGTCCATGTTCATTCAAATGATCCGGGACTTGCTATCCAGAGAGCTCTCATGTATGGTCAGCTTTCAAATATGAAGATTGATAACATGTGGATGGAGCACAGAGAAAAGCTCTTCCATGAGAACTCTGACGGCTCCTGGTCTGAGATCCAGACAGAGATCAACGGAGCAGCTGAGCTTACACCTACTTATTCAGCAGGAGATGATATTCCTCTTGGGGATAAGGTTGAGATGAATGATGCAGAGGAAGAAGTTCCTGTTGGACCAAGGAAGGATGTTGGATTCGTAACTGTATGTGCAGGATCAGGACTTGCTGATATCTTCAGGGGCCTTGGCGTTGATTATGTCATTGAAGGCGGTCAGACCATGAACCCAAGTACTGCAGACATCCTTGATGCAGTTGATAAGGTCAATGCTGATACAGTAATCGTTCTTCCTAATAATAAGAACATCATTCTCGCAGCTAACCAGGCAGCTATTATGTCTGAAGACAGTGAGGATGGAAAGAAGATCGTTGTAGTTCCTTCAAAGACTGTACCACAGGGTATCACAGCAATCATTAACTTCGTTCCTGATGCTCCTTTGGATGGAAATATCGAGGCTATGACAGAGTCTCTTTCAACTGTTTCAACTGGAGAGGTTACATACGCTGTAAGAGATACAGTTATTGACGATGTAACTATAAAGCAGGGCGATTATATGGGAATCGGCGACAAGGGAATCCTTGGTGTTGGTTCTGATATCTCTGATGTGACCTTTGATATGCTTGAGAAAATGATGAATGATGATCTTGAGCTCATAAGCGTCTACTACGGAGATGAAGTTGATGAGAAGGATGCAGAGAGCCTTAGAGACAGGATCTCAGATCGCTTCCCACAGTGCGATGTTGAACTTCAGTTTGGTGGACAGCCAATTTACTATTACATAGTTTCTGCAGAATAAAACATATTAAAAGCCGGGCAATTTAGTCCGGCTTTAACTTTAGGGGTATTTGTTTTGGGGAAAAGAGAACTTGATGAAAGCATAATTGAACTAAAGGGCATAGGGGAAAAGACCGGTAAGCTCTTTAATAAACTTGGAGTATATAGCTGTGGCGATCTTCTAAGTTATTACCCAAGGGGCTATGATCTTTTTGATGCCCCTTTAAAAGCCTGTGACCTTAAAGAGAATGTTATCTGTGCTGTAAAGCTGACAATAATCGGCAATGTGACAAAAAGGCGTGTCAGAAACCTTTCAATTGTAGCTTTTGAAGCTGCGGATGATACAGGAATGGTGAAAATGGCATATTTTAACGCGCCTTATCTTGCGTCATCCTTAAAGAGTGGAACTACCCATATCTTTAGAGGAATGGTCAGGAAAAAAGGAAATTTCTTTTCCATGGATCACCCCAAGATGTATAAGATCGAGGAATATGCTGCTCTTATGGGGCATCTTCTTCCAAGATATCCTCTTACTAAGGGACTTACAAACAATACTGTTATGAAGGCTGTTGAAAAAGCCTTTCTAAATGTGGGGACCATAGAGGAATTTGTTCCCGGTGATGTTCTTTCAAGGCTTGGACTTATGGATTATTCAAGGGCTCTTAAGGCTGTTCATTTTCCTGACAATGGTTCCATGCTTGAGGATGCCAGAAGAAGGCTTGCTTATAATGAATTTCTTTTGTTTGTTATAAAGCTAAGACTTCTTAAACAGACCCAGGAAGAAGCCAAAAACGAAAACCCGATGATCGAAGTTGCAGATGTGACAAGACTTTTGGAACAGCTTCCTTATAAGCTTACAGGTGCTCAGCTTCGGGCATTTGATGATATTAAAGCCGATCTTTCCGGTGACTATGTCATGAACAGGCTTATCCAGGGTGATGTAGGCAGCGGAAAAACCATTCTTGCATTTATGGCTCTTTTAATGTGTGCTGCCAACGGATATCAGGGAGCAATGATGGCTCCTACGGAGGTTTTGGCAGCCCAGCATTTTGAGAGCTTTAAGAAATTGATAAAGGATTATAATCTGACAAGTCTTAAACCAGCTCTTTTAACAGGAGCTCTTTCTGCAAAAGATAAAAGGGAAGTTCAAAGGCAAATATCCGAGGGCGAAGTAAACTGTATCATTGGTACAAATGCACTGATACAGGAAAAGGTTATATATAAGAATCTTGCTCTGGTTGTGACTGATGAGCAGCACAGATTCGGTGTCAGGCAAAGAGGGGCCCTGGCTGGTAAGGGGCTTAGCTGCCATGTGCTTGCCATGAGTGCAACTCCGATTCCAAGGACTTTGGCCATTATTCTCTATGGAGATCTGCATATTTCCTTAGTTGATGAGATGCCGAAGGGAAGACTTCCTATAAAGAACTGCGTTGTTGGAACTTCCTACAGGCCTACAGCTTACAAATTCATAAATGACCAGATCCAGGCCGGAAGACAGTGCTATGTCATCTGCCCAATGATAGAGGAAGGGGAGCTTGATGGTGTTGAGAATGTTACAGACTATACTCATATGCTCAAGGCCACACTTCCGGAAATGGTGAATGTAGCTATGCTCCACGGTAAGATGAAGCCAAAAGAGAAAGATGAAATAATGGAGGCCTTTGCCAGAAAAGATATTGATGTTCTGGTTTCCACAACAGTTATAGAAGTGGGTATCAACGTTCCTAATGCTACTGTAATGATGATAGAAAACTCCGAAAGATTCGGCCTTTCTCAGCTCCATCAGTTAAGGGGAAGAGTTGGAAGAGGAAATGAGCAGTCATACTGTATATTCATTAATACCTCAGATGACGAGGAAACCAAAAAGCGTCTTGATGTTATGAATAAAACAAATGATGGCTTTAAGATTGCAGAGGAAGATCTTAAGATGAGAGGCCCGGGAGATCTGTTTGGAGTCAGGCAAAGTGGTGAGCTTTCCTTCAGGCTTGGAGATATTTACCATGACTCTGATCTGGTCAAGGAATCAGCTATGGATGCAGACAGGATTTTGTCATCAGACCCTGAACTGGCCCTTCCACAACATGCTGTGCTGAGGGAACTTATAGCCACAAAATCTGCAAATTCAGTTGACACTGCGACCTTATAAAATTAAAATGTTTTTAGTTAATTAGGTAGAAAATAGGAGGAGTGTCGGCGTTCGCCGGCCTATGGACATGTCTAAGATTGCTATTATTACCGACAGTAACAGTGGAATTACACAAAAGCAGGGTGAAGAGCTTGGGATTTTTGTTGTTCCCATGCCCTTTATGATAAACGGTCAGGATTTCTTTGAAGATATCAATCTGACTCAGGCTGAGTTCTATGAAAAGCTTGCTGAGGACGCTGATGTTTCCACAAGCCAGCCTTCACCAGACTCCCTTATGACTATGTGGGATAAGGTTTTAAAGGAGTATGACCAGATTATTTATATTCCTATGAGCAGCGGACTTTCAGGCTCATGTCAGAGTGCACATATGATAGCTTCTGAGGAGTATGAAGGTAAAGTTTTTGTGGTTGATAACCAGAGAATTTCTGTAACCCAGAGACAGTCTGCACTGGACGCCAAGGAAATGGCTGATGCCGGTTTATCTGCCCAGGAGATTGTAGATAAGCTTATGGAGAATAAGATGGAATCCAGCATCTACATCATGCTTGATACTCTCCATTATCTTAAGAAGGGCGGTAGGATCACTCCTGCAGCAGCTGCCCTTGGAACGCTTTTAAGGCTTAAACCTGTTTTGCAGATACAGGGTGAGAAGCTTGATGCTTTTGCTAAGGCCAGGACCACTGCTCAGGGAAAGAGCATTATGATAAATGCCATTAAGGCTGATATAGAGAACAGATTCGGTGGAATGGAAGCCGGAGATTTCTGGATTGCCGGAGCATATACCAACAATCTTGATGCTGCATTAGAGTGGAAGAAAGAAGTTGAGGAAGCATTCCCGGGACATGAAATGCATCTGGATCCGCTTTCTCTTTCTGTGGGATGCCACATTGGACCAGGGTCTCTGGCTGTGACCATTACCAGGAAGGTCCATTTTTGATCTAATTTTAAAGAAGTTTTGAAGGGGTTATATAAATGTCAGTACAGCAACAATATGATGCTTCCAGTATCACAGTCCTTGAAGGACTTGAGGCGGTTCGTAAGCGCCCTGGAATGTATATAGGCAGTGTTACAACAAGGGGACTTAACCATCTGGTTTATGAGATTGTTGATAATGCTGTTGATGAACATCTTGCTGGATTCTGTTCCAGGATCCACGTTACGCTTGAAGCCGATGGCTCTGCTACAGTAGAGGATAACGGCCGAGGCATTCCTGTTGGTATGCACGCTAAAGGAATAACAGCAGAGCGTGTAGTTCTTACCATGCTCCATGCAGGCGGAAAATTTGATAATAATGCTTATAAGACCAGCGGAGGCTTACACGGTGTAGGTTCCTCCGTTGTTAATGCGCTGTCAACAAGGATGAGCGTCAGAGTTAAGAAGGACGGCTTTATTTATGAGGATGCTTACGAGAGAGGTATACCGACTGTAAAGCTGGAAAATGGTCTTTTACCTGCTGTTGGCACAACCAAAGAGACAGGAACAACTATCAATTTCCTTCCTGATGACACTATTTTTGAAAAGACAAGATTCAAGGAGGAGGATATTAAGTCCAGGCTTCATGAGACTTCTTACCTGAATCCTTCTCTTACTATTATTTTTGAAGATAAAAGACCCGGAGTTGAGGAATATATTGAATTCCATGAACCTGATGGTATTACCGGGTTTATCAGGGACATGAACAAGTCAAAAGAGCCTGTTCACGATGTTATTTCTTTTTCCGGTGAGAGTGAGGGTGTTGAGGTTGAGATTGCCTTCCAGTATGTGAATGAATTCCATGAGGAAGTGTTGGGCTTTTGTAATAACATCTATAATGCTGAAGGTGGTACACATCTTACAGGCTTTAAGACCATGTTTACCAACGTCATCAATCAGTATGCCAGAGAACTTGGTATCTTGAAGGACAAAGACGTTAACTTTACCGGTACCGATGTAAGAAACGGCATGACAGCCGTTGTTTCTATCAAGCATCCGGATCCTAGATTTGAGGGACAGACAAAGACCAAGCTGGATAATCAGGATGCAGCCAAGATTGTATCCAAGATAACTGGTGATGAGGTCACAAGATACTTTGACAGAAACCTTGAGACACTTAAGGCTGTCATTGGCTGTGCTGAAAAGGCTGCCAAGATCCGTAAAACAGAAGAAAAAGCAAAGACAAACATGCTTACCAAGCAGAAGTATTCCTTTGATTCAAATGGTAAGCTTGCTAACTGTATCAGTAAAGACTCTTCAAAGTGTGAGATCTTTATCGTAGAGGGAGATTCCGCCGGTGGCTCAGCTAAGATGGCAAGAGACAGAAACTACCAGGCTATTCTTCCTATCAGAGGTAAGATCCTTAACGTAGAAAAGGCTAGTATTGATAAGGTTTTGGCAAATGCAGAGATCAAGACTATGATCAACGCTTTTGGTTGTGGATTTTCTGAAGGCTACGGCAATGACTTTGATATCAACAAGCTTCGCTATGACAAGATAATTATCATGGCCGATGCGGACGTAGACGGTGAGCATATTTCAACCCTTCTTTTGACTCTATTCTACAGATTTATGCCGGAGCTTATTTATCAGGGACATGTATATCTTGCTATGCCTCCTCTTTATAAGGCAATTCCTGCAAGAGGTAAGGAAGAGTACCTGTATGATGATGTGGCTCTTTCTAAGTACCGTAAGACCCACAAGAGTGCGTTTACGCTTCAGAGATACAAGGGTCTTGGTGAGATGGACCCTGAACAGCTTTGGGAGACCACTCTTGACCCTGAGCGCCGCCTTCTTAAGCTTGTGGAGATAGAGGATGCTAAGATGGCTTCTCAGATGACTGAGCTTTTGATGGGTGTTGATGTTCCACCTAGAAGAGAGTTTATCCATCAGCATGCAACTGATGCTGAACTTGACGTATAAAGGGATTCAAGTTCACAGAATTTTTCGCTCGCGATAAATATTCTGTGAACTTGAAGACCGAACGAACATAAGGAAAAAAGATGCGTGAAGAATGAACGCATCGATTTCCGCATGTCCGTCGGATTTCGAGAGCACAGCGGAGAAATCCGTTATACGTCAATATTTGAAAGGGATTAATATAATGGAAGATAGAATTATACGAACCGAATATTCTGATATCATGCAGAAGTCTTTCATTGACTATGCCATGAGCGTAATCATTGCAAGAGCTCTTCCTGATATCAGAGACGGCCTTAAGCCTGTTCAGAGAAGAACCCTCTACGATATGTATGAACTGGGTATCAGATATGACAGGCCCTATAGAAAGAGTGCAAGAATAGTGGGTGATACCATGGGTAAATATCATCCCCATGGTGACAGCTCTATCTACGATTGTCTTGTAGTAATGACACAGGATTTCAAGAAGGCTATTCCTCTTGTTGATGGTCACGGAAACTTTGGTAATATCGAAGGCGACGGCGCAGCTGCCATGCGTTATACCGAAGCAAGACTTTCCAAGATCACTCAGGAAAACTTCCTTGAGGACCTTGATAAAAACGTGGTAGATTTTCTGCCTAACTTTGATGAGACTGAAAAAGAGCCATCAGTTCTGCCTGTAAAGATACCTAACTTTTTGGTAAACGGTTCTGAAGGTATTGCGGTAGGCATGGCCACAAGCACACCTCCACACAATCTTTCAGAGGTTATAGATGCAGAGATTGCCTATATTCAGGATGACTCACTTACCACAAAAGACCTTATGAGATATATCAAGGGACCTGATTTTCCTACCGGTGGTATTGTTATCAATAAGGATGAGCTATTAGACATCTACGAAACCGGTGCTGGTAAGATTAAGATCCGTGGTAAAGTAGAAACTGAAAAGGGCAAGAATGGACACATTAATCTTGTTATCACCGAGATACCTTACACCATGATCGGTATGGGTATCGGTAAATTCATGTCTGATGTGGCTGAGCTTGCTGAAAAGAAGATCACAAACGATATTGTTGATATTTCAAACCAGTCTTCAAAGGAAGGTATCCGTATTGTTATCGAGCTCAAAAAGGATACTGATGTAGAGAACTTCACAAATCTCCTTTATAAGAAGACCAAGCTGGAGGATACCTTCGGTGTAAATATGCTGGCAATTGATAACGGAAGACCTGAGACCATGTCTCTTCGTGAGATCATGAGAGCTGTCGCAGACTTCCAGTTTGAAGTGACCACCAGAAAGTACCAGACCCTTCTTAAACAGGAGCTGGACAAGAAAGAAATCCAGGAAGGTCTTATTAAGGCCTGCAATGTTATTGATCTGGTAATCGAGATCCTCAGAGGCTCTAAGGACAGACAGATGGCAAAAGACTGTCTGGTTAACGGAAATACTGAAGGCATTAACTTCAAATCCAGAGAATCAAAGGCAATGGCGTCACAGCTTCTTTTCACTGAGCCACAGGCTGATGCAATTCTCAATATGAGATTATACAAACTCATTGGCCTTGAGCTTGAGGCTCTTATCAAAGAGCATGAGCAGACAGTTGCAAACATCTATAAATATGAGGATATTCTTGACAGCCATGAGTCTATGTCAATGGTTATCGTAAATGACCTTACAAAGATCAAGAAAGAGTACCAGAAACCAAGGAAAACTCTTATTGAAAACCGCGAGACGGCTGTTTATGAGGAAAAGCCTGTCGAGGAAATGGATGTGGCATTTATCATGGACAGATTTGGATATGCTAAGACCATAGATGTTAACACCTACGAGAAGAATAAGGAGACCATTGAGGCAGAATTCAAGTACTCCTTTATCATGAAGAATACAGGTAAAGTATGCTTCTTTACCAATACCGGTAACCTTCATACTGTTAAGGCAATGGATCTTCCTCAGGCTAAAATGAGGGATAAGGGTGTTCCCATCGACAATGTCAGCAACTTTGACACAGCTAAAGAGACTATTGTTCTTGCTGCCAGCCAGTCAGACCTTAATCTTTACAGAATTCTCTTTACCACCAAGACTTCTATGATGAAGGTTGTCGACGGCGGTGAATTTGATGTTTCTAAGAGGACTGTAGCTGCTACTAAGCTTTTGGATGGGGATGAGGTTGTAAATGTGGAAATTCTCCACACCCAGAAGACCGTTGTCCTTCGCTCCAATGATGGTTTCTTCTTGAGGTTCCTTGTGGATACAGTTCCCGAGAAGAAGAAGGCAGCTGTTGGCGTAAGAGGAATGCGCCTTGGAAAGAACGATTATATAAGAGATGTATTTTACTTAAATGACATGGAGGAGAAGTCCGTAGAACACAACGGAAAAGAGCTTCACCTCGGACATCTTAAGATAACCAGCAGAGATACAAAGGGAACAAAGGTGAGAGTATGAGAGTAATAGCAGGTTCTGCAAGAAGACTTCGTCTCGTTACGCCTGAGGGCAACGACACTAGGCCAACCCAGGACAGGATAAAAGAGACTCTGTTTAATATGATACAGAATCAGGTTCCTGGAGCGGTTTTCATCGACCTTTTTGCGGGAAGTGGCGGAATTGGAATAGAGGCTCTTTCAAGAGGAGCTAGTAAGGCATATTTCATTGAAAATGCTCAGGTTGCCTACAAATGCATATTGGAGAACCTTAAGACTACACATTTTGAGGACGTCTCTACAGTTCTCAAGCAGGATGTGGTTCTTGGGCTTCGTAACATTAAGGAGAAGGAAGCTGATATAATCTTTATAGATCCTCCTTATCATGGTGAGCTTTACGAGAGAACTCTTTCTCAGCTTTCTGAAATGCCCTACGTTACAGAGAATACTATGATCATTGTGGAAAGTACAAAGGATTTCGATATGTCTTTTGCTGAGGACTATGGCTTCGAGATCAGGAGAGTCAAGGAATACAAGACTAATAAGCATGTGTTCTTATACAGAAAGGTAAACTGATATGAAAATTGCTGTTTATCCCGGAAGCTTTGATCCGGTTACTTACGGTCATCTGGATATAATCAGGCGTGCATCTTCAATGTTCGATGAGCTGATTGTAGCTGTAATGTGCAATTCCGCTAAAACTCCATTGTTTACGCTTGATGAACGTGTTAAAATGTTAAAAGAGTCAGTGAAAGACCTTAGCAATGTAAGGATAGAGTCTTTTAGTGGCCTTTTAATTGATTATTGTAAAGAAAATGATATTCATATTGTTATCAGAGGCCTCAGAGCTATCACTGATTTTGAGTACGAGCTTCAGATTGCACAGACCAACAAGGAACTGTCACATGATCAGGTGGATACAGTATTCCTGACTACTAATCTGAAGTATTCTTACCTTAGCAGCTCAGTTGTAAAAGAAATAGCAAGCTACAAAGGGGATATAACACCTTGTGTTTCAGATTTTGTAGCTGATGCTCTTTATAAGAAATATGAATCGAAATAAAGTCAGGGGGACTTAAAAATGACCAGCAGAATTGAACAACTGATTGACGAGATCGAGACTTATATCGACAACTGTAAGCCACAGCCTCTTTCCCAGACCAAGATCATTGTTAATAAAGAGGAGATCGACGAGCTTCTTCGTGAACTTAGAAGCAAGACTCCTGAAGAGATAAAGAGATATCAGAAGATCATTAGCAACAAGGAAGCTATCCTTAATGACGCCCGTAAGAAGGCTCAGGAACTCATAGATGAAGCTACAGTTCACACAAACGAGCTTATCAATGAGCATGAAATCATGCAGCAGGCTTATGCACAGGCCAATGAAGTTGTTTCTCAGGCTGCAATGCAGGCAAAGGGCATTCTTGATAATGCCATGATGGAAGCAAATGATATGAAGGCTGCAGCTGTTCAGTATACAGATCAGCTCCTTGCAGATGTTGAATCTATTATTTCACAGTCTATTGACGCAACCAGCAAGCACAACGATGAGATCATCGAGTCTGTTAAGCAGAACAGCATCAATATTGTTAAAGAGGTTGCTCAGAATAATGACAGTATTCTCTCAGCGCTTACACAGTACAGTGAGATAATCAAATCTAACAGAGCAGATCTTAAGCAGAGTGCAACTGCCACAACAACAGCCTCTGTTCCTACTGAACCTGCTGATGACGGAAACGCCGGTGGCGAAGCTGAGTCTTTAAATCTTGATATGTTAAACTGATATGCTACGACTTTTTGAGCTGCCGCTTTTGCGACAGCTCTTTAACTTATTTTTCGGAGGGGTTATGAAAAAGTATTTTTGTCTATTTCTATCTGCAATAGTCCTTACTATGTCTATAGTTCTTTTCCCTGAAAATAGCATGACTGTGAAAGCAGCCAACAAAACCGTAAATATTGTAATTGATCCCGGTCATGGGGGAACTGGGGATAAGAATCTTGGAGCTCAGTATAACGGACTTTCAGAAAAAGAACTGACACTTCAGGTTGCAAATGCTTTAAAAGCTGAGCTGGAAAAATATGACAACGTTAATGTCTATATGACAAGAACCACAGATACACTTGTCTCTTTAGAAGACAGGGCTAAATATGCCAAGAGCGTAAATGCTGATTTTGTGTACAGTATCCACTTTAATGCTTCTGCCGGTCATGATTTCTACGGTTCAGAGGTCTGGACTTCAGCCTTTGGTAACGGGTACATGATGGGATATAACTTTGGACAGATTGTTGGTGCTGAATGGAATGCACTTGGTCTGTATCAGAAGGGCACAAAGTCTAAGGTCGGAGGCTCAGGAAAGGATTACTACGGCATCATAAGGCACTGCGTAGCAAGGCAGATACCATGCGTAATCTTAGAGCATGCTTACCTTGACCATGGTTATGATGTTCCTAAAGTAAAGAGTGATGGGTTCCTTGCTAAGCTTGGTGCTGCTGATGCAACAGCCATAGCCAAGTATTTTAAACTGAAATCATCAGTTACAGGAGCTGATTATTCAAATTATTCCTATGCCTCGGTTAAAAAGCCTTCAGGCACTATGTACCAGGATGAGACAGAGCCAGAAACCTGCGAGATCAAGGTGCTTTCCACCGATCCTGCCAGCGGAAATGTCCTTGTGGAAATGACTGCTAAGGACAACCAGAGCCCAGTTATCTATTTCAGCTACAGCTATGACGGAGGCAAAAATTTCTGCTACCTGCAGATGTGGGACAGAAGCAAGACCACCCAGTCTTTTAATGTAAAAGTTCCATCAGGAACCACAAACCCTACAATTGTCTGCAGGTGCTACAACAACTATGAAAAGGTAGCACAGAGTAATGCTGTACCGGTTACAAGCACCTTCAAATATTAAGGGATAAAGCCATTGAGACTTGATAAATTCTTAGGGGACCAGAATATTGGTACCAGAAAACAGATAAAAGAATACATAAAAAACGGCCGCTGTCATGTCAACGGAGAGGTAGCAACCAAGCCAGATGTACATATCAACGAAGATACGGATATCATCACCTTTGACGGTGTAGAGCTTACATATAGCCGTTTTCATTACTATATGTTAAATAAACCTGTTGGCGTGGTTTCTGCTACCAGGGATGGCAAGAATGAGACTGTTTTGGATCTTCTTGCTTCTGAGAACGTCAAGGGCTTAAGTCCCTGCGGAAGGTTAGATATTGATACGGAAGGTTTACTTCTTTTAACTGATGACGGAGATCTTATCCATAAACTGTTATCTCCCAAGAAGCATGTTGATAAGGTTTATGAAGCCCATTTGGCAAAAGAGCTGTCACAGGACGATATAGATAGACTTGAAAAGGGCCTTGATATCGGTGATACCAACGATGATGGAAGTATAAAGATGACACTTCCGGCAAAGGTTGAAGTTCTTTCCCCTGACAGCGAAGGCAGACCTGTGATACATCTTATTATCCATGAAGGCAGATTCCATCAGGTTAAGAGAATGTTGGAAGCTGTTGATAATGAGGTTTTATTTTTGAAAAGACTCTCAATGGGAAGCTTAAAACTTCCTTCGGACCTTCCTTGTGGAGAGTACAGGCCTCTTACTTTGGAAGAAATAAATGAATTAAAGAATTAGGTTTTTCTATGAATAATGAATTTTTAAATGATTTTGAAGCAGTTATATTTGACCTGGATGGTTCACTGGTTGATTCCATGTGGATGTGGAAGGCAATCGACATTGAATACCTTCAAGGCTTTGGGATAGAGCCTCCAAAGAACCTCCAAAAGGAGATTGGTGGAAGGAGCTTTGTAGAGACAGCTCATTATTTTAAAGAGAGATTTGGCATCGAGGATTCTGTCGAAAAGATTGGTGACGACTGGAATAAAATGGCCTGGGATAAGTACACAAATGAAGTCCCTTTAAAGGAAGGTGCCTTTGAGTTCTTATCCGAGTGCGAAAAGAAATCCATCAAACTTGGCATAGCTTCCAGCAATTCCAAGGAACTGATAGAACAGGTCCTTTCTTCCCATAATATAAAGGAGCGATTTGTCAGTATCAAATCAGGTACCGAGATCCTAAAGGGAAAGCCTGCTCCTGATGTTTATCTGGCTGTTGCAAAAGAGCTTGATGTTGCACCGGAGAAATGCCTTGTTTTTGAGGACCTGGTTGATGGGATAAAAGCGGGTAAAAATGCCGGAATGACTGTCGTAGCTGTTAGCGACGACTACTCAATGCACAGTGATGATCTCAAAAGAGAGCTTGCAGACTATTATATAGAAGATTATTGGGGATTTATCTAATGAAGAAGAAATATAAGGGTGAGTTTGGTTATATCAGCTACAGAAAGAATGTGGCTATCATTAGGACAGCAATCTGCCTACTTATTGTGGTTGGTTTATTTGTTACAGGTCTTATTATGTACGGCTCCCAGAAAAATGTCCTTAGCATCATTGCGGCTCTTGGCTGCCTCCCTACAGGCTGGAGCGCAGTAAATATGATAATGTTTTTGAGGGCAAAAGCTTGTCGGGAGAGTGATTTTAATAAAATTGAGGAAGCTAAAGGCGGACTTCTTATTCATTACGATCATGTGATCACTTCATATGATAAAAACTTCAATGTTGCAGCCTCAACTGTACTTGATAAGAATATCTGTTGTTACACTTCAGATCATAGCTATGATACCGTTGATCTGGAGAAGCACATAAAGAAAATGATGGCCCAGAGCGGTTATTCTTCTTATAGTATTAAGGTTTTTGACAAGCTTGATGCTTTTTTGGATAGGCTATCCCAACTTGAAAAACTCAGGGATGAAAAAGGTATTGATCCGGCAGCAATTGAAGATGCCTGGGTTCCCGGGACAACCCAGACCCCTGCATCAGTTCTTTTATCAATATCTCTGTAAGGTATTTATTATGAAAGAAATCACTATTGGAGCAAATGAAGAGGGTAAGAGACTGGATTCCTTTTTGAAATCCTATCTTAAAGAGGCTTCCGGAAGTTTTATCTACAAAATGCTTCGAAAGAAGAATATTACCCTCAATAATAAAAAGGCAGACGGAAAAGAAAAGCTATCTAGCGGAGATTCCATTAAGCTTTTCTTTTCAGATGAAACCTTTGAAAAGTTCCGAGGTCAAAAGGAAAGTTCCGGATTCAAAAATCTGGGAGATGCCCTCAAGACCTTCGGGGAATTTCCTGTTGTTTTTGAAGATGACAATATTGTTCTAGTGAATAAGCCCTGGGGTGTACTTTCTCAAAGGGCAAGTCAGGATGACCTTAGCCTTAATGAATGGCTCATAGATTATCTTTATGATAAAGGGGAGCTTACAAAAGAATCCCTATCTACCTATAGGCCATCTATCTGCAACAGGCTTGATAGGAATACCAGTGGACTTATTATCTGCGCAAAGACACTTATAGGCGCAAGGAAAATGAATGAGATAATAAAGGACAGATCCGTAGAAAAGTACTACAGGACCATAGTTACAGGCAGGATTAAGGACGGGCTGTCTTTAAAAGGTTTTCTTAAAAAGGACGAGAAAACCAATAAGGTTACAATAAAAGATAAGGATCCTAAGGATGATTCTTATTCCTATATTGAGACTGAGTATGAACCTGTTGAGTACATTAAAGACACGGATCTGACTCTTTTAGAGGTTAAGCTTGTAACAGGCAAACCCCACCAGATAAGGGCGCATTTAGCCAGTATAGGTCATCCAATTATTGGAGATGTGAAGTACGGCGGAAAGAAAATAAAGGGGCTAAATACACAGCTCCTTCACAGCTATCGACTGGTTTTTCCGGACAATATGGGAGAGCCTTTTACTGATATAGAGGGAAGAGAATTTATAGCACAGCTTCCCGACAAATTCAAAGAATTCTTAGAATGAGAAGGTCGATATGCCTACATGGAAATCCAGGGGGCTTCGTGGATCTACATTAGAAGAGCTGATCAACAGGACCAATGAGAGATACCTGGAAATGGGTCTTGCTCTTATTCAGAAAATCCCCACACCAATTACACCAATTAACATAGAGAAGGAGACCAGGCATATCACCCTGGCTTATTTCGATCAGAAGAGTACCGTAGACTATATTGGCGCTGTACAGGGAATACCTGTATGTTTTGATGCCAAGGAATGTGCTTACGAGACTTTTACTCTTGAAAACATTCATCCCCATCAGGTTGCTTTCATGGAAAATTTTGAAAAGCAGGATGGCGTGGCCTTTTTCCTGATCTATTATACCGGACTTAATGAGTTTTATTATCTTCCCTACAGACAGCTGAAGATCTTTTGGGACAGAGCTGAAAACGGCGGAAGAAAGAGCTTTCGCCACGATGAGCTAGATGAAAAATATGTTATAAAATCTCCAGGTGATTCCGGGCTTCTAATTCCGTATCTGGATGCCCTTTCTATAGACCTTGAATCCAGAGAATAAATTGTTGACATGTATCTTGATATAATGTAAACTCTTCTCTATGATAACGAATTACCATATTAACACTGTACATTACTAAAGTGAGGTTTATATGAACAAAGTGTTATTACATACCCCGGACGGAGTAAGGGATATTTACGGATCAGAGTGCAGAGACAGGCTCATTATCACAGATAAGATCCATGACAAGATTAAGAGTTTTGGTTATGAGGATATTGATACTCCAACCTTTGAGTATTTTGATGTGTTTGCTGAAGAGATCAATACTTCTGATGCAAAAGAGCTTTACAAATTCTTTGATAAAGAAGGAAATACTTTAGTACTTAGACCTGATTTTACTCCTTCAATAGCAAGATGCGCTTCCAAAGTCATGCTGGAGGACGGAGAGGTAGTAAGAGTAGTTTATCAGGGCAAATCCTTCCTTAATACTTCTAATCTGCAGGGTAAGCTTAAAGAGAACTTCAACATCGGCGTAGAGCTTTATAATGACAATTCAGTTTATGCTGATGCTGAGATGATAGCTCTTTTAATAGAAAATCTTAAAGCTTCAGGACTTACAGATTTTCAGGTTAGTATCGGAGATGCTGATTATTATAAGGGAATCTGTGAAGTAGCAGGAATTGATGAAGAGACAGAATCTCTTATCAGGGAACAGATAGTTCAGAAGAACTATTTCGCTGCAGAGAATATCATGGCAGAAAGAGGCATTCCTGATAATTACAAGAACCTAATCGTAAAGGTTTCTGAATTTATTGGATCTGATGAAGCCCTTGATATGGCTGAAAAGGAAGTTACCAATGAGCGTTCGGTAAATGCTATTGCCAGGCTCAAAAGGTTGTACCAGGTTTTAAAAGAATACGGATGCAACCAGTATGTGTCTTTTGACCTGGGAATGCTCAGTAAATTCAATTATTACACAGGTGTCATTTTCAGCGCATACACTTACGGTGTTGGAGATGCCATTGCTAAGGGGGGGAGATACGACTCACTTCTCGGCAAGTATGGAAAGGAAGCTCCGGCTATTGGCTTCGTTATTATTCTTGATGATCTTATGTCTGCGCTTTACAGGCAGAATATTGAGATACAGCAGGAAGAAGCGGTAGTAACTCTTGAATATGATGAGAATAGCTTCTCAGATAAGTTATCAAAAGCTGCAAAACTTAGAAAAGAAGGCGCCAAAGTTGCCCTTTGTTATAAGAAGGGGTAAAGGGTGAATAATATGAGATATCTTACATTTGCACTTGGTAAGGGAAGACTTGTTAACTCTACCATGGAAATACTTAATAAATGCGGGATTGAATGCGAAGAGATCCTGGATAAGAAGACCAGAAAGCTTATTTTTACCAACGAAGAACTGAAGCTTAAGTTTTTCCTGGCAAAGGGGCCTGATGTTCCTACCTATGTTGAATATGGTGCTGCTGATATTGGAATAGTTGGCGCAGACACTATATTGGAAGAAAACAGAAGAGTATACGAAGTTCTGGACCTGGGCTTTGGAAAATGCAGAATGTGTGTCTGCGGACCTCATGAGGCAAAAGAGCTTTTGGAGCACAGAGAAATGATAAGAGTAGCCAGCAAATATCCCAATATTGCTAAAGACTACTTCTATAATAAAAAGCATCAGACAGTTGATATTATTAAGCTTAATGGATCTGTTGAACTTGGACCTATCGTAAACCTATCTGATGTTATTGTTGACATTGTTGAGACAGGCTCCACTTTAAGAGAAAACGGACTTGAAGTACTTGAAGAAATCTGTCCGTTATCTGCAAGAATGATTGTAAATCAGGTAAGCATGCAGATGGAAACAGAAAGGATCAGAAAACTGATTGCAGATATGAAGGAGAACCTTGGGTAATATGCGAACACTAAAACTCACTGAAGAAACTAAAAATGCACTTCTCGGAAATCTTCTCAACAGAAATCCCGGAAGTTATACAGAATATGAGAATACAGTAAATGAAATAATAAATGATATCCGTAAAAACGGTGATAAAGCTCTATTTGATTA
This sequence comes from Butyrivibrio sp. AE2032, assembly GCF_000702965.1. Lineage (NCBI taxonomy): Bacteria > Bacillati > Bacillota > Clostridia > Lachnospirales > Lachnospiraceae > Butyrivibrio > Butyrivibrio sp. AE2032. Next base: position 214,423 of record NZ_JNLF01000006.1, on the reverse strand, counting down.
CACACTAAAGTTTGACAAATGTCAGCTTGATGCTACAAGCGTTAAGATAACCAGACAGGAGATAGAAGAGGCATATAAAGCACTTGATCCTGAATTTATTGAGGTTATGAAAAAGAGTGCTGAAAATATCAGAGCATTCCACGAGAAGCAAAAGCGTAACACTTGGATTGATACAAAAGAAGATGGCTCTATTCTTGGACAGCGTATCCTTCCTATTGAGATTTCGGGAGTTTATGTCCCTGGAGGAAAAGCAGCTTATCCATCCAGCGTTTTAATGAATGTTGTTCCTGCAAAGGTTGCAGGAGTTGAGAGGATTGTAATGTGCACACCTCCCGGAAAGGATGGAAAGGTTAATCCCGGAACCCTTGTAGCTGCTGATATAGCAGGTGTTACCGAAAGCTATAAGGTTGGTGGTGCACAGGCAATTGCAGCAATGGCTTTTGGTACAGAGTCTATCCCTAAGGTAGATAAGATCACAGGTCCCGGAAATATTTTTGTTGCACTTGCAAAAAAGGCTTGCTTTGGTCACGTTTCTATTGATTCCATTGCCGGTCCCAGCGAGATTCTGGTTTTGACAGATGATACAGCTAATCCAAGATTTGTTGCAGCAGATCTGCTTTCACAGGCTGAACATGATGAAATGGCAAGCGCAATTCTCATTACCACATCTCAGGACATTGCAGAAAAGGTATCAGATGAAATTGATGGATTTTTAAAGACCTTAAGCAGAGCTGAGATAATTAAAAAATCTTTGGATAACTATGGATATATCTTTGTGGCTGATAATATGGAGGATGCTATTGAAGCAGCTAATGCAGTTGCATCTGAACACCTTGAAATAATCACAAGGAACCCCTATGAGACAATGACCAAGATTAAAAATGCAGGCGCTATTTTCCTGGGGGATTATTCATCGGAACCTTTGGGTGATTACTTTGCAGGTCCTAACCACATACTTCCAACAAACAGAACTGCAAGGTTCTTTTCACCTCTTTCTGTTGATGATTTCATTAAGAAAACTAGTATTATTTCGTATTCACAACAGGCTTTATTAAATGTTCATAAGGACATCGAACTGTTTGCAGCCCAGGAAGGCTTGACTGCTCATGCAAATTCCATAGCAGTTCGGTTTGAGTGAATCAGTCGATGAGGTTGGCTTATGACTGTTATAGTCAATAAGCTTAAATTACATTTGTAATTAAATTTAATAATGTAAAAATTGCAAGTTAACTTTCTAAATTATATGTAAACTGCAAGTTTATACTATGTTTATAAACGTAAATCGCAATATTTAGGCTTAAATACTAAGGAGACACAAGTTATGGAAAAAAGAAGTGCGACAGTAGAGCGAAAAACGCAAGAAACAAACATAAAAGTTTCCATTAATCTTGATGGTAGTGGCGTTTCAAACATCTCTACAGGGATCGGTTTTTTCGACCACATGCTTCAGGGATTTGCAAAACATGGATTTTATGACATTGATGTCACTGTGTCTGGAGACATTGAGGTAGACGGTCATCACACTGTTGAAGATACCGGAATTGTACTTGGGCAGGCCATTGCAAAGGCGCTTGGGGACAAGAAAGGCATTAAGCGCTATGGTAGCATGATCTTACCAATGGATGAAACCTTAGTACTTTCAGCTGTTGATCTTTGTGGAAGACCTTATTTTTCTATGGATGCAGAGTTTGAAGCACCTATGGTCGGTGGATTTGACACCCAGCTTGTGAGAGAATTCTTTTATGCTGTATCTTATTCTGCAGCCATGAATTTACACCTTAAGGTTTTATCAGGATTAAATGATCATCACAAGATCGAAGCTCTTTTCAAGGCTTTTGCGAAAGCCCTGGATGAGGCAACTACCATCGATCCCAGAATAACAGATGTATTAAGCACAAAAGGAGCGCTTTAATATGGGCTTTTCAGGAAAAAGATTTATTGGTTCTGTTTATCTAAAAGATGAGAAGGTTGTCAAAAGTATTACTGATCAGCAGGTGATCTCTGAAGATCCTGTTGCTTTCGCTATAAAGCTTTCTGACTCCAATGTTGATGAAATATATGTATTTGATCTTTCTCCTTCTGGAGATGATGCTAAACACGAAAAGGCTCTTGATATGATCAAGGATATCTGCAAGGCTGTCGATGTTCCTGTTACCGGTGCCGGAAATGTTAAGCGTATGGAAGACATCAAAAAGCTTTTGTATGCCGGATGCAAACGTGGAAGTCTTAACTTTGAAAAGCCCGGAAATATTGAAATCCTTCAGGAAGTTTCTGAGAAGTTCGGCGAAGATAAGATTGTAATCTGTTACAGCAATCCTTCTGTACTTGAAGACAATAAAGAGGCTGTGGAGAAGTTTGGCTCAGAAATAGTTCTTTTCCCTAAGGACAATAATGACTTACAAAAGCCATCAATTGACCTGCCATTTTCCGTTTTAATTGACTCCATCCAGAATGAGCCTGATGAATTATTTGCCACTAATGATTTCATTGATGGAATTACTGGTAACATTATTAACGACAACTTCTCGAAAATTGACGCATATAAGCAGTCTCTCACAGATAAAGGCATTAAGATATGTGCCCTTGAACCTGCATTTTCCTGGGAAAGCCTTAAGAAGAATTCTGACGGTATGGTCCCTGTAATAGTTCAGGATTATAGGACTGATCAGGTTCTTATGCTGGCTTACATGAATAAAGAGGCTTATGAAAAGACTCTTTCAACAGGCAAGATGACTTATTTTAGCAGAAGCAGAAATCAGCTTTGGCTAAAGGGAGAGACAAGTTCTCATTTCCAGTATGTGAAAGCTCTTTATGCTGACTGTGACCTTGATACCATTCTTGCAAAGGTTAAACAGGTGGGAGCTGCTTGCCATACAGGAAGCTACTCTTGTTTCTTTAACGAGATTGCCAAGAAAGAATACAGCGAAAAGAATCCTCAGAAGGTTTTAGACAGCGTATACGAGGTTATAAAGGACAGAAAAGAGCATCCAAGAGAAGGCTCTTATACAAATTATCTCTACGAAAAAGGCATTGATAAGATCCTCAAAAAGGTTGGAGAAGAGGCTACAGAGATGGTTATAGCCGCTAAAAACCCAAATGATAATGAGGTTATTTACGAAATGTCAGATTTCCTGTATCATATGATGGTCCTTATGGCTGTCAAAAATGTCAGCTGGGAGGACATAACTGACGAACTGGCAAGACGATAAAGGAAACTCTATGAATACTAAATTAGCTTTATCAGATGAGACATTACTTAGCATCGAAAAGCCTGAGAGATATATAGGCAATGAGGTCAACTCTGTAACAAAGGATAAGTCACAGGTTGATATAAGATTTGCTTTTTGTTTCCCTGACGTTTACGAAATAGGCATGTCTCATCTGGGAATACAGATACTGTATGGAATGTTCAATTCTTACCCGGATGTTTGGTGTGAGCGTGTTTATTCTCCCTGGATGGATATGGATAAGCTCATGAGAGAAAAGAACATTCCTCTTTTTGCGCTTGAATCTCAGGATCCCGTGAAGGAATTCGACTTCCTTGGCTTTACCCTGCAGTATGAGATGTGCTATACAAACATACTTCAGGTCCTGGATCTTTCAGGTATTCCATTCCTTTCTGAAGAAAGAAATGAGAATGATCCGATCGTTATCGGTGGTGGCCCTTGTACCTATAATGCTGAACCAATAGCTGAGTTTTTTGATATCTTTTACGTAGGTGAGGGTGAAACAAGATACAGAGAACTTTTTGACCTGTACAAGGAATACAGGAAAGAAGGCTATTCCAGAAAAGAGTTTCTGCACAGGGTAGCCAAAATACCCGGAATGTATGTACCTTCTCTTTACAAGGTTGAATATAAGTCAGACTTTACAGTAGATAGCATCGCACCTGTTTATGATGATATACCTAAAAGAATAGAAAAAGAGCTTTGCACCGATCTTACAAATGCTTTTTATCCTACAAAACCAGTTGTTCCATACATTAAATGCACTCAGGACAGAATTGTCCTTGAGATCATGAGAGGCTGTATAAGAGGCTGCAGATTCTGTCAGGCAGGACAGCTCTATAAGCCTCTTCGCGAAAAGGATGTGGAGCATCTAAAAGAGATTGCTGTGGAAGCATTAAATAACACCGGATACGAAGAGATTTCACTTAGTTCCTTAAGTTCCAGTGATTATTCTAAACTTCCTGAACTCATCGATTTTTTGATAGACAGATGCAACGAGAAGAAAGTGAACATTTCACTGCCTTCCCTTCGTATCGATGCATTTTCCCTTGATGTAATGAGTAAGGTCCAGGATGTAAAAAAGAGCAGTCTTACCTTTGCGCCTGAGGCTGGAACCCAGAGAATGAGAGATGTTATAAATAAAGGTCTTACTGAGGAGGATATCCTTAGAGGATCCCACGAAGCGTTCCTGGGTGGTTGGAATAAAGTTAAGCTGTACTTCATGTTGGGACTTCCCACTGAGACAGATGAAGATATTCTTGGTATCGGTGATATCGCAAATAAGGTTGCTGTTGAGTATTTTGAGACAGTACCCAAGGAAAAGAGAAATGGAAGAACAATTGATATTGTTGCCAGCACCTCTTTCTTTGTTCCAAAGCCTTTTACACCATTCCAGTGGGCGCCAATGAATACAAAAGAGGAATTCCTGGATAAGGCTAATAAGACCCGAAAAGGAATCATGTCTCAGCTTAATCAGAAACATATCAAATATAACTGGCATGAAGCTGATGCCAGCATGATGGAGGGAATATTTGCAAGAGGTGACAGAAGGCTTTCAAAGGTTATCTTAAAGGCTTATGAGAAGGGGTGCATATACGACGCCTGGAGTGAGTACTTTGATTTTGCCAAGTGGATGGACACCTTCAAGGAATGTGATATAGATCCATTTTTCTACACAACCAGGGAAAGAACTGAGGATGAGTTGTTCCCTTGGGATATTATCGACTGTGGTGTAACTAAGGAATTCCTGCTTAGAGAGTGGAAAACAGCTCTGTCAGGCAAGCCCTCTACCAACTGCAGAAAGGGATGTCTTGGCTGTGGAGCAGCAGCTTACGGCGTAGGAGTATGTAAGGAAAGTAAATCCAATGATTAAATTACGTGTGAAATTTTCAAAGAATGGTCCTATTAAATTTATAGGCCATCTTGATGTAATGAGATATTTTCAAAAAGCAATAAGAAGAGCTGATGTGGATATAAAGTATTCAGAAGGCTTTTCTCCCCATCAGGTGTTATCTTTTGCGCAGCCTCTTTCTGTAGGGGCAACAAGTGATGGAGAATACCTTGATATGACTGTTAATTCCATGGTAAGTACTTCAGATATCATGAACAGACTTAATAACGTAATGAATGAGGGCATAGAGATTCTGGCTGTTGAAGAACTTCCTGAAAACGCCGATAAAGCAATGACCACTTCTTATGCAGCGAAGTACAAAGTAAGATTCAGGGATAGTCTTAAGCCATCTTTTGACTGGATTTCAGAAATGGAGAAGTATCTGGAGGCGGATAAGCTTCCGGCCATGAAAAAGACCAAGAGCGGCGAAAAAGAAATAGATATGAAGCACATGATATTTGATTATTCCTTCGACAGAGAAGATGATAGTGCAACATTTCTTTTGAGCATGAGCAGTGTAGAGACTCTTAAGATAGCTCTTTTGTTTGAATACTTCTTTAAGAGTCTTGGAGAAGAGTTTAATCCTTTGTCCCTTGCAATCCATAGAATTGATATATATACCTCCGGAATGGATGGGGATAAGCTCTATATTGAGCCTTTCATTCCGGGTGATGTGTCTGAAAGAGTATACATAAATGGCTGATATTCTCGTTTCAAAATACAATGATAATCCTGTAGTAGCCTGTTACATAGATGACAGGCTTGAACATCTTTCTGTCCTTCATGACTCTGACAGAGGTGATGTTTATCTATGCAGGGTTGAAAACATTGTAAAGAATATTAGTGCAGCCTTTGTCCGCTATGGTGATGGAAATACTGGATATGTGCCCTTTAAGAGCATCCTGAGTTCTAATGTGTGTAATCGAAAGATAGTATCTCCTGATGAAATAAGGCAGGGAGATGAAGTGATCCTTCAGGTTGAAACAGAAGCTCAAAAGCTCAAACAGGCTAAGCTTACCTCTTATATTTCTGTATCCGGAAAGTATTCAGTAATTACTCTAGGCAAAAAAGGACTAGGAGTCTCATTAAAGCTAACTTCCAATGTCAGAGATGAACTATCTTCTGAACTAAAAGAAACATATCAGGAGTTATCAAAGAATAAAAAATCGGAATTATTTGGCCAATCCTTTGGGGTAATTTTAAGGACGGAAATCCTAGATCTATTGAACTCAGGTGTTTCTAAGGAGGAACTATTAGATCTGGTTTATTCTGATATGTCCTGTAATCTTAAGGACCTTTCTACAATCCTAAAGAATGGAAGAACACGGACTTCATCATCCTGTCTTTATAAGCAGGAAAATGACACTTTGGATTCTCATATTACCAAAGCTAAGAATTTCCTTACTTTACAGGGGATTGAAGATGTTAATGTGATAAATGAATCCGTGGTTTATAGCATAAAGACTGATATCGAAAAGCTGATGCATCGTAAGATTTGGTTAAAAAGTGGTGCTTTTCTGATCATAGAACAGCTTGAGAGCTTTAATGCCATTGATGTTAACACCGGAAAAGCAATTTCAGGCAAAAAAGACATTATTAAAAAGGTGAACGAGGAAGCAGCTTTAGAGATAATGCGCCAGATTCGGCTTCGCAATCTTACCGGTATGATTCTTATTGATTTTATAAACATGAAAGATAAGGATGCAGTTGAAGATCTTTGTAATTATGTAAGGTCTCTTTGCAGGAAAGAAGCTGTACACACCCAGTTTATTGATATAACTGGATTGGGTATTGTTGAGCTTACCAGGAACAAAAACGATAAATCATTAAAAGAAATATTAGAAAATCACAATAATACTGTTGACAACATGATAGATGAATGATATTATACCATGGTATGCCGCTTAACTAGGCTTAAGTGGGTTTATCCCCGCCGAAGTTAGCGAGTTTTTTGAAGAAGGAGGTAACTTATGTACGCAATTATTGTAACTGGTGGAAAGCAGTACAAAGTTTCCGAGGGCGACGAGATCAAGGTAGAGAAGCTTGATGTAGAGCCTGGAAAAGAAGTAACATTTGATAATGTTATTGCAGTAAGCGACGACAAGACTCTTAAGGTTGCTGGCGATGTAAGCTCAGCAAAGGTTAGCGCTACAGTAGTAGAGCAGGGTCGTGCTAAGAAGGTTATCGTTTACAAGTACAAGAGAAAGACTGGCTATCACAAGAAGAACGGTCACAGACAGCCATTCACACTTGTTAAGATCGACAAGATCACAATGTAATTAGTTTAAGCGAATACCATGACAACCATAACAATTACCAGATCGTCAGATGATAATTACAAAAGGATTGAATGCAAAGGTCATGCAGGTTTTGATGACTATGGCAAGGATATAGTTTGTGCAGCAGTTTCAGTACTTACTATTAACACCATCAATTCTCTTGAGGAACTCACTGATGATGATCTCGTTGTAACACAGGACGAGAAAAAGGGAATAATTACAATGGAATTTGATAACAAGCTTTCAGATTCAGCGGTTTTACTTCTGAAATCCTATGAACTTGGGATCAATGGTATTTACGAAGAGTACGGTAAGAAGTATTTGAACATTAAAATTAGGAGGGAATAAGTCATGATGAATATGAACCTTCAATTTTTTGCTCACAAGAAGGGTGTTGGATCTACTAAGAACGGTAGAGATTCAGAGTCCAAGAGACTTGGAGCAAAAAGAGCTGATGGACAATTCGTGAAGGCTGGAAATATTTTATACAGACAGCGCGGAACACACATTCATCCTGGTGTAAATGTTGGAATCGGTAGCGATGACACATTGTTTGCACTTGTTGATGGTGTTCTCAGGTTTGAGCGCAAGGGCAGAGACAAAAAGCAGGCTAGCGTTCATCCTGTAGAGAATAAGTAATTTGTACCTTTCAGGCTTCAAACTTATCGTTTGAAGCCTGTTTTTTACTAAATGATTGAGGAATAATTATGCCTGTATTTGTTGATAAAGCCAAAATATTTATTCAAAGTGGAAAGGGCGGCGACGGCCATATCTCTTTTAGACGTGAGAAGTATGTTCCTAACGGAGGCCCTGACGGCGGTGATGGAGGAAAAGGTGGAGATATCATCTTCAAAGTAGATGAAGGTATCAATACACTTTCAGACTTCCACTACGGCGGAAAATATAAGGCTGAAAATGGTGAAGATGGAAATAAGAGACGTATGCACGGTAAAAACGGTGCAGATCTCATAATAAAGGTTCCTGAAGGAACTGTAATAAAAGAGGCCGAAAGTGGTAAGGTTATTGCTGATATGAGTGGCAATAACAAAGAGGCCGTTATTTTAAAGGGCGGAAAAGGCGGAAACGGTAACATGCATTATGCAACATCTACAATGCAGGCTCCAAAGTATGCACAGCCTGGTCAGCCAGCAATATCACTTGAAGTTCTTTTAGAGCTTAAGGTCATTGCCGATGTTGGACTTGTTGGTTTTCCAAATGTTGGAAAATCCACCTTCCTTTCAAAAGTATCCAATGCCAAGCCTAAGATTGCCAATTATCATTTCACAACACTTACTCCTATGCTTGGTGTTGTTGATCTTGATGGTGCAAGAGGCTTTGTAGTCGCAGATATTCCCGGACTTATCGAAGGTGCATCTGAAGGAGCAGGTCTTGGACACGAGTTTCTTCGTCATATCGAGCGTACCAGAATGATGATCCATGTGGTTGATGCTGCCTCTACTGAGGGTAGAGACCCATTAGAGGATCTTGAAGCTATCAATAACGAGCTCAAGAACTACAACGCAGACATATCTAAGAAGATCCAGGTTATTGCAGCCAATAAAGTGGATATGCTTCCTGAGGGTGAAAATTCAGAAATAATTAATAAGATCAGAGAAAAGTATGAACCACTTGGAGTAAAGGTTTTTGCAACATCCACCCTTACTGGAAAAGGCATTAAAGAATTGTTATACTATGTAAGTAGTACACTTTCTGAGATGAAGGATGAGCCGGTAACCTTTGAACAGGAATTCTTCCCTGAAGAAATCTCCAGAGAAGCTGATGATGCATACTCAGTATTCTACGATCAGGACGAGGCAGAATATGTCATTGAAGGTCCTAAGATTGAGAAAATGCTTGGTTACACTAATCTTGAATCCGAAAAGGGATTTGCTTTCTTCCAGAAGTTTCTTGCTGATACAGGAATTTTGGATGAACTTGAAAAGTTACACATACAGGAAGGCGATACCGTCAGAATGTATGGCTATAGTTTTGAATACTACAGAAATGCAGATACTGTACCTGTAGATGACGATGAAGATACAGATGAGGTTGATGAATAAATGACACTTACTAGCAAACAAAGAGCTTTTTTAAAGGGACTTGCAGCTGACCTTGAACCGGTTTTCCAGATTGGAAAATCCAGTGTTTCTCCCGAGGTTGTTACAGCTATTTCCGAGACTTTTAATACACATGAGCTTGTAAAGATCACAGTATTAAAGAATTGTCTTGATGATGTTAATGAAGTAGCCAGAACTGTTTCAGAGAGAACAAGGTCTGATCTGGTTCAGGTAATTGGAAGAAAGTTTGTTTTATATAAGCCTTTCAAGGACGATCCGAAGATTATTCTTCCCAAGAACAAAAAAGCAGATATATAAATCTAAACCCTTTCAATATACCATTTCGGAGGCTAAATTATGGAATGCAGAAAAATTGGTATACTAGGCGGAACATTTGACCCTATACACAACGCACATTTACTTCTCGGCGAATCGGCCAGGGAGCAGTTTGGGCTTGACAGAATTATCTACATCCCCAATAACCTTGCTCATATGCCAAACAGAACCGAAGTATCCAGCGGAGATATACGTTATCAGATGGTGAAAATGGCTATTTCTGATAACCCATATTTCACCTGCTCAAGACTTGAGATAGATAAACCGGAAGGCACCTATACCTATGATACTATTCAGGATCTGAAGCTCATGTATCCCGGAGATGAATTATATTTGATCCTTGGTGGAGACTCTATTATAGGCATTGATACATGGTATAGAGCATCTGAACTGTTGAAATCCTGTATTATTCTCGCGGCTGTAAGAGAACAGGATGATCTTCCTGCTCTTGATAAAAAGAGAAGAGAACTGGCCAAGATTTATGGAGCTGATATAAGACTTCTGACTTTTAACAGGATGGATATTTCCGGAACTGAAATAAGACAAAGAGTGAAGACCGGACGTTCTGTCAGATATCTCATGCCGGAACAGTGTATTGAGTTCATGTGTATAAAGGGGCTTTATAGATGAAAACTATTGAGATCTCTCAAAAACTCAGAAAACAGCTGGAGAAGGAATTAAAACCTGACAGGTTTGATCATACCTTAGGTGTGGCTTATACTGCTGCCAGTATGGCTTTTGTGCATGGAGCAGATGTCGAAAAGGCCTTAATTGCAGGCTTTTTACATGACTGCGCTAAATGTATGTCACATGATGAGCAGATAAAAATCTGCGAAAAGAACAATATCGACATTACTGATGTAGAGAGAAGAAATCATTCTCTTTTACATGCCAAGGTTGGAATGTACCTTGCAAGAACCAGATATGATGTCTACGATACGGAAATCTTAAATGCCATAAGATGGCATACAACCGGAAGAGAGGACATGTCTCTTCTGGAAAAGATAATTTACATAGCAGACTTTATAGAACCTAACAGAAAGCCATTAGAAGGACTTCCTGTCATAAGAAAAGAAGCCTTTGAGGATTTAGACAGGTGTCTTGCTCATATTCTCCATGATTCTGTTATCTATCTACAAACCATCGGAAAAGAATGTGATGATGCTACTATGAACGCCTATGAATTTTACAAAAAATACTACAAATAACGAGAGGTAAATATGTCAGATATTGAGATTTCAAAGAAGATGGCTGCCATGGCGGTTGATGCTTTAAATGACAAAAAGGCAGAAGATGTTAAGGTAATTGATATCAGCAATATTTCTACATTAGCTGATTATTTTATCATAGCTGGAGGTACTAACCGTAATCAGGTTCAGGCCCTTGCTGATAATGTTCAGGAAAAGCTGGGAAGATCAGGACACATGACCAAAAATGTAGAAGGATACGACAGTGCAAACTGGATCCTTCTTGATTTTGGTGACATCATAGTTCATGTTTTCGACAACGAAAATAGACTATTCTACGACCTCGAAAGAATCTGGAGAGATGGAAAGCTCATCGACGCAGGAGAATTGGCATAAATGCCGCTTTTAATCCATTCATTTTAAAATGCTTGTTTGCTCCTACGTTGTGGTTTTCTAGAATTAAATAAAACAGCAAATGCCTCATTTCGACGTTGCTTAAAGCAATTGGCATTTGCTGTTTTTTTAATTCTGAAAATCATCGCCTCGTGCGAGAACTGCGCATTTAAAAAATATATGGCTCAAAAGCTACTTAATCTCAATAGAATCTCATAACTCCAAAAACCTTACCCAGTATCTTACAATCATCTACGATAATTGGATCCATAGAATCGTTTTCAGGCTGGAGTCTGATATGATCTTTCTCTTTATAGAATGTCTTTACTGTAGCTGAATCATCGATAAGAGCTACAACCTGATCTCCGTTTTTAGCTGTATCACATACTTGTACGAATAGTTTATCACCGTTGTAGATGCCGGCGTTTATCATGGAATCGCCTTTTACGTTAAGGATAAAGGCATCTGCACCCTTAGGGCACATCTCAGCAGGGATAGGAATGTAGGAATCGATGTTCTCCTCGGCGAGGATAGGAGTTCCTGCTGCTACCTGACCAACTACAGGAATGCTGACAATCTCAGTCCTTACCATATTGAATCCATCATCACAGATTTCAATTGCGCGAGGCTTAGTAGGGTCTCTCCTGATATATCCGTTCTTCTCAAGAGTCTCTAAGTGGGAGTGAACGGAAGAAGTAGATTTAAGATTAACAGCCTTACATATATCCCTTACAGCCGGTGGAAAGCCTCTTAAAAGAGTCTGTTCCTTGATATAATCAAGAATTTCCTGCTGTTTGGGTGATATCTTACCTTTTGACATAGGGCTCCTCCTGTGTGAATATACTACATTTTTTTATTAGTATAGCACAGAGTTAAAAACAAATGCAAATATTTGTTCGGAAAATATGTTCGAAAAATGTTGACAAGCGAAAGTTTGTTCGATATTATTATTTCAGAACAGTTGTTCGTAACATTTGTTTGGGTTTTCATTTAAGGAGTATAGTCATGAGTGAAGCAATGAGAGCAGCAGCAAGTCTTTATAACGATCCCAGATATTTCAGCGAAAGTGAAGTGCGCATTCGTAAAAACAAGATGAAAAGACAGCGCATTTTCAGAAGACAGGTTTGTCTCTTGGCATTAGCAAGTGCATTAGTGCTTTTTCTTATGATATTTATTTTTTCATCATTTATGTCAGATGCTCAGTCCGATGATTTTACACCTGAATTTAAATATTATAAGACAGTAACTGTTCATGCTAATGATACTTTATGGGATATTGCAAAGAGTAATTATTCCTCTGAACATTATAAGAACGTTAATGCATATATATCAGAGATTTGCTCAATCAATTCAATTGCTGATTCTTCATGCCTTCAGGCTGGAGAAGCACTTATAATTCCTTACTATTCAACTGAATTTAAATAAATTTAGTCTATCATTCTTCCTTGGTTTATTATATGATATGACCGAGGGAGTGATTATGAAATTATCTAGTCTATTAGTATATGATTCTATTGTAATTCAGTGTCACGACAACCCTGATGCAGATGCAATCTGTTCAGGGTATGTTTTGTTTAGATACTTTGAATCTCATAAAAAGAAGGTCCGTTTTGTCTATTCTGGCAATTTCGAGATCACAAAGAGTAATCTGGTTTATCTTGTTCAAAAACTCAACATTCCAATTGAATATATAAAAACCTTAAGATCTAAACCAGATCTTCTTTTGATGACTGATTGCCAGTACGGGGAAGGTAATGTTAAGAAGTTTAAAGCCAAGGAGGTTGCAGTAATCGACCATCATCAGGTTTCCTGCAATCTGCCTGGCCAAAACGAAGTAAGAAGTAATCTTGGAAGCTCATGCACTGTTATTTGGAATCTTCTCAAGATAGAAGGTGAAGAGAAGTTAATAGACAAAAAGATTGCAACCGCCCTTTACTATGGGCTTTATTCAGACACCAATGCTTTTTCAGAAATTGCGCATCCTTTGGATAAAGATATGGTGGATTCTCTTGACTATGATAAGTCGCTTATCTTAAGACTTAAGAATATGAATCTCACTCTTAAGGAAGCCAGAATAGCTGGTGTTGCAATGCTTGGGCTTGAGTATCATAATGCCAATAAATATGCGATTTTGAGAGCTGAGCCCTGTGATCCTAATCTTCTTGGACTTATAGGAGACTTCATCGAAGGAATTGATACTGTAGATGTATGCCTGGTATATAGCGTACTTCCTTTCGGTGTTAAATTTTCTATCAGAAGCTGTGTTACAGACACAAGGGCAGATGAATTGGCTTCATTTATAGCTGATAAATTAGGTTCAGGAGGCGGTCATACTGAAAAAGCCGGTGGAATATTAAAACATGAGCTTTTAAAGAAGGAATACCCTGATTATGTAGATGTAGATGATGATTCTCCAAGACATTCCATCAACAACATTATCAGAGAGCGTTTAAATGATTACTTTGAAAACTCTGACATAATCTGTGCAAAAACGACTCCTCTTGACACTTCAAAAATGAAGAAATATGTCAAAACTCCAAGGATTATTGGATTTGTTAAACCTCAAAAACTTATTCCTCCAGGAAATATGGCTATTGTAAGAACCATAAAAGGAGATAATAATGTACCGATAAGAGATAACACAGTCCTTATTATTGGCCTGAATGGAGATGTTTTTCCAATTAGTGAAGAGAAGTTCCAGAGTACCTATAAGATAAATGGCAGAAAATTTAAACTAGATCTTGATTATACTCCTATAATCAAAGACGCAGATAACGGTAAAACTTATCCTTTGATTCCCGAAGCAAAGGGGTGTATTTCTACAACTGAGCATCATATCTATGCCGAGAAGCTTACAAAAACCACCAAGGTATTTCCATATTGGGACTGCGATACCTACATGATCGGTAAAAAGAGTGATTACATTGCAGTTAGTGTAGATAATCCCCATGATATATTTATTGTAGAGAAAGATCTTTTCAAAAAAATATATCGGTCAACTAAATAAAACCACAAAATTTTAATTCATTTATTGTGGCCTTTTTCCCTTGAAGTAGCATGTAAAAAGATGGTAATATATTGCCGTTACATGTTTACTTTGGGGGTTTTTTTTTGAGTTACACAAGAGCTAATTACAGAAGAAAAGATGGCCAGAGACTTACGGCCTCAGAATATAGAAAAAGACGTCAAAAAGAAATAATAATTCATCTTAGCATGCTGGCATTTGCTTTTCTGGCAGTTGCAGCAGGGCTTATTTTTCTTGTAGTCAAGGTGACCCATAAGAAGACGGAAGAGCCTGTTGCGCAGGTTGTAGAACAGGCAGTAGAAGAGGTATCAATTATTGATACCGTGGTTGAAGACGTGGAGATTGAAGAAGAGAACGTCTACCTGACAAAATCCGAAGATTCCGAGAGCTTTTTTGATGGATATAGTGTCTCACCTGATTCCGATACGGTATATATTTCCAGCGAGGAAGTTTATAGTACTTACGGACTATTAGTCAACCTTGAAACCGGAAAGGTGGTTGCTTCCAAGGATGGTAATGTCCGCATCAATCCAGCTTCCATGACCAAGATATTGACCCTTTTGGTCGCTGTAGAAAACATGGAAAATATAGATGACACCTTTGTCATGACCAGAGAAATTGGGGATTATGTATTCAAGCATGACTGTAGTGCAGTAGGATTTGAGGTAGGAGAAGAGCTCACAATCAAGGATCTTCTTTACGGTACGATACTACCTTCCGGTGCAGATGCAGCAATGTGTCTTGCTGAGTACGTGGCAGGATCTCAGGAAGCTTTTGTAGATTTGATGAATAACAAGCTCGCAGAGCTTGGGCTTTCAGATACAGCGCATTTTACAAATTGCGTTGGAGTTTATGATGAAGATCATTACTGCACACTTCTTGATATGGCTATGATACTGAAGGCGGCTGAAGAGAACGCTCTTTGTCATGAGGTATTAAACGCAAGGACCTATCTTACTACACCTACAACTGAGCATCCGGAAGGCCTTCAGATATCCAACTGGTTTCTCAGGAGAATAGAAGATAAGGATACCCATGGTGATGTAGTAGGCGCCAAGACTGGCTTCGTAAACCAGTCAGGTTGTTGTGGTGCAAGCTATCAGATATCCAATGATGGTAAACACTATATCTGTGTAACAGCCGATGCCTGGAGCTCCTGGAGATGTATTTATGACCAGGTTGATATTTATGAGACTTACACAAGCTGATTCTCACTAAAAAACAGGCATTTTGAGTTATTTTTTGTTCTAATCATTATCGATATATAGTATACTTTTATAGACAGGTTATGGAGGTATACTATTGGGTAAAGGCACAGTCGAAAATGAGTTAAAAAAGGTTGTTTACCTTAGTATGATAATGACCATGACTATATTGGCCATTCTCATAATAGCCCTTAACAGGATAATGAACTGGGAAATATGGATGTTACCACTCATTATCTTAGGTACAGCTATTTGCTGGGGGATATACCTGGCAAACCATTTGCCACAAAGATCACAGATATACATTTGTGGTATTGTGTCTATGCTCTTTGTGTTTTATTATTGCGTCAAGATTCAGACCGTATTCGACTGCGGAACTGTCATTGTTATCATGTTGTTCCTTTTCACTTTTACCAGGGAACGAATTCTTACTATAGCAGGTGCTATTTGCGCCTTTTTAAGTCTAATATTTCACCTTATTGTTGAAAAAAGCATACATCCACTTGACCTTGACCTCTACTCTGTAGTCAGAGCTGCCATGGTCTTTCTAATAGTTCCTTTTTCAGCAATAATCATAGACCATATCGTGAAGGCCTGGACTAATGCCGAGCACAAATATCTAAGTCAGATAAAATCCCTCACAGATGAAAACGAAAGAGTTAATAACTTCCTGGCAAACGTTTCCCATGAAGTAAGAACACCTATCAGTGCGGTGATAGGTCTTTCTCATGTGCTTCAAAACGAGAATCTTTCAGAACAGACAATGAGCAAGATAAAAGCCATATCAATTGCAGGCCACAGGGTTTCTGAGCAGATCAATGATATCCTCGATTTCACGGAAATTGATATGGGTAAAATAGCTATCACTAATGACACCTATATGGTTTCTTCAATGATCAATGATCTTTTACCGCAGCTGGCCTATTCTGACAATTACGGACTTGATCTTGTGATCGATATAGATCCTAAGATTCCCGCCGTTCTTGTAGGCGACGAAACTAAGATAAAAAGAATTATATGGCATCTAATAAGGAATGGTTTTAAGTACACTAAAGAAGGTGGTGTATGTCTTAATATAACTGCCGATAAAAGACCTTACGGCGTTAATCTCATTATAGTTGTTAAGGATACAGGCGTTGGAATAAATAAAAATGAGATGGACAGCATATATGAGAAGTTCTATCAGGTGGATAGTGGCAGAGCCAGAACAAGCGGAGGTTTAGGCCTTGGAATTCCTATTATCAACGGTCTCACTAATGCTATGGGCGGCGTTTTCACTATAGAAAGCCAGATAGGTGAGGGCACTGTTGTAAAGGTTAGTATTCCTCAGAAGGTGGTTGATTCAAAGCCTGGTATTTCAGTGTCAGATCATGAGAACTGTGTTGCAGCCGGTTTTATTAGCTTTATGACTACAACTCAACCTAAGATCCGCGATTTTTATCTGGAAATGATCGGAAGGCTTTCAAATAGTCTGGATATTAAGTTTTTCAGAGTTCAATCAATAGATGAGCTGCAAAAACTGATCCTTAACAATAAGATAACTCACTTATTTGCAGGAACAGGAGAATATCTTGCGAATAGAGACTATCTTGATGGACTAGCCCGGAAAATGAATGTTGCTATATTAGCTGATCAGGGATTTGATGAAACGGTAGCCCATGGTATTACTTTGCTCCAAAAGCCATTTTATGGCACTCAGATTGCAAATTTCCTTAACCATCAATTCAGCAATGAAATACCTGAGGACTTAGTGGTTACCTTCCCAGGAGTCAAAGCGCTTGTTGTTGATGACGAGCATATGAATCTTGTGGTAGCAAAAGAGATATTTGAATCTTATGGAATGATCATTTCAACAGCCTCCGGTGGTGAAGAAGCCATTAAAATGTGCGATCAAAATGATTATGACATCGTCTTTATGGATCATATGATGCCCGGCATGGACGGTGTTGAAGCCATGCACATAATCAAGCAGAACGCCGGTAAGGCAAATAAGCCAATACTTGTTGTAGCTCTTACAGCAAATGCCATCAGTACAGCAAGAGAAATGTTTATTTCCGAAGGCTTTGATGGTTTTATTCCTAAGCCAATAGAAGTAACAGAGCTGGAAAGAGTGCTAAAAAAGGTCCTTCCAAACAATTTCATTTCCTACTCAGAAAAGAAAGCAATTATATCCAAGGATACAGTTTCAGAGAAGAAAACATTAGATAGCACCAAAGAGGATAAAACGGATATCATTGAGGTTTTAAAAGGCCTCGACGTTGATACTGAATATGGACTTGATTATTGTTCAGGAGACAAGGACTTCTACCTTGAACTTCTTGCTGACTATGCTGATAAGTCAGATTCCAAGCTAAAAGAAATACAGGATTACTTTAATAACAAGGACTATAAGAACTACGAAATCAGAGTCCATGGAGTCAAGAGCACATCAAAGCTTATAGGAGCCATGAGCTTATCAGAAAAAGCCAAACAATTGGAAGATGCAGCAAAAGAAAAAAATGAAGCCTTTATAACAGATTATCACGACATATTTATAAAAGACTATGAAGCGCTAATGAATACAATTAAAAGCCACCTTTCACCCGGTGAGGAAGGAGGCTCATTATGCTAAATTCCTTCAGAAAATTCTTAAGAAGCTTTCTTAAGGTTGAAGACAATGTAAGAACCAAAATATTTATCATACTAAACGGAATTGGCTTTTTAGCCATGTCTGTTGCCATTCTGACAGACATAATCATCGGCGAACATCCCGTTGAGATCATTGCCCTGATCATCACTGGAATACTTTCTTTTATTATCACTATTTGGGCTTCAAGAAATGACAAGATCCAGATAGCTGCCAATATAATGGCTGCATGTATCGTTATAATAATTGTGCCTATAGCCTTTTATTTTGGCGGAGGACCTACAGGTGGCGGAATTATCTGGTACAGCTATGCCTATCTTTATGTAGGCATTATACTTGTGGGAGCCATGAGATGGATCATGCTGTCTCTTCTGACCGTGAACATAGTAGGGCAATTTGTTATCTGTTATCTGTTTCCTGATTATATTCCAAGTCATGATAAACTTCCTTTTTTCGTTGATGTTTGCGTCTCAGTTTTGCTAGTGGGTATTTCCGTATTTTTCATGGTGCTTATCCAGCATATGCTTTATTTGGAGGAGAGTGAAAAATCAAAGGAAAGAGCTAAAAAGATTGAGGAATTAAACAGAGCTCAGAACAGATTCTTCTCTAGCATGAGCCATGAGATAAGAACACCTATCAACACCATTATTGGTCTTAATGAGCTAACCTTAAGAGAGAATATTTCACCTGAAGTTACAGAGAACGCCAAGAACATTCAGGCTGCATCAAAAATTCTTTTATCTCTTATAAATGATATCCTTGATATGTCCAAGATTGAATCAGGAAAAATGGACATAGTAAAGGTTCAATATGACGTAGGAAAGATGCTTTCCGAGATCGTTAATATGATATGGATAAAAGCCAACGAAAAGGGGCTTAAATTTACGATTTCAGTTGATCCTACTATGCCTTCACAGCTCTTTTCCGATGAGGTCAGGATAAAGCAGATTCTGATCAACCTGTTGAATAATGCCGTGAAGTACACAAAAGAAGGTCATGTTTCTCTTTCAGTTCACTGCACAAGGACAGAAGGTGGAAAAGCTCTTGTATCATATTCTGTTGAAGATTCAGGAATGGGTATAAGGAAAGAGAGTATACCTCATCTTTTTGATGCATTCAGAAGAGAAGATGAAGAAAAAAACAGGTATATCGAGGGCACAGGTCTTGGTCTGTCTATAGTTAAACAACTGGTTGATCTGCTTGGTGGAAGTATATCAGTAAATTCTGTTTATACTAAGGGCTCAACTTTCGTTGTTTCAATCGAACAGGAAATTGTCGATGACTCCATGCTTGGTGATTTTGACAGCCACAGGGAAAACGCTGCAAAGGACACTTATCAGTATCATCAAAGCTTTGAAGCACCTGAAGCAAGAATACTCATAGTGGACGATAATTCAACAAACCTTATGGTAGCAAAAAAGCTACTTAAAGCAACTAAGGTTATGG
Source organism: Butyrivibrio sp. AE2032 (assembly GCF_000702965.1). NCBI lineage: Bacteria > Bacillati > Bacillota > Clostridia > Lachnospirales > Lachnospiraceae > Butyrivibrio > Butyrivibrio sp. AE2032. The sequence continues at coordinate 194,751 of NZ_JNLF01000006.1, read as the reverse complement.
TTGACACCGCAGAAAGCGGAGAAAAAGCTCTAGGGCTGACTTTGCAACATGAGTATCACGTAATACTCATGGATCACCTTATGCCTGTAATGGACGGTATAGAGTGTCTTCATGCCATCAGAGCTCAGGCCGGAGGTCTTTCAAAGGATACTCCTATTGTGGCACTTACAGCCAATACGGGTTCAGAAAACCAGGCTCTTTATAAACGTGAGGGCTTTGATGCTTATCTGATGAAGCCTGTAGACAGTGCAGAGCTTGAAAGCACCATCAGAAAGCTGCTTCCTCAAAAGCTGGTAAAAGTCAGCCAGGGTAATGACGCTTCTGAAGATAACGAGAGTATCTATCATGAAATCAGAAGGAAGATCCCTATTGTCATAACTACAGAAAGCACTTCAGATCTTCCGGCAGAGTTAATAGAAAAATTTAATATACCTGTTATCCCCTTTAAAGTTCATATCAATGAAGGTGTTTTCTATGATGGCTTGGAAGCAGGCAATGACACTATAGTACGTTCCATGCAGGATACTAGTATCATTACCAGAAGTGAAGTACCTTCTGTTGCGGAATATGAGGATTTCTTCTCTGATCAGCTGACGCATGCACAGCATATAATCCATATTTCCAGTGCTAAAAGTATAGGAGATGGATATGCTAATGCCTGCGAAGGTGCGTTGGCATTTTATAACGTGAGAGTAGTGGATTCAGGCCTTGCATCAGGTGGTCTCGGATTATTAGTAATGTATGCAAAAAGTCTAACTGAAACAGGAATGTTTGATCCTGATCAGATCGTAGAGGCTCTTGAAGAGAAAAAAGACAAAATATCTACAAGTTATATAATCAACAATACAGATTACCTCTACAGAAGCGGAAAACTGTCTAATTACGTGCATAAGATATGTGTAGCATTTATGCTGCATCCAATTGTTGAAGCCAGAAATTCCAGCTTAAACATTAGGAAACTATGGGCCGGCAGCTTTGATAAAATATCATCCAAATATATAAAGAGTCTTTTAAAGCATCCCGGAGAAATAGATAAATCAGTCCTGTTTATAACCTATTCGGGACTTATGCATTCTGAAATTGAAGAGATCCAAAAAGAAATTGAAACCTATATACATTTTGACAAAATATATGTGCAAAAAGCTTCACCGTCCGTTTCAATTAACTGTGGCCCGGGTACCTACGGTCTGTTTTTCATGAGGAAAAACTGATGATCCAATATAACCTTTACTTTGAAATATGTTCAATACCCATATATCTGATAATGCTTATAGCGACTCTTTCCAGGAAGATGATAAGAGGAAGATCAAACTCTTTTCTGAATCTGATCCTTATCTCTGGACTTTTAGCCGCTTTAAGCGATACGACAGGAAATTATATCCTTTCCAAGGCATATCCACTTACAGATTTGCAGGTATTTTCTGTTAAAATTTTAAATTATATCTATTACTTTTTCAGATCTGCATCAATCACACTTTATATCTTTTACATTTATAGCGTAACAAGAACCTGGTATAAGATCAGGCAGATATGGAAGCGACTGATCATCCTGATGCCTTTTCTTATTATCGTTACTTTACTTGTAATAAATATATCAAGAGGAAATATTTTCTACGTAACAAATCAGACAGGATATCACCGTGGAGCTCAGGTTCTTACAGTATATTTCTGTGCTGCATTCTATATGTTTTATGGTATCATTTATCTGATCTATAGAAGAAAGCTTCTTAAGACTTCAGAATGGGTTTCTTTAACAATGCTTTATATTCCAAGTATTGTGGGTGTCATTATCCAGTATTTCAAGCCTGAGACCCTTGTAGAATGCTTTTTCACCAGTCTGACATTTCTTTTCGTAATAATCTTCGTTCAAAAGCCTGAGAAACAGGTAGATATGAATACCACACTGCCAGGATACTTTGCTTTTAAAGAAGAAATGGGTAAAATCCATGCTACAAAGCAAAAGGTTCAGGTTGTAATTGCAAGGATTTCCAACGCTGAACAGCTTCTCAGATATCTGGGAGAAAAAGCATATTATGATTATATGCACTCAATTGGCAGAGTAATAGAGCATTACGCAAAAGAAGAAAAACTAACAATTGAGTTTTATTTTGAAAATCCCGGATGCTTTTATATTATTCTTGAAAATATAGACTACAATCCTGTGCAAGCTATTCCTTATGTCCGGGAAAAAGTTAGGGGGAAAAGCGGAAAGGTATCAGACACCGGTGCGAGCATAGATCTAAAAATAGTTACAATAGCCTTTCCTGATGATATTGAAAACGTTAACGATCTGTTATGGTTTGGTCATAACTTCATAAGATTTACTGAAGGAAAGATCTATTGTCATGCTTCACAGATACTCAGCCAAAGAACCTATCAGATAGAGACAAGACTTGATGATATCTTAGGTCGAGCCATTGATAACGGCCAACTTAAGATAAATTACAATCCAGTTTGGTCAGTAAAAGAGGGTAAAGCTCTTTTTGCAGAAGCCGTAACTACTATACATGACGAGATTTTCGGAGAAATCGATGCAGATACACTTAGAGTCGCTTCAGAAGCAAGAGGCACCAATATGCTTATGGAAGACTATGTGATGGAACGTGTATTTGCATACTTGGGATCAAATAAAGTTGCAAAAGAGTATTATGAGTACATTATAATTCATCTTTCCTCCAGTCTGGGCATGCAAAAGAACTTTACTGACAGGGTTTGGACTCTCAGAAATCAATATAACGTTAATCCTGCTTTCATTTGTTTTGCCATAAGTGACACAGTATATGATATGATGAGAGGGGGACTTTATGACAACATAAGGAAGTTGACCCTTCAGGGCTACAGACTTGGAATTGATGGTTATGGTAACGGTTATTCGAACATAAAGAATATTGTGGAACTCCCTATCAGCACTATAAGACTGGACAGGACCATGATAACCGAAGTAGAAACCGAACAAGGCAAGGCGCTTCTTAGTGGATTGATCCAGATGCTAAACAACATTCCAATTCCTGTAGTTGCTCCTGCTGTTGACAATTTTGAGACAAAAGAAATGTTAACCAATATGGGGTGCGACCTTATGCAAGGTGCGTACTTTGAGAGGGAAAAGCATTGAAAAAGATAATGATAGTAGATGACGAGCCTATGATGCTCAAAATTGCAGATCGGGCTCTAAAAGACTTTTATCAGACAATTCAGGCTTCCTCCGGAGAAGAAGCTCTAGAGCTTTTTGACAGCCAGTCTCCGGATATGATCATTTCTGATCTTAAGATGCCTTCAATGTCAGGAGAAGAACTTCAAAAGAAGATAAACGAAAGACGAGGAGAGAATCTCCCCTTTATTTTCATGACTGCTGATGAGGAATATGATAATGCAGAAGCAAACTTTATCAGAAAGCCTGTAAAAGCAGAAGAACTGTTAAACCTGGTAAATAGATTATTTGAAAAGACAGGCAGAAAGATAATCACCCACGATGAGTTAAAAAGAGGCACAGGTGATACCAAATCCGAGAGAGAAAAGCTTCCACAGTGGCTCGTTAAGTCTCCACTGGTCAATGTTCATGCCGGCCTTAATAACAGCGAAACAGCAGCGTATATGCTTTCTGCAATAGACATTTTCCTTGATCATGCTCAACCAAATCTTGAGGATATGGAAAGATTTTTTGCAGCAGGTGACTATGAAAATTTCACTGTTAAAGTTCATGCTTTAAAGAGTACAGCAAGGATAATTGGCGCCATGATACTTTCAACCATGGCCGGCGCAATGGAAAAGGCCGGAGTAGAAGGCGACATGGAATACCTTAAATCAGAGTATCCTTTGCTCATTGATGAATATAAAAAGTACGTAAAGCTCTTTTCCCATAATAAGAAAGAAGAGAGCAAAAAAGACATTTCTGACGATGAACTTGCAGACGTTATGCTAGCAATTAAGGAATATGTAGCTGCTGAGGACTTTTCACTTACAGAAGATGCTATAGAGTATCTTGAAAAATGTAATATTTCTCCTGAAAAAGAGAAGTACATAGCCGATATAAAAAAGAGCCTTTATCAGCTTGACTGGGATAGTATCCACAGTATAGTCGGTTAATGGTATTGGAGGATTATATGGTTCAAAAGAGTAAAAAGGGTCAACCGGGAAAGAACAATGTGCTGATAATCAGCTCTCAGGAAAAGTTTTCCGTTCATGGAATGGAAATGAAGCTTAATGAGATAGGATTTAACAGCACTTATGTGCCTCTTGATATAAAAGTACTTCAGGAAGAAGCTGAAAGCAGTGAACTGATCGTCTATTATATGGACGAAACAGTTAATGATGATCCAGCTTTTTTGGTATTCCTGAAGGATCTTTGCATGGAAAAGGAGAAGAACCTCATCCTCATTGGCAGAAGAGATGAATATAATGAGATCATCAAAACCGTGCCTTTGGAGTGCATTACAGCCTGGTTTGAAAGACCTTTAGAGATGAAGGCTTTTCTTGATAAGGTTGTGGAACAGTTCGATAAGTTGATGGTTCAGGGCATGCGTAAAACAATACTTATCGTAGATGACGACGTGACCTATATGCAGATGATACGTGAATGGCTTAAGGACAGTTATCAGGTTGTAATGGTCAATTCAGGAATAAAGGCCATTAAATGGCTGGCAGGAAACAAAGTTGATCTGGTTTTGTTAGATTACAATATGCCAATTACCAGTGGACCACAGATTTTCCAGATGCTTAAAAGTGATGTTGATACAGACGAAGTTCCAATAATGTTTCTTACTGGAATGCAGAATAAAGAAAGCGTTATGACAGCCATGAGACTTCGTCCTGCAGATTATCTTTTGAAGAGTATTAGCCGAAACGAACTCAAGGATAAACTGGATAAATACTTCGAAATGCAAAAGGCCAGGGTTAAGGCGGGATTGTGATATCATTGCGTTAAATTCCGGTTTAATGAAATAATCTATATATAAATACCGAGGTGATTGAATGTTCCTACATTTGCTTGTAGATAGGGAAAAGGAAGCTTTTATCGATCTTGCCCGGCTTGCAGCCGGTTGTAATAATGATATAACTGATGAACAGGAAATAATGCTTGAACAATACTGTGATGAAATGGGTATTTCTTTTCCCATGAGCCATGCTAAATCACTTGATGAGATCATCGATTTTTTCAAAGAATCCTCCTATCAAAACAGAAAAATGGTTGTCTTTGAAATAATAGGCTTACTGTTTTCTGATGGAAATTTTGATGAAAATGAAATGGCATTCGTGAAAAAAATGGCCAATGCACTGGGTGTAAGCAAAGAAACTGTTGAGGAAATGTTTGAACTAAATACCAGGTATTTGGCAATTCTTCATGATATTCTATGTATTATCGAGGATGAAAACAGCTGATTTTAGCAAAAACAGACCAGAGACTTATAAAAGCCTCTGGTCTTTCTTTTATAATATTAGTGAAAAAATTATCAAGCCTGTACAAATGCAGGTGTATCAGCAGGTGCATCAAGAAGCTTTTTAAGTTCATCATCTACTTTCAAAAGTGTGATTGAGAATCCTTCCATATCAAGGGATGTCATGTAATTACCTACAAGAGTCTTATAAACCTTGATATTTTTCTTTGTAAGCTCTTCTGCAAGGTGCTTATTGGCAACGAAAAGTTCCATAAGAGGAGTTCCGCCCATTCCGTTGACCATAACAGCAACCTCATCTCCTGCATTGTAAATACCTTCTGCAAGTATCTTGTTAAGGAGCTTATCTACGATATCGTTGACAGGGCTGATCTTTTCGCGGTTAACACCAGGCTCACCATGGATACCAATTCCGATCTCAACCTCATCTTCTGCCAGATCAAAGCTTGGCTTTCCGGCTGCAGGAACTGTGCAGGCATCAACGGCCATACCCATGGAACGAACATTTTCTATAACCTTTTCAGCAACTTTCTTTACATCAGCAAGGCTTCCACCAGCTTCTGCGCAAGCGCCGGCAAGCTTATGAACGAAGATTGTTCCTGCTATTCCTCTTCTGCCTGTTGTCCAGGTACTGTTTTCAACAGCAACATCGTCAGCAGTAATAACCTGATCAACTTCAATGCCTTCATCTCTGGCCATATCAGCTGCCATCTCAAAGTTCATAACATCGCCGGTATAATTCTTGATTACAAGAAGAACGCCTTTTCCACCGTCAGCAGCCTTAATAGCCTCAAAAATCTGATCAGGTGTAGGAGAAGTAAATACTGCGCCGGCAATGGCTCCGTCAAGCATTCCCTTACCTACATAGCCACCGTGTGCCGGCTCATGTCCTGATCCACCACCGGATACAAGGGCAACTTTGCCCTTAGAGCCGCCAGCTCTGACAACTACATCAAAGCCATCAAGCCTTCTAAGATACTGCGGATAAGCTGCGATCATACCATCCAGCATCTCATCAACTACATTGTCGACCCCATTGATTAGTTTCTTCATTTCTGCCTCCTTATTAGTTATTTATTTTTTTCACAGTCCGTGTCTGCTCCGCGGCTGCGATAACATCCTCTATCTTACTTCCACAAACAGCTGTAACAGCTGCAGCTATAGCGCCTTCTACAACAGGTGCATCAGCAAGACGGGCATCAATATTCTCATCCTCTAATAGTTCGATGGCTGTTTCTGCGCTCATAATTCCGCTTCCAAGATCAGCAAGTAGAACAACACCGTCGCCATCATTGGCAGCTTTTATGGCTTCAGAAATCCTGACAGCATCTGTTCCAATTTCCTTATCTTCAAGTCCACCGGCGCAGATAATACCCTTATGTGCAGAAGCTATCTGGTCTGTTAGGTCTTTTATTCCTTCAGCTATCTTCCAGCTATGCGATACGATTACAAGTCCAACCATCTGATCACCCCTTTAAAAAGTCTCTTATAACTTCAAGTGTCATTGTTGCTGAGGTCGCACCTGGATCCTGATGACCGATACTCCTGTCGCCAAGATAGCTTGCGCGTCCCTTGGTGGCAGCAATAGTCTTGGTGAATTCGATTCCTTCATTTGCTGCCTCGCAAGCTGCATCAAGACCATCAACTAAAGAGCCTCCCTCATCAACCTTGGAAGCAAAAGCATCATGAGCAGGAATAAGTGAGTCAAGCATTGTCTTTTCGCCCTTTTCAGCCTTACCTCTCTTTTGTATACCGGCAATCGCTGCTTCTAAAGCAAGCTTAAAATCTTCTGCAGAAAGGCTATCCTTACCGGCAAGAACCTTTGCAGCTTCCATATAGGCTGTTCCATACAAGGGTCCGGATGCACCACCTACAGTAGATAAAAGAGTCATTCCTGTCTTTTTAAGTGCTGCACCAAGATCAGCTTCATCAGGTGAAACCTTCTCGATCACAGACTGAAAACCTCTGGCCATATTAACACCGTGGTCAGCATCCCCAATTTCTCTGTCCAGGTCTGTCAAAAAATCCTTGTTCTCAATAATCTTTTCTCCAATACACTTTAAGCAGTCATATACTCTGGTCGACATATACAATTTGCCCTCCACTTTATAATTTTTTAATACCCTGCATAGTATATTATAACAAATAGACAGTAAAATAACACAATTATCTATACAAAATATACAAGATTTAACCAATTTTATTTACAATAAAAAACCTCCACAGCTGCCTGCGGAGGTTTCCCGGATAGTTATTTAATTTGCTTTTTCAGCTTTTGCTGAAATAAGGTTTTGGATAAGATCATCCATGGAATCTGCTTTGAAAGAATTTCCATTGATATCGGCAAAGAATTTCATATTGCCGTTTTTATCCATTTGTATTCCAAAATTGGATATCTCATCACTTTCGTCGGTATTTCCACCGATCTTTTCACTCATGTCACTAATGGACTTCATGGCATCATCAATCTGCCCCAGTAATTTGTTCTTAGCTTCCTCGTCTGCCGGATCCTCAGAAGCAAGAAGCTTCATTTCATCCTCGCTAAGAATAATGCTGTATTCCAGATCTCCGCCAATCTGAGAAAGATCATCATTAGGACCAGCTACGAAAACGTCGGCATTGTCATATTTCTTCTGGAGAAGGTCTACAACCTTTCCATACATCTCGACTTCGGGAGAAAGCTCAACCTTTGCACTCTCACCAAAGAGATTACCAATGCCTTCTGTTTTCTTTTGAACTTTCTCCTTCGAAGGCCCTCTCGGATTTTTGGAAATTGTTCCATTCCTTACAGGAGTAGTATCTTTACTATGGAACAGTTGGTTAATATTGCCATTAATGCCGTTAGCCATATTCTTCCTCCTTGAAAGATACACACAGAATCCTTTCTGCGGTTACAAAAATGTATAATAGCCCTAGTATTAATAGTCTTCAGTTTGAGGTCAGTATAACACCCGCTGCTTGAAAATATTATTAAATATGTATTAAAGTTACCCCAAAAAGAAAAAAACTTCCAAAAAACCAAAGGTCTTTTGGAAGTAAAATTTCATTGCATTATTTATTGGCCTGTTCGAAATCTTCAATGTATTGAATAATAAACTTAACAGTTCCATCTATGCCAAGAATACTTGAATTTATGCAAAGATCATAGCTGTCAGCCCTTCCCCATTTCTTGGAGGAATAATAGTTGTAATAGCTCTGACGCTGCTTATCCTTTTTATTCATCATCTCTCTGGCTTTGTCATCAGTATTAACGTCGTCAAATCTTTCTTTGATCCTTTTTATCTTAGTCTCCTCATCGCCATGAATAAAGAGATTTAAGACGTTCTTATAATCTGAAAGAGCATAATCAGCGCATCTTCCAACAATTACACAAGGACCTTCATCAGCAATCTTCTTAATGGTATCAAACTGTGCCAAAAAGACCTTATGACTAATTGGCATATCAACAAAACTTGATGCGTTATAACCAAAGGAATATGTATCCATAACCAGGTTATAAAGGAATGAATTAGTAGGTCTCTCATCATGATTCTGGATCATTTCCTCACAGAATCCACTTTCCTTGGCTGCTCTGCTAAGTAACTCCTTATCATAGCAGTTAATTCCAAAGTGCTGCGCGACCTTTTCCCCAATTTCTCTTCCGCCTGAACCAAACTGACGACCAATGGTAATAATTGTGTTCATACAAGTCACCCCTTTGCATCAATATTTTTCTGCTATACCCTTATTTTATACTATTTTAGCACCTCAATCAAATGGGAAAAGTACTCAGGCAAGGGTGCATCTACTTCTACATACTCAGAGGTTGTAGGATGGATGAAACCAAGGGTCTTTGCATGCAGACATTGTCCCTGAAGCTTGAATTTACTCTTTCTACCTGGTGCATAGACCTCATCTCCCAATAAAGGATGCCCGATATGAGCCATATGTACCCTTATCTGATGAGTTCTTCCTGTTTTTAATCTGCATTCCACATAGGTAAAACCATCCTCGTAAAAGCGCTTTATTACCTTAATATGAGTAAATGCATTCTTTCCGCCCTGTTTAACTACAGCCATTTTCTTACGGTCTGTTGCACTTCTTCCGATAGGAGCGTCAATATCAAGCTCATCTTCTTTTATGACCCCATAGCAGATGGCATGATAAACTCTGTTGATGGAATGTTCTTTAAGCTGAGAGGCAATATTCTGGTGAGAGGCATCATTTTTACAGATAATTACAGATCCGGTAGTATCCTTATCAATTCTGTGAACAATACCGGGCCTTAAAACTCCGTTAATGCCCGAAAGATTATCCATGCAGTGATACATAATGCCATTGACCAGTGTGCCTTCATAGTGACCGGCTGCCGGATGTACCACCATATCCTTAGGTTTATTAACAATGACTACATCATCATCCTCATATAGAATATCAAGAGGAATGTCTTCAGGCTTGATCTGCGGAAGTTCAACAGGAGGGATTTCCATATATATCCTGTCCCCTTCGCTTACACTAAAGGAGGCCTTCACATTTTTATCATTGCAAAAGACCTTTTTGTCATCGATAAGCTTTTTGATATAAGTCCTGGAAAGATTATCCATAAGTTCGCTTATAAGCTTATCAATTCTGTATCCTTCATATTCATCTGTAACAACAAAATCAAATCTGTCGTTATTTCTTTCCATTATTTGATTTCCCTGAATTTCTTGTGCTGTTTAAAGCTTAAGAAGTTAAAGTCATTTTCCTTGTAGTAAAAAAGGAAAAGAATTACAAAAAGAAATGTTGAAACAGTTACATAAATATCCGCCACATTAAAAATGGGGAAGTTAATGATAACAAAGTATATGAAATCAACAACATAGTCCTGTCTAACCCTGTCAATCAGGTTTCCTGCTGCTCCACTGGCAATAAGAACAAGAAGAATGTGCAGCACATTATACTTCTTATCATCAGGCATTCTAAAAAGAACATATGCAATGATAAAAAGAATAAGCACAGCAACCAGTATAAAGAATACCTTCTGATTCTGAAGCATTCCGAAGGCTGCTCCTGAATTCTTAAGGAAATTCAGTTCAAGAACACCATCTATTATTTTAAAAGCCGGTTTATCCTGAAGATATATGCATGCAAGGTACTTAGTGAACTGATCTAAAGCTACTAAAAGAACAATCAGCACAATATCTACTGCCAGGAATATTTTCTTTTTCTTAGACATCTTTGTATTCATAATTCTACATCCTTACAATCAATCGTTATTCTCAATATAGATAAGTTCATCAAGAGCATCAGACATTTCCTGTCTGGTAACTGTATCGTCTATAAATGCCTTACCTATCTTTTTCAGAAGAACAAATTTAATCTTTCCTGAATCTGACTTCTTATCAGACTTTGTAATATCAAGAATCGCTTCTTTGTCCACACTGTCTATTGAAATAGGCAGATTGAAAGGAACAAACATATCCCTGATCTCATAGTATTCTTCCATGGAAATAAGCTGTCTTTTCCAGGAAATAAAAGCAGCTGCTATTGCTCCAAGGGCCACACATTCTCCATGGTACATTTCAAAATTCATATACTTTTCAATTGCATGACCAAGGGTATGACCAAAGTTAAGAAGTGCTCTTTCACCCTTTTCTGTGGGATCCTTTTCAACAACAGCTCTCTTAATCTCACAACTTCTCATAACCATTTCAAGGAGAATATCAGGCTCCTTGTCATTGATCTCATACATATTCTCAATAAGCCAGGTATAGAAATTCTGATCCTTAATAAGTCCATGCTTCATAACTTCTGCAAAGCCGGAAGCATATTGTCTGTCGCTCAAGGTATTAAGTGTGTTTACATTCATATAAACCAGTCTTGGCATATAAAAAGCGCCAACCATGTTTTTAACGCCCCCAAGATCAACACCGGTCTTACCGCCTATGCTGGAATCTGTCTGTGCAAGAAGTGTTGTTGGAACCTGAACGAAAGATACACCACGAAGATAAGTAGCAGCTGTAAAGCCACACATATCGCCAACTACGCCACCTCCAAGGGCTATCAAAAGGTCGTGTCTGTCAAAGTGTCTTTCAATAAGAAATTCGTATATCTTCCTGATCTCGTCAAGGTTTTTATTGCTTTCCCCTGCAGGAATCGCATAACTGACAACAGTGTCACTAGCCTCAGAAAGGCATTCACAAACCTCTTTTGCATATAATTTTTCAACATTAGTGTCAGTAATAACCGCTATTTTTCTATCTTTAAATCCAAGGTCTGAAATCTCTTTTCCTAAAGAGCTAAAATCAGTTGTAAAAACGATATCATAGCAGGGCTTATTCTGATAGTTTACTGTAATTCTGTTTTCCATTTCATCCTCTTTTCGTAAAAAAAGGCTGTTGACTGTAAATCTACATGTCAACAGCCTGATGCTTTAATCTATCTGCTGTGGGCCTTCTGAAATGCCACCACCAAATGTTCCTGATAAAATATTCTGGAAATCACCGGAAATATCAACAGAAGCGGGTGTGATAATAAATATATATCTTGAAATCTTCTGAAGATTACCTGAAATTGCAAAACATGAACCGGATGTGAAATCTATGATCCTTTGAGCTATATCTACATCAAGTCCCTCAAGATTAAGTACTACAGTACGATTAGCAAGAAGGGTCTCTGTTATCTCTCTGGCATCCTCAACTGATGTAGGTTTTATAACACAAACCTCCATACCGGCAGCTGAAAGTGATTTCTTCCTTGAAGGAGTTGTCTTGGGAGTTGTCTTTTTAAGCTTCTCCTCGGCAACCTCTATACTGGGATCATCCTTACCTATAGGTGCAGAGTTATTTATGGCCTCTACCTTAGATGGGCTATCATAATAACTATCATCTGCATCATAATAACTACTGTCGTCTTCCCCATTAAGCTGAATTGCTTTTAAAAATTTATCCATAACGCTCATAGTATTATGCACTCCTCACATTTAATCCCAACAAATCTATAATATTTTATCGTAATATGACACAATATGTCAACAATTGTAACGTTATTCTTCAGTGGATTCCTCGGCTGGGCCTTCCTCTTCAACTGGAATATCTGACTCATCTTCAGGAGCAAGCTCTGATTCTCCCATATCATCACCTGATTCTCCTGTAACAGCTTCATTATCATTTCTGATATCATAAGAACTGTCACTTGTGTCAGAATTTTCTGCTTCAAGTCCGCTCTTTGCCTTAGAATCAACAGTAAGAGCATCAAGAACAATATAGTCAAAAACATTTAGACCATAAGTGGTATTGGACTTAACAATAGAATATTCATCATTCTGATAAAGGATTTTGATCTGCCTGAAATCAGCATATCCTTTATTGATATTGTAAACACCGATAAGAGAATCGGTTTTACTTACAGTATATCTTTGATTAGAGTCTGTAAGGATCAGAGTGTCACCACTTCTTAAGGCATCAGTATCAAGATAATACTGGGTTTCATCCTCATTATAAATAGTAATTGGAATGAACTCCGAAGTCTCTTTTCCCTGTTCATCGTATTTAACACGAAGAACACCGGTTTCATTTTCATTATTCTTAATTATGTAGCTCTTAGGAACAAGATAAAAACTCCTGTTTACAATAGATGAATTAGGAATCTTTAATCCTGTCTCATCTTCTGTAATAAGCTCAATATTAAGGAATCTGTCCCTGCAGAAGGTGATCATGGAATTAGTGAAAGTAAGCTGCACAAATGTATCCCCATCAGCATTTGTGAAGGTACTTACTTTTCCCCAGGATTCATTCTGATTTTTGATGAATCTAACCTTAACATATTCAAGTTCAACAAGTTCCTGAACTTTTTCAGGATCATCCTCCTTAATGACAATAGACCACTCTTCACTGGTGCTTATTTTATATACAGGGTCTCCGGTCTTAACAAGATTATTGTTAATAAGCTGTGTTTTTGAATAGTTTGCCTCATCAAAAAGATCTGCAGTCATCTGCTCCAATGTAAGATTTTCATATCCATCTATTGAATAAATGACAATTCCTGTATCCGGAGCGTATCTGTAATCAATGGACTGAAGTGTTCCACTATTAGCATTAAGAGACTGGATATTAGATAAAATACTGTTGTTGGAAAGCTTCTGAACAGTACCGTCAAGGCTTACCTTAAAGTCATAAACAGTGTGAAAATCATGAGGATCAAATGATGAGTCAAAGTTTACAATCTGGGTTCGAAGTTCAGAAAGATCCTCGTCTCCAAGAGCAACCTCTTCAGAACCCTGAGACTTAAGATATTCCAAGAGCTGCCCGGACTCATCGACAGTATAAACCAGATTACCTACTGCTACTCTGCCACCTTCTGTAGCAAAATAGTTGATGTATCCGGCTGTATCACTTTCTATTATCTTTTCTGAACGAATAGCTATTGCGTCATAGATATTGTTAGTAGAAAGAGATCCCTCCATAACCTGGTATCCAACCATATGATCCCTGCGAAAATAAGTAATAACACTAATAATGATATATATCGCCATTACAGCAAAGAAAACCATACCAATATTGATGTTATTAAGATTCTTGGGATATTTTGTAACTTTGGTATTTCTGTTTCCTGCCATCTGTTACATATCCTTTAAATTCATCAATATATAAGCCGCGGATAGCCGCGGCTTATATATAAAAATATTCAACTTATTGTTTGATCAAAGTGAAATAACTACTTTAGACTTTACTGACTCTGGAAGTTCAGACTCATCAAGTGAAAGGCTCAGCACAAACTCTACCCCAAATTTTTCTGAAAGCTTTTCAAGCTTCCCAACTGTGTCTGTGATATCCTTGCCTTCGAGACATGAAATATTTAAAAAACTGTCAAAATACATTTGCTGGAGATCATGGTCCTGTGAAATGATACCACTGACGAATCCAATGAATTCATCAGGATTTGTGATCATAAAATCAGATACTACAATTAAACGGATCTTATTATTCAGTTCGTACATGTGCTTGGTGTTCTTGTCCAGAAAAACGACACTTCCAAGAACGTTCTTTACCTCGGTGTTAACCTTGTCCAACAGGCATTTAGTCTTTCCTTTTCCCTTTTTCCCAACAATTAACTGAACCATCGGCATACCCTCCTGCAAGTAAGAAATTTTATAAAATAATTATAGTTTATTAGGTGGTAAAAGACAACCTCAATTCACTATTTCATTGAGCAATAAGCTCATGTCTGTATAAAGTGTTCCGGAGTCTGTATCACGCATGATTACTGAAATGTATGGATTGCCACTTGTATCTCTAGCAAGAAGGATAAGACAATGTCCTGCTGCATTGGTAGTACCGGTCTTCCCTCCGATAACAGTTACACCAGTAGGCTGAGATTTCTCTCCCCTAAGATATGCATTTGTGTTATTTACTGTAATTTCCTTGGCTGTTCCCTTTGAATCCAGATAGCTTGTGGAATACTCATTCATATTGATGATCTCTGAAAATGTATCGTATTCCATGGCAGCATTAAAGATCAGATACAGATCATAAGCAGTTACGTAGTGATCATCATCAGAAAGGCCGTGAGGATTGATGAAATGTGAATTGGTAGCACCAATCTTTTTTGCCTCAGAATTCATTACAGCTACAAAATCATCTATAGAGCCGGAAATATTGGAAGCGATCAGGTTAGCAACATCATTGGCTGAATAGATAAGAAGAAGGTGCAGTGCCTGATCCAGCGTCATCCTGTCGCCCTCTTTTAAGTTGATCTTCTGGGCTCCGGACTCAGTTACGTATACATCACTTCCGGCCACAAGAACCTGATCCAAAGTACCGTACTTAAGAGCCACATAGGCAGTCATTACTTTGGTAAGGGACGCAGGATGAACCTGCATATGAACATTCTTTGCATATAAAGTCTCTTTATTGGATAAGTCAAAAAGACCTGCACTTGCTGTCTCTGAAATCTCCACTCCGGATTCATTTATATCAGAATCCACAACGCAAAGATCAGAAGCAAATGTAGGATAGACGTTTGAATCAGCCATATCGGAGGTCGAAGAGCCAACCGAATACTTGGCTGAATATGAAACACCGGCACAGCCGGTAGTAAATACAACACAAAGAATTACTGCACTAAATACTGAGAGCAGCTTATTTGTACATCTCACGCCACTCAAGATCTCCTCTGTCAAGTGATTTAATCAGCAGTTCAGCTGAAGCAAGGTTCGTAGCAACAGGAATATTGTGCATATCACAAAGAGTCATGACATTATTGATATCAGGCTCATGTGACTTTACAGTGAGAGGATCTCTAAGGAAAATAACAAGATCGATCTCATTATGTTCTATTGCTGCGCCAAGCTGCTGTGATCCCCCCAGATGTCCAGCAAGATATTTATGCACAGTAAGATTTGTAACCTCTTCAATAAGCCTTCCGGTCGTACCGGTAGCATAAAGATCATTTTTACTAAGAATACCCCTATAAGCTATGCAGAAATTCTGCATAAGTCTCTTTTTAGCATCGTGAGCAATTAATGCTATATTCATTAACGCTATACCCTCCCTATGATGTATTTATTGCCCTGCAGGCGTACGTTTAATACAAATCCAATGCCTGCATAGACACTGATAAGCGATGTGAGTCCATAACTTACAAACGGAAGCGGAATACCTGTATTAGGCATAACTCCTGTTGCAACACCCATATTAAGGAATCCCTGGAAACCTACCCAGGCTCCAACACCGGCAGCGATCACCTGTCCTGCCATATTCTTGGCTCTCATGGATATCATAAAGCACCTTATGGCAATGAGTACTATAAGAGCAACCACAAGGCAAGCACCGACAAAGCCAAATTCTTCGCCAATAACCGTAAAAATAAAGTCTGTCTGAGACTCGGAAATGAATCCACCATTGAGAACCGAACTGATCTCATTGGTATTATAACCCTTACCATAAAGCTGTCCTGAACCTATAGCCATCATGGAATTCAGAGTCTGGTATGCATCTGAATTGGCATAGTCTTCCGGATGAAGCCATGCAAGGATACGCCTTTGCTGATAGTCGTGAAGAATACTGCTCTCTCCCTGAACGGCATTATAAATAATAAAAAGTGCCAGCGGGATTGCAGTTCCCAGTACAAAAGCTACAATCTTCCAGTTAATACCGGCCACAAATATGATGGAAGCAAATATTATCATGACCATGATACAGGTAGAAAGATCAGGCTGAGATGCAATCAGCAAAAGAGGAACTGCCAGGAACAACAGGCATATGACGATAAAACCAAGGTTCTTGACCTTATCCTTATATTTCATAATAAACTGCGCATAAAATAAAATCAATAAAATTTTGGCAGTCTCTGATGGCTGAAAGGTAATACCAAACAGGTTTATCCACCTCTGGGCACCATTGGTACTGGAGCCCAAAGGAGAAAGAACAAGACCTAAAAGAACAATATTCGTCAAATAACAGATAATGTAAAACTTAACGAACCACATGTAGTCAAGAAGGGATAAAAAGACCATGATACCGATTCCAAGAGCCATACCTGCAATCTGCTTGTTCTTGGAGCCGGGATCAGCGGAACTGATCGACATTATTCCTATTACCGTTAAGCCAATGACCATCAGGACCAGCGCAAAATCGTAGTCGATGATCTTATATTTCTTAAAATAATCCATAAGTAATCCTTAATCAGCGTTTGTGGCACCATCCTGAAGTGTCTGCGCTGTTCCAGAGATAATATCATCCTCATCTCTAAGTTCAAAGTAATATGATAATGCTTCTTTTGTAATCTGAGCTGCGTAACTGGAAGTATAACCATAAGCTATACGCGTAGCTATTGCTATCTCAGGTTTTTCATAAGGTGCATAGCAGACAAAGAGTGAATGGTTCGGCCTTGATGCTGATTCCTGTGCTGTACCGGTCTTACCGGCTACAGCTACTCCAAGATTAGCGTAGTAGGATTTATCCTGAACCACCTGTCTCATTCCTGTATGAATAGCATTCCAGTAGGAAGCTGGCATATCAACAGTATTTCTTATGGTCGCACTGTATTCTTCCAGAAGGTTACCGTTAGAATCTGTAGTCTTATCAATAAGAGTAAGGTTATAACAGGTTCCGTTGTTGGCAACAGTAGTTACATATCTCGCAAGACCAACTGTTGTATATGAATGAGAACCCTGACCAATGGCTGAACGAACAGCGTCCTGATCTGAAACCTGAGGCTCTGACTCTGCTATCTCAATGCCTGACTTCTCAGTAAGACCATAAAGATCTGCATATTTAGCAAGCTTTTGAAGACCAATCTCAGGTGAGTAATTTCCACCTGTAAGTCCCAGCCTGTAACCCACTTCGTAAAAGAAAACGTTGCAGGAATTCCTGATTCCTCCTGTAACATTAAGTCCGCCGTGGCCTCGTGGATAGATCCAACAACGAGGACCCGGGTTAAACTTTTCAAAGATACCTCCGCAGTATATCACTGAGTCTGTAGTGATAACTCCTTCAGTAAGACCTGCTGTAGCTGATACCATCTTGAATGTGGAACCGGGAGCTGTCTTTTGCTGTGTTGCATAGTTGTAGAGCGGATTTGAATTATCGCTTCGAAGCTTAGCATAATAAGCTGCATCTACTCCGTTTGCCATAAGGTTATTGTCATATCCGGGATAAGATACTATGGCAAGTACATCTCCGGAATTGACATCGGTAACAACCATAGAACCTGTACATGGATCCAGAGCAAGCTGGGCCGGGGTAATGTCAAGGTTGGAAATTCTGTTGAGCATAAAGCTGTAAGCAGACTCTCCGCCTCTTTCCCAAAGTCCAAGCTCTTCCTCGTCAACATGAATATTTCCCTGCTCCACAAGGATATTGCAGACCTGTGTTCCTGATATATAGCCATCAAGTAACAGATATTTATAAAGCCTTGTCTGGAAATCATAGTCCTGAGAAAGCTCTTTTCCCACATATCTGACTATCTGATTAAAGATTTCTTCAGAATCAGCATACTGATTATCAATGGAAAGCTTGGAAACATCTACCCAGTTCATTGCTATTGTATATTTCAGATACTCAGCCAGGGAAATAGTCTCATCCTTAGTCCAGGCAATATACATTTCATCTTCTCTGTCCACCTTTGAAGAATCAATTATGCCATCAGAATATAGCATTGAGGCTATATGGCTCATATACCACTGATACTCCTTGGAGAGCTGATCATAAGGAGTCTTTTTGTCTGTGAGCTCAGCTTCAATTTCAGCAAGTACTGATGCGTTCTTGGTAACAAACTGCTCGTAAACAGCTCTTTCGCTCTCCTTGGCATCAGCTGCATTCAAATGGCTGATATCAATTACATCATTATCAAAAATGGCATAATAAACATCATATATCGGGATAACTATATTGCTGGAGCTTGATGTAGAGGTATATGTATAAGTCTTAACGTTCTGGATCTTGGATGCCAGAATTCCAGCCAGTGACTGCTCGATAATGTTGTAGCAGGCCTCTGTCAGTTCCTTATCAATAGTCAGATAAACATCATTTCCTGCAACAGAATCCACATAGTTACTGGTCTCGATAACCTGACCGGTGTTATCAACATAAACAGTCTCTGATCCCTTTGTTCCCTGAAGAACACTTTCCATGGACTGCTCAATACCAGACTTACCTACAGTATCATTAAGACCGTAACTTGGATTTTCCTGAATAAGACTTGCCAGTTCATCCTCTGAAATCTTACCTGTGTAGCCTAAAAGCTGGGAAAAATATATCGAGTCAACATATTTTCTTGCAGTACTCTCCTCTATGGAAACACCTGCAAGATTAGAAGCATTCTCCATAACATCAGCCACAGTTTTCTCGCTGACATCAGAGGCAACTGTGGTATCAATATACTTCTGGTATGAATTCTGGCTCATGTTGTAGCGAATATTAAGGATTTTTAAGGCCCTGTCCTTTGTATATCCCTTTCCGGGAACAAACGTAGAGGAATCATCAGGATCATCATAATCGCCAATCTTGAAGTTCATGCACATATCCTCAATAACTTCATCAGCCGTCTTGGTCTTTTCCTCATATTTAAGGTCATTTACAGATGCATGCCCATAGACATCAGCAAGAAATCGAAGTAACTGATTGCCCTCTACCGTGAACTCATAAAAGTTCGCATCATTAACAATAATGCCAAAATCCTGGTCGACAGAATCGCCATTCTTTTCGATAATATCGATGAGTTCATTCAAAGTAGTGTTAATGGCCTTATGTCTTCCTGAACCGGATTTATAAACGTCCTCAATAGTAACTGAATTAGCCAGCTCATTATATGCAAGAAGCTTACCGTTTCTATCATAGATATTACCTCTTGCTGCCTGAATGGTTTTTTCTTTTTTGATCTTGAGCTTGAAAGTGTCCAGATAGTACTCGCCATTAATTACCTGCAGTGAAAAGAGCCTGTAGACCAAAATACAGCCCAGGATAATAAGAACTCCAGAAACAATGACTGCTCTGGAGGTTATAAACTTTATGATCCCCTCTTTGATATTGTTAAACAAACTTCTTGGCGCTCCTTAGCTCTTTTTCATCGATAGAATTATTGATCCACAGAATAAGCGGATAATAAAAGATAGCAACAAGTGCAGTATAAACAAGTTCCGGAATGATTATGTTGTTCATATAATATCCGATATCAAACTTTGTCCTGAAAAGAAACATCAGCACATAGCAGATAAATCCAAATATAAAGTCCGAGAGACTTATCACCAGGATAGGAATAGCAAGATTCTGGGTAAAAAACACATCGTGAAGTTTCCCGACAACAAATCCAATATACATATAGATCAGTGCATAAAATCCAATGTATGTTCCAAAGAAAATATCAACTAAAAGTCCACAAAAGAATCCTGTAAGAAGTCCCGATTTGTCTCCTCTGATAAACCCGGCAGATGCTGTAAAGATAATCAGAAGATTTGGAGTTACTCCACCAAAATCAATAACCCTGAACAACGTGGTCTGCAGGATAAAAGAAACAAGAATGAATATGAAGTTAAACAAAGGACGTCTGAAATTCATAATATACCTTAGTTACCTATGTTCTTCTTCTGATCCAGTAAAACAAGTACTTCGTTCATGTGTTCAAAATCCACAGCAGGTGTGATCCTTCCTGACTTGGTCAGGTTATTGGAATCCGCATCAATTGTGGAGATATAACCAATCAATATTCCGGGAAGATACTTATCGCTGATATTAGAGGTAACAACCTTGTCACCGATACTAACCTTATCTGCGTCATCAACAAGCTTGGAAAAACTGATATAACCCTGCCTGTACAGTTCAAGATCTCCGGAAACTATAAGATTATCTGAAGAAGCAAGAACCATACCACTAACAGCAGCATTATCAGCTATGATTGACTGTACCTTAGCCCAATCTGGGCCAACGTCTATTACTCTTCCAACAAGACCTCCACCGGCAATTACATTCATATCAGTCTGTATGCCATCATCAGAGCCTTTGTCAATTACAAAGGAGTGATACCAGTTTCCTGCGTCTTTGGCAATGATCCTGGCCCCGGTCTTTTGGTATTCCTCATACTGGGCATCCAGTTCGTAGAGGTTTCTTAGCTCAGTAAGTTCATACTTTTCCTGCTCTAAGTTGGTATTAGCCACAGTAAGCTCATCAATCTGAGCCTTGAGCTTCTCGTTTTCATCAAGAAGCCTTGTAATAGATGACAGCTTATCTGTTGTGTCCTGTAAAAATGAACCCACCGTAGTGATTCCCTTTTGAAAGGGCACAACAAAAACACCAGCGAAGGAGTTCAGTGGTCCAGTAAACAAGCTGGTGTTAAATGTTATGATTATAGTTCCTACACAGAGGATTGTTAAAATAAAGAGGAGATATTTACTTGGAAGTGTAAATTCTTCTCCTCTTCTCCTTACAATAGGACTCATTTATTTGTCCTCTTCTATTCCATATGCAAGAGCTTTGTACTGATCTTCTCTGATGATCTTTGCAAGTCCCATGGCAACAGAACCGACAGGATTTTCTGCAATATTAACGTTGAGGCCTACACCATTTGAAAGACGCTGAGCCAGATGGCATACCTGTGATGCTCCACCTGTCAGGTAAAGACCATGCTTGAAGATATCTGCAGCAAGTTCCGGTGGAGTCTTCTCAAGAGCAGCCTTGATATTGTCAAGGATCGCATCGAAGTTCTCGATAAGGGACTGATTGATTAGATCTGTAGGGATCTGTCTCTCAACAGGAAGTCCTGTAACAATGTCTCTTCCGTAAACAACAGCATCCTTGCCCTCTTTTTCAAAGTCCTTAAGAGAAATCTTAACGTTCTCAGAAGTCTTCTCACCAATAAGAAGTCCAAACTCTTTTCTGATCACGTTTCTGATGGACTCATCAAACTTCTTTCCACCAACCTTAATAAGCTTACTTACAACGATGCCTCTAAGAGAAAGGATAGAAATCTCTGTGGTATCATAACCAACGTTAACCACCAGAACACCCTGGGAGTTCATGACATCAACATTCATTCCAAGGCCGTCAGCCAGTGGCTTTTTAACCATCATGATCTTCTTAGCCTTGATGCCTGCGTCATTGATAAGATCGTGAAAAGCTCTTCTTTCTACCTCTGTTACATCCTTAGGTACAGCAATATATACCTCACAAGGCTTTACAGATCCCTTCATCTGATCTGTTATAAAGAGCTTTACCAAAGTCTCCATATGCTCGATATCAGCAATAACGCCGCTGTTAAGAGGATAAGAAATCTTTATCTTATCAGGAGCCTTCTCATACATATCATATGCTGAATTACCATAAGCAAAGACATTTGTCTTATTCTCAATGGCAATCATGTTCTTTTCTACTGTAAGTCCGTCCTCATCTCTGTTGTAAATCTTGATATTACTTGTACCAAGATCAATTCCAAATATATTAGCCAAAACAGCCTCCTTATAGCTTAATAAGCATAATTTTACAATTAATTAGTATAACACAACCAAACCTTTATCCACAAGCTTTTGCAAAGTCTTAAGAATACCAAGCTTGGCGTGTGGCCAGGTAAGTCCCCCCTGGAAAAATACGCTATAGGGCTCCTTAATTGGACCATCTGCAGAAAGTTCGATAGATGAACCTGAAACAAAGGCACCGGCTGCCATGATAACCTGAGCATCATAGCCAGGCATATCCCAGGGCTCAGGAGCAACAAAGCTGTCCACAGGAGCAGCTGCCTGGACTCCCTCACAAAATGCTATTACTCCCTCAGGCTTTCCAAAGGTTACGGCCTGGATTATATCGTGTCTCTCCTCTGTTGCGTTTGGAACCACATCAAAACCGAGCTTTTCATAAATGTTAGCTGCGAAAATAGCGCCCTTAAGTGCTGAAGCAGTAACAGTTGGTGACAAGAAAAATCCCTGATAGAACTGAGGCAAAATTCCCAGAGAAGCTCCAACCTCTTTTCCAAGACCCGGTGAAGTGAGCCTGAAGGCAGCATTTTCAACACATTCCTTCTTTCCGGCAATATAACCACCAATTGGAGCAAGTCCGCCGCCTGGGTTCTTTATAAGTGATCCAACAACCATATCAGCGCCCACATCAGTAGGTTCTATAGTCTCTACAAACTCTCCATAGCAGTTATCAACCATACAGATTACAGATGGTTTAATCTCCTTAATAAAGCTGATCAGCTCTCCTATTCTTGTAACAGAAAGTGTAGGCCTTGTCTGATAGCCCTTTGAACGCTGAATGGTAACAAGTTTTATATTGTCATTATCTAAAAGAGATTTTCGTATTCCGTCAAAGTCAAAGCTTCCGTCAGGCAAAAGATCCACCTGTGTATAGTCGATGCCATACTCCTTAAGACTTCCCTTTGATGGCCTGATACCTATTACTTCCTCAAGAGTATCATAGGGCTTTCCTACAGGGGAAAAGAGCATGTCTCCGGGACGAAGGTTACTCATGAGAGCAAGTGCCAGAGCATGGGTCCCACAGGTGATCTGTGGGCGGACCAGAGCGTCCTCCGTATGGAAAACTGAAGCATATACTGCCTCAAGCTTTTCTCTTCCAATGTCATTATAACCATAGCCTGTTGTACCAAGAAGACATGCTTCACTAACTTTATTATCCTGCATTGCCTTAAGGACCTTAAGCTGATTGAACTCTGCATTTTCATCAATCTTCTTAAAGCGTTCCTCTAAAGATGAGAGAATCTCCTCTCCAAAATCATATACTTTCTTTGATATTCCAAGTTCTTCGTAAATCTTACTGTTCATAAATCCTTACTATCTCTTTCAAAATCTTTTCTTCATCCCGGTCAAAGTCTCTTTTATCTATCCAGATAACGTCTTCTTCACGTTTAAACCAGGTAAGCTGCCTTTTGGCAAAATGTCTTGTGTTACGTTTTATCAGGTAAATGGCCCTGTCAAGGTCATATTCACCATCCAGATATCCAAACATCTCACGATATCCCAAGCCCTGCATGGAAGTAGCTGTTCTTGGAATTCCAAGTTTTGATAGCTCTTTTACCTCTGCTTCAAGTCCTTCCTCTATCATAAGATCCACACGCTTATCTATCCTTGAATAGAGAACTTCTCTGTCATCCGTCAGAACAAAATACTTAAAATCATATGGAGATGTTCGTTCACGTTGTTCCTTATTGTGCTGCGATATTGGTCTTCCGGTCTTTTTATAATACTCAAGGGCCCTGATAACACGCTTGGAATTATTCTCATGGATTGCTTCAGCTGACTCAGGATCTACTGCCCTTAGCTCTTCGTGAAGCACGTGAACACCTACAGTCAAAGCCCGCCTTTCAAGCTCTTTTCGATAGGAATCATCCTCATCAGTCTCAGTAAAATCAATATCGTAGAGAACAGCCTGAATATAGAATCCTGTTCCACCTACTATAATCGGAACATGTCCTCTTGAAGCAATATCTTCTATCGATTCCTTAACAAGCTTCTGGAATTCAAAAACGTTGAAATCCTCTGAAGGCTCAAGAAAATCAATCAGATGATGGGGAACACCATCCATCTTCTCAGGACTGATCTTGTCAGTACCAATATTCATGTATTTGTAGACCTGCATAGAATCAGCGGAGATGATCTCTCCGCCAATAGTCTTAGCCAGTGCTATGGAAAGCTTTGACTTTCCAACAGCCGTAGGTCCTGTCAGTACAATGAGTTTTTGCTTTTCCATTACTCAACAACTCTCTTAAACTTCTTGTCAATCTCATACTTGCTCATGGATATGATAGTTGGTCTTCCATGAGGGCAATTGTATGGATTTTCAAGGGTGAGAAGCTCGTCCAAAAGAGCTTCCATCTCAGCATAGCTCATTTTGGTGTTCCCCTTTACCGAAGCCTTACAAGCCATACTTGCTATCTTATAGTTTATCACATCCGGTGTTCGTTCAAGATTGGTCTCATGGGATAGTTCATCCAGGATCTGAAGGAACATATCCTTTTCTGAATCACAGCCAAAAAGATCAATCGGAATAGCTCTCATGGCATATTCCCTGCCACCGAAGTTCTCAATATTAAATCCAAGCTTTTCAAAATACTGTCTGTACTGAAGGAAAAGCTCTTCCTCAGAACTTGTAAGCGCTACAATAACAGGTGGATTCACCATCTGAGACAACATCTCTCCATTCTTATAGCGCTTCATCATGCGCTCGTAGTTGATCTTTTCATGAGCTGCATGCTGATCAACAAGGAACATCTTGTCCTTAAAGGCAATGATCCAGTAGGTGCCAAATATCTGGCCCAGGATCTCATATTCCTTCACGTTATCTTTAGTCAGCACTTTCTCGTCAAAGAGATTAAGCTGCATCGGCTTTTCTACGACAATAGCTTCTTCCTGTTTGATGATGGGTGAAGGATGCTCACTTTTTTCAGCGATAGAGCCATCAGAATCGCCAAATATCCTGGTCCATACAGCAGACTTATTACTGTCCTCGATCTTTATAGGCTCTGCCTTTACGCCATGGGCATAAACAGGAGTATCTTCGCTTATCTTGTGCTGTTCAAAACGAAGTCTCTCAAAAGGCTGAGGTGCAGCAGTTTTAGGAGCAGAAATGGATGATTTTTCGTCGCTACCATTTGAAGTGTCATTTCCAGGAAAAGAATCGTTTCCGCCTTCTACGTTTCCATCACCACTTCCAAAACCGACAGCGCTGCTCTTAGAAACAGGCTCATCCTCACCAAGAAGTGCATCAGGGATCATCTCATGCTGGCGAAGTGTATTCTCAACATTAACCCTGATAAATTCTGAAAGTCCAATCTGGTCGTTAAACCTGACTTCCATCTTGGCTGGATGAACATTTACATCCACGCAAGATGGATCCATTCTAAGGTGAAGCACTGCAAAAGGAAACTTATGCATCATAAGATACTGCTTATATCCCTCTTCCAGAGCTTTTGACATTACCTTATCCTTGATATATCTTCCATTGACAAAGAATATCTCATAGTTTCTGTTGGATCTGTTTATGGATGGCTCACCAAGATATCCTTCAAGGATATAGCCCTTATCTGCAACATTGATAGGAATAAGGCTTACCGAAATATCCCTTCCGTAAATCCTGTAGATGATTTCCTTAAGATCCCCATTTCCTGATGTAGAAAACTTATCGTCCTTGTTGTTTATGTAATGGAACGAAACCGTTGGATTATCCAGGGCCATATGCTCCATTACATCCCCAATGTAGCTGCCTTCCGTCTGGGGTGTCTTAAGAAATTTCTTTCTTGCAGGAGTATTGTAAAAGAGATTTCTAATTATGAGTGTTGTTCCTTCGGGTGCTCCGATATCCTCAAAAGCAGCCTCATCGCCGCCATTTATACAATACCTTGTTCCAACAAGCTCATCCTTTGTCTTAGTTATCATGTCCACCTGAGCAACAGAGGAAATACTTGAAAGAGCTTCTCCTCTGAAACCAAGGGAATGGATGGAAAAGAGGTCTTCAATGCTCTTAAGCTTACTGGTAGCATGTCTCTTAAAAGCCTTTCGGATCTGAGTCTTTTCGATTCCGGAACCATTGTCCGTAACCCTTATCATATCAATTCCGCCGCCCTTGATCTCAACAGTAACCGCGGTAGCTCCTGAATCTATGGCGTTTTCAACCAGCTCTTTTACCACACTGGCAGGGCGCTCAACCACTTCACCTGCAGCAATCTGATCTATTGTGTTTTTATCAAGTTCATTGATAAATGCCATCAGCTTTTCCACCTGTTCTTAAGATCACTCTGAAGCTTGTACAGAGTGTTTAATGCATCCATTGGAGTGAGAGTTGTGATATCAATCTCCTGAAGCCTTTTTAAAACGTCTTCATCTGTAACCGTGTCAAAAAGGGACATCTGGTTGGTATCAACCTCGTCGTAGTGTTTAACCTTAACCTTTTTGTCGCTCCTGTTATCCTTGGCAATACTCTGAACTTTTTCTGTGATATCATTATCCGTAAGTTCAGCAACTATCTCTTTTGCCCTGTCTATTACCATGTCTGGAACGCCAGCAAGCTTTGCTACCTGGATTCCATAGCTCTTATCTGCACCACCTTTGACGATCTTACGAAGAAAGACAATATCATCGCCATTTTCTTTAACAGCAATACAATAGTTGTTTACATTGTCCATCTTGCCCTCAAGCTCAGTAAGCTCGTGGTAATGGGTTGCAAAAAGAGTCTTGGCGCCAAGGAACCTTCTGTTACTGATGTGCTCGGTCACTGCCCAGGCGATAGCCAGACCATCATAGGTACTGGTTCCTCTTCCAATCTCATCAAGAATTAAAAGAGAATTTGGTGTGGCATTTCTAAGGATATTGGCAACCTCATTCATCTCAACCATGAAAGTTGACTGTCCGCTTCCAAGGTCGTCAGAAGCTCCAACTCTTGTAAATATTCTGTCCACAACGCACATGTCAGCAGAGTCTGCGGGAACAAAACTTCCGATCTGACACATAAGTACTATAAGGGCTGTCTGCCTCATATAGGTTGATTTTCCGGCCATATTAGGTCCGGTAATTATTGAGATACAGTGCTTTTTATTGTCCAGATAAGTGTCGTTAGATATGAACATATCTGATGCGTCAAGCATACGCTCCACCACGGGATGGCGGCCATTCTTGATATTGATAAGCCCCTTTTCGTTAAGGGTGGGCTTTACGTAATGATTTCTTTCAGCCACATGGGCAAGGGATGCAAATACATCCAAAAGAGCCAGTGCCTTTGCGGTAGTCTGTATCCTGTCGATCTCCATTCCAATGGAGTCACGTATCTTACAGAACATCTCATACTCAAGGTTATTGAGCTTATCCTGAGCATTTAAGATTGTGTCCTCAAGCTCTTTTAACTTTGGTGTTGTATATCTCTCGCAGTTAGTAAGAGTCTGCTTTCTGATGAAATAGTCAGGGACCTTGTCCTTAAAGGAATTGGTAACCTCAAAGGAATAGCCAAATACATTGCTGTACTTGATCCTAAGGTTTTTAATTCCGGTCTTTTCCTTCTCTTCCTCCTCCATCTGAGCAAGCCACTGTTTACCATTGGTTCCGGCTTCTCTGAAGTGATCAATATCAGCGTCAAAGCCTTCCTTGATAATACCGCTTTCCTTAATTACAAGTGGAGGCTCCTCAACGATGGATTTATCTATAAGGTCATAGATGTCGGTAAGGGGATCCAGATCATCAGCAATTTTGCTGATCCCGGGGTCTGTGCTTACATCTAAAAGAGCTGTGATAATAGCAGGGATCATCTTGATGGAATTCCTAAATGCGAGAAGATCTCTGGGATTGGCAGTCTTAAATATGATCTTGGACATAAGACGTTCAAGGTCATAAACAGGATTAAGATATTCCCTGACTTCCTCCCTGGTAACCACGTTCTTTGTAAGGGCTTCAACTGCATTCTGCCTAAGAAGGATTTCCTGACCATCAACAAGAGGCTGTTCTATAAAGCCTCTTAGCATTCTGGCACCCATGGCAGTCTTTGTCTTATCAAGCACCCAAAGAAGTGTACCTCTCTTTTGCTTATCCCTCATGGTCTCCACAAGTTCAAGATTACGCCTTGTGGAACTGTCAAGAAGCATATATTTACTGGTGAGATACGGATAGATATGGGTGATATTGCTGATATCAGACTTCTGCATATCGATAAGATACTGAAGCAGTGCTCCGGAAGCCACAATTCCATAAGGAAAATCATCTATTCCAAGGCCGATAAGAGATGAAACCTTAAAGTGCTTCATAAGAAGCCTCTTACAGCCTTCCTCATCGTAGTACCTGTCATCTATCGGATTTATAAATATCTGAAGCCTGTTTCTGATCTCATCAAGATCGGCTCCGGAGAATTCAAAAGCATTATTGCAGATGATCTCAGAGGGTGTATACTTCCCGATCTCATCCATCACAAGCCTTAAGGAATCAACCTCAGTAAGGTAATAATCTCCTGTGGTAACATCCGCTACAGAAATACCGATATTATCAGGAGCGTAGAAAATACACATAAGGTAATTATTCTTACTCTCCTCAAGGGATTGCATATTAAGGTTTGTTCCGGGTGTTACTATTCTTGTAACATCTCTTTTAACAATGCCCTTTGCAAGCTTAGGGTCCTCCATCTGCTCACAGATAGCCACCTTATAGCCCCTTGAAACCAGCTTATTCAGGTAGGTCTCCACAGCATGAAAAGGAACTCCGCACATGGGAGCTCTCTCTTCAAGGCCACAGGCCTTACCTGTAAGTGTCAGTTCAAGTTCTTTTGAAGCAACAAGTGCATCATCAAAAAAGATCTCGTAAAAGTCCCCCAATCTGTAAAACAGGATACAGTCCTTATATTCCAGCTTGGTCTGGATATAGTGCTGCATCATAGGGGAAACCTGGGATATATCAACATTATCAATCAACGTGTGATCCACGGGGGCATGTCTCCAATCTAGTATTGTTCAAATTATCTCATCGTTCCCATGTAGTAAAAGCCGTGGCATTCGTCCAGTGAAACATCCACAAAAGAACCAATAAGAGCTTCATCGCCAGGGAAGTGAACAAGAGTGTTGTTCGACATTCTTCCTGTTAAAAGAGCTGCATCATGCTCATTAACGCCTTCGACTAATACTCTCTCTGTCCTGCCCTGAAGCTTTTCTGCCTGCTCCTTGGCTGTGTCCTGAACTACTTTAAGGAGTTTGTCGAAGTTTACCTTTACTTCTTCCTCGGGAACCTGGTCAGGCATGGAAGCGGCTGGAGTTCCTGTACGCTTTGAGTAGATGAAGGTGAAGGCATTATCAAATTTCACCTGCTTGATAACATCTATTGTGTCATCAACGTCAGCTGCAGATTCTCCCGGGAAGCCAACGATGATATCTGTAGTAATGGCAACGTCCGGGATGCGTTCACGGATCTTCATTGCAAGATCAATGAACTGCTCCTTGGTATACTTACGATTCATTCTTCTAAGAATCTCATTATTTCCTGCCTGAAGAGGAAGGTGAATATGTCTTGCGATCTTAGGATTTGCAGCGATCACATCAATTACATCATCAGAAAAATCCTTTGGATGAGGAGTCATGAAACGAACTCTCTCAATACCTTCAACCTCGCATACCATCTTAAGGAGCTCAGCAAAGGTAATCTTATTGGAATCTCCTTCTTCAAAATCAAAACCATAAGAATTAACATTCTGACCTAGGAGCATAACCTCCTTAACGCCATCAGCAGCAAGCTTCTCGCACTCTCTGATAATGTCCTTAGGAGATCTGCTTCTCTCTCGTCCTCTTACATAGGGAACGATACAGTAGGTACAGAAATTGTCGCAGCCAAACATAATGTTTACGCCGGACTTAAATGGGTACTTTCTCATAACAGGAAGGTCCTCAACAATCTTGTCAGTTTCCTTCCATATATCGATTATCATTCTGTCTGAATCCAGGGTAGTATTAAGAAGTTCAGCAAACTTATAAATATTGTGAGTTCCGAAAATCAGATCAACAAATCTATAACTCTTTTGTATCTTCTCAACTGCAGACTGCTCCTGCATAAGGCAGCCACAGATAGCGATCTTCATATGAGGATTCTTTTTCTTGAAATTACTGCACTGGCCAAGTCTTCCATAGACTCTCTGGTCAGCGTTATCTCTTACTGTGCAGGTGTTGTAAATGACAAAATCTGCATCCTCAGTTTCAACTTCCTCATAACCTGCAAGTTTAAGAATTGCCAAGAGCTTTTCTGAATCTCTGGCATTCATCTGACAACCAAATGTAACAACGCAGGCAGTGGGTTTACGTCCAAGATTCTTTTCAAGGGCAGCAACTTTTTCTTTTGCCTGTTCTATAAATTCAAGCTGCTTTAAAGACTCAGCGTCCTTAACATCATTTTTATTACTGTTTAAAATATTGATACTCATTAAATAACTCTTTCCTTAAATCTATTACTTGTATGCGTCAACAATTCCAAGAAGGATATCTACGCATTTTCTCATTTCCTGTATTGAAGCGTACTCGTACCTGCCATGATAGTTGTATCCACCAGTGCAAAGGTTTGGACATGGAAGTCCTTTGTATGATAGAGATGCGCCGTCTGTGCCACCTCTGATAGGCTTATCAATTGCTGCGATACCAAGATCTGTCATAACTTTCTTGGCATTATCAACAAGATGCATATGAGGGCGGATCTTCTCGATCATATTGAAGTACTGGTCTCTTACAGTTACTTCTACAGTGCCCTCACCGTATTTCTTGTTAAGATAATCTGCAGCAGCCAGGAACAGTTCTTTTTTCTTAGCAAAAAGAGCTTCATCATGATCTCTTATGATATAGCTTGCCTTGGCAGATTCTGTAGAACCATTTATCTCAGTAAGGTGGAAGAATCCTTCCCTGCCTTCTGTGTACATAGGCTTCTGGTCCTCAGGTAAAAGGCTGTCAAACTCATAACAGATAAGGGATGCGTTGACCATCTTACCCTTGGCATCGCCGGGATGAACGCTTCTTCCATTAACCTTGATCACACCCTCTGCAGCATTGAAGTTCTCATATTCAAGCTCGCCAAGCTTACCGCCATCAACGGTAAAGGCGTATTTAGCACCAAATCTTGGAATATCAAAAAAGGCAGTTCCCTCACCTATCTCCTCATCAGGAGTAAAAGCTATCTTGATGTCTCCGTGCTTAATCTCTGGATTCTTTATAAGCGTCTGAGCCATCGTCATGATCTCGGCAACGCCTGCCTTGTCATCTGCACCAAGTAGTGTGTTTCCATCAGTAACGATCAGATCTTCTCCTACATGATTCTTAAGTTCAGGGAAATCCTTGGGAGAAAGAACTGTATCTGCGTTAAGGGAAATGTCCTGTCCGTCATAGTTTTCTACAATCCTTGGCTTTACATCTTTACCGGAAACCTCATCAGAGGTATCCATATGAGCAATAAAGCCAAGAGCCGGGCTTTCTGCATTGCCACTGTTTCCAGGAATTGAGGCGTAAACATAGCAGTGCTCAGTGTCATAGTAAACCTCACTGGCACCTATCTCTTCAAGTTCCCCCTTAAGGAGCTTTGCCAGATCATGCTGCTTCATTGTTGAAGGAGATGTTCCGGTTGTATCATCGGACTGGGTATCAATCTTCACATATCTTAAAAATTTCTCAATAACATCAAATGTTTCCATTATTTTTTACGACCTGTAACTTTCTTTTTAAAATTTTTATCAATAACGCTAATGTATATTCTTGCTGATCTGTCAGCCAAAAGCTCTGTGAACACCTCTTTTACGCCAACAGCAGTCTTTTTCTTAACCTGAGAAGGCTTAAGTCCTCTTTCATCTGTATCGGAAACCAGCTTCCACTTATATCCTTCCGGAAGCTTTGGAAGCGCCATCTCCTGTGGAGTCCAGTGCATATTAAAGGATACATAGATAAAGCTCTTTTCCTTATCTTCCTTCTCATAAAGGCCGCAGAAAAGCATTCCCAGAAGATGTGAGTGCCCTGACAGGTCAGGTCTCCAGGCCTCTCTACCGTGGCAGGAAAGGTCAGGATAGCCACAGGAAATATAATCCATTAGCTTAAAGGGTTCCTTTTCATGAAGAATCCTGTTACCAAATCTGAATTTAGAAAGGAATAAGACATAGTCAAAGATGTCTCTGTTTCTATCAAGGGCCTTCCAGTCAACCCAGCCAGTCTCGTTGTCCTGACAGTATGGGTTATTATTACCGCCCTGGCTGTTTCCAAACTCGTCTCCGGAGAAGATCATAGGGGTTCCCTGGGAGAAGAAAAGCATGGTCAGCGCATTCTTTATCTGTTTCTTTCGAAGGGAAAGAATGTCATTTTTCCTTGTTCTTCCCTCAATTCCACAGTTCCAGCTAAGGTTATTATCAGTGCCATCCTTGTTGTTCTCACCGTTTTCCTCGTTGTGCTTATGCTCGTAGGAAACCAGGTCAAAGAGCCTGAAGCCCTCATAATCGCAAAGGTAATTGATGATGCCATGATCAGTACCATTGGCTATCATGGACTTCATAAAATCTGAAGCCGTATTATCATCGCTCTTTAAGAACCTTCTGCTGTTATAAAGAAATGCATTGTTATAATCCGCAAGGAGCCTTTGAGAAGGAGCCTCACCCTTATAAATGCCATTGTAATCAAGCCATTCATACCAAACCTTTATATCTGTAAAAAGAGGCTCGTTAGTAATAAGCTTAATTGGAAGAACGCTTCCCTTTAAATGGAAACCATCAACGTGATAGGTGCATCTCCAGAACCTGAGGGCATCAATAATAAGTGTTCCACTCTCATCCTCTTCAAAGTAAAACTGCATGATTACTTCAAGGCCATTTTCATGCATTGTCTTAACAAAACGCTTAAATTCATTCTCGCAGTCTGAAGGATCTGCGCAGTAGGAAGACCTGGGAGCAAAGTAATAACCCTTCTTATAGCCCCAGAAATTAAGCTTTAGATTAACCTGATTCTTGTCGGATATGCTACCATCCTTTGAATACAAAGGCTTAGCAATTCTTCTGTCTGATTTTTTATATGGATTCTCAATTTCATTCATCTCATAGCAAGGCATCAGCTCTACCGCTGTAACCCCAAGAGATTTAAGATATGGAATCTTTTCTATTATTCCGGAAAAAGTTCCTCTTGCCCCAGAGGATACTCCGCTACTTGGACTTTTTGTAAAGCCTCTGACATGAAGCAGATAGACAAAAGAATCTTCATACGGAATAAAGTTATTGTCGTCACCTTCCCAGTCAAAAACATGATTGGAGGTCTTTAGATCAGCTTTATTATCAAGCTTGGCCCTAATATCGCAGTCCGGAACATCCTTACCGAATTTCTCAAGGCCAAAAAGCTGTTTGGCGTATGGATCACAGAAAAACTCATCATCTGCAAAATAATTATAAGTGCCATAGTCAGCAATATTCTCAATTCCCTGTATCCTTGCCGAGTAGATACCACCTCTTTTAACATCCTTTGGAAGCTCAATTTTCAGAGGCTCCAGCTTGGATTTAGGGTCAGAAGGGTAAAGTGTGATTCCACAATGTTTGTTATCTTTAAAGACACTGCGGACAATAAGGCTTCTGTCATAATCAATATAGCAGCCTAAAGGATATGGTTTTTCCTTGCAGATTCTGATCTTTTGCGTCATTTTGCACCTATTTTCCCATGATTTTTATCATACGACACAATATTCTATCACATTTGGACCTTAGATGCACCAAAACTATCTGTATTTATGCTATACTTAGCATATATGTATTGAAAAATTCACTATTTGAGGAGGCCTGTATGGAATTTTCTAAAATAGCTACTGATTGGAACACCAAGATTCAAAATGGTGAGCAGAGTACTGTAGATGTAGAACTGGACGGAGGTCAGGTCGTAACCTGTGCTCTTATGATCGTTCTTACCGTTGATTCAAAGGATTATATCGTTCTCCTTCCACTGGATGAAAACGGTCAGAATAATGACGGAAACGTTTGGTTCTATGAATTTATCTTAAATTCCCCTGATGGAGAGCCCGAACTTGGCAATATTGAAGACGATGATGTCTACGAAAAGGTTACTGAAGCCTTTGATCTCTACCTTGATGACGCTGAATTTGACGAACTGGTAGATTTACCTGAAGAAGAGTCAGAAGATCTTTGATCTTTCCCATAATTAATATCCCATAAATCTTTTATGGGCCGAAGGAACCTACAGGGAAGCATAGGATTTTCCTTGTTTCCGGTAACATAACTCATTATGAGCGCCTGCTTTGCTCTTGTCATAGCCACATAGAGCATACGGCGCTCTTCTTCTATCTGGGCCATTTCAGTTGCATTTCTTGAGGGAATAATTCCTTCATTAAGATCCGGGAGCCAGACGATATTGAATTCAAGTCCCTTAGATCCATGCATTGTAAGAAGCTTAACCCTGTTTCCCGAAAGATTCTTCTTTTTGCCCACATTACTCTTTTCTTTTTCATCTTCCAATTTCTTTCTAATGTCATCAAGTAATAATCTGTTTGTTTCAAAAGCACTGGCATATTCTGAAAAATAATCAAGTTCTTTCATGCTTCCAGGAAACAACTTGTCAATCCCAATATTTTTCCTTATATATCGAACAGCCAGTGACGGTCTTAGGTGTTCGATCATGCTTATGCTTGCAAAGAATTCTTTTGCCTTCTTTTGTCTTTCTTTATTACCCTTATAGAATCTTATGACATCCTGCTCACAAACTGTCTCCATAGAGGCTGACTCTCTTGAAATATACCTCATTGGCTGATTCACTATCTTGTAGAAATCACTTCTTTTATGCCCGTTATAGGCAAAAGAGATATATTCGATGCATAGGCTAACCCCCTTATCCAAAAGAAAACTCTTTTTCTTATCTTCAAGATTTGAAGGGATGCCATTTTCTTTAAGAACTCCGGCAATCTGCAGAGCCTCTGAATTTGTTCTGCATAAGATTGCTATATCAGACAGATCCTGTAAGTGTTTTTGAAGAAAGCCCACAATTGCTTCAGACTGTTTCTTTTTATCCTTATAGCATCTTGCAACTACCTTTCCCAGTCCATTAGCGGCATCGACCTTAAGGTCTTTTTTAAATCTCACATTGTTTTCATCTATTACCTTCAGAGCATTTTCCAGTATTTCTTTTCCGCAACGGTAGTTAATGTTAAGGTTGATCATCTGTGGAGCATTATCGGCAAAGCTTTCCCTAAACTTAAGCATTATCCCCGGGTCAGAACCCCTAAATCCATAAATTGACTGATCATCATCTCCCACAGTAAATAAATTAGGGGAATCCCCGGCCAATAGCCTCACAACTTTATATTGAATCGGATTTATGTCCTGGTACTCATCAATAAGGATGTACTTAAATCTCTTTTGCCAATTTACCAGAATTCCAGGGTTATTTAAAAGGACCTGATAACACCTTTCAATCATGTCATCAAAATCAATCTTCCCAAATTCAATCAAAGCTTTGCTGTAGCCTTCAAAGACATCTTTGAAACAATGCTTTATTGTCAGGCTCTGACTGCATTGATCTGGAGAAAGAGCCATATTTTTGATTCTTGATATTTCAGAAATGATCTCAGAAATCTCTTCAAGACAATCTTCATATTCTTCGTTGCCAATAATTCTCCCCACCCTCAAAGAAGAAAGAATATCTCTAATCATTTCATATTTAAAACTCTCAGTTGCTATAGAAATCCGGGAATCTTTTTTGGAGGAACTACTCCGATAGATGTTATAGAAAACAGAATGAAATGTTCCAAAAGAAACATCGGGATAAGAACTATCCGTGAGCTTCATAAATCGGTACTGCATTTCGATGGCTGCAGCCTTGGTAAAGGTTATAACAAGTATTGATGAAGGCAATACTTGACGTTCCTCAATCAAATAGCGCAGTCTCTCGACAATTACTGCTGTTTTGCCGCTTCCGGGTCCGGCCAGTACCATGGCTGGACCCGTATCATGCTGAATGGCCTTCAGCTGAGCGGCATTGAAATCTTTATTTTTCAAGTAACTCAATTCCTTTTTTAATTCTCTTAATGGTCTCTTCTTTGCCAATGACTTCCATCAGCTCAGTTGCTCCGCAAGGAGTCATCTCTTTTCCGGAAACAGCAATTCTTACAGGCCAGAGAACATATCCATTCTTGTACTCTTTCTCCTTGATGTAATCAGAAAGAAGTGCATACAGAGAATCATTTGTATAATCATCATGGGCCTCAAGAAGTGGAAGAACCTCTTTTAATACTGCAAGAGATGTCTCTTCATTGGTCTTCATCTTCTTGTGGGCATAAATTGCTGTGTCGTACTCTGGAAGCTCATCAAAGAAATCAACCATAGGTGCAATATCAGGCCAGATCTCAATTCTTGTCTTCACCATATTGGAGATCTTCTTAAGATCAAGAGGCTTGGAAATAGCCTTCTCGAGATAAGGCTTTGCCTCCTCAAAGAAAACTTCCTCGTCCATTTTCTTAAGATACTCGCCGTTCATCCATTTGAGCTTTGTATAGTCAAATACCGCAGGAGACTTGTTGATACGCTTATAGTCAAACTTTTCGATGAGATCCTGAAGGCTCATGATCTCGCTATTATCTTCAGGAGACCAACCAAGAAGTGCAACAAAGTTAACTACTGCCTCAGGAACAAAGCCCTGCTCGATAAGATCCTCAAAAGATGAATGACCGGATCTCTTTGAAAGCTTATGATGCTCCTCGTCAGTGATAAGTGGGCAGTGAATGTACTTAGGAACTTCCCAGCCAAAGGCATCATAGAGTCTGTTGTACTTAGGTGATGAAGAAATATACTCATTACCACGAACAACATGTGTGATACCCATAAGATGGTCATCAACAACATTAGCGAAGTTATATGTAGGATAGCCATCAGACTTGATAAGGATCATGTCGTCAAGCTCCTTATTCTCAACACTTACATCTCCGTAGAGCTCATCATGGAAGGTTGTTGTTCCCTCTGTAGGGTTATTCTGTCTGATAACAAAAGGCTTTCCCTCAGCAAGGTTTTTCTCAACCTCTTCCTTTGAAAGGTGAAGACAGTGTTTGTCGTAAACGCTGATCTCTTTTACCTCACCATCTACTTCAATCTTCTGAACAAGAGTCTTAAGTCTCTCTTCGTCGCAGAAGCAGTAATATGCCTCGCCCTTATCCACAAGCTCTTTTGCATACTGCATGTAGATTCCGGCCTTCTGTCTCTCACTCTGAACATAAGGGCCAACAGGGCCTCCGATATCGGGACCTTCATCATGAATAAGACCTGTTTCCTTAAGAGTTCTGTAGATGATATCTGTTGCACCCTCTACATATCTCTCCTGATCAGTATCCTCAATTCTAAGGATGTAGTCTCCACCTTCATGCTTAGAGATAAGGTAAGCATAAAGAGCTGTACGTAAGTTACCAACATGCATACGTCCTGTAGGACTTGGAGCATATCTTGTGCGAATTTTAGTCATTTGTAATTCCTCTTTTATTATTAGTATTTCTATTATTTTGTCCCGGTGGAGCCAAAACCGCCTCTGTCAGAACCTTCCAAATGCTCACATTCCTCAAAAAGAATTGTGGGCTGGTTCTCCATTATCCTGAACTGGGCAATACGGTCATTAAATCCTATATGGGTATCCCTCATGGCAATTACAGGAACAAACCACTGATCATTGTCTCCGCGATAGGAATGATCAATAACACCCATGTGATTGGCCTGGATTATTCCGAAATTCTTGAAGGTTGAGCTTCTTGGAACCACATGAGCTTCATAGCCTTCAGGAATCTCCATGGCAACACCAAGAGGTATCAGGTGGAATTCACCCTCTTTAAGATCAACATCCTCTGCACTGCGAAGGTCTATCCAATCAGACTTCCCATCGATGTACTGAAGCCTTTCCAGCTTGTCATTAAAGTACTTAATCTTGATCTTTTTCTCCAAAGTATTGCCCTCCTCCACTTTTTTAAGCCTAACAATCATACCACAAAATAAAAAAAGTTCAAATTGTC
Organism: Butyrivibrio sp. AE2032; assembly: GCF_000702965.1. Classification (NCBI taxonomy): domain Bacteria; kingdom Bacillati; phylum Bacillota; class Clostridia; order Lachnospirales; family Lachnospiraceae; genus Butyrivibrio; species Butyrivibrio sp. AE2032. Next base: position 156,444 of record NZ_JNLF01000006.1, on the reverse strand, counting down.
AAAGCAATAAATGACAGAAACTGAGCAATATTTCTATAGTAAATTAACCAAATAATGGTATTATATGATTTGGAACTAAAAACACTTATAAAAGGAGCAGATAAAATGAAATTCTTTATTGACACAGCCAATATTGATGAGATCAGAAAAGCAAATGACATGGGGGTTATTTGTGGTGTTACAACAAATCCTTCTCTTATTGCGAAGGAAGGCCGCGATGTTTATGAGGTAGTAAAAGAGATTGCTTCTATCGTTGACGGACCTATCAGCGGAGAGGTTAAGGCTACCACAGTTGATGCTGAAGGCATGATTGCTGAAGGTAGAGAGATTGCAAAGCTTCACAAGAATATGGTAGTTAAGATTCCTATGACAGTTGAGGGACTTAAGGCTTGCCACACTCTAGCTGCTGAGGGAATCAAGGTTAATATGACACTTATCTTCACAGCTAACCAGGCTCTTCTTGCTGCAAGAAGCGGCGCTGCTTTCGTTAGCCCATTCCTTGGAAGACTTGATGACATCAGTGTTCGTGGTACAGACCTTATTTCAGAGGTTGCTGAGATCTTCAACATCCACAACATTCAGACAGAGATCATCGCTGCATCAATCCGTCATCCTATGCATGTTACTGATTGTGCTCTTGCAGGTGCCGACATCGCTACTGTACCTTACAAGGTAATTGAGCAGATGACACATCATCCTCTTACAGATCAGGGTATCGAGAAGTTCCAGAAGGATTATCTTGCAGTATTTGGCGAGTAATATTAGTGATATAGAGTAAAAGAAAGAGCTTAAATCATGCTTGCATGATTTTAAGCTCTTTTTTATTACCCGAAATTACAAGTTGTATACACCTAAAAAGTTATAAAGTAACTTTCTTAAAGGATTTTTTGCCCTTCTTAACCATAACTCCTTCGGCAAAGGTATCCTTGTTGTATGTAGCCTTAACATCTGTGACTTTCTGGTCAGCAAATGTTACTCCGCCCTGCTCAACTGCACGACGAGCTTCGCTTCTGGTTGCGCAAAGACCTGCTGAAACAAGAACCTGAAGGATATCAACAACTCCATCTCTGAAATCCTCTTCCTTAAGAGCAACAGATGGAACATTAGCCATGTCTCCGCCACCTGCAAACAGTGCTCTTGCGCCGTCCTGAGCCTTCTGAGCCTCTTCCTTACCGTGAACAAGAGATGTAAGCTCAAATGCAAGGATCTCTTTTTTCTCGTTGATACGAGAACCATCCCACTTCTCCATCTCAAGAATCTCTTCGATCGGAAGGAATGTGAGCATCTTAAGACACTTATCTACATCAGCATCCCCTACGTTTCTCCAGTACTGGTAGAAATCAAATGGTGATGTCTTGTTAGGATCAAGCCATACAGCGTTTCCTGCTGTCTTACCCATCTTGTTTCCGTTAGAGTCTGTAAGAAGAGTGATTGTCATTGCATGAGCGTCCTTACCAAGCTTTCTTCTGATAAGCTCTGTTCCACCCAGCATATTACTCCACTGGTCATCTCCACCGAACTCAAGGTTGCAGTCGTATTTCTGGAACATGTAGTAGAAATCGTAAGACTGCATGATCATATAGTTAAACTCAAGGAAGGAAAGTCCCTTCTCCATACGCTGCTTATAGCACTCAGCACGAAGCATGTTATTAACTGAAAAGCATGCTCCTACCTCTCTAAGAAGCTCAATGTAGTTCAGATTAAGCAGCCAGTCAGCATTATTGACCATCATGGCCTTTCCTTCACCGAAGTCAATGAACTTTTCCATCTGACGCTTAAAGCACTCAGCGTTGTGATCAATATCTTCTCTTGTAAGCATCTTTCTCATATCGGAACGACCTGAAGGATCTCCGATCATGGTTGTCCCACCACCAATAAGAGCAATTGGCTTGTTTCCAGCTTCCTGAAGTCTCTTCATAAGAGTCAGAGCCATGAAATGACCAGCTGTAAGCGAATCAGCTGTACAGTCAAAGCCGATGTAGAAAGTTGCCTTTCCATTGTTGACAAGATCTCTTATCTGCTCTTCGTCTGTTACCTGAGCAATAAGGCCTCTTGCCTTAAGTTCCTCAAAAATCTGCATAATGCACCTCCTAAGTGTGTGATTGCGAAAGCTCTTTTGCAAAAGAAAAGTCCTTCGCAATCAGTTAATGATCACGAAGGACGAGTTTAATCGTGTTACCACCTTCATTCACGCATGGCTCACACCATACGCCTCAACAAGTACTCCAACCCATACATTGAGTCTTTATACTCTTCCGAAGTAACGCCCCGGCAGTCGTCACAGCTTACTAAACTCCAGAAAAAAGTTATTCTTCCGTGCAGCTCACGGATGTATTCACAAATTCACTTAACTACGCCTCTCACCAGCCGGCTGTTCTCTGTTGTCAGTCTGAATCTGCTACTTGTTCCGGTCATCGCCTTTACTTGATTTATTTTATTTTCTTCATTCTTTCTTGTCAAGACGATATCACGAAAAGTGTGGCTTTATCACCTTGCTTACAACCTTCAGCATTGCAAACATGATAAAGCAGTCAATTGGAAGCATAATGGCATTAGACAAAATACGTCCCGGAAGGATAGCCTTGAAAGCCTGTCCGTACAACATATTAAGCCACAATGTGTTAAGCCCAATATTGCAGATGATCTTAACAAGAAGCTGAGAAATAACTATATTAACAATCTTCACAGGCTTATTATAGAGAAAAAAGCCATAAATTACAGCGCCAAGCATAGCTGTAATGGTAAAGCCCGGGAAGAAGTTACCATCTCCTGACGCAAACCATTTGATGATATCCATTGCTCCACCAAAGATTGCTCCAATCCATGGTCCAAAGAGATAATCAACAACCTGATTCGGAAGACCTGAAAAGCCAATTCTGATGTACTGTCCGATCTTGATGGTGGCAATATAGCCAAGGACTATAGCCAGTGCACCCATCATGCCACAAAAGCAAAGGACCTTAACATCTGAAAGCTTTGACAGGGTTGGAAGTTTAGATTTTTGTAACACTGTTGAATTTTTAGACATAAAAACACCTCCTTTGCAGTTTCCTTTAACCACATCGGAGGTGAAGATGTTCGATGTAGCAGCGGGATGCGACATTAAAACCGCGGGATAACTCCCTTCGTCCCAGTGACAACTCCCTGTTCACCGGGCACTTAACGCTCTAACGTCTACTCTGCATATCAATGAATATTTATTTAAGGTCATACTAGCATAGTACGACCAATAGCGCAATAGAATTACCAGTCCAGAGATGTATTTTCTATCTTCCTATCCCTGATCATAAGCTCCTGAATAACTTCTCCGGGCTTTCGGCCATCAAAAAGAATCTCATTTACTGCCTGTACAAGTGGCATCTCAATTTCATACTTCCTGGAAAGTGCATAGGCTGCCTTGGCGCTGTATACTCCCTCGACAACCATTTTAACTTCAGCCATAGCTTCATCCATAGACTTACCCTGACCAATCAAAATGCCGGCACGACGATTTCGTGAATGCATGGAAGCACAGGTAACAACCAGATCACCTATACCTGAAAGGCCTGAAAAGGTTTCATATTTTCCGCCCATAGCCACGCCAAGACGGGCCATCTCTGCAATTCCTCTGGTTATAAGTGCAGCCTTTGCATTGTCACCAAGGCCGTAACCATCTGCGATTCCTGCAGCCAGAGCAATGACATTCTTAAGTGCTGCTCCTATCTCGATTCCAAGCATGTCAGAACTTATATATACTCTGAAGAAATCGTTCATAAATACATTCTGAACAAGCTTTGCTGTATCCTTATCAAAAGCTCCTACCACTATTGTTGTAGGCATTGCTTTACCAACTTCCTCCGCATGGGAAGGTCCGGAAAGGACGCAGACTTTGCTTCCGGGTAGCTCATCAAGGATAACATCTGACATAACCATAAGGGATGATTCCTCGATTCCCTTGGTGCAATTTACGATCACAGGCTGATCCTCATCATCCTTGGGCATATATGGCACCATAAGTTTTACTGTCTCCCTCATATGAGCAGAAGGAATTACCAGGGCCAAAATCTCTTTTCCTGAAACAGCTTCCTCCATATTGCAGGTAAATTTGACACTGTCCTTAAGCTTAACGCCGGGAAGCTTATCCTCATTTTCCCTGTAAGTACGAAGCTTTTGAACAGAGGCTTCACTTCTTGACCAGATTGTTACATCATGTCCGTTTTCAGACAGAACATAAGCCAGGGCAATGCCCCAGCTTCCTGCTCCAATAATCCCTATTTTTTTTCTCAGGTTTTCTTCCATTAGTCCACCTTATTCTTCTTAAAGATATATGTCTTGCGTTCATTACCAGCAAGGAGCTTCTTGATATTTCCTCTGTGTTGATAAAATGCAAGAGCTGTCAAAATAAAGAGTATTACGTAAACTTCAATAAGTGCTCCCTGTGGAGCTCCAAACAGTCCCATCTGACCATAAACGACAGTCATTATAAAAAGGCATGAATAGTAGCAAAGGCTGCATACTGAAACGATATGGCACAGGTTTAACGGAAGGAAGAAGGAAACTACTCCCATCAGAATAAACAGTGGAGTGTACTGTATTCCAAGGTAAATGGTGTAACCCGCAGTACATGCAATTCCCTTACCACCTTTAAAATGTAAATGAAGAGGAAAATCATGTCCAAGTACAGAGCCGGCTGCAGTGTAGGTCATATAAAGAACTATAAGCTCAGGATGGTTCTTTCCAAAGAGCAGATAAGTTATAAATATAGCCAGCATGCACTTAAGCATATCCCCTAAAAGTACGATCAATCCTGCCTTTGCCCCCATTACCCTCAAGGTATTGGTTGTTCCGGCATTTCCACTCCCAACTTTTCTGATATCTACGCCCTTCAGCTTACCGTATATAACAGCAGTCTGAAAGTGCCCCAAAGCATAGCCGATCAGTAAACATAATACTCTTTCCATACTATTTGTCCTCTTTTCTCTCCCTGATTATAAATCTCAAAGGTGTGCCCTTGAAACCAAAGGCCTCCCTAATCTGATTCTCAATATATCTGGTATAGCTGAAATGCATTAAGTTCTTATCGTTTACAAATATTACAAAGGTTGGCGGCTTAACTGATGCCTGAGTGATGTAATAGAGCTTAAGGATCTTACCCTTATCACTTGGGGGCTGCTGCATAACAACAGCCTGGGTCATAATCTCATTAAGTACTCCTGTAGAAACACGAAGAGCGTGATTCTCGCTGACCATATCGATCATATCATAGAGCTTGACAAGCCTTTGTCCGGTCTCTGCTGATATGAACATTATCTCGGCATAGTTCATAAATGCCAGAGTATTTCTGATATCCTTCGTGAATTCCTTTACTGAGTGGTTGTCCTTCTCAATAAGGTCCCACTTGTTGACTGCTATAATAACAGCTTTTCCGCTCTCATGAGCAATTCCTGCTATCTTTGCATCCTGCTCCGTTACGCCTTCCTCAGCATTTATAACAAGGACTGCAATGTCTGCTCTCTCAACTGCCCCAACAGTTCTGACTATCATATAGTGCTCAAGAGCATCCTTAACCTTGTTCTTTCTACGAAGTCCTGCAGTATCAATAAATACGTACTTCTTTCCGTCATGCTTTACTTCAGTATCAATGGCATCTCTTGTGGTTCCGGCGATGTCCGATACTATAAGTCTGTTCTCACCAATAAGCCTGTTGATAATTGAGGACTTTCCTACATTTGGCTTACCAATAATGGCTACCTTGATGGAATCATCCTCTTCCTCTGTGGTTGAATCCTTCTTGAAGTGGCTTACAACCTCCTCCAGAAGGTCACCAATTCCCTGCTTATTTGCTGCAGAAATCGGGAAGGGCTCTCCAATACCCAGATTATAGAATTCATAAACGTCAAGAGAATCCCTGTTAAAGTTATCAACCTTATTGACACAAAGAACTATTGGCTTTCCTGAACGCCTAAGCATATCAGCTACTTTGGCATCAGAATCAGTCAGTCCCTGCTTAACATCAACCATAAAAATAATAACATCGGCTGTGTCAATGGCTATCTGAGCCTGTTCTCTCATCTGAGACAGGATAACATCCTTAGAATCCGGCTCAATACCACCTGTATCGATGAGAGTAAAGCTGTGATTAAGCCACTCCACATCCTGATAGATTCTGTCTCTTGTAACTCCGGGAGTATCCTGGACAATTGCGATCCTTGATCCCGCCAGAGCATTAAAGAGTGTGGATTTTCCCACATTGGGACGGCCCACTACCGCTACAATATTCTTTCTGCTCATTTAACTTTCCCATACCGGATAAAAGAGCTGTCAAAGCCCAAACAGGTCTCTGACAAGATCATGGCCATCGCTTCTCGCTATGCCTATCTTTATATCCAGTTCCTTTTCTATATCTAAAGTAGTTACATCATCGAGAAGATAGTTGTCGCCGCTCCTAAGAAGGTTCTCAGGAAGATACAGCATACTTCCAAGGGGCTTTCCCTTTAGCTGTTTTATTATATCCTGACCGGTAAGCAGCCCGGAAACTGTAATCCTCTCGCCAAAAAACTCATTGATTATCTCATAAACATGGACCTTTAGTCCAGGGCAAAGTGCCATAGCCTTATCCGCAATTTCTTTTATGCAAGGATAAACCAGGCGTCCAGTAGCAAGAGAAATCTCTCTATTCAAGGATTTCAAGGCATCTGAAGCCTCTTTCTGAATAATCTCAAACTCTTCATCAACTTCATCAATAAGAAGCCTCATCATTCCCACGCCGTTCTCAAGCTGTATATAGCCATCGTATCTGTCAGCTTCCGGGAAATCCCTTCCAGCAAGGAAGTACCACTCATCACTGGCGTGAATGAAATGAATTCCATGTTCATTATATATCTTTTTCTGCCAGCTCTCGATAAGGTCGATCACCTTACCTGCATCTTCACCGTCAAAGGGTTCCAGAGGATACAGCCCATCACGGTACTTGGAAAGACCTACAGGAACAACAGAAACACTCTGAAGATTAGGAATATATTTGGTCAGATCACTTATAGATCTCTCAAGCTCTTTTCCGTCATTAACACCTTTACAAAGAACTATCTGCCCATTAAGTTCAATCCCGGAACCATCTGCACAGAGCCTGTCCACCTTTTTAAGGGCTTCTCCAGCAAAACGGTTACCAAGCATCTTGCACCGAAGCTCTGGATTCGTGGTCTGAAAAGACACGTTGATAGGCGAAAGATGGTACTTAAGGATCCTGTCTATGTCAGCATCAGACATATTTGTAAGTGTGACGTAATTTCCCTGAAGAAAAGATAGTCTTGAGTCATCATCCTTAAAATAAAGGGTTGGTCTCATACCCTTTGGCATCTGATCTATAAAGCAAAAAATGCATTTATTGGAACAGGACCTGTAATTATCCATAAGTCCGTTCTCAAACTCAATGCCAAGCTCCTCATCAAAGTCCTTGTCAATATCAAGAAGCCACTCTTCGCCATCAGCCTTTCTGATAAGCACATCCAGGTGATCATCCTGAACAAGATACTGATAGTCAAAGATGTCATTAATCTTTTCATTATTGATTTCAAGAAGCAGATCTCCTGCCTCAATTCCCATCTCTTCTGCAATGCTGTCAGGCAGCACTGTGCCAATAACATGGCCCTTTTGTTTATCCATATATATCCTCACAATCACATTAAATTATACATTAAATTCCTTGACGTGTCAGTAACGCGATGTTAAAACAGTAAGTGGAGCATTATGCAAACCAATATATTCTAATTTCATGAAAGGAATCAGTATGCCTGATTTTCATCAACTTGAGAGCTTAATACCAGTAGCCCCATTAAACCTGATTGTTATGGAATCTGCAAAAGAGCTGGGCGAAAGTGTTGACCGTTATATCTCCGGTTTCAGAAAAACCCTCTATTCCATGCCGGACTTCGATCCTGCATTCCACGGATATGCTAAGGATTCTTATTTGATCAACTACAGCCTTGACAGATTTGGCAGCGGCGAAGCCAAGGCCACTATAAATGAAAGTGTAAGAGGTAATGACGTCTATATTCTTACAGATGTATGCAACTACAGCATCACCTATAAGATGTACAATTATATCAATCACAAATCTCCCGATGATCACTATCAGGATCTGAAAAGAGTCATCGGCGCAATCACTGGAAAAGCTAAGAGAATAAACGTAATCATGCCCTTCCTTTACGAAGGCAGACAGCATAAAAGGTCTGGAATGGAATCCCTTGATGCTGCTCAGATGTTTAAAGAGCTTCATGATATGGGAATTCAGAATTTCATCACTTTTGATGCCCATGATCCAAGGATCTCTAACGCAAAACCTTTAGGGGGCTTTGATAATTTCCTTGCATCCTACCAGTTTATGAAAGCTCTTTTATCTCATATTGATGACCTTACTGTTGATAAGGATCACCTGACAGTAATCTCTCCTGATGAAGGCGCTTTGGACAGAGCCGTTTACTTTGCTAATGTAATTGGCGCAGACACCGGTATGTTCTATAAAAGACGTGACTACGCTCACATAGTAAATGGCTCCAACCCTATCGTAGCCCATGAGTTCCTGGGCTCTGATATCTCAGGCAGAGACGTTATCATCATTGATGATATGATATCCTCAGGCTCCAGCATGATCGACACAGCTAAGCAGCTTAAGAACATGGGCGCAAAGAGAGTATTCATCTGCACCACCTTTGGTCTGTTTACAGATGGTATGGACAAATTCGATGAGGGTTATGAGAAAAAGTACTTTGATGCTGTTATAACGACTAACCTGACCTATATGAACGATGAAGTTAAATCAAGAGATTATCTCTTCATTGCAGATATGGGCAAGTTCCTTGCAACCATCATTGACTTCCTCAATCATGATGCATCAATGTCAACTGTTAACATGCCAACAGAAAAGATCCACGAGATCATCGACAAGTACAATAAAGGCCTTATCGCACCTGAGCTTTACGAATAATATGCATGCAAAAACCCTCCGGAATAAACTCCGGAGGGCTTATTTTTTATTCAGCTGAGTCAAATCCGATTATTACCTTAAACAGGTCACCATCAAGCCTTATATCAAAGGTTCCACCCATGGCAACCGTAAGATTCTTGGCTATTGAAAGGCCAAGACCGGAGCCTTCTGTAGTTCTTGAAACATCTCCTCTGATAAATCTTTCAGTAAGTTCATCAGAGTCAATATTAAGCTCAGAAGCTGAAATGTTTTTAATCGAGAAAACTACACGTTCTTTTCCTTCTTCACTCTCCTCTTTATGCATATCCAGATATACTCTGGTGCCTGAAAGAGCATATTTGCAGACATTGTTAAGAAGGTTTTCAATGACTCTCCACAAATGTCTTGCATCGGCAGTTATCTCCATGTTCTGAAGTTCCGGCTTAAATATGATCTGAAGCTTTTTTTTCTCAAACTTCTCAAAGAACTCTCCAATGGTCTGATTAACCAGCTCAACAAAGTTAATCTTTGAAAGCTCAATACTGATATTTCCGGAGCTTATCTTGGAAGCTTCCACCAGATCTTCAGTAAGCTGCTTAAGCTTGTGAGATTTGTTTTCCAGGATATCAACATATTCCCTTACTCTCTCATTTTGTATATCTTCTCTCTTGATAAGATCCACATAATTTATGATTGAGGTAAGGGGCGTCTTTATATCGTGGGAAACATTGGTAATAAGATCAGCCTTCAGCTTCTCATCCTTCATGCTGGTGTCTACTGCCTTATCAATTCCTTCACCTATAGAATTAACTGCTTCTGCCAGATTTATATTGTCCGCATGAAGCTCAGTGATATCTACCTTAGCCTTGAGATCACCATTTTTGATGTTCTCAATAACATGTATTATCTTGTCTCTGTCAAGATTCTGACGGTACAGATAAACTCCGACTATTATATCCAGCAAAAGAGCTATCACTATCCCTGCAAGCCCCATCCTAAATAGCAAAAGGTTGAAGGCAACAAAGAAAATATAAGGTATCCAGGTCCTTATGATAACATTTCCGTTATCCGTTGTATTGATAATAAGGTTTCTTGCAGCATTTACTATAGTTCTAAGGAAAGACTCTTTCCAGAGGGTCTTATACTTCACCTTCTTATAAATTCCATAGATCATGTAAAGCAGTCCGATATTCATTACAAATACGCAGGCGCTGCAGATCATCGGAAAATATGAATGCCTGAAGATCGAAGTAATACTGTCAGTGTAAAGGCCTGCCCCAATAATTCCCAAAACAGGAACAGCCATTATTATAAGGCCGATGAGCATTATGCCTTCAGTATACATATTCTTTACAGGTACCGTCTCCGGCGTGCTTGCATCATCCAAGGCCTTACGGGAAATTCTGCGCATTTCCACACTCATTAAGATAAGATAAATAATAGCTGCAATGGCACAGAGAATATACATCTGATTCCTGTAGGGCATGTACTTAGAGAAGTTCTGCTTGCCCTCGGTAAAGGAATCCACTGCCCCATAGGAATTGGTATCTACAGCAATATAGATCTTGATCTGGTCCGGATAAGCGTAGCTGTAATTTTTTATAATGGAGCGTACCACATTCTCTTTAATAAGGGTGTTGGTCTCATATTGTATGTCGTAGGGACAATAATATATGTATCTTCCGTAATCCTGGAATATGGCCTTAATGTCTTTTCCTGTGGTCTCACCTGAAAGCTCTGAAACATTGGTATATACACTGGTCTTGCCATTCATGGTCCTTGTGACATAATACCTTAAGTTTGAATTCAGATAGTCATAATACTTTATCGAATTCAGGTACTCCTCATAGTTGGCCAAAAGATCTTTTGCCGCCTCTTCCACGTATGAGCAAAGGAGATTGTACTCCTCCCATGTAGATACAAGGTCCTCGATATTCTTACCATCTACAGTCTGATATCTTGAATCAAGATAGGTATGTTCCCCCTCACCCTTAACAGTATTGCCGGATATAGCAAAGGTCATGCTATTACCAGGAAGCTGACTGTTAAGATAGGTACTCATCCCACCGGAATGCATATTGCTGTTAAGATGGGTATAGGTTGTGGAAGTGCTAAGGAACTTATCGCCATCTTCCTCGGAAAAATAACTTGTCTCATATTTAAAGCCGCTTTGTGCCCACTTAAGAAGGTCCGAAAGATAATAAACCGCTGTTATATAGTCCCCTGAAAGGGTCGCAGACCTGTTGACGTAAGCTGTTACATCAATCTGTTTCTTTTCATCAAACTCTCCGCCTGTTTCCAGCTGGGTTCTAAGGGCTACAAGCCTTAGCACATCTGAGACATTGTTTCCAAGAATGTTATTGAACAGATATGAATCTTCATAGCTTCTGGATCTGTCAGATTCATACAGATTATAAGAATAATATCCGTTAATACCCTGTATCATTATGGAGGTGCCAATGATAGCATAGCTTACTACAAAAGCAATAAATGCAGCCAGGATATGCTGGATTATCCTTACTGTTGTTGATTTTAAAGCAAAGTTTTTCATTTAGTGTCGTCCTCGATCATGTATCCAATGCCCCACACAACCTTAAGATACTTGGGTTCTCTTGGATCCACTTCTATTTTTTCCCTTATGTGTCTTATGTGAACTGCTATGGTGTTGTCAGTTCTTCCGGTAGTATCGCCCCAGATATTCTGATAGATCTGCTCAATGGAATAGACCTTTCCTTTGTTCTTGGCAAGAAAAGCAATGATCTTATACTCGATGGGCGTGAGTCTTATAAGTTCTCCGAATACCGTAACTGTCTTAGCGTTGTCATCAACAACCAGGCCACCTGAGGTGTAAACATTTTCTTTTTCGATAATAGTTCCAAGGGATGTGTATCTTCTTACATTGGATTTAACACGGGCAATGAGTTCAAGAGGGTTAAAGGGTTTTGTGACATAATCATCGGCGCCGATGTTTAGTCCCAGGATCTTATCTGCATCCTCTGATTTAGCAGAAAGAAAGATAACAGGTATTGAGCTGAACTTTCTTAAAGCTTTCACCAGATGAATCCCATCCATCTTAGGCATCATAATGTCCACTATAGCAAGATGAATATCATTTCTTCTAAGGATGGAAAGGCCTTCTTCACCGTCATAAGCCTTAAAAACCTTAAAGTCTTCCTGCTCAAGGTAAATCTCAATGGCATCAACTATTTCCTTGTCATCATCGCATACTAAAATGTTTTCCATAACAACCTCACATTTCTCTTTAAACTAATTAAATCATTAAATTCTTAAGATTTACCGTCGAAATTTCTTAAGATTTCTTAAGAATTTGACGAATATGCGTTTATTTCTATTTTAAACTCAGGAAACTGCACAGATTTCCGCGCTTTTCTCCATGGATACGGTGCGAAAAAAGCAGATCAGGATTACATCTTGTACAGATATCTGTGATAGAAATATGCTCCTTGGGAACGCCGCTTTGTATCAGTGTCAGCTTTATGGCATTCCAGATATAGAGCCTGTATTTGCCCTCAGGATAAGGAACAAGAATCTGGTTCTCCGAAAGCTCTTTTTCTGAAAAGGCCTGTGAAAAGTCTGATGCCACATCCTCGCCAATCTCATAGCAGGGTCCACATATAGATGGACCTATTGCGCAATAAAGATCCTTTGGATCAGTCCCGTAGTTTTCCGTCATCTTCTTTATAGTTTCGGCCGATATCTTGCCCTTAGTTCCCTTCCATCCGGAATGAGAAAGACCAATTGCCTTATTTACAGGATCAATGAAGAATACCGGAGCACAATCCGCATGAAATGCTCCAAGGATAATGCCCGGGATATTTGTGATCAGACCATCTACATCAGTATAATCCCGAGCTTTAGCAGGTCCTTTTCCCCTATCATCTTCCGTTACAACTCTAACATTGGTGGTATGGGTCTGAAAGGTAAGAACAAAATCATCCAATTTCCTGCCATGTCCAAGAGCATCAGAAACACGCCTGTAATTCTCATCTACCGCTTCCTTCTCATCGCCTCGTGTATAGCTTAGGTTACACTCTGAATAACAGCCCTTTGACACGCCTCCAAGCCTTGTGCTAACAAGGTGATCCACCATGCCAAGCTTTTCTATTTCAGGGAATATCAGATATTTAAGACCGTTATGATCTCTTAGCTCCATAGTATTATTACTTCCAATACGAATGAATTTAATTGGTTCCATAGTTTTTCCTTTACTCGCAGTCAAATGCGTTTTTGATCCATTTAAAAGTGAATATGTTATCTTCTGGGGAAATAGCAATTACATCATATCTGACCGGAAGGTCATAGGATTTATACTTAGAATATAAATAGAATTTAGAAACTTTGCAAATATGTTGAATTTTCTTGTAGGAAACAGCTTCCTGAGGTTCTCCGTAGGTGGTGTCCTTGCGGTACTTTACCTCTATAAAACATAGATATCTGCCATCCTTAGCTATTATATCAATTTCTCCCTGTCTGCACATGTAGTTCTTTTCCAGGATTCTGACTCCCTGTTCCTCCAGGAAACGACATGCCAGGGATTCCGTGCCGTCTCCGACTTTTCTTTTGTTCAATTACAACTACCTCTTAACTAATGTCTTGTCTTATCCTTTGCCTTAATCTTGTCCATAGCATCAACAAATACAAGGATCTCAGCTACAACCTCATAGAGCTCAGGTGGGATCATCTCACCAATCTCCAACTTAGAAAGAGTGTCTGCAAGCTTATCATCCTCATGGACAGGAATTTTGTTTTCCTTAGCCTTTTCAATGATCTTCTCAGCTAAAGCTCCCTTACCGGAGGCTATGACCTTAGGCGCTCCATCTTCATTCGGATCATAGGACAGAGCAACCGCGGTTTTTACTTTGTTTTTCTTTTCTTCTGCCATCATAAAGTCCTCTATGCTCTGGCATCAAAGGATTGAGTTGAAAGAATAGGTGTCTTCATTACGTCAAGCATCTCATCAACAGCAGCATCCTGACCATCCATATCATCATGTAACATAACATTGACATTCATGCTATAGCCTCTCTTTTCAAGCCGCTCATTGAGAATATGGATGTTGTCGTTTATAAGCTCAATAACGCTGTCATCAGCCACATAAAAGTTTGTGGTAACCTTGTTCTGGACCAATTTCACATAAACATCCAAAGGCCCAAGATTGTCCATATCCAGGTGAAGGATTGCGCTTACGCTTCCATCCTCGCTCATCTTCTTGTGTTTGTTCTTGTATACATACAGATCCCCATGAGCATTCTGCCCAGCCATCTGAAGAGGAAGCTGAACATACTGGAACATCTGGTTGAGCTGATTCATGAAGTCCAGGTTATTCTGGAGGTTGTTTGTTGTCTGTGCCAGACTGCTCTCCGGTCCCAGGGTCTGGTTTATAGCATTAGAAAGAGACTTAACCTGATTCCCAAGCCTCTGGTATAGATTTTCAATATTTTCCTTATTCTGAACATCTCCGGGCTTTAATAGCCACTGGGAAGTAATATTTCCCTTTAGGAGTTTGTTGTAATCATCACTCTTAAATACATTTTTCCAGGATGCACTTTCCGCCACATCAGTAAGATCTGACTTTGAAAAGTTATCAGCCAGCTCTTTTAACAGTTCCTTTTGGGCCTGCTCAAGCTTTGGACTCGTTGCCTGGGTTCCATTGAAGTCCTCTGACTGCCCATTTAACTCCTTAAGAGCAGCTTCGTACTTACTTATGGTCTTATCTGAAATTCCAAGGTTCTTTAAGTTGTTGACAAAATTATCGGAAAGGACTGGTTTTTCCTGAAGCTGAGCAGTTTTCTCAGGGATTTCTCCGGAAGCCTTTGCAGCGTTTTCAGGATTTTTTTCAGCTTCTGACCCTTTTATCTGTAGCGCCTGCTCTTCACTAGCGTTTACCTGAGCCGGGATTTCTTTTCCCTCTGAAGTAACTGTACCTGATTCAGCTGCCTGTTCATTCTGGGCTGCTATAGGTTCCCCTGTCTGCTGCATCTGACTTTCTGTGGCCTGAGTTTCTGCATTTACGCTCTGTTCAGCGCCTTCTCCAAAGAGCTTTAGAACACTTCCATACAGATTCAGAGCAGCAGTAGTATTTCCAGCCTGAGTGAGCTGATCAAAAGCTTTTGGAAGCTCATCCATGATGTCCTCCATGGCACTTGTTACCTGATGCTCATAATTTTTGTAGTTC
Organism: Butyrivibrio sp. AE2032; assembly: GCF_000702965.1. Classification (NCBI taxonomy): domain Bacteria; kingdom Bacillati; phylum Bacillota; class Clostridia; order Lachnospirales; family Lachnospiraceae; genus Butyrivibrio; species Butyrivibrio sp. AE2032. The sequence continues at coordinate 141,307 of NZ_JNLF01000006.1, read as the reverse complement.
TGGAACTGAACTATATTGTTGTCAGTTATGGGAATGTTAAGACTCTTCATCTCAACCATGGTAGAAATAGAAGTGTCAGGATGCGCAGACAGGTTACGGTTCATTTCAAGAAGAGATTCTTTCCCAATGGAAAGACCTGCTTCCATCATGTCCTTAACCATTTGAACGGTATCGTTATTGATCTCGATACCGGCAGCAGTCAGAGCCTTTAAGGTGCTCTGATCAATAGAAGTATTCTCATAAAGAGGAGTTATAGATACCCCCGAAGCCCCACTTCCCCTAATGGCAAAGTTGAGAGTCTGCCCTTCACGAAGGCCCATACCCTCCTGGAGCTTAGCGGATATAACATAGTCTCCAACATTTATATTAGCAACCTTACCCTCTGCAGTGTCTGAAATAGACATTACAGTACCCTGGATGGTAGAACCGGCTTTCAGCTCAAGAGGCTTACTTTCAACACCTCTTTGCTCCCGGATCTGACTACCCTCAATGATGATGGTATTATTGGGCTTATTTACGTTGCCGATGATGTTCATATAAAGTTTCCTATAAATGACCTTCTATGGATATCACAGGGACCATACTTTTTAATGGCAGCAATATGTGCCTCGCTACCATAACCCTTATTCGAATCAAAACCATACTCAGGATATTTCAAAGCCATTTCCTTCATGACTCTGTCCCTTGTAACCTTAGCTATAATACTGGCAGCTGCAATGGAAACACTCTTTGCATCTCCCTTGATGATAGAAATCTGCTTATACTCTTCAAGTTGAGGAATATGAACAGCATCAATTAAAAGAGCTCCCGGCTTAACCTGGAGATTTTTTACAGCCTCAGTCATAGCTTCAAAAGTAGCCTGAAGAATATTTATCTCATCAATACGCTTTTCTGATGCACAGCCGATGCCAACAGCAACGGCCTTATCCATAATGACATCATAAAGCTCTTCTCTCTTTTTTTCGGATAATTTCTTAGAATCATTTAGATACAGTATGTCACTGTCTTTAGGAAGTATGACCGCAGCAGCATAAACCGGGCCTGCAAGAGGCCCTCTGCCCACTTCATCAATACCACATAGAAACCCGTACTGACTGTTCTCCCTCTCAAACCTGCTCATTTCAAAGGTTCTTTTTTTCTCATTCTCAAGAGCTTTTATCTTTTTAGCAGCAGATTCACATAGCTTTTTTACACCGGTTCTTTCATCTGAAGAATACTTGTCGATAAAGCCCTGAAGGTCGCCATTTATTTCAGCGGCCTTCAAAGACTCTTTTATCAAAGCTAAAGAATCCATCACTCTACCCCTCCAAACTTGGAAAATGGATAGATTCTTATAAATGCCCTGCCTAAGATATCCTTTTTACTGATATTCCCCACAGACGGATCCCTTGAATCCATACTGTGATTACGGTTATCTCCCATTACAAAGAATTCGCCTTCACCAAGGGTTATTTCAGTGGCCGCAACTCCGGGATCAATAATAACCTCAGCCCCATAGTTTTCCTCAAGGATATTTCCATTGATATAAATATTGCCATCATAGTCAACCCTTACGGTTTCTCCCGGAAGTCCAATGACACGTTTTATAAAATACTGCTTATCCCCATATTTATACGGGAAAATAATGATATCAAAGCGGTCCGGATCATGAAACCTGTAGGAAACCTTATCCACTAATAGAGAGTCCCTGTCCTGAAGTGTAGGCTCCATTGAAGAACCACTGACTTCTGTGCGCTGAGCAATAAAGGTAATGAATAAGAAAGTAAGAACAAAGATAACTAAAAGGTATAAAACAGTACTCAGAATTTCTTTAAAAACTTCTTTCATTTCTCCGGCCTCTCTAATGATAGTCTTCCCAATCTTCCGTTTCTGAAATCATCCAGAAGAAGGTTTGCAGCACGTGTTATGTCAGGCTCCGCCCCCTGTTTGATGAGCTTCCTGTTAGTAGCTAAAGCCGAAAGCACTGCGCTAAGCGGTGTTGCATAAGGCTCCTCTTCAAATTCACGTATCTGCTCATCACTTATATTATACTTCTCTTTTATTGCCTGAGGGTAGTACTCATTTAGCAGTTTAATAAGTTCACAGGCAAGTTCAGTCAGGTCCAGATTCTCATCATTCATGGACCCGATCAGTGCAAGATGAAGGCCTACAGTTTCATCCTCGAATTTAGGCCAAAGAATACCCGGAGTGTCAAGGAGCTGCATATTCTTTCCAAGAGCTATCCACTGTTTACCTTTTGTGACACCAGGTTTATTTCCGGTCTTAGCAGCAGCCTTTCCTGAGAGTTTATTGATAAAGGTGGATTTACCAACGTTTGGAATTCCTGCAACCATAGCACGGATTGGTCTTCCAACGATTCCGCGCTTTTTATCTCTCTCAATCTTCTCGGCGCAGGCACTCTGAATCAGGTCTTTTACCTTACCAGCTTCATTACCTGTCTTGGAATTCATCTCCATTACAAAATAGCCTAATGACTGGTAATAATCGCGCCACTTGGCAGTAACATTAGGATCAGCCAGATCAGCTTTGTTAAGGATTATAAGCCTGAATTTGTTTTTTCCCAGTTCATCAATATCCGGATTTCTACCGGAAGCAGGGATTCTTGCGTCAGTTAATTCAAGTATTATGTCTATCAGTTTGATATTTTCCTGCATCATTCTGATAGCTTTGGTCATATGACCTGGATACCACTGATAATTCATCTATATCCCTTTCTCTTAATAATTGTTAAGGATAGGTCCACCGGAGGCATCTTCTGATTTAAGTTTAAACCAGGCCTTTCCCACTATCATGCTATGTTTTACAATTCCAATATTAGCACTTCTGGAATCCTCAGAGCTGTTTCTGTTGTCACCAAGAACAAAGTATTCGCCACTGCCAAGCTTTATTGCATTAGCAGCAATACCTGCATCTTCCATCTTATCATAATCATCGGGATCTTCCTCAGATAACTGTCCGTTTATATAAAGAACACCTTCAATAATCTGTACAGTATCCCCGGGAGAAGCAACAACTCTTTTAACATAATAGTGGGAATTAACATTGCCATTAGGTAAAAAAACTATGATATCCCCTGTTTTGGGGCTGACGATCTTAGTTAGGACCCTGTCCACCAGAACTCCCTGACCGTTAAATAGACCCGGTTCCATGGAATCACCGATGACCTTCACCTGCATTCCAAAGGAAAGAACCAGTACGATAGAAAGAACAATCGCAAGGATTGTCACAAAGATCCATGAAAAGATCTCTCTGATAACCCCAGGCGTAATTCTCTTTTTCTTTTGATAGAATGATAAAGTGTTTCGATTTCTCTTTGAACGCATAATAACCTCATACATTAGAGTACTTACACGTAAAAAGGCAATTACTGAAACAGTAACTGCCTTTAAAAAACATATTATCTGGTAACAAGCTCTTTAACCTTAGCCTTCTTACCTGTAAGTCCCTTAAGGTAGTTCAGCTTAGCTCTTCTTACCTTACCTCTTCTTACAACTTCAACCTTCTCTACGATAGGTGAGTGAAGAGGCCATGTCTTCTCAACTCCAACACCGTAAGACTCTTTTCTTACTGTGAAAGTTGTACGATTGCTACCGCCCTGAATCTTCTTAACAGTTCCTTCGAAAACCTGAATTCTCTCACGGTTTCCTTCCTTGATCTTAGCGTGAACTCTTACTGTGTCACCTGTGTGGAACTCTGGCGCATTAGCGTTCAGCTGCTCTTTCTCGAGCTCTTCGATAATTGTACTCATATCTTTTCTCCTATTTCCATGGACGTTCTTAAATGTAACCTGTACACCAGAGGACCGTCTGATTTTCACAACGTACTATAATATAACACATATTACAGTATGTCGTCAACCCAAAAGATTTTTGGGTCCGAATCTGTCAGGAAGGGAATCTGCAAGAGAGCAGATTACATATTCAGTTTCTGATTTAGCCAGGATGATCTTAAAATCATCTTCACAAAATTCGCTCATCACCTGTCTGCAAACACCACAGGGAGGACAATAATCCAGTTCCTTGGCATCCTCAGCTCCACCGGCAATAACAATAGCTTCAAAATCCTTTACACCCTCGCTGACAGCCTTGAAAAAAGCTGTTCTCTCAGCACAGTTTGTAGGAGTAAAGGCAGCATTCTCGATATTACAGCCGGTAAAAATCCTTCCATCCTTTGAGATGAGCGCAGCCCCCACATTAAAATGCGAATATGGGGTATAGCTCCTTTTTCTCATTGAAAGAGCTGTTTTGATCAGCTCAGTTAAATCATATTCCATAGTTTATCTCGTTTTCTATTAAATTATCTTGATCCCTTATCGTAAGGAATACCCTCTGCCTTAGGTGCTCTTGAATTAGATGAAGTAAATGCAAGAACAATAAGGGAAATGATATAAGGCATCATGTTATATACTGATCCCGGAATATTCAAAGCAGCCAGGAAATCAAATCCTGAATATACGTTAGAAAGTGCTCTGAAGAATCCAAACAGTAAAGCAGCCAGTCCAATATTAACAGGTTTCCACTGACCAAAGATCATAACCGCCAGGGAAAGGAAACCAAAACCTGCTACACCTACTTCGAATTTCCACTCGCTGACGCCGGCTGTGATATATACAATACCGCCGATACCTGCGAGCATTCCTGAAATAAGAACACCCGCCCAACGCATTGTGTAAACATTGATACCTACTGAATCAGCAGCCTGAGGATGCTCACCACAGGCCATAAGTCTAAGGCCAAATCTTGTCTTGTAAAGTATTACATAGGCAAGGATAAGGCAAATAAGCGCCACCAGCATAAACCAGTTAAACTGGAAGCTTCCAAGAGGAACAACCAGCGCCTTCTTAGTCTGTACATACTGTACAGTTGAAGATACGTTATCCGGGTTCTCAGCAATGTTGATCGACTTAACAATTACAGTTGCAGCCGCTGCAGCCAGCATGTTAAGAGCTGTTCCAACCAGTGTCTGGTCAGCCTTAAGGTTAATACATGCTACAGCAAGAAGCATTGAATAAACAACTCCGCAGATAATGGAAGCTGCAAGAACCACCAAAACAATAACAATAGCTGGAAGTGATGGTGAAAGATACTTAAGGGCAAGTGCTCCGCCCAAAGCTCCCATAACCATTATTCCTTCCAGTCCCAGGTTGATAACACCGGAATGCTCAGAAAAACATCCTCCAAGAGCTACCAGGGTAAGAACTGATGCAAATAACAGAGTATATTGAAGAAGTAGTACCATTATCTGTTACCTCCTTCCTCTTTATTTGATCTTACATTCCGCTCTTTTCTTCTCTCCTCACTGATCCTGATGCGGTTATTGAGGTAAAGCTTGAAGAAGAGAACGAATCCACACAGATAAATGATAATAGCTGAAATGAAGTCAGAAATCTGTGAAGGATATATATTCTTATCCAGATAAGAACCACCGCTGGTAATATGCTGGATAAAATAAGAAGCAAAAATAGTTCCGATAGGATCAAGTCCTCCAAGGAATGTTGCAGCAATACCATTGAATCCCATTGAAGGAACTGAAGACTGGGTTACAGACCACTGCTCATAGCCTGAAAGGAACAGGAAGGCTGCTCCAAGACCAGCTAAAGCACCACCTATAAACAAAGTAACAATAACGTTTCTCTTCTCTTTCATTCCGCTATACTTAGCAGCATCCTTTGCAATACCTGTAGCCTTGATCTCATATCCGAATACGGTCTTGCTAAGAACAATCTTCAGTATGATTGCAATGATAATAGAAAGAGGGATTGCTATTGTAACATACTTATTATTTGAAAAGAGCTTTTCCAGTCCCATGGAAGGAAGAAGCGCTCCTGGGTTGGTTGAAGCAAGCTGTACAGTATATGGGCTGGCTGTCTCCTTTACCCCTGAAAGAAGCATGTTTACTGTATAAAGGCCTATCCAGTTAAGCATAATTCCTGAAATAACTTCATTAACATTCAGATAGGACTTAAGAACACCAACAATAATTCCGAAGATTCCACCTGCTATAAGAGCTGCAAGAAGGCAGACAATCCAGGGTAATTTGAGCTGTAATGCACAAAACAGAGCTGCTCCTGCACCTGCTACGTACTGACCAGCTGCTCCAATATTGAAAAGTCCGGCCTGATAACAGAACTGGATTGAAAGTGCACACATAAGAAGTGGTGCTGCCTTAACCAGAGTGTTACCAAGATATTTCTTTGCTGCAGCCGCAGTAGGATAAGTAAAGTAGTTCTTAAGAATGGTTATGATAGCTTCTGTAGCACCCTTAGGGCTAATAATGAGAAGTGCAATATAACCGAATAAAAGTCCTATAACAATGCACAAAAGTGCTGCCAGTAAAGACTGGAGTGTAGGATTAGAAAGGGGATGTGCTTTTTCTTTATTATTACCTGCCATCATGCTCCAATCTCCTTTCTCTTAGCGCCGGCCATGTAAAGACCAAGCTCTTCAGGTGTTGTAGTCTTGGGATCAAATTCTCCCACTAATTCACCCTCGTACATAACGAGGATTCTGTCTGAGATACTCATTACCTCTTCAAGCTCTAATGAAACAAGAAGAACTGCATGTCCGGCATCTCTTTGAGCTATAAGCTGCTTATGGATATACTCGATAGCTCCAACATCAAGACCTCTTGTAGGCTGAACAGCTATAAGAAGGTCGGGATTCTTATCAATCTCTCTTGCAATGATTGCCTTCTGCTGGTTACCACCTGACATGGAACGTGCGATAGTAGGCGCTCCCTGTCCGGATCTGATATCATACTGCTCAATCAGTTTATCAGCATACTTGTTGATCTCTCCTTTTTTAAGGAAACCAGCCTTGGTGCTAAACTCAGGTTCAAAGTACCTTTGAAGTACAAGGTTATAAGCCAGTGAATAGTCCATAACAAGACCATGTTTGTGTCTATCCTCAGGAATATGACTCATACCATGGGTAGCACGTTCTCTGATAGAAGCATGAGTAATATCTCTTCCGCAAAGAGTGATCTTACCTGAAGTACAATTCTCAAGCCCTGATAGGCCGTAAACCAGCTCAGTCTGACCATTTCCGTCAATACCAGCAATGCAGACAATCTCACCTGATCTAACATCAAAAGAAACATTCTTAACTGCATTATTGTGATGAAGCTTACTTGGAACAGTCATGTTCTCAACATGAAGGATAACATCCCCGGGAGTCTTATCTTCCTTGGTAGCTACAAGCTGAACATCTCTACCTACCATCATTCGGCTAAGCTCATCCTGATTGGTGTCAGCAATATTAACTGTACCGATATACTTTCCTCTTCTAAGAACAGTACATCTGTCAGCAACTGCCATAATCTCAGCAAGCTTATGGGAGATAAAAAGAATTGATTTTCCTTCCTTGGAAAGATTCTTCATGATCTCCATAAGTTCATCTATTTCTGCAGGAGTAAGTACCGCAGTTGGCTCGTCAAAGATGAGAACCTCATTATCTCTGTAGAGCATTTTAAGGATCTCAGTTCTCTGCTGCATACCTACAGTAATATCCTCAATCTTCGCATCAGGATCTACCTTAAGTCCATACTTATCAGAGAGCTCCATGACTTTCTTTCTGGACTCTTCCTTCTGTAAAAATCCGTGTTTAGTTGTCTCATCACCCAGGATAATGTTGTCCAGAACTGTAAAGCACTGAACCAGCTTGAAGTGCTGATGAACCATTCCGATACCAAGATCATTAGCATCGTTAGGATTATTGATCTTAACTTCTACCCCATCCTTTTTGATGATACCTTCTTCAGCCTGATACAGACCAAAAAGCACGCTCATAAGAGTGGATTTACCCGCTCCATTCTCTCCCAAAAGCGCATGTATCTCACCTTTTTTCAACTGTACTGTCACATTATCATTGGCTATGATACCAGGGAACCTCTTGGTAATGTTCAGCATCTCAATAGCATATTCACTGTTTCCTGCCATTGATGACCCTCCATATATATTTGTTTTTTTGCATTACTTGAGAAAAAAGGCCGGAAGACTATGAATCCACCGGCCCTTAGAAAGCTCAAAGAGCTAAATTATTTGATGTTGCCCTGGAAGTTGATCTTAGCTGTTGTAGCTGAAGGCTGCTCAGCTGAAGAATCGTTAGATACTGTGATCTTTCCGCTAACCATATCAGCAACAAGTGCCTCGTAGTCAGCCTTCTGGAAGCCATCTGTCCAAACTGTTGAATCAGCAAGACCTACATAGTTGAGAGAAAGGTCATCACCTGATACAAGACCAAGGTTCTGGATCTTACCAGCGTAAGAATCCCACTGGCCATCTCTGATAGCTGAAAGAAGTGTGTTAACTGTAGCCTGAAGACCCTTCATAGCTGATGTAATAGTCATACCCTTCTCGAACATTCCGTCGATTGTAGCAGCCTGGTCAACGTCAACACCGATAACCTTGCCACCAACCTTTGCAGCAGCCTCACCAGCAGATGTGAAGATACCACCACCACAAGCGAATACTACTTCTGTGCCGCCCTGATACCATGTATCCATAGCAGCTGTGATATCAGCATCACCATAGAACTGGTTACCATAAGCGTAGTTGATCTCTACGTCTGTGCCAAGCTCTGCAGCTGCAGCGTCAGCACCCTGAACGAAACCGTAACCATAACGGATAACAGCAGGAACAGCCATTCCACCAAGGAAGCCGAGCTTTGTGTAGCCCATCTTTACTGCTGCATAACCAGCCATGTATCCAGGAAGCTCTTCCTGATAGACAGCTGAGAATACGTTAGCGTATGTCTCGTTGTTGAAATCAGAAGCATCACCCTCAAGGTCATACTCAGAAACGTCAAGAGCTACAAACTTAACATCAGGATATGTCTCAGCTGTATCCTTGATTGCGCCTGCAAATGCATAACCAGGCATAACGATTACGTTGTAACCATCAGCTACAGCCTTGTCGATCATAGCTTCTCTCTCAGCGTCTGAATCGCCTTCTGGCTTGTAGTATGTGAAGTCGATACCGTTCTCGTTACCGAACTTCTGGCATGCTTCATAAGTTGACTGGTTGAAAGACTGGTCTGTGATATCACCGTAGTCAGTGATCATAGCAACCTTCATGTCAGATGCAGCAGCTGCCTCTGTAGTTGTCTCCTCAGCCTTCTGCTCTGGAGCAGCCTCAGTTGTCTCGGTTGTCTCTGCCTGTGTAGTATCAGCAGGCTCTGCTGTTGTAGCCTCGCCACAAGCAACAAGAGAAGATACCATTGTTGCAGCCATAAGAACTGCTAAAAGTTTCTTTTTCATAATTTCCCTCCGTTTATAATGATAATAGAAACATTTATAATAAAACCATTTAGGCTTTATCCAATTTGATAAGGTTCTTTACAGCCTCAATAGTGGTCTTGTAAACCACATCCATGTCATGAACCTGTGGATTCGAAAGGCCTTTTTTAGCTCTTTCCTGATTAGCAACAGCAAGTAACACTGCGCCGGTACGTAGTCTCAAATAACTTCCAACAATGAAAAGAGTTGAACTTTCCATTTCAGAACAAAGGCATCCGCACTTTATCCAGGCATCCCATTTATTGAGGAGCTCGTAGCCAACTGGCTTTGTCTCCGGTTCATGCTGGCCAAAGAAGGAATCCTTGCACTGAGCAACACCAACGTGATATCTGGCCCCAACTGTCTTAGCACCCTCTACAAGTGCATTCACAACTGCAAAATCAGCAACAGCAGGATATTCTATAGGAGCATATTCCTTAGATGTGCCCTCAGCACGGATAGCGCCAGAAGCTATTACTATATCGCCTCCGATAACATCATCCTGCATTCCACCGGATGTACCCATACGAATAAAAGTGTCAGCTCCACATTTAGCAAGTTCTTCTACAGCTATTGCTGTTGAAGCACCGCCGATACCATGTGACATAACACTTACCTTTTCACCAAGTAAAGTTCCTGTATAGGTATTATATTCTCTGTTATAAGCTACAAATTCGGGATTGTCGAAAAGCTTAGAAATAGATTCACATCTTCCCGGATCTCCTGTAAGTAATACATATCTTCCTACATCACCAGGCTTAACATGAGTATGATACTGATATCCAGCACCTTCCGTATAATCTATCATATGAATCATTACCCCAACATCTAGTGTTTATTTATTTCAAAGACACACTTTGTCTTCATAATTATAATTCAAAAGTTTATAAAAGTCACTATAAATCTAATTAATTGACTAATAGTCATGTTTGCCGGATTACAAAAGTCCGGGCATAACATGTATTACTATTTTCCGCTCTTCTACATCGATGTTCTTCACGCAGTCTTTGATCGCAGGAATGTAGACTTTTTCATCGGAATCTTTACGAGTCATCTCATATACATCATTAGCTCCGGTCTGAAGGATTTCCGTAAGAATTCCAAGCTCTGTACCCTCTTCATCAACAATCGTAAGACCGATAAGATCAGCACAATAGAATTCGCCGGGTTCTAATTTGATGGCATCTTTACGATCTATGGTAAGTTCGCAGCCCCTAAACTTCTCAACTTCGTTAATATCGTTAAACTGCTTAAACTTTACTATGACGAACTTCTTAAAGAATCTGGCACTAACAATATCCAGCTCCAGTTCTTCACCCCTCTGAGTATGAAGTGTAACCTTCTTAAGTTTTTTAAATCTATCGGGATCTTCTGTTGTAGGGAAGACATTAACCTCTCCCTGAAGTCCGTGTGTTGAGGCAATCACGCCTACCTGAAATGTCTCTGTCATGAATTTTCCTCTTTATTCTCTGCTGTTTTCTTCCTTCTGCGCTTCTTCTTTTCCGGCTTAGGTGGATTTTCAATCATCCACTTCTCGTAGAGATCAGGGCGACGTTCTTTGGTCCTTTCTATAGACTGCTCCAATCGCCATTCATCTACTTTTTTATGATCTCCGGACAAAAGAATTGCCGGCACCCTTTTCCCCATCCATTCTTCCGGCCTTGAGTACTGTGGATATTCTAAAAGGCCATTGCCAAAACTCTCTGTCATGGCAGATTCGTCATTGTTAAGAACTCCAGGAACAAGCCTTGATATAGTATCTATCATTACCATGGCAGGAAGTTCGCCACCGGTAAGGACATAGTCACCGATTGAAACGTAATCCGTAACAATTTCCTCAAGTACTCTCTCATCAACACCTTCATAGTGTCCACAAAGGAAAACCAGATCCTCTTCCTTTGCAAAATCCGCCGCCATCTGCTGGTTAAAAACAGCACCCTGTGGAGTCACATAAACAACTCTGAGTCTTTTGCCACCGGCATCTATTTTAGCTGCATCTTCGCAGTTTCTATTCTTTTTTATCTTCTCCTCAATAGCTTTATAGCAGTCATAAATGGGCTGCGCCTGCATAAGCATCCCAGCGCCTCCGCCATAAGTATAATCATCAACCTTATGATGCTTCTCATCAGCAGAATAATCTCTGATATTAACCGCCTCAAAATCTATTAAGCCTTTATCTTTAGCCCTTCCCAAAATGCTGGTCGATAGTCCCTGTTCAATCATCTCGGGAAAGAGTGTCATCACATGAAAGTTCATTTATGCATTCCTAAACGAAAAATTGCCGTTGTTACTGGCGGACTTAAGAAATAATGGCCCACCATAACAACGGCCAATAATAATTACACTATCTCTACATCAACCTTAACGTTCTCACGAGTAGATGCAGCCTTAACTACAGCACGGATTGCCTTGGCAATACGTCCCTGCTTACCAATTACCTTGCCCATGTCTGAAGGTGCAACATGAAGCTCGATCATAATATTGCGCCCGTCCTTTTTCTCGGTAACAACTACTTCCTCCGGATTATCAACAAGCGCCTTTGCGATAACTTCAACTAATTCTTTCATTGTTTTACCCCCGGCATATTATAAAGAATAATTACACAGAATTATTTCTGAATGCCGGCCTGTCTGAACAGCTTTGCAACAGACTCTGTAGGCTGAGCACCGTTTGAAAGCCACTTCTTAGCAAGCTCCTCATCAACCTTAACTGTGCTAGGATCTGTGTTAGGATCATATGTTCCGATCTCTTCGATGAACTTACCCTGTACAGGGAACTTTGAATCTGAAACGATGATTCTGTAGAAAGGAACCTTCTTCTTACCAATTCTCTTTAATCTGATCTTTACTGCCATTTTTAATTTCCTCCATAAAATAAAAATATAAATAGTTATTAGTTTTATATGTATCTAACAGCATTAGCTGGAACATATCATGAATTTAGAAAAATTTGTTACCACCAAAGCCACCGAAACCGCGTTTACCAAAACCTCCGCGTTTTCCCATCAGGCCAGGCATCTGCTTCATCATCTTGTTCATCTGTTCAAACTGCTTGATGAATCTGTTGACTGCAGCAATATCGTTTCCTGAACCTTTTGCAATCCTGTACTTGCGCTGTGGGCTCATGAGCTTTGGATTCTTACGCTCTTCAGGAGTCATTGAAAGCACGATGGCTTCAAGTCTGGCAAGCTGCTTCTCATCAGGAAGCTGATCATCACTGATCTTGCCTCCAACTCCCGGAAGCATTCCCATAATGGCTCCAAGTCCGCCCATGTTTCTCATCTGCTTCATACTCTCAAGATACATCTCGAAATCAAGCTTGCCCTTTTTCATCTTCTGGGCCATCTCTTTTTCTTTCTCTGCATCCATCTGAGCATTGGCTTCTACAGCCTTGTCGATGAGACTCAGTACATCACCCATTCCCAGGATTCTGCTGGCCATTCTGTCAGGATAGAACTGCTCAAGATCTGAGAGTTTCTCACCCATACCAACATAAAGAATAGGCTTTCCGGTAACAGCCTTTGTGGAAAGAGCTGCACCACCTCTGGAATCACCATCCATCTTAGAAAGGATGATTCCATCTACTCCAACCTTCTCATTGAACTCAGATGCCACATTAACTGCATCCTGACCTGTCATGGCATCAACAACAAGAAGGGTCTGATGAACGGTAACTGCTTCCTTGATGTCCACAAGTTCCTTCATCATTGCTTCATCTATCTGCAAACGACCAGCTGTATCGATGATAACTACGTTCTCGTTATTCTTCTTAGCATAGTCGATTGAAGCCTTAGCAATCTCTACAGGGCTTACATCAGTGCCCAGTGAAAAGAAATCTACCTCCTGCTTCTGTGCATTGATCTTAAGCTGATCAATAGCAGCAGGTCTGTAAATATCGCAGGCTACAAGCAAAGGCTTTCTACCTTTAAGCTTAATCTTTCCGGCAATCTTGGCTGCTGTAGTAGTCTTACCAGCACCCTGAAGACCAGCCATCATGATGACTGTTATCTCATTTATCGGCTGAAACTTAATCTCTGTTGTCTCAGAGCCCATAAGGGAGATCATCTCTTCATTAACTATCTTGATGACCATCTGCCCGGGATTAAGTCCGTTTAAAACATCCTCGCCAACAGCTCTTTCCTGAACTGAGGAAATAAACTGTTTAACGACCTTGAAGCTTACATCGGCTTCAAGAAGAGCCATCTTGACTTCCTTGAGAGCAACCTTTACGTCCTCTTCAGTAAGAAGTCCCTTGCTCTTTAGCCCTTTAAATATATTCTGTAATTTATCAGATAAATTCTCAAAAGCCATTAAGTAAGTTCCTCTAAAATTCTGTCAGAAATATCTCTGGCCTTACATTTAAGGTCATCAGGCTCCATATCCATTGATGAAAGCTTCTTAAGTTCCTCAGCCTGACTTTTAATGGCCTCAAAACGCTTTATCATGTGTAAGGAATCCTCGTATCCCTGCAGTGCTTTGGTGCATCTCTTGATCAGATCGTGTACTCCCTGCTTGCTGATACCATGCTCATCCGCTATCTCAGTAAGGGACATATCATTATAAACAGCTGCTTCGTAGATCTGTCTTTGATGCTCGGTCAAAAGTTCACCGTAGAAATCATACAAAAGGCCCTGTTCAACGATCTTCTCCATAAACATACCTCACCTTCGCAACAGAACCTATAATATACAAAAAAAATAAAGGTGTCAAGTATTTTTTCTTGACACCCCAAAAATCAATATCCATTTATGGCAATATTCAGGTCCACATCCCCATCAATACCATCAACAGAGCCACTTGAAGTAAACTGCCAGATATTGAAGTGATATGGGTAATACAGTGGAGTTCCATAATAAGCAATCCAGATATCATAGTCATCCACGTCTACAGCATCCATCAAAAGAGTGAAGGACTTAACGTTACCATAGACCATAGGAGTATAACCAGCATTCCTTACAGTCTCACAAAAGACTTCTACTACCTTCTCATACTCATCAGATGAAAGGTTTGCTGTTCTGGCTGTATCAGACTCAGCTGACTCCACATCAATAACAACAGGATAGGCTATTTCATAGGGTTCAATAAGATCAAGGATCATCTGGACTTCTTCCTTGGCCTCTTTCTCATTAACAGCCTGGGAATAAAAATAAACACCTACGTCGATACCGTTCTCAGTTGCACCCTCCACGTTGTCTTCAAAGTAATCATCTGTAAGAAGCTTACCTTCAGTGGTACCACGAAGACCAGCTCTTACAATAGCAAAATCAATACCTGCAGCCTTAACCTTGTCCCACTTTATGTTTCCCTGGAATCTGGAAACATCAACACCCTTTTTAATGGAAACAGATGGATCATCTCCCACATATTCAAGGAATCCATCCTCTCCCTCAACAAAATCATCCTCAGAAAATCCGTGATGCTTAATCTGATCACTTATAGGAAAGAAATAATATCTGCCTGAGCTGGCAACAACGATCTGGTCAGGGAAAAGAGCTCTGATCGCACTTGTAGCGCTTTCTCCTCCTTCAAGCTTCTCCTGGATCATGGCTTTGATAGAATTTCTGGCATTCTCCTCAGCCTCGATCTTGGCATTTTCAACCAGCTTCTGAGCTTCAATCTCAGTGTAATAGCCTTCAGCATTGAGAGCATCAAGCTCACTTTTTACTGCATCTTCCTGTCTCTGAAGATTGGCATTCCTGATTAGGAGCACAATACTAAAAGACAGAGCCATAAGCGCCACCAGGCTTAAGAAGATTATTGAGATTATATTCTGAGTATTTCTTACGCCGCGGCGTTCACCTCTATCCAGTGTATTGTTATTCATAGTTTACATTCTCTCATCAAAGTAGCTTTTATATCCCTCGCCGAATATCTCGCTGGCACTGGAGACGATCATAAAGGCATTTGGATCTTCTTCTCTTACGATATCCTCTGCCTGTGGGTATAATCTCTTTTTAATGGCGCACATGATGACCTTCTTCTTCTCCCCGGAGTAAGCTCCCTGGGCAAAAACGTGAGTCGCGCCAATATCAAGCTCTGTAAGAAGTCTTGCTGTAATTATGTCCGGTCTGTCAGAGATAATGTAAATAAGCTTCGCCCCATCTCTACCATAAAGGACAAAGTCCACAACAAAGCTGACAACCATAACAGCAATAAAGGAATACATTGCAGCAGCCAGATCATGAAATACAAAGGCTGCTATCATAAGAACAACCATATCTGTAAGGATATACAAAACTCCTGTCTTAATATGGGGATAACGCATCCTTAACAGTTTAATTATAACATCGGTACCGCCACTTGTGGCGTGACATTTAAAGATCATTCCTATGGCAAGTCCCGTCATGGCGCTTCCAAAGGTAACAGCCAGTATCAGATCGTGTATAACATAATCACCGAAAAACATAGTGGTAAGATCGGTAAATACAGAGATCATGGCTGTGGCGTAGACTGTTGAAATAGTGAATCTTATGCCAAATTTCCAAACAGCAATTGCCAAAATAGGGATATTCAAAAGCAGAAACCATGTACCGGTTCCTATATTCACCAGTCTATTAAGAACAATGGCAAGACCGGTCATCCCGCCGGGGGCCAGATTGTTAGGATCAACCAAAAGAGCTGTTCCTGCCCCATAGATCAGGGCCGCTACTGTTATGATCAGATACTCCTTCAGTCTCTTCTTCTGTGGTGATAAGCTTTTGAAACTCATATTTAAATATTTGTCCTTACTATTCTTGGCTGATAGCCATTTTCATTAAGAGCAGCAAGTATCTGCTCCTTGTGCTCTGTTCCGAAAGCCTCTAAAGTGATACGAAGCTCAACAGCAGCACTTCTGTTTATAGATACAAACTGGTTGTGCTCCAGTTTGATAACATTTCCCTTTACCTGGGCTATGATTCCGGATACTCTTGACAGTTCCCCCGGCTTATCCGGCAAAAGAACTGATACTGTGAATATCCTGTCTCTCATAATGAGACCCTGCTGAACAACTGAAGACATGGTGATAATATCCATATTTCCGCCAGAAAGCACACAGGCGATCTTCTTGTCCTTGCAGTCAAGCTGCTTAAGAGCAGCTACTGATAAAAGTCCTGAATTCTCCACAACCATCTTATGATTCTCAACCATATCAAGGAAGGAAACTACAAGATCCTCATCAGGAACAGTTATGATATCATCAAGATTCTTGCAAAGATATGGGAATATCTTTTCTCCGGGAGTCTTAACTGCTGTACCATCTGCTATGGTATTAACCTTAGGAAGAGTTACAACATGTCCGGCCTTCATAGATTCCTGCATGCAGTTAGCACCTGCAGGCTCAACACCGATAACCTTGATATTGGGGTTAAGAAGCTTAGCCAGAGCAGAAACACCTGTAGCAAGTCCGCCTCCACCAATAGGAACAAGGATAACATCAACCGTTGGAAGCTCTTTAAATATCTCCATGGCAATAGTGCCCTGACCTGTAGCAACATCAAGGTCATCAAAGGGATGAACCAATGTGTATCCGTGCTCATCAGCAAGCTCTAAAGCCTTTTTATATGCATCATCATAAACATCGCCATAAAGGACTACCTCTGCTCCAAGAGCCTTAGTCCTGTTGACTTTAATAAGAGGTGTGGAAGTAGGCATACAGATAACAGCTTTTACGCCATACTGCTTTGCAGCATAAGCCACGCCTTGCGCATGGTTACCGGCTGAAGCAGTAATAAGTCCCTTCTTTCTCTCTTCATCGGACATTGTGGTTATCTTATAGTAAGCTCCCCTGACCTTATAAGCACCGGTTCTCTGGAGATTCTCAGGCTTAAGATAAACCTTGTTACCTGTAACACCACTCCAGTAATCGCTGAAAATAAGTTTAGTGTCAAGAGTGACCTTCTTGACGTCCTCGTATGCTTCCTCAAATTTCTCAAGTGTTAACTTTTCCATACTTTCCTCCTCTATATCACTCGAAGAGTGCATCCACGAATTCTGCAGGATTGAATCTCTCAAGATCGTCAATTCCCTCTCCCACACCTATATACTTAACAGGTATGTTGAGTTCAGAAACAATAGCTACAGCGATTCCGCCTTTTGCTGTTCCATCAAGCTTAGTCAGAACAATTCCTGTAAGATCGGCAGCTTCGCCAAATTCTCTAGCCTGCATGATCGCATTCTGTCCGGTGGTACCATCAAGAACGATGAAGTTCTCACGGCAGATGCCAGGAAGCTCCTTATCAATGATCCTGTTCATCTTGGCAAGCTCTTCCATAAGGTTCTTCTTGTTATGGAGTCTTCCCGCTGTATCAACGATAAGAATATCGCAGTCTCTTGCTTTAAAAGCAGAGCAGGCATCATAGATAACGCTGGCAGGATCAGCACCTTCTCTTCCTGTAATGATCGGAGTCTCTGCCCTGTTAGCCCACTCCTGCAGCTGCTCTGTTGCAGCTGCTCTGTAGGTATCTGCAGCTGCAATAATTACTTTCTTGCCCTTTTTACGGAAGATAGCTGCTAGCTTACCTACTGAAGTAGTCTTTCCTACACCATTTACACCGATAATAAAAAGAACTGTCTTCTTATCTTCAAAGTCGTAGGCACCTTCCTCCATCCTCATCTGATTCCAGATATCCTGAAGAAGAAGCGCTCTGCAGGCCTCAGGATCAGTAATATGCTTTTCCTTGACCTGACTTCTAAGTTCATCCAATATCCTGCTGGTGGCGTTTATTCCGATGTCACCCATGATAAGGACTTCCTCAAGTTCCTCATAAAAGTCCTCATCAATGGCTGAATTGCCGGAAAATACATTATCTATTCCCTTTACAATATTGTCTCTGGTCTTAGACAGTCCAGCCTGAAGTTTCGCAAAAAAACCATTTGCCATTAGTTAGTAAGCTCCTTATCAATAAGGTTGACGCTGACAAGGGTTGATACACCCTTCTCCTGCATGGTGATACCGTAGAGTCTGTCAGCACTTTCCATTGTACCACGACGGTGTGTAATTACAATGAACTGAGTATTCTTAAGCTTATGGAGATACTTGGCAAAACGGAATACGTTGTTCTCATCAAGAGCAGCCTCAATCTCATCAAGAAGACAGAATGGTGATGGCTTAAGGTTCTGAATAGCAAAC
This sequence comes from Butyrivibrio sp. AE2032, assembly GCF_000702965.1. Lineage (NCBI taxonomy): Bacteria > Bacillati > Bacillota > Clostridia > Lachnospirales > Lachnospiraceae > Butyrivibrio > Butyrivibrio sp. AE2032. The sequence continues at coordinate 122,926 of NZ_JNLF01000006.1, read as the reverse complement.
AAAAGAGCTATTGCTGTAAGAGCCTTTTCACCACCGGACATCTGCATCATGTTAACAAGCTTCTTTCCGGGCGGCTGAGCATTGATCCTGATACCTGCCTCAAGGATATCCTCATCCTCGGCAAGTTCAAGACTTCCCTTACCGCCTCCGAACATCTCCTTGAACACCTTGTCAAACTCATTGTTAATAAGTTTGAACTGTTCCATAAACTGATTTCTCATGGATTCATCAAGGTCCTTTATGATTTCCTTAAGCTGCCTTTCAGCTTCAATAAGGTCATCATGCTGGTTCTTCATGAAGGTATATCTCTCCATCAGGTTCTGGTAGTCCTCAATGGCATTGACATTAACATCGCCCAGCTTTCTGATGGAATCCTTAAGAGATGCAGTCTCTTTCTTCATAGCCGGGATGTCAGTCATTTCCTCATCCCTCATCTGGGCTGCATCTGTAAGTGTGATCTCATATTCATTCCACATGTAGTTGATCTGGGACTCAATAGCTTCCTGACATTTCTCACGTCTGCTTCCAAGTCTGATTACTTCCTTGTCCAGATCATTCATCTGCTTATTCAGTTCTTCAGTCTGTCCAAAGAATTCCTTCTGTGAAAGAGTAAGGTTATTCTTCTCCTCCTTCTTGGCATCCAGTTCCTTGGTTGCATCAGACTGAACATCCACAGATGCTTCAATGGTAAGTCTTATTTCCTCAATATCTTTTTTGCTCTGAGCAAGAGTCTCATCATTCTTTTTGATGGTCTCAAGAATTTCCTCAAGAGCCTCTTCCTCATTTCGTATCTCTTCATCAATACGGTTTATATTGGTCTGTGAGAATTCCTGCTTCTGAAGGACCTTCTCATACTGGATATCCCACTTGGCAACATTCTCATTTTCTTTCTCTTCAACGCCGTGCAGGTCTTCAAGCTGGCCCTGGAAGGCACTAACCTTATCAGAGCACTCTTTCTCAAGCTTTTCTGAATCACTAAGCTGCAAAAGAGCTTCATCCTTCTCTTTAGTGATCTCTGAAAGCTTTGCTTCGATCTCATCATTCTCAGCCTTAAGATCTGTATAGGTACCCCTTTGTTCCTCCTGTCTCTTTTCCTCATTTTCTACATTGAGACGGGCGGTATTCTGAGCAATGAATTTACCCTGGAGCTCAGTTCTTATCTGCTCAGCAAGAGCTCTGAGTTCATTTCTCTCCTTCTTTGCATCCTCGATCTCCTTCTGGATCTCATCGATGCGCTCCTTGTACTTCTTAACGTTGGCCTCAAGATCAGCCATTTCTCTTCTACGTCCAAGTAGATTTGAGTTATTCTTGAAGGCACCACCAGAGATAGCACCACCGGGAACAAGCAGCTCACCTTCAAGTGTTACCATTCTGACAGTATATTTGTACTTACGGGCAATCTTAACAGCGTTATCAATATTGTCGACTGCAACAATCCTGCCCAGCATAGCCTTTGCAACAGGCTTATACTTAGGATCAGTTGTCACAAGCTCATCAGCCATACCAAGAACACCGGGCTCTTCCAAAGCTTCCTTCGCCTTGAGTTCCGGAGGATTATCAAGGGATGTGAGCGGAAGGAAAGTAGCTCGTCCAGCCTTTGTCTGCTTAAGGTAAGCGATCATCTTCTTGGCAGTCTCTTCGTTATCAGTAACGATATTCTGGATATTTCCACCAAGAGCAACTTCAATTGCAGTCTCATACTTTGGCTCAGTCTTGATGATATCGGCAACAACACCAATGATTCCCTTGGTGTCATCCTTTCTCTCCATTACCTTCTTAACAGAACCGCCGTAGCCCTCATATCTCTCAGTAAGATTAGCAAGGGCTTCAAGTCTTGATTTCTCCTGCTGGTACAGTTCCTGAGTCTTTCTGAGTTCTGTATCCTTTTTAGTCATATCCTCTCTGATGGATACAACTTTGCCTTCCGTCTCCTTCTGCTTCTTGTTCATCTCGGAGATTTCGGCAGTTATAGAATCAAATTCATCCCTAAGGTTCTTTAAAGTCTCTTCCTGCTTGGACTCATCAGATCTGGCTCTTACCAGTTTTCCGGTAAGTTCAGCTTTTCTGATGTTCACCTGTTCCTTCATGGTGTCAAGGGAACTGAGCTTTGACTTGATGTTAGCTCTTTTATCAAGAGTTTCAATAATGGTACTCTTGCAGTCCTCAATCTGGTTGTTGATGTCCTCAATCTGTGAAAGGACCTTATCAAGGGCTTTCCTTGCATCATTTCTGTCAGCAGAAAGTCCTTCAACTTCCTTATCTATCGCTTCCTTTTCTTCAAGGTAAGTGTCCTTTTCCTTATTACGGGCTTCAAGCTTCTCACGCTCATCCTTTTCTCTTTTCCTAAAATGAGCATCATTCTCTGTAGCAGACTTGATCTTCTCGTTAAGGATACCTATCTGGCCTTCCAGCTTTTCCTTCTTAACAGAAGAATCTGTGATCTTTGCTCTAGCCTCGTCAATCTGCCTGTCTATTTCTTCCAGCTGAGTCTGGATACTCTCGTATTTCTCCTTAGTCTCAGCGTAAGTAACCTTGGCCTCTTCAAGCGCTTTAGACGCGATTTCATAGTTCTTTTCAGTCTCTTCAAGCTGCTGCTTCTGAGACTTATTCTCAACAAGGAACATGTTGACATCCAGAGTCTTAAGTCTTTCCCTATATTTCAGGAATTCCTTGGCAACTTCTGACTGCTTCTCCAAAGGTCCGATCTGTTTTTCCAGTTCAGAAAGAATGTCTGAAAGTCTTGTGAGGTTGATCTTCTCCTCCTCAAGCTTTTTAAGAGCAGTCTCTTTTCTTGCCTTGAACTTAACGATACCGGCAGCTTCATCAAAGAGGTTACGCCTGTCCTCAGGCTTACTGGAAAGGATCTGGTCAATCTGGCCCTGTCCAATGATGGAGTAACCCTCTTTACCAATACCTGTATCCATGAACAGCTCATTAACATCCTTAAGTCTGCAGGCTGAGCCGTTGATCATATATTCACTTTCACCTGAACGATAAAGGCGCCTTGAAACAGTAACCTCATCGTAATCAATAGCCAGGGAATGATCTGAATTATCCAATGTGATGGCAACATAAGCATAGCCCAGGGGTTTCCTGAGCTCTGTGCCGGAGAAAATAACGTCCTGCATGGATCCGCCACGCAGCTGTTTGATACGTTGTTCACCAAGTACCCATCTGACAGCATCAGCAACATTACTCTTTCCTGAGCCGTTAGGTCCTACAATACCGGTGATTCCGTTATGAAAGTCAAATTTAATCTTATTTGCAAAAGATTTAAAACCGTGAATCTCAATACTTTTTAAATACATTACTGCTTATTCTTAAGCGCAAGAATTGCCTTGTAAGCTGCCTGTTGTTCCGCAGCTTTCTTGGTCTTTCCTGCCCCCTCTCCCAAATTCTTATCGCCGACAAAAACGCGAACCTCAAATATTTTATCATGTTCAGGTCCACTTTCGCCACAAATTTCATACCTTACAGATCCAAGATTTTCACCCTGGGCCATCTCCTGGAGCAAAGATTTACTGTCTCCAAACATCTGGGCTGCCTCAGCATTTGAAAGCACATAGGTATCAATAAAACGCTTTGACTGCTCAATTCCACCATCCAGGAAAAGAGCTCCTATAACAGCTTCCATTACATCGGCAATAATAGACTCCTTGTTTCTCCCCCCGGTAGCCTCTTCGCCCTTTCCAAGCTGAATGTACTGTTTGATATTCAGCTGCTGAGCATCAAATGCAAGAGCTCCTTCACAAACAAGTGAAGCTCGTATCTTGGACATTTCTCCCTCTTTCTTGTCAGGGTAAGTTCTGAAAAGATATGCACTGGAGATCATCTCAAGGACAGCATCCCCAAGAAACTCAAGCCTCTCGTAGTCCGGTTTTTTATTGATCTTCTGTTCATTGACAAAAGAGCTGTGGGTCAGCGCCTGAACAAGTAGAGCCCTGTCCCTGAAGGTGTAGCCGATTACCTTCTCAAATCTGCTTAAATCTTCCTCTGTTAACATAATCACTCCGTAATACAAAGAAGAGGCAGTCATAAAACTGCCTCAACAAAGCTTATTTATTTGAGATAGCTGCCTTTAAAAGTTCAACTGCCTCGCCAACAGTCTTGATATTTTCTGTTTTCTCAGGATCTATCTGAACATCAAATTCATCCTCAAGTCCCATGATGATCTGGAAAAGATCAAGGGAATCAGCACCAAGGTCCTCTGTAAATGTTGTATCAGGCTTGATCTCCTCAGGATCAACGTTAAGTACGTTCGCAATAACTTCTTTCATCTTCTCGAATTCCATAATAAATCTCCGTTCCTTTTGTATAAAAATATTTATCAGCGCTTTATTTACTCTGAAATCTTTGCGCTAATCTTCTCACTAATTTGTTGTTCTGTAAAGGTTACACATTGCAAAATTGAATTTTTCACTTCTATATCGCTTGCACTACCGTGTGTCTTTACAACAAGACCTTTAAGTCCCAGCATAGGTGCTCCGCCGTACTGGTCCATACTGTAATTGGAAAGAGTCTTCTTGAGATCATTCTTTATAAGAAGAGCTCCGATCTTGGTCTTAAGGCTGCTCATAAGGGACTTCTTGATCACGTGCATAAGGGATTTAGCCACGCCCTCATACATCTTAAGGATCACATTTCCGGTAAAGGCCTCACAAACAATGATGTCTGCTCCGCCGGCCGGAATATCCCTTGCCTCAATACTTCCGATAAAGTTAATATCAGGACAGTTCTTAAGAAGAGGGAAAGTCTCTTTTACCAGGGCATTGCCCTTCTCCTCCTCAGCGCCGACGTTAACAATGGCAACTGTAGGATTCTTAATTCCCATGATATTCTCCATGTAAACAGTTCCCATCTTAGCAAACTGTACAAGGTGATTGGCTCTGGCATCAACATTAGCACCACAGTCAATAAGAAGAGAACTTCCCTTCTCAGTAGGGATAAGTGGTGCTAAAGGAGCTCTGTCTACTCCCTTAAGCCTACCTACGATAACCTGGCCACCAACCAAAGTTGCTCCGGTGCTTCCTGCAGAAACATATGCATCAGCTTCACCATGATTGACCATGTACATGGCCTTCACGATCGAAGAATCCTTCTTCTTACGAATAGCCATTACAGGAGGCTCAGCCATCTCAATAACCTCGGTAGCGTCAACAACCTCAATCCTATCCTTATTGTAATTATATTTGGAAAGTTCAGCCTCTACAGCTGCCTTCTGGCCCACAAGGAAAACCTTCAGGTTGTTACTCTCCGCCACAGCATCAACAGCACCCTTTACAGTAACGAAAGGAGCATTGTCTCCGCCCATGGCATCCACTGCTACGCGAACAATATCAGACATTTCTTGTCCCCCTTTTGATTATCAGACAAAAAATAGTTTACTAAAGCATTATACAAAAATCAAGGCTTTCCGGTAGATACCGAAAAGCCTTTAAATTCCTTGTAAAATATGAGGTTATACTAATTATGCCTCAACTTCAACAATGCTCTTCTTATTGTAGTAGCCGCACTTCTTGCATGCACAGTGAGGCTGCATAAGAGCTCCACAATGACTGCACTTTACCAAAGTAGGAGCTGTCATTTTCCAGTTAGCTCTTCTCTGATCTCTGTGGCCTTTTGATGACTTATTCTTTGGGCAGATTGACATTTCAGTAACACCTCCTTACTGTATCCGTATAAGAAACCGCCTGTTTCCAGGCAATCATTTACGTTTATTCATTAGCATACTAGTGTATTTTACCACCTGTATATCATTTGTCAACACTTTTCTAAAGAATTTACGTGAACAAAACAGGAACATAGGTCATCACTTCACCAAACAGAGAATTGTAGAGCTCTTCGCCCGTCTCAGTCATAATTAGCCCCTGGATTCTTGTGTTGTCTTTATGTTCTGCGCAAAGGCGCTCCACCAGTTTGTTCATCATTCCCGGAAGGACTTTCTTGTTGGAGGATTCACAAAAAATGTAGTCAATGTCAAGGATGTCAGGTGGCGGAGAATCCGGTCCATTCTGAATGATATCGTAATCCGTGGCTTCATCCTTTCGAAGGAATATAGCTCCCTTAACCTTATTATTTTCTACATAGAACAAGCTCGAAGAATCATAGCTGGTTCCATCAAGTCCGCCTTCACTAAACTCATCCTTAAACCAGTCAAAAACAATATTCTCTTCATTACTTTTTAGTTCATCAAGGAATATTCCGTATTCTCCAGCCCTTTGAGCCTGAGCCTTCTTAAGGGAATCCCTGGCTTTTCCAAGGGTAAAATCAGCCAGAGGAACATCAAGCCTTTCAAGCTCCACATCCATTGCTTCAAAGAAAGGCTCAAGGGTCACCTTATCATCAACAGCTTCGTAGGATACGCAAATTTCCCCCTTAGGAAGAAGCTCGAACATATCAGTAGCAACGCCGAGTCTTCTAAACTCAGGGGCAGTATAGATAGACCTGATAATAACTTTGCCACGTACTTTTTCAAAGATCAGTGTTCCTGCAGGGTCATCGCCAAAAAATCCGCCAATCGCCTCCAGTTCACCGGTCATAAGACTCTTAGTGAATTCTTCCGGTACATATTCTTTATACTTAGAAATTTGAATAGCTTTTATTTTTTCTGCGCTCATATTTACCCCCTCAAAATGAATCAAAAATCATCTTTTTCGCCAGTATCTTGATCTTTCACACTTGCTTTTATCTGTTCCTTGTATTCCTGCATTTTTTCTGCCTCTTCTTTATGGTGACCATACTTGGATGCATCAAATCTGGATATAATAGCACCATTCTTAAAAAAGTCTTCAAATTTGATAAGGAACTGTCCGTAGGTTTCATTCATGGACGAATTGAAATAGCTTTCTGTCCTAACGAGTTTTCCCTTTTCATCGTACATTGAATTCATGTTGCCATATGGGTTACGGAGAATAACATATCTCTCACCACCTACTTCCTTTGCTCCAAGAACTGTATACGCATGGCCTGTATTCATTCCCTCAGCGTCGGAAGTCTTAGTGCCATAAGTGTAGATAATTCCTTTTTCTCTGGCATGAAGCATATCATTAAACAGCTCAGATAAAAATCTTTCATCCTTAATGGCATCCTGGAATCTACCCTTAAGAGTGGTAAAGCCTTCAATTCCTTTAGTAACCGTATCATTATAGAATTCCATATTCTCCATCAATCTGTTGCCGGAAGCTATCTGATCGTCAAATAAACCAGTCAAAGCAAAGAGCCACTTTCCCTGGCTTCCATGCCACAGAGCATTGTAACCAAGGGCAGGATTTTGTGTAGAAGGGCCACGGTATCCAATAAAGGCAGCAGCTTTTTCAAGCATCTGCATCCAAAGAGCTCCTGATGTGTGCACAGCGCCTCCTGCGATCAACTTTGGTGTTTCTTTCTTTACTCTGATATATTTTGGAACTACATGATGTTTATTGTCAGTCTTATCTTCTTCATAGGTAAAAAGTCTTACCGTAACGGTTCCGTCTCCGTTATCCTTCAAAGCATCCTTGATGATCTGAGGATTTGTATTAATCAATGCTGTGGTTGAAGCAACCATCCAGCAGTTTGAAACCTTACCCTGACGAAGATCATTTACAGTGGGCTCATGTGGGAAAAGAGGCTCATTGCTTCTATCCTCCCACTTGGTAAAGGTATCAAGCAGAGAATTGACCTTAGCAAAAGAAGGATTATCCATATCTTGAGTAGTCGTAGAAACAGGTCTTGTAAAGCCAACTGTATGATCTATGATCTCTGCTCCCTGTGGTACCACAAGACTTCCATTGGCCATAGTTTCTATTGTATTTATAAGATCAGCAAATTGAGGCTTCTCCTTAAGGTTATTATCTCTTATATAGGAAAAGATCTTCTTCAAAGCCTTCGCTTCCTGCCTATAACCTACTTTATAGAAGTTCTTTTCAAAGTACTTAGTTACAAGCTTATTAAGTTCTACCGCCAAATTCTCATCCGGATTAATGTCATTATTCTTAGGGAATTTTTTAAGAAGCTCACCAGAAAGGCGCAGTATCTCCATACGTTTTTTCATGGAAAGATTGTCTGAATATGTAGACATAGACTCTTCCTTTGAAAGCTTTACGATTCCTTTAGGAACAGTTCTTTCAATTACTATATCCCCTTGCCTTTTTTGGAGTTTGCGTATGTTTTCACTGGCAGCATGCAGTTCTTTTACCTGGGAAGGATAATCCTTCTTTAAGCTCTCTGTATCAACAGCACCATTTTGTCTGGCGTTATATATAGCAAGTTCAGCCTTCACAAACCGTAGAAGTGCTTTCATTTCACTAAGTTCCCGGCGAAGCTCTATTTTAGCAAGCTTAGGAGCTTTAGGGCCAATCTGTTTCTGGATTGATCGTATATTTGCTTCAATCTCCGGTATTGCCAGAATTCTTTCAGTTGCAGTCTTGGTAAGATATTCATCAAAATCCGCCACATCCTCATAGTTTACCTCCGGAAATGGCTCATTCAGCTTATCAAGCTGTTCCTTTGAAAGCACAATGTCTTTGCAATTTTCCAGGGCCTCATTAAGCCTTTCTTCGTTTCTTTGTATCTTGGCTTCCCCGGTAAGAACAAGCCATCTGTCGTAATCCTCATTGGTAATGATCTCATTTGCCCGAAGTTTTTCATTTACACCTTCTCCGGTATTGATGTTGACATGGTTCTTTTTTGCAAATTCAGCAATCCTCTTGGTAAATAGCTCAAAAATCTCTGCATTTTCAAGAAAATCTTTTGCATCCTGGCTATGAGCTCCATCAGCCTGCGCAATTTCCTTCATCTGCCTGAAATTACGGACAATTGTATAGCAATCTTCAAAGTGATTGACAATATAAGCACTGCTAAACATCTTGGCGGTAAAATGCACGTTAGAAAGTCTTCCAAAATAGTACTCGTAGGCATCATTATGTTCTGTTCTGTATTGCTCCCTCAGATCAGTAGCTTTATTAACCTTAACTATTTTATTGTGAACCTCAAGGGTGTAACCTGTCGCATTTTTTGAGATGGCTTTGGCAGCGTCAATGCGCTTATTCTTTTCTTTTTGGGCATCATTAGGCTTCCAGGTCTTACTGCCAAGCTTTACCGTATCCTTATTCATTCTCTCCTTGAGAAGATATGGATTACGATAAAAGTCCTTGCCAAAAAGATCCAGTTCAGAGGAATATGGTGCCTCTGCAAAGGATTTAGTCACCTGGGTCTTTTTCTGAACAGGCTCAAAATCTTTTTCATCTAAAACCACAAGACTTTCATTGTTCTTCTGAACATCTCCTGACTGAAGCTGTTTTTTCTCATTTATTTGTTCCGTCTTGTTTAACTTTACATCCATATGCCATCCACCTTTCAATAACGACAACAAATTATCATATTAATAATAATACATCACACATTTATACGTAAACCGTTAGAAAAAGACATGCATCCATCAATATAATGGATATTTTCTTTTCCAAGACAAAAAAACTTGAAAATTTTGAAGTAAAAATGTATGATTGAGGTACGTTTTAAAAAGAGATTTATGAAATTTTTACATTTTTAGGATTGAGGATTTGATATGAAAGAGCTGAATTCCTGCAAAGAAGCTATGGCACAGAGCATTGAGAATAAGTACTTCTCTGTTGCACATTTATATAAAGATGAAAAAGCCATGGAGATGCATATCCATGACTGCTACGAGGTATATTTCTCTATTTCCGGAGGAAAGCAGTTTCTTATAGATAATCAGGTTTATGATATAGCACCGGGAGATCTTTTCCTTATAAATCAGTACGACTCCCACTACCTGACCCAGATTGATAAGGAGCTCCACGAAAGAATCGTAATCATGATAGATCCGGAGTATATGAAGGCTATTTCTTCAAAGGAAACCAATCTTGACGCCTGCTTCCAGAACAGATCAGAGAAGTTTTCCCACAAGGTAACCCTAACTCAGGAGCAACAGGGACGTTTCCTTTACTTCATAAACAAGATTGTCACCAGCAACGGTTTTGGCCATGATCTTTTAGAGCGTGCTACTTTCACCGAGCTCTTTGTCATGATAAACCAGATTGTCGCTGACAGAGAAAATGACACCAAGACAGAAAAGCCTGCTACCTACAACGAGCAGGTAGATGCAATCCTCTCCTACCTGAATAACAACATCCAGTACCCAGTCAGCATCGGAGATCTGTCTAAGCAGTTCTACATCAGTGAATCATATATTTGTAGAATATTTAAGTCTGCAACTGGCACCACAATCAACAAGTACATGACCGCCCGCCGTATCTCCATCGCCAAATCCCTCCTCGCAGAAGGAATCGGAGTCAGCGAAGTCTGCGACCGCTGTGGTTTCTCAGACTACAGTAACTTCTTGAAAGCTTTTACTAAGTCTGTAGGAATTTCCCCCAAGAAGTACTCACAATATTGTAATAAGTGATTAAGTAAATAGGGGATGATGAAAGATTTGGCAAACTTTCATCATCCCCAGAGCCGATACCGTGGATTATTTTACATTTTGATCTGATGGATCCAGCCCTCGGGAGCTTCAACAGTTCCCATCTGGATTCCTGTAAGAGTGTCGTAGAGCTTCTTGATAACAGGTCCCATCTCGTCGCATCCATCCTTGAATACGATCTCTTTGCCGTGGTCGTTGATCTTACCAACAGGGCTTATTACAGCTGCTGTTCCGCAAAGTCCCATCTCTACGAATTCAGGAACCTCTGAAAGCTTAACAGGTCTCTCTTCTACGTTAAGTCCAAGAACATCCTTTGCAACAGTTACAATTGATCTTCTTGTGATTGAAGGAAGAATTGAATCTGTGTGAGACTTAGGAACTACAAGGCCACCATCCTTTGTAACAAAGATTATGTTAGCTCCGCCTGTCTCTTCGATGTAGGTTCTTGACTCAGCATCAAGATATACATTCTCAGCAAATCCCTCGTCATGAGCTGTAACAATAGCATGAAGGCTCATAGCGTAGTTAAGACCAGCCTTGATATTTCCTGTTCCGTGAGGTGCTGCCCTGTCAAAATCACTTATCTTAACAGTAATAGGCTTAGCGCCTCCCTTAAAGTATGGTCCAACCGGTGTCACGAAAATTCTGAACTGATACTCATCAGCAGGCTTAACACCGATAACATTTCCTGTAGCGAACATTACGGGTCTGATGTAAAGAGTTGCTCCACTGCCATAAGGTGGAACCCAGTCAGCGTTAGCTGCTACAACTTCCTCAACAGCCTTGATAAATCTATCCTCAGGGAAAGGAGGCATCTCAAGCCTTTTAGCTGAGTCAACCATTCTCTTTGCGTTAAGGTCAGGTCTGAAAGTAACGATCCTTCCATCCTCTGTCTCGTAAGCCTTTAATCCCTCGAAACACTCCTGTGCATAGTGAAGAACGCCTGCATCCTCAGAAAGAACTACCTTGCTGTCCTCAGTGATGACTCCCTCATCCCACTTGCCATCCTTGTAATTAGAAACATATCTTTTGTCGGCAACCATATAGGAAAAGCCTATGTTTGCCCAGTCCAAATTCTTTTTTGCCATGATACCTGGTCCCCTTCCCGTGCTTTAACGCGTCAAAGCACTAATAAATATCATTATAATTCATTATTTATCATCGTCAAGCCTGATACAAAAAAGATTTCAGGATTTATTATCTGTAGAACGTTTGGAGTCAGAATCCTGTTTACTGAATATCCTCTTAATGGTAGAGGACTCTCTTCTGGCATGGAACTTACGATTGGTCTTGTCACTAAGGAGCATAACCTGATTATCCTCGATATAAGCCAGGTCGTAGTAATCCGCTGTCCGAGTGCTTAAGTTTCTTTTCCTGAGGTAATGATTGGTAATTCTGGAAACCAAAGCATAAAATACAGCAAAGATCGGCACACCGATAAGCCATCCCACAACTCCCCAGATTCCGCCAAAAAATGTAATGGCAAAGATAACCCAGAAGCTGGAAAGGCCTGTTGAACCTCCAAGGATCCTTGGTCCAAGGATATTTCCGTCAAACTGCTGCAAGATAATTACAAATATAAGGAAAACTAGCGCCTTTATAGGATTGATCAACACAAGCAAAAGAGCTCCTGCTATTCCTCCAATGTAAGGACCAAAGAAAGGAATAATATTGGTAACACCTACGATAACTGAAATCAGCACCGGATAATTGATGGCAAGCATTTTGCAGCCAATATAACAGATAATACCTATTATCAGAGAATCAATGATCTTGCCACCGATAAAGTCCTTAAAGGTGTTATTTACAAATCTGAAACCACCAACCAGTTCATTTGCCACATCTTCCTTGAAGAAGGCATAAACAAGCTTTTTTCCACGGGTTGTAAAACGCTCTTTGGAATTAAGGACATAGATTGCAACGATAAGACCTACAATAAGGTCAATAACCACCTTTACGCCAGAAATAACACTCTGGGAAGCAACCTTAACAATGGTTGTTACCTCAGGAATATAGGGCTTAATATGCTTAGTTACGAACTCGGAAAGAGTCTCGTAATAATCTGTAAGCTGGGAATCTATTAGTTCCTGAAGATCAGGATTATTAACAAGAAGTGAGTTGGAATAGTCATCAATATTCCTTATATAGATCGGCAGGTTATTGATGATCTCACGAATACTGCTGATGAGCTGTGGAACAATGATAATTATCAGCATATAAATGATCAGGACAAAAAATGCCATTGTAGCAACGACCGCAATAGCTCGCATCTGCTTACGCTTCTTATGGTCTGCGTTAACAGACAAAGAAATGTCATAGCCCTTTTTCTTGTAAATAGGCTTAAGTATGTTCTTTTCAATGCTGTCCTGAATAGGGATAAGAAGATACGCAATGATAATGCCTATAATAACTCCGGAAAGGGAATCAATTATATTTCCCAGTGACCTTAACAGATCTTTGCCATCAAAGATAACATAGTACGCCAGCATAACAGCTACAGCTACGCAGAATAAAGTTATACCCCAGGCAATCTGGTTTTTCTCAGGCTTCATGCTCATATCTCTAACCCCGCATAATAAGATGTATTATCCGATTACTCTTCCATAAGACCATTAAGTACATATCCAAGGCTGTCAAGACAGTCAAATTCAATATCCTCAGCCTTTCCCGCATCGCACTTTGCTGCAAAGTCAGGATCCATAGGAATCTTTCCAAGTACGCTAAGGCCAAGGTTTGCTGCATAAGAATCAATCTTGCTCTCACCAAAGATATAAATAGGCTCATTACAGTGAGGACAGGTCATATAGCTCATGTTCTCAACTATACCGAGCACGGGTACATTCATGATCTTAGCCATGTTGATGGCCTTTTCAACGATCATTCCAACCAGTTCCTGAGGAGTTGCTACAACAATGATTCCATCCACAGGAAGTGACTGGAAAACTGTAAGAGGCACATCGCCTGTTCCGGGTGGCATATCAACAAACATAAAATCAATATCCCCCCAGTTAACATCTGACCAGAACTGCTTTACAATACCTGCAATAACAGGACCTCTCCATACAACAGGATCGGTCTCATTGTCCATGAGCATATTAAGGGACATGATCTTCATTCCGCCCTCTGTGGTTGCAGGGAGCATATTTCCCTGCTCATCGGCGTAATTCAGCCTTCCAATGCCAAACATCTTGGGGATTGAAGGACCTGTTATATCTGCATCAAGGATAGCTGTCTTGTAGCCCTTTCTATTCATACTTATAGCTGAAAGTCCGGTAACAAGGCTCTTACCTACTCCGCCCTTTCCGCTGACAATACCAATAACCTTCTTAACATGAGAGTTTTCATTTTCAGGTGCTCTCATACTGTCTTCCATCTGTTTCTTAAAATCTTCTGGCTTCTTGCCGTGTCCATCTGCCATTTCCAAATAAATCTCCTATCCAATAATTTTTTCTTTTAATGCTCATCATCCAGGTAAGACTCGATGATGAAACGGGGTCTGTTCTTGGTCTCAAGGTATATCTTACCTATATACTCTCCAATGACACCAAGGCTTACCATGATAACTCCGCCAATAAACCATACAGATATAACTGTTGTTGTCCATCCGGAAACAGTATTACCTGTAAAGTACCTGACAAGGGAATAGATAAGCACTGCGATACTGATAAGGAACATGATGCCCCCAAGGCCGGTGATCATCTTAATTGGCTTGGTGCTAAGACTTGTGATCCCCTCAATAGCAAAGCTGATCATTTTCTTAAGAGGGTATTTGCTCTCTCCGGCAAATCTTTCTGCTCTCTCGTAGTAGACCACATCACTGTTAAAGCCAACCATGGGAACAATTCCTCTAAGGAACAGATTAACTTCGCCAAATTCCGCAAGACCCAAAAGAGCTCTCCTGGACATAAGCCTGTAATCCGCATGGTTATATACAGTATTAGCTCCAAGGCCATTCATCACCTTGTAAAAGCCCTCAGCTGTAGCTCTCTTAAAAAAGGTGTCTGTTGTTCTCGCACTTCTGACGCCATAAACAACGTCGCAGCCTTCATTGTACTTGTCGATCATCTCCTCGATGGCATTGATGTCATCCTGAAGATCCGCATCCATAGAAATAGAAACATCACAAATCTCTTTAACGGTCATAAGCCCGGCTAAAAGAGCATTCTGATGTCCCATGTTCTTCGAGAGATTAATGCCTTGAAAAACAGGATCTTCCTGATGGAGCTTAGTAATTATCTCCCAGGTAGCATCCTTTGAACCATCATTGACAAATACAACTCTGCTGTCAGGGTCGATCTTTCCTTTTGAAATTAAATCATTGATCTTTGCACGAATACGTGCTGAAGTTTCCGGCAGAACCTCCTGCTCATTATAGCAAGGGATCACACAAAAAAGACGTCCCATCTGTCTCCTCCAAACCATTTCATACCATACTATAATAATACATTTGAGCAGATAACGCCATATATAAACAGCCGCAAAAAAACTGACTTTCCTGTTGTATTTCACAGAAAAGTCAGCATTTATCACTTATTATTGATGTAGTTTATGAGGCCTTCAGAATCGATGATCTTTTGCATGAAGGGTGGAAATGCCTGACCCTGGAAGGTTTTCCCGGTGGTCTCATTAGTGATGACTCCGGTATCAAAATTGATACTTACAGTGTCTCCGGAATTTATGTTATCCGGAGCATCTTCACATTCAATAATAGGAAGGCCGATGTTAATGCTGTTGCGATAGAAAATCCTGGCAAAGCTCTTGGCAATAACGCAGCTTACTCCTGCGCACTTGATAGCAAGTGGTGCATGCTCTCTAGAAGAGCCACAGCCGAAATTCTTATCAGCAACAATTATGTCGCCATCATTAACCTTTCCTGCGAATTCCTTGTCGATATCCTCCATACAGTGCTTGGCAAGCTCTTTTCCATCAGTGCTGTTAAGATATCTGGCAGGGATTATTACGTCTGTATCTACATTATCTCCGTATTTGAAGACAGTTCCTTTTGCGCTTTTCATATTATAAATTCTCCTGTTCTACCATTTAGGATTTGAAGTTTTTTAAAGTCCAAGCTCGGAAGGCTGAGAAACCTTTCCTGTAACTGCGCTGGCTGCAGCGACTGCAGGTGAAGCCAGATAAATCTCAGAATCTATAGCGCCCATTCTTCCAACAAAGTTTCTGTTGGTAGTTGAAACGCATCTCTCGCCCGAAGCAAGAACTCCCATATATCCTCCAAGGCAAGGTCCACAGGTAGGTGTTGAAACAATAGCGCCTGCTTCAACAAAGGTCTTAAGAAGTCCCTCTTCCATAGCCTGAAGGTAAATCTTCTGGGTTGCAGGAATAATGATACATCTGATGCCCAAAGCCACATGTCTGTCCTTGAGAACCGCAGCTGCACAGCGAAGATCATCGATCCTTCCGTTAGTGCAGGAACCAATAACCACCTGGTCAATCTTAATATCCTGAATATCATCAAAGGTATGAGTATTCTCAGGAAGATGAGGGAATGAAACTGTAGACTTC
Organism: Butyrivibrio sp. AE2032; assembly: GCF_000702965.1. Lineage (NCBI taxonomy): Bacteria > Bacillati > Bacillota > Clostridia > Lachnospirales > Lachnospiraceae > Butyrivibrio > Butyrivibrio sp. AE2032. The sequence continues at coordinate 106,980 of NZ_JNLF01000006.1, read as the reverse complement.
AAAGTACCAAGGTCAATAGTGTACTCCTCATCATACTCAGCATCAGGATCAGCTTCAAAGATCTCGTATTTCTTGCCCGGTGCATGTTCTTTAAGATACTCAATGGCAATTTCATCCACAGGGAAGATACCATTCTTTCCACCTGCCTCAATAGCCATGTTTGCTATTGTAAATCTGTCATCCATGGAAAGGTTCTTTATACCTTCGCCAACAAATTCCATAGACTTGTAAAGAGCTCCATCCACGCCGATCATTCCGATAATGTGAAGGATCACATCCTTACCGCTCACCCACTTTGAAGGCTTTCCGACGATATTAAACTTAATAGCTGAAGGAACCTTAAACCACGCCTTTCCAGTAGCCATTCCGGCTGCCATATCAGTAGAACCGATGCCGGTAGAGAAAGCACCTAAAGCTCCATATGTACAGGTATGAGAATCAGCGCCAATAATAAGATTTCCGGGAAGTGTAAGCCCCTGCTCCGGTAAAAGAGCATGCTCAATTCCCATCTGACCAACCTCAAAATAATTAGTAATGTTATTTCTTATGGCAAATTCTCTGACGCACTTACAGTTTTCAGCTGACTTTATGTCCTTGTTAGGAACAAAGTGATCAGGCACAAGAGCTATCTTGTCCTTATCGAAAACTCCATCCTTGTTGAATTTCTTAAGCTCCCCAATTGCCACCGGACTAGTGATATCATTCCCCAAAACCAGGTCCAGATCAGCCTCAATAAGCTGTCCTGCCTTAACCTCTTCAAGTCCTGCATGGGCTGCCAGAATCTTCTGGCTCATGGTCATCTTGCTCATGGCTTTTTTCTCCTTACCCTTACATAATTTTTATCAATTGAATAATAGTAAATATAACATAGCCCCTTGCCAAGCGTAACATAACAAATTTAATCGTTTTTATTGATGTTTTTTAATCTGGAATAGATAATTAAAAGAGCTATTCCAAGAACCGTCATGATCAGTCCGGATATGAGTCCTTCCGGTCTGTATGTCACTCTGATATCATGTGTCCCTTCGGAAACAGGGATAGCCATCAGTCCGTAATCAGCTTTATAGATATTGGTTGGAACTCCATCCACAGTACATCTAAAGCCTTCTGTACAGGGAACTGAAAAGAAGATCAGCTTGTCCCCTTTTATTTCTGAGGTCTTTGCACTAAACCCATGAGTATCAGTTTCAAAGGAGACGCAGGAAGTCCTGGCCCTGTCCGTGCATTCCTGAGTAAAGCCCAAATAAGAAAGCGAATACTCTGTAAGATCCTCAGCCGTAAGCTCATCCATATCAAGATTATCCCCAAGCTGGATTGCCACTTCATCCGGAAGAATAAGGGTTCTTACAAGATCATAGTCATGTTCTTCAGGAACAAGATCGCTCCACTCCGACTCTGTAATATAGTGATCAAAGGTAAATCCCATAGGAATAAAATTTAAGTTTTCGAACACATCGAAACCATCCTGGTTATCAGCAAAGACGTATCCATCAGTACCCTCTTCATTGTAATAAACCCTGTTCTTACTGATGATGGCGTTCTCGAAGTAGTATCTGGCTGAAACCAGCGCCCTGATACCACACCTTTCAACAGGGAGGTTTGTCTCTACAGTTCTTGTTATACCAGCTGTTCCCTGAAGGAAATCAAATATCTCGGATGGAACCGTGCTAAGGAAACAGTGGATTGAAGGAATTCCCCAGACCATATCATAATTGGTGGATGTGGAATCCACTTCGCCTCTGGAAAACTGCTCCTGATCAACCACAACCTTGTTAAATAGCATCTGCTCCTGCCACTTTGTCTTCCCTTTTTCGCTGATGATAGAGCTTCCGTTTTTAACAGGCACATAGGTAGAAATAACGCAGGCTGCAATAACCATAACAAGCAGGAAAAGATTCTTTTTCTTAAAATTCGGTATCACAAACACAGTAACGATGAGCATCAGGCTAAGAACTGCCGTCCAGAGAAGGTCTCTTACAAAGATACTGTTATTATCTGACATATTGAAGAACACCACTTCTCCTGCATCATTGGTAGATGGCAAAAGATATATGAGCACAAATACCAGGAAGAATACTATCGCTGCAACAGCACCCTTTTTAAGCTGAGGGGATCTGCCCTTCTCCACCATCTGCGCAGTCATAAGGCACATGATAAGGATAGGCATATAGAACCACCTTGCGTAATAGGCGGTATTAAAGAGCGAAAAGGCGGAGTTGAACACCGGAATCATCGCTATTACAAGGCATACCAGAATAAGTGTCTTTTCCCAGTTTCTCTTCTTGTGAAGAAGGAAAAAGCCCACTACTCCACTTATTCCAAACATAGGAATATAAGCTGCCAAAGAGGCATTTTTCACAGTAGTTGTATAGAATAAAGTCCCCTTTCCGATAATGTCCGGAAGCATGGCAAGGCTCTTTATAATATCCCAGGTAAGCTTGCCACTTGGATAAACCAGCATATTATAGCCGGTAATAAAGTTATCGAGCCTTGTATTGCCCTTTATTCCGGCAAAGGCCTGCATCAGGAAAAGACCTGCTATAAGAACGCCAAGAAGTCCTGATAGCAATGCTCTGTTAAAGCGCACGAAAATGTCTTTTACCAAATTCCCTCTGATGTAGCGGATGCAGAAATACAGAACAAAGAAAAGGACCTGCCCAAAGAAGAAATAGTAATTAACAATGGACATAAAGGCAGTCATAAGCGCAAAGTGGATAAAGGCTTTTCCGCTATGAACAAGCTTCCCACTGTCATCAAAAGTCTTTTCCGCCATAAGCCTTTCAAATAAAAGCAGGTATAAAGGAAAAAGAGCCACTGAATCAGTAAAATGATTAAAGACTATGTTGCAGGCATTAAAACCGCAGAAGGCATAGAGATACCCTCCCACCATGGCATACTGATACCTGTGGACATAGGGCCTGATATACAGATAAGCGCACAAGGCAGCAACGCCGTACTTAAGAGCCATCAGAACAGGCATAAGATATGGAATTGCTCCTTCCGGGAAAAGAACTGTGATCCAAAAGAAGGGACTTCCCCAAAGATAAAAGGAGAAATCACCTGCCATGGTTCCGCCAAGATCCACATTCCAGTTCCAGAAAAACTCTCCGCTTCTGACAGCTCTGTGGGCCAGGATGTAGAAAGGAACCTGTTGAACGTTATAGTCACCGTAGTAGAAAAATGGAAGTCCTCTTTTTATAAAGATGGGAAGCAGAGCCACCAGGTACATCACAAAGGCGCTGGAAAACATTATTATTGGTGCATTTTTGAGATTAGCCTTGTTTGTAGTATCTGACGACATATTTCTCCCCTGGAAACTCTCGAAAAATTAAGAGTGCCACGATGTCCAATGGCACTCTTAAAGTTTAGTCTAAATTGTGTACTTTTTCAATCAACGAGCCAAATTAGTTGTTGATGAGCTTGTCTGACTCATTGTTCCAGCTGTAAAGCTTTCTGATCTCAGCACCGATCTTCTCTGATGGATGCTCAGCATGGAGCTTTCTCATAGCCTGGAAGTGTACCTGTCCACCTGCCTCAGACATATCAAGAAGGAATTCCTTAGCAAAGGTTCCATCCTGGATGTCAGCAAGGATCTTCTTCATTGTATTCTTTGTCTCATCTGTGATGAGCTTAGGACCAGTTACATAATCACCGTACTCAGCTGTATTGGAGATTGAATATCTCATTCCTGCGAAACCTGACTGATAGATAAGGTCTACGATAAGCTTCATCTCGTGAACACACTCGAAGTATGCGTTTCTTGGATCATAGCCAGCCTCAACAAGAGTATCAAATCCAGCCTGCATAAGCGCGCATACACCGCCACAAAGAACTGCCTGCTCACCAAAGAGGTCAGTCTCTGTCTCTGTTCTGAAGGTTGTCTCAAGAAGACCTGCTCTAGCGCCACCAATTCCAGCACCATAAGCAAGTGCAAGATCAAGAGCCTTTCCTGTAGCATCCTGCTCAACAGCTACAAGACAAGGTGTTCCCTTTCCTGCCTGGTACTCTGAACGAACTGTATGTCCGGGAGCCTTAGGAGCGATCATAGCAACGTCAACATCCTTAGGAGCCTTGATAAGACCAAAGTGTACATTAAAACCATGAGCAAACATAAGCATGTTACCAGGCTGAAGATTTGGCTCGATCTCTTCTCTGTACATCTTAGCCTGCTTCTCATCATTGATAAGGATCATGATGATGTCAGCCATCTTAGCAGCTTCTGCTGTAGTGTAAACCTTAAGTCCCTGAGACTCAGCCTTAGCCTTGCTCTTTGATCCCTCATAGAGACCAACGATTACGTTGCAGCCTGAATCCTTAAGGTTAAGTGCATGCGCATGACCCTGTGAACCATAACCGATAATAGCGATTGTCTTACCCTCCAAGAGAGAAAGGTTACAATCTTCCTGATAAAAAATTCTTGCTTCCTGTGACATGTTTCATATCCTCCATTCATTTTATTCATCCAAATAAATAACTTTATCTGTACCACGGCCCAAGCCGGCAATACCTGTGCGAGCAAGCTCCAGGATCTCGTAGCCTTCCAGGAGCTTTAAAAATGCATCTACCTTTGACTGACTTCCTGTGATCTCAATGATCAGTGAATCAATACTTACATCAACAATGTTCCCACGGAAAATGTTTGCTGTAGCAAGGATACTCTGACGCTTGTCAGCCTCTGCCCTTACCTTTACCATGGCAAGCTCTCTGAAAACACTGTCATCCGGCAATAGCTCATGTATATCTCTTACATCCACAAGCTTAGCCACCTGTTTCTCGATCTGATCAAGTATCACATCATCACCTGATGCCACAATGGTGATACGCGTAAACCTTGGATCAGCAGTAACTCCCGCTGTAATACTCTCAATGTTGTATCCACGTCTGGAGAAAAGACCAGCTATTCGCGACAGAACACCCGAGGTATTATCAACCAGAAGCTGAAAGACCTTTTTCTGCATATTTTGCCTCTCCTTTGAAGCCCTTCAAATCCAGTGTGCAAGCATGTACTTTAGCACTTTAAACCGCTAATATTCACGTTATAGTTTTAACTGGATTTTCATATTATTTTGACACTCAACTACCCGTTTTTGCATCAATTTAAATCAAATTATACCATCTTAACGGACAATGTCAATCACTTTTCTTTTAGACTTTAAACTGTTGCCATTTTATCGTGCTAAAGTATTTCATTTAGATACATGCACCAGAGGATGGACTTAAATGCACACTTGGAAAAATAATCGAGAATTTGTTAAAATAGAATTGCCAGAAAAAATAATAGCTCGTATAAATAAATGAGGTTGGTTGATTGACCATTAAGTGCCAAATGCAAAAGCGAGGTTAAAGTATGGAAAACAAAGAAAAGAACATAATTGATCAGAAACAGGACGGAAAGAATCCCGTTATGGATAAAACGCCCATTAAGGAAAAAGAACTTGAGAAGGTTGCCGGCGGAAACAGCATGGATCCCGGAACTTTTTTTAACACAGTTGTAAATGTAATCACTAAATAATAAAAGGAGCGGTATTACTACTGCTCCTTGCATTTTGTCAAAGCCACAGTTCCGGTACGGGCTATTTCCACAATGCTGACACTCTTTAGCATTTCAATGAACAGCTCGATCCTGTCTGAGGTATCGCAGATCTGGATTATCATCATGTTCTTTGACATGTCCACGATCTGAGCGTTCATGATCTGACAGTTCTCCATGATATCCCTGCGGTTTTCTTTATTATATTTGACCTTTATGAGCATGAGTTCCCTGTTGATACTCATGCTCTCTTTAAATGTCTTTACCTTAATGACATCTATCTTTTTATTGAGCTGCTTCTCGATCTGCTCGATAGTCCTCTCATCTCCTGTTGATACAATGGTCATACAGGATACAGCCTTATCAGCTGTCTCGCCAACAACCATGGAATCAATATTGAAATTCCTTCTGGAGAAAAGACCTGCTACTTTTGAGAGCACACCCGCTCTGTTTTCTACAAGAACTGAATAAATTCTTTTCATATCACCCTCGCAAAAAGCTTTTATCGTGTAAGTGCCATTGGATCAACCATAACTTCCATGAGACTTAAGTCATCATTACTAAGAAATTCTTCAAGCGCCTTACCAAGATCGGAATTGCCATCCACCTTCGTATAATCCATTCCATAAGCCTTAGAAAGATAGGAAAGATCCGGATCTCCCTTGAGTTCTACCATAGAATAATTGTCATTGTATGCGTAGTGCTGATGCTCTCTCACCATGCCAAGGAAGCCATTATTCATGACAACGATCTTTGCTCTAATACCATACTGGCGCATTGTAGCAAGTTCCATCATGGACATCTGGAATGCTCCGTCACCTACAACTACCACCACCTGCTTGCCGGGATCTGCAATCTTAGCTCCCATGGCTGCAGGAATTGAATAGCCCATGGTTCCCATTCCACCGGAAGTAAGGAATCTTCCATGTTTAACAATATGATATGCGCAGGACCAGATCTGATTCTGTCCTACATCTGCCACATAAATGGCGTCATTTTTCATTGTTCTTGATAATGTCTTGATAAAGATCTCAGGGTCAACATAGCCTTCCGCAGCCGGTGCTCTGTCAGTCCTCATCTCCTCACGATAGCGCCTTAAGGTCTCAACCCAGTCGCTGTGGTCATCAGCATTATCATCGTTTTCAAGAATGTCAGTAAATATATGCTTGATATCACCTACAAGAGGAATTGTTGGTCCAACATTCTTGCCGATCTCAGCAGGATCAACATCAATATGAATCATGACTTTGTTCTCTGTAATAAGATCCGGCCTGTTAACAGCCCTGTCTGCAACTCTGGCTCCAACCATAAGAAGCAGATCTGACTCGTTCATGGCTCTGTTGGCAAATGCCTTACCATTATTACCAACCATGCCAAAATATAAAGGATGATCATCAGGCATAGCACCTATTCCCATCATGGTAGAAACAACAGGCACATCATTGAGCTCAGCAAATTTAACCAGTTCCTTTGTGGCTCCTGAAAGATGAACTCCGCCACCTACGCAGATAATAGGTCTCTTTGCCTTTTCCACTTCCTTAATGACCTTCTTGATCTGGACCATATTCCCCTTAACAGTGGGCTTATAGGACCTCATGGAAATGGTCTCAGGATATACAAACTTGTCATCAAGTTCAGCAGTCTGGATATCGAAAGGTATATCAATAAGAACCGGTCCTTTTCTTCCTGTGCTGGCGATGTAGAAGGCCTCTTTAAAGACCTTTGGAATATCATTCACATCCCTGATAAGATAGCTGTACTTTACAAATGATTCCACAGCACCTGTAATATCAGCCTCCTGGAAAACATCAGAGCCGATCATATCACTGTTTACCTGACCTGTTATGGCAATAAGCGGAATACTGTCTGCATAGGCCGTAGCAATTCCGGTAATAAGATTCGTTGCCCCGGGGCCTGAAGTTACTGCACAGACACCAACTTTACCACTTATCCTGGCATAACCACTGGCGCAATGAGCAGCATTCTGCTCAGTCCTTATTAGCACGGTCTTAATATCTGTATACAGTATCTTATTCCAGAAGGGATCGATGGCAACTCCCGAATATCCAAAGATAACCTCAGTATTTTCCTTTTCAAGGCATTTTACTATGGCCTCTGCTCCGATCATTTGTCTTCCTCCAATCACTCAAGGTTAAGGATCTGTTTTACAAGTCTTACTGTATCTGCAGCGTCAGTTGAATAACCGTCTGCGCCGATCTCATCTGCATAGTCCTGAGTCACCACTGCTCCGCCGATTATTATCCTGGCATCACAATTCTGGCTCTTAGCATAGTCCACCACATTTTTCATTTCCTTCATGGTAGTGGTCATAAGCGCTGAAAGAGCAATTATACTGGCTCCATTTTCCTTGGCAGCCTTTATTATCTCTTCCCTTGGAACATCCTTTCCAAGGTCTATTACATTAAAACCATAATTCTTAAGCATTAGTGCCACAAGATTTTTCCCAATATCATGGATATCACCATGAACTGTAGCAATAACAACAGTAGGAAGAACTTTCGTTTCATCCCTGTCCTTTGCAAGAATGGGTTCCAAAAGAGCTATGGACAGCTTCATGGCTTCTGCGCCGGCAATAAGCTGTGGCAGGAAGTACTTTCCCTTGTCAAAATACTCACCAACCTCATTTATGGCAGGCATAAGTGCTTCGTCCAGAATAGCTCTTGCTTCAATTCCGGAATCCAGGGCTTTCTGGGTGTCCTTTTCAATGGTTCTTCTGGCACCTGTCAATACATCCTTTTTTATTATAGCAAGGAAATCGTCCTCTTTTACAGTGTCTGACTTAACTTCTTTAACGCTTTTGTCCGTGGAACCTGCATCCGCGTACCTGTCCATCCTCTGAATGTACCTGATATCTGCACCTTCTTTGTTCCTTAAAAGATCAGAGGCAAAGGCTGCATTTACCAGCATTTCCTGGGAAGGATTTGCAATTGCCATTGTAAGTCCCCTGGAAATAGCCATAGTAAGGAAGGCTGTGTTTACATTCATTCTCTGAGGCAGGCCAAAAGAAATATTGGAAAGACCACAGATGGTTCCAAAGCCGTTGTCATGGCAAAAGCTTATGGTATCCAGGGTATTGTTTGCTGCTTCAGGATCCGCACCAACAGTGGCAACAAGACCATCCACTACAATATCCTCGATGGTAAGTCCCATATCGTAAGCCTTACCAGATAACTCTTTTATATTGCCTATCTTCTCCTCAAAGCTCTTAGGCAGTCCCTCGGGGCTAAGAGGTAAAAGTACGAACATTGCACCATACTTCTTTGCTAGAGGCAGGAATTTCTCAGCCTTTCCCTTTTCCAAAGAAATGGAATTCATCAGAGCTCGTCCTGAATACCTTCGAAGAGCTTCCTCCATTACCTCAGGACTTGATGTGTCTATACAGAGCGGAAGGTCTGTTATTGAAGAAACTTCATCAAGGACAGTTAGCATCATCTCCTTCTCATCAATACCGCTCATTCCCACATTGATATCAAGGATCGAAGCTCCTTCCTCTTCCTGATTTCTGGCAAATTCGCAGACCATGTCCAGGTTCCCCTCACGAAGCTCAGCCTGCAGCTTTTTCTTTCCGGTAGGATTGATCCTCTCACCAACTATCATAAAGAGTCCGTCCAGATCAAAGGAAAGACCTCTTCTCTCAGAGGAAAGATATCTTCTACCTGCGATTTTACGGGGAATAGGATTACCTTCAGCATCTCTTATTTCTGAAGGCTTCACATCCTTATAAGCATCCACAAGTCCCATTATATATTCAGGAGTTGTTCCACAGCAGCCACCAATAATGGATGCGCCGGCGCCAATAAGCCTTTTAAGTTCAGGAACAAAAACATCGCAGGTCATGTCATAGGTGGTATTACCTTCAAAATCCACAGTTGGGAGTCCTGCATTGGGCTTGGCAATTATGGGAATATTGGTCACAGATGCCATAGTCCTTATAACGCTCTCCATCTTATCGGGCCCTGTTGAACAATTGGCTCCAACAGCCGCAGCCCCAAGAGCTTCCAGGCAGATTGCTGAAGCACAGGCATCCGAACCAAAAAGAGTCCTTCCATCAGGCTCAAAGGTAAGTGTGACCATTACAGCCAGGTCACTGACTTCCTTCGCAGCAATAAGAGCTGCTCTGCATTCCTGAAGGCTCATCATTGTCTCAACCACAAGGACATCGCAGCCGGCTGCTTCAAGGATCTGTATCTGCTCTTTATAGACATCTATCAGTTCCTCAAAGTCCAGATCTCCTGTAGGTTTTAGCTGCTTACCTGTCATGGTAAGATCACCTGCCACCAGAACCTTATCTCCAACAGCCTCTTTTGTAAGAGCCACCAGCTCACTGTTTATCTCTTTTATCCTGTCAGAAAGGCCATAATCCTCAAGTTTGATCCTATTTCCTGTAAAGGTTGGAGCATATACAATGTTTGCTCCCGCCTTAGCATAGGACCTCTGGAGATCAAGCATAACCTCCTTATGATTAAGGATCCAGTCCTCAGGGCACACTCCGGCAGGCATTCCAGCCTTCATAAGATTGGTGCCTGTGGCTCCATCCAAAAATATTATTTTATCCCGACAAAAATCATGAAACTGCGCTTTATTCATTCGATAAACCTTTCCATAGATCCACAAGAGGCCAGCTTCCAAAGATAAGTACACATAAAACCATTACAAGTACGGTCTTCTGCCACATATTGTATTGCAGAATATATCCTCTTTGAGACAGATAATCCAAAATAGCTATCACAAGAACGTGATAATAGTAGATATTTGAAGAAGCTCTTTTCCCTAGAATATACAGTGCATCAGCCTTTACAGTTACAGCCTCAGATAAAAAGAGAATTCCAAGCACTATTACCAGGGACCCCAAATATACTTCCTTTGAGTCTATCACAAACCGCTCGGTAGCGCTAAGAATAAATCCGAAAACTATTGCAATAATTGAGGGAAGCTTTATCCTTGAAGTCCACTGAAGGTAGCCTTCCTCCCCAAGCTCTGCTCTTTTGGAAGTCACATAATCAGCAAACAGTACCCCCATCAGAACAAAGGGCATTCCCACAAAGAGCCAGTTACGCATCATAAACCAGGTTTTGATGCTTATATCAAAGGGCCTTATGGGATACCAGGTCTGAAGTGCCTCTCCGAAGTACAAGAGCCCAGTTAAAAGAACTATCAGCCACTTGTACCATTTTCGAAGGACCGGGGCAAAAATAAAGATCAGTCCATACACATATATAAGCGCAAAGAGATACCACATGTGATCAAAGGTATAGGAAGAATCAAAGATAAATCGTCCTGAATTAAACAAAAGAAAGTTTATAAGCTCAGTCATATTAAATCTTCCGGTAAACCACTCAGAAAAAGAAGCGCCTGTAGAAAAAACATAAAACAGGGAATAAATAAGATAGACAAGGTAAACCTTTCCTGTAACCTTAAGGAGTTTAATGAGTCTATAAGAAACCCTGTCCCTGATATCATGAACAAGCTCTATAACTCCACCCTTTTCATCGGTCAAAAGGAATCTCCCTGCCACTGCAAAGAAAAAGGGAACAGCAAATCTTGAAGCTGCTCCCACTATGTCACCAAAAAGCCCCGGAAGAGGCGCATGAATAGTAATAACAAAGAGGCAGGCTATGAATTTTACAGCATAGATAAATCTGTTCTCTTTTTTAACAGGCATGTCCCCTTACTCCTGCTGTGCCTCAGTCTCAGTTTCGCCTTCAGTCTCAGTTCCTTCTTCAGAATCCCCGTCAGAATTTATCGTAGAGATTTCATAGGTACTCTGGGTTTCAACGGAAATACCTTCTCCCTCGGGAACTTCACCATGAAGAACCTGTAGGATAACAAGAGCCCTATTATTAGCTCTCTGGTAATACTGGGCTGCCAAAGCCTCGCTGTCATTATCAAATTCATTATCATAGGCCTGATGATAGAACTCATTGGCCTTGTCCATGTAATCAGCTGCCTCTAATGCTATATCAGAAATTCCTGAAAACTCATCAGGAATTGTAGCAGCTGCCATTGTCTTATAGGTTTCGTTCATCTGATCAAGGTAGCCAAGAAGTTCTGTCTTAGCACCATCTGACTCAGGATCTATGGCATTTATGGAATTGTCATAGAATGTCAGCTGATCATAAAACTGTGTCATGCTGGCCTTGTACTCCTCCAGTGCCGGATCAGTAGCCTTTTTACCACAGCCTGAAAGCATACTTACTGCCATGCATATTGCTCCAACTATAGAGCCTGCTCTAAAAATGTTATCCCTTAAATTCAAAATATCCACCAACCTTAACTTTTTTCTTTTTATTCCTGATATCTGGATGCAGCCTTAAGCCTCGTAAGAGCTCTGGCAAGTCCCGCCTGGGACTTTTTGAACTCCTTTATTGACTGTTGCTGCTGAAGGTGCTCCATAGCAAACTCGTAAGCTTCCTGAGCTCTCCTCTTATCAATATCCTTGGGATTTTCTACAGTGTTCACAATGACTATACATCTGTTATCTGTAGTAACCTGCAACGAACCGATACTTACAACACCGATAAGCCACTCACCATCAGGCTTTTTTATCTTAAGAATGCCATCATAGATAGCAAGTATCATCTCCTCATGGCCATAGAGGATAGCCATCTCTCCATCCTCACAAGGAACGATTATCTCTAAAGCATCGTCGTCATAAAATGTACCATTAACAGACATGACCTGTAAATGGAAAGTTTTAATATTTTGCTCACTCATTTATTCTAAGCCTCTATCTGCTTGGCTTTTTCCACCACATCATCTATGGTTCCAACATTGAAAAATGCAGCCTCAGGGTACTTATCCATTTCACCACTGATAATTGCCATGAATCCTCTGATGGTCTCGGCAAGTGGAACATATTTACCCTGAAGTCCTGTAAAGGTCTCTGCAACATGGAAAGGCTGTGAAAGGAATCTCTGGATCTTTCTTGCTCTGTAAACTGTAGCCTTATCCTCGTCAGAAAGCTCCTCCATTCCAAGGATCGCAATAATATCCTGAAGCTCCTTGTATTTCTGAAGTATCTCCTGAACCTTTGTGGCTGTGGCATAATGAGCCTTTCCTACTATTGATTCCTCCAGGATCCTGCTTGAGGATTCCAGTGGATCTACAGCCGGATATATCCCCTGTTCAACAATCTTTCTGGAAAGGACCGTTGTGGCATCAAGATGCGCAAAAGTTGTAGCAGGTGCAGGGTCAGTAAGATCATCAGCAGGAACATATACCGCCTGAACCGAAGTTATAGAGCCCCTATTCGTGGAAGCTATCCTCTCCTGCAAAAGTCCTAAGTCTGTAGCCAGCGTTGGCTGATAGCCTACAGCAGAAGGCATTCTTCCAAGAAGGGAAGAAACTTCAGACCCAGCCTGAACAAATCTGAAAATATTATCTATGAAAAGAAGTACATCCTTATTCTTCACATCCCTGAAGTACTCAGCCATGGTAAGACCGGTCTCAGCAACTCTCATTCTGGCTCCGGGAGGCTCATTCATCTGGCCAAATACCAGCGCAGTCTTATCAATAACTCCCGACTGGCTCATTTCCATCCAAAGATCATTGCCCTCACGGGATCTTTCTCCAACTCCGGTAAAGATGGAAAACCCTCCATGCTCAGTAGCTATATTCTGGATAAGTTCCTGGATAAGAACCGTCTTTCCAACACCTGCTCCACCAAAGAGCCCGATCTTTCCACCCTTTGAATAGGGCGCCAAAAGATCTATTACCTTAATTCCGGTCTCTAAAACCTCTATAACAGGGCTTTGATCCACCAGCCTTGGAGGGTTCCTGTGGATTGACCAAAGCTCTTCACTCTCAACATTGCCCTTTTTATCAATAGGCTCTCCAAAAACATTAAAGAGTCTTCCAAGAACCTTTTCCCCAACAGGAACGCTTATGGGACCTCCCGGGCATTCAACTTCCATATCCTTTGAAAGTCCCTCGCTGGGAGAAAGCATGATACAGCGAACTATATCTCCGCCAACATGCTGAGAAACCTCCATGACCTTTTTATTATCACCAACAGTAACTGTTAAAGCATCGCTGATAAAAGGAAGTTCGCCATCTTCAAATTGTACATCCACTACAGGTCCCATGACCTGTACGATCTTACCGTTTTTCACCTTTTAACCTCTTATTACTGTTCACTCGTCTGCGCCTCGCTTCAGTAATGGTTTCGCGCATTCATTCCAAATCGCCTGCGGCGAGGAATGCGCTCACTACTGAATCACATTCTCACGAAATGCGCAGCGGAGTGCGCATTTCTGACTGAACAACACTCCTGCATCTACTTTTTCATGGCCTTCATCTTAGCTTCTTTACTGCGCTTCAAAGCCTTTGCTCCGCTGACAACCTCTGTTATCTCCTGGGTTATCATTGCCTGGCGCTGTCTGTTATAACTGCGCTTAAGGCTTTCCATCATCATCTCTGCGTTCTTATTGGCTGAATCCATTGCCTGCATTCTGGAGTGCTGAACACTGCAAAAGGCCTCTACTAAAGCGCCATAAATGAAACCGGTTATATAGTTCGGTACAATATTGTCTAAAATAGCTGAAGGACTGGGCTCCATAAGAAATTCATCCCTGTAAAAGCTCTGATCTTCCATAGTTTCTTTGTGGAGCTGTGTTATAAAATCCAGTGGAAGGAGCTTCTCAAACCTCGTCTCACAGGTCCCGCCCTTCATTGCTGTATAACAGATATAAAACTCGTCTATAGTCCTCTCCTGATAGTCATTTACTATCTCCGCCGAAATCTTTCTGGCTCTGTGAAGTGTTGGATTGGCTGAAGTAAACATAAAAAACTGATCCACAGGCATATTCCTTGAGATAAAATGATATCTCCCAACTTCACCTATTACATAGAGCTTATAGTTTCCCTTATCCTCCAAAAGCCTCTCCTCAACCGCTCTTATAACATTGTGGTTATAGGAACCGGCCAGGCCCTTATCATCTGTAAAGACGATATAGCCCCGACGTTTCTTTTCCTCAGGGATTTCCTCCTTACTTTCCAAAAAGACATTTTTAACCCCTTCTGGGAGATTGGTCACAAGCCTTTCTATCATGTCCTTTGTGGCATAAAAGAAGGGCTCCGTATCCCCTAAAAGCTTCCTTGCCTTCCTTAGCTTCGTGGAAGAAATAAGGTACATGGCATTTGTAATTTTCTTAGTGTCAGAGATAGAGTTTATTCTCTCTTTTATCTCTTTTATATTTGCCAATCTTAATAATCCTCTATAGTTTTGTTAAACTCATCAATTTCATCAAGTATTGACTTGCGAAGGGCTTCAGTCAGATCGCCGCTCTTTGTGATCTCTGCGCAGATCTCCTGGCAGTTATAATTAAAGTGGCTTATGAGCTTTTCTTTGTATTCTCTTACAAACCTGACAGGAATATGATCTATCCTGCCTGAAGTTACAGCAATAAGAATAATAACCTGCTCATGCATAGCCAAAGGATGCTCAAGAGGCTGCTTAAGCAATTCCATAAGCACATTTCCATGAGTCAGCTGCTTTTTGGTAACCTCATCCAGATCTGAAGAAAACTGTGTAAATACAGCCATTTCCCTGTACTGAGCAAGGTCAATCCTGATACTTCCAGTAGCTTTTTTCATGGCCCTGGTCTGAGCTGAAGAGCCTACACGGGAAACAGACAGTCCCACGTTTACAGCAGGTCTCATACCCTCAAAAAACAGGTCACTTTCAAGGAAAATCTGTCCATCAGTAATTGATATAACATTGGTAGGGATATAGGCTGATACATCCCCGGCAAGTGTCTCAATGATAGGAAGTGCTGTGATAGAGCCTCCTCCCTGATCAGAGGAAAGCTTGCTGGATCTCTCCAAAAGCCTTGAATGGAGATAGAAAACATCTCCAGGGTACGCTTCACGTCCCGGAGGTCTTTCCAAAAGCAGGGAAAGAGCTCTGTAGGCAACAGCATGCTTGGAAAGATCGTCATAAACAATAAGCACATCCTTACCATGATACATAAAGTATTCAGCAAGGGCTGTTGCGGAATAAGGCGCAATGTACTGCAGAGGCGATGGGTCTGATGCAGTAGAGCTGACAACTATAGAATAGTCCATTGCCCCGTTCTTTTTCAGGATCTGGATTATCTTTGCCACAGTAGAAGCCTTCTGTCCTATGGCAACATAAATACAGATGACATCCTTGCCCTTCTGATTGATAATGGTATCAAGGGCAATAGAAGTTTTACCTGTCTGCCTGTCACCTATAATAAGCTCACGCTGTCCTCTTCCAATAGGAAACATGGTATCGATCGAAAGGATGCCGGTCTCCATGGGTTCATTTACAGGCTGCCTGTCTACAATACCAGGCGCAGGATTTTCTACAGGACGATATCCAGATTCCTTTATATCCCCTTTGCCATCTACAGGCTGACCAAGAGCATCGATCACTCTGCCAATAAAGTCTTCTCCCACAGGAACACCTGCTTCCTTGTAGGTCCTTACTGCTCTGGTGCCCTGACGTATCCCTGTATCGTCGCCAAATAGAATACACCCAATATGATCATCTCTGATATCCTGGGCCATTCCCTTTGTTCCATCTTCAAATTCAATTATTTCGCCGTAAAAGGCGTGCTCAATACCGTCCACATTGGCAATGCCATCGCCAACCCAGGTTACTTCTCCAACTTCCCTTCCTTTGATTGAAAGTTCAAAGTCTTCCACTTTCTCTTTTAACATGGTGATGATCCTTCCGGATATCACCTCTCCATGTCCAAGAGCTGCGGTATTAAGTTCAGCACGAAGCTGCTTAGCTCTTCCCTGGTCGCTCCAGTCATACTCGAAGTTACCACAGTTTACGATAAATCCGCCCCCTACAGAAGGGTCGAGAATTGCCTCAATCTCAACTTCTTCATTCTGAAGGTTCTTTGATAAAACAGCTTTGATACTGTTTATCTGTTCCTGGGTGGGAGCTGTTGCAGCATATCGAAGTGTAGCTTTTTTAGTATTATTCATTACTTAACTGCTCCGGCTTTATCAATAAACGCATCGTAAAGTTCCTTGTCTTCCTCGGAAGTATGCTTGGTTGCAGCAATTTTGGTAGCTGCATCAATTACCATGTCCTTGAGCTCATCGGCATATTCTTCTCTGGCTCTCTTAGCCTCTTCCTTGGCATTGTATCTTGCTTCTTTGATGATCTGGTCGCTCTTTTTACGGGCATCCATTACAATCTTTTCATACTCATCAAAGCCCTGCTTCTTGATGTCAGAAAGGATTGTCTCTTTTTCCTCGTCGGCAAGAGTTATCTTCTGCTCGTATTCCCTCTTGGTGGCTACAGCCTCTTCTATTGCCTTGTTGGCAGCTTCAGTAGCGTCGTCAACTTCCTCCTGGCGGATCTTAAGGATTGCATCCACTCTCTGAAAGAGAAACTTCTTGAAGACCACATAAAGGATCAGAAGATTAATTATTGTAAAGGCGATGTTTACAAGACTAATATTTAACACTTAAATCACCTCTCTACTTTTCTATCATGAGAAAAGAATGATCATAATAGCAACAACGAATCCATAAATAGCTGTAGCCTCGGCAAGGGCGCAGCCAAGAACCAGAAGTCTCATGATCTTGCCGTCCGCCTCGGGCTGTCTTGCGCAGGCGTCAGTTGCCTTTGCAGTTGCAAAGCTGATACCGATACCGGCTCCAATACCTGTGAATGCTGCAATAGCTGCTCCTAAAGCTGTCATGTTCATATTACCCTCCTTTGTTAATGTAGAAACTCTTCACTATGCTCGAAAGAACCTCGCTAAGTGAAAGTTTCAGGTTCGCACTAGCTTCGAAAGGACCTCAGCAAGTGCTCTACTCTTCAACTGCCTCTTTAATATAAAGAGACGTCAGGAAACAAAATACATAGGCCTGAATGGCACCGTCAAACAGGTCAAAATAAATTGACAAAGCTGCAGGAAGCAAAACAGGAACAACATGCTTCATAAGCTCCATGATAACTGTGGCCCCTAAGATATTACCGAAAAGTCGCATGCACAGTGATAGTGGTCTTATCAGCAGCTCTAAAAGGTTCATGGGAAGTACGGCTGCCATAGGCTTTAGAAAGCTCTTCAGCCATCCTCCCGGTCCTCTTTTACGGATTCCTGCTATTTCCACCAGGACAATACTCATGATTGAAAGACCTATTGTCACATTAAGGTCCATGGTAGGAGGTGTGAAGCCAAAGAGCCCCACCATGTTGGAAATAGCTATAAAGACAAGTACAGTCACGATGTAGTCGCAGTACCCGGCTGCCTCTTCTCCAAGAATCCCGCCCATGATTTTTCTAAGGCCAAGAACTACGCTTTCTAAAGCCGCCTGGCGCTTTGAAATATTATGGACCTTAAGATTGCTGGTAAGAAGAATCACCAGTATTGTCACCACCAGTATCATGCCCCAGGTAACAACCACAGACTTATAGATGTCAAAAAAGCCGTTACCAAAGGGTACATGGATAAAGGTCTTGTCTTCCATCAACAGTTCATTCAGAAGTTCCTTCATGATCAGTCTTCTTTCTTATCTTCGCTTGTTTCTTTGTTATCTGCGTCCTTGTTTTCTTCTTCGTTAGTATTTTCTTCGTTCTTATTTTCTTCGCCGTTTTCTTCGGGTTTTAATTCGTCCTTAGAATCATCATAGAAGAGCTGTTCCTTATTTTCAATTCTCTCTGATACTTTGATGACCAGAACATTAAAGATCTTTGGAACTTTTCCTCCATGTCTCTTTATGACATTTACAATGACGATCAGAATAATGATAAGGATCAGTAGCGCTATAGCGGCTATTATTATTACTGTAATAGCAGCATTTTTTGCACCTTCAATACTTACTGATAACGTAAAGTCATTGCCGTCAACGTTATAGGTTGAATATCCTCCCATGGTTCCAGTTTTTTGAAGGGCCGTTCTGGTATCACCTTCAACAAGATAAAGAACAGGCTCAGTATTCAGAAAACCTCCAAAAACATTAGCAAGTTCAGCATAGTTATTTATTGCCTTAAACCTGATCTGATGGCTTGTTTGCCCATCATTAGGAACAGTAACCTTCATAGTTTCAAAGTTATCCAGATGAGCAGAAACGGAATCATCTGTAACGTATACTGTCTTATCTACTATGAGTTTGTCATCATCTTTAAATTGTCCGTCAACAAGCAGTTCAGACTGATATAAGGAATCAGATACATTCTCCTCTGAAAGAGTTGTCCTGTAACGTTTGTAGGTTGCAGTTATAGTCAGGTCTGTAGTAAGCTTATCAACCTCTGTGATATCCCATACCGGGTAAAAGCCCTCTTTATTTCTTACTCCGGGATAATCCTTTTCTGTGAGGCTGTCACCATATTTCATGATAAGCCTTCCAACCTTCTCTTTTCCTCCCTCCAGATCCTCATCCTCAAGTACAAAGTTCACGTTGAGGTTGCTGAATTCATAAGGAAGTTCCCTGTATACTTCTTCGGCTTGTTCTCCATTATCATTGCCGGTTGAAAGAGATATAACCTTGGCCTTTTTCTCTTCCTTCTTTTCCTTATCCTCAGTCTCTTCCTCAATAATTCTGAAGACTGTGTTATTCTGTACGGCGTCGTAGCTAATAGGCTCGGCCTTTTTGCTGTAGCTTACTCTGTCTATACCTGAAAGGTTATCACTTACAAAGAAGTTACTTCTTACTTCTCCGTTTTCAGATATATGTCCTGCTATAGCCCCGCTCCAGTCTGGTTCTCCGTCAATGCTGACAATTGTGAGACAATCCTTGATGTTCTTACCATCTCCAACTACTCCGCCAACATAGGAATCACCGGAAAGCTCACCCTTGGCATAGGACTCAACAATATATCCGATAGATGATCCGGAAACTCCACCAACGTAACCTGCTGTAGTAGATTCAACCTTAGAATAGCTGCCGCAGTTAAGGATTGTACCCATATCCTGACGACCACATACACCACCGGCATAGTTCTTTTGGCTTATAACATCACCATAATTCCTGTTGTCCCTGAGAACACATCTGGTCAGGTAGGAACTGTTGATGCCTGAATCCTTGAGACCCGTCACATCACTTTCTTTATCAAAATCATACTCTATTGCCATGGTTCCGGCTATACCGGAAATGTCGATGTCACCTTCACATAATCCGAAATTGAAGCAGGAATCGATGGTTGCATCAGTTGTAAACTGAGCTTCCTTAAGAGAATCATCACTGAACATATTGGTGTAATCCTTCTCAAGGACTCCATCTAATGCGTCAGTATAAAGGTTAAGTATGTTATTAAAGTCGTCATTAACGCCCTGAAGGTCATTTACCAGAACTCCTGTGGCGTTGTTTACCTCGGAATTAAGAAGTCCGAAATTATCGTTCATAGCAGCCAAATTATCCGCAAGGCTTGTGGTGTGCTGCTTGTACTCTGCGGAAAACTGAGGAAAAGTGATCGAGCCTCTTCCTGCCACGTCTTTAATGATATTCTTGGTCTGTTTGCCTGCTTCTCCAAGGCTTCCAACTGATGAATCCAGATTATTCAGAGCTGACTGAGCGTCTTTTCTTGTGGAATCAGACATCTCACCTATATGGTTGATGTATACCTTAGAAATAACAGCATATGCACTTCCTACTTCTTCATCGTAGTAGTAGTTACCTGTCGTAGGATTTATTCCCTTATTGTAAGGAGGAATAGGGCTTTCATAATTAGTTTTGGCATAAGTATCACAATCAGAAGCCGCAGCAGTTTCAACATTCGTTTGAAGAGCCTGATCCGCTGTCTTCCTTGAATCTGAGGAATCCGTTACAGGGAATACCACGCCATCAGTACTATGTTTCCATGAACCAGGTGTATCTGCTCCTGCACCTGTTTTAATATCACCAGCGGACCATCCGGTTTCACTGACTACATTTCCGGAAGAATCAACATAAACAAGATCACTTCCAGCACCCCTCAGGCTTACCATTTCAAGGTTGTAATAAGTTCTATGAGACTCACTAACTCGGTTTTCATACTGTGTTGCTGCAGCATTTAGAACAGTCTTTGAATTGGTATACTGTATTTTTTCATCACTGCCATCCTTTAGATAGGTCTCAATGTTAAGGTCGTTTATGGCACTTCTTATATCTTTTCCGGATTTCTGAGCACTGGAAAGTGCGCTGTTGGTATTATCCAGAGCTCCCCCATCCTTGGAAGCCTCAGCCATAACATATTCTACTCTGGAAAAAGCTTCGCTTGTGGCACCGGAAACACCATTGGCAAAGTCCACGGTTTCACCTGCAAGGAATCTTGTATCCTCCACAGCCTGTCCTGTAAACTTCTGGATTATGGCAAGTCGGGCACTGACAACGTCAGACTGATTCTTGGTGTCATTTAATGTGGCAGAAACAGAGTCGTGAAGCTTAGCCACAGCCTGCTGGAGCTGGTAGCCCACATCAGTTGCAAAGTCAATGGTAATATAGGGCTCTGCCTGGCCTACTATTCCACCAACATCTTTTCTTCCCTTAATTCGCCCGTTATTTGAGCAATTGGCAAGATAGCCTGATTGTCTTCCTGCAATTCCACCAATGTTATAGCCTACATGCTCGTAGCCCACTTCACCGTTGTTGATACACCTTGTAATAATTCCTATGGAAACGCCTGCAATGCCACCTATGTCAGTAACAGTAACATCAGCATTTGCTTCCTCATCGCTCTTATTAAGACCATTTCTTATGAGATTAAGAACAGTATTGAGCTTCTCCATGGAGTCAATGGTGATCTCAGTATCTGTGTTTGTCGTGTTTACCAGAGCTTCATTCCTGCAATTAGCTATATTTCCGTCATTCTTTCCGGCTATACC
Source organism: Butyrivibrio sp. AE2032 (assembly GCF_000702965.1). Lineage (NCBI taxonomy): Bacteria > Bacillati > Bacillota > Clostridia > Lachnospirales > Lachnospiraceae > Butyrivibrio > Butyrivibrio sp. AE2032. Next base: position 85,638 of record NZ_JNLF01000006.1, on the reverse strand, counting down.
ACCAACAAAGTGAGTGCCACTGACAAAGCCTTCACAGGTACAAAATCTTATGTCTCCGGTAAGCTGGTTGATACCTGTAATTCCACCTATATAATCCTTTCCGGAAACCACACCCTTATAGCTGCAGCCACTTATAATGCCATTGTTTTCACCGCAAAAGCCGCCAACTATGGTGGTATTTCCTGTAGGCATCACTGAACCGGAAACGTTAAGATTCATAATGACAGCATCCTTTCCCACATGAGTGAAAAATCCCACGTAGGAAAGACCGCTCTTTAAATTAACCTCTGAAACAGTATGTCCCTGGCCATCAAAAATACCATCAAAAGAGGGAATTCCTTTAAAGTCCTTTCCCACAAGGCTGATATCCTGCATAAGGACAATCTTTTTATTGGCAGACCAGGTATCCAATGAGCAGTTGTTTACCATTGCCATGAAGTCTTCAGGGCTACTTATCCTGATTTCTTCCATAGTCTCAGGAATTGTAGCCTGCACTTCATCATGGATATCCGCATCCACATCTACTTCTGCCTCAATGGCTTTATCCTGCGTTCCAGTGGAGAAGTTTTCAACACCTAAAAGATTCTCCACTACTGCATCTTTTTCTGTAGTCTCATTATCAGTGCTCTCATTTTCGGCAAAAGAGCTAACGGAAAAAGTTGTAAATAGTAAGCCAGCCAGAAGGGCAGCAAATACTCTCTTCTTCATATTACACGCCCTCCGTTCCTGCTTCATCCGGTATTTTCTCGCCGGTATCTTCATCAAGCATCTTAACATCACCATTCTCAATATATGCTGACACATTACCTCTGACTACAGCATGAACTACACCATTGATGTTACCTTCGATCCTGCCTCGAACAATACCATCAATACGCATAGCTCCGGCAATCTGCTTGGTCTGGAAAGGCGCATTCATAACAAAAGCAGTAAGTTCAATGACCTTATCACCCACCAGAAGGATCTGTGGAAGAACAAACATAGTAACCATAATGGAAATAATTGTTCCTCGTCCAAGACATTTTCCGATTCCATAGATTGCACAGTCAGAAGTCATCTTACCGATAAGTGTTCCTGCTACAGCAAGCATGGTTCCTGAGGTAATGATTGTCGGGAAGGAAAGATTCATGGTATCAATGATGGCATCTCTTTTACCCATGGTTTCTCTAAGCTCAGTGTAACGACCTGCTATAACGATGGCATAGTCGATGTTGGCACCCATCTGAATAGAACTAACAATAAGGTATCCAAGGAAGAACAGATTGTCATGGAATACCGCAGGGAAAGAGAAGTTGACCCAGATACATCCCTGAATAACAGCAATAAGTAGCACAGGCATTCCGGCAGACTTGAAGGTGAAAAGAAGTACAACAAGTACGGCAAGAATTGAAATTACAGAAGTGACTGTGTTATCTCTGGCAAAACATTTCTTCAGGTCATACTGGCTGACAGACTCTCCTACTACATAGATCTTATCTTCTTCATAGTAGCGCTCTGTGATGTCATGGAGCTTATCAATGAAATTAAAGGTCTCTTCCGACTCCTGGGGAAGGTTAAGGTAAACCAGGATACGGGAATAATCTTCGCCCCTTAGCTGTGCCTTGGCAAAGTTCATCATCCTGTTAGCATCTTCAAGCTTTTGCATCAGTTCATCGTCAAGGGTTACATAGCCTTCCTTGACCTCCTGATATACAAACATGAACATGTCAATAAGGGGAACCTTGTAGTTGGCAAGACCATTTACAGCCTTGGCGTAATCTTCATCATTTACAGCATAGGCAGCATAAACAAGCTCAGCCACCTCATAGTCAATGTCTAAAAGCTCCGAGAACTGTCTGGGACTCAGCTTTTCTGTTAAGGTATATCCTCCAATAGCTTCTGTATTAGCTAGTCCGGTAACGGAAGTTACTTCTTCATAGCCAAGAAGGTCGTCAATGAGTTTTTTCTCAATGTCATAATCCTTGGCTGGGAAAACAAGTGCCACCATGTTGTCTGAAGGAAACACGTCGTTCTGCATGTTCTGAGCCTTCTGAACTTCATTTATAAGAGGTGGTGTGATCTGTGAATAGCCATAAACATAAGGAGTTCTGGCAGAGAGTCTGTTAGCAACAATTATGACGATAACAAAAAGTGGTGCTATCACATATCTTGAAGCATAAGCAAATTTGCCAACAAAGGGGATCTGAGGAATGAAATTCTTGTGCTGTGTCTTTTCCATGGGCACAGCGAACACCATGATAATTCCGGGCATAAGAAGGAATACTGATAAAAGGCTGAGCAAAATAGCCTTAATAAGGACAATACCCATGTCACTTCCTATTCCAAACTGCATGAACAGCATGGCTATAAGACCGCCGATGGTGGTCAGGGAGCTTCCGGAAATCTCAGGGATGGATTTGGACAAGGCAAGAATACAGGCTTCACGGGAAGGTAATGACGCATGTTCCTCCTTATACCTGTTTAGGAAAATTACAGCATAGTCCACGGAAAGGGCCAACTGAAGCACTATTGTTACGGAATCAGATACAAAAGAAATTGTACCAAGAAGGAAGTTTGTACCCATCTGCACAAGGGCAGCTGAACCAAAGGTAAGGAGCAGCACCGGAACCTCTGCATAAGCCTGGGAGGTCAGCAAAAGAACTGCCACAACAATGATAACAACCAGAACAGAGATAACAGACATCTCTTTATCGATAAGTTCTGACTGGGTATCACCAAGAGTAGTTGAAAGATATGAATCATAGGGTTCAAAATACGCCCTGACCTGATCCAAAAGAACCAGACATTGTTCTTCGTTCTCATCATAGTCAAAGGTAATATTGAAAAGAGCTGAGCCATTATTATAGTATTTCTCTGAATCATCCATATCCACAGAGAACACACCATCCATAGCTACAAGCTCATCCTTTATTTGCAGAGCCTGATCATAGGAAATATTGGCAACCATAGCTTTTACGGAGCCATAAGTGGTAAACTGCTCTTCCATCAGGTCAAGACCAAGTCTTGTTTCAGAAGTTCCCGGAAGATACTTGTCCAGCTTATTTTCAACTCCAACCCAATTGCGAGATATTACCGAGAATATGCATAATATCGCATATATCAGAAAGAAAAGACTGCGCTTATCAACAATGAAGGCGCAGATTTTGAGCATCACGCTGTTTCCAGCTTTTTCGTTATTATCCATTCCCCCACTTCCCCATATAGCAAAAAATTATCTACAAAATTGTATTTATTATACACCTTTTAGTTTATTTTTACTATACGAGGACAATATATTGTGGTTTATGGATTATTTAATTATCTCTTACGTTTTCTAAGAAGCTCTTCTACACCAATTCCAAGTGCAGATGTGGCAGTTGCAAGACTTACAAGACCTACACCTGACTTGCGAGCATTCTTTTTGTCGTAGACAGAAGTTATAGTTTCCTCCTGAATAGAATCAGCAACTTTAGCAACAATTTCTCTTGGCTCAGGACCCTCAAGTTTTACAGTCTCAGTCTCAGTTTCAGTTTCCATAGCATAATCACTTATGGAATCTGCCATAGCAACCTTATTATCCTCGATGATCGTAATGCTCTGATCAGCGACAGGTGTTACAGTGATCTTCTCAGTAACATCAATGAAGCTTGTTCTATCATTTTCTGAAAATTGTGCAGCTTCAGATTTTACTTTTTCTTCACCAATTACTTTATTCAGCTCAGCTGCCTTTCTTGCCTGCTCCTCTACAAGAGCTTCAGCTGCCTTCTGCGCCTCAAGCTGAGCCTTCTCAAGGTTAGTCTTTGCTGTTTCATAAGACTGTCTTGCTGCTGCAAGGTGAGATGCAGCTTCATCATAGGCCTTCTGAAGGGCGTTTATTGCTTCTGCGCTAGCCATCTCCTTAGTCTTAAGGGACTTAAGAGACTCTGCCATAGCCCGGAGCTGATCATACGCCTCCTGAACCTTTGAAAGCTTATCCTGAGCAGCCTTGTTTGCCTCTGTTACAGCTGAGATCTTATCAACAGCCTCAGCAGCAAGATCTGCCTTTGCTCCTGCCTGGCTCTTTGCCTCCTCAAGGTTTGCAATAGCCGCCTCACTCTTCTTAGTTGCAGTTTCAACAGCTGCATCTGCTATAGCCTTTGATATCTTAGCATTTTCAACTGATTCTGAAAGTCTTGTTGCTTCCTTATCTGCTGCTTCCTGATCAGCCTTAGCAGCCTCTAAGAGTTCCTCAGCCTCAGCAACAGCTGCATTAGCCTCAGCAAGGGCTTTCTCTTTAGCCGCCTTTGTCTCTTCTGCAGCCTTAAGTGACTCCTTGGCACTCTTCAGCTCCTGCTTAGCTGTTTCACGTTCCTCTTTTGTTGTCTGATGGTCATTCTTTGCTGCCTCATAAGCAGCCTGCCTGGAATCACGGATAGCAATTGCAGACTCAGCTTTCGCAGCAGCCTCTTCGTATGCTTTCTGAAGATCGTTCTTAGTTGTAGTTGCTTCCTCAAGAATCTGCTGTGCAGCATCCAGGTCATCCTGCCTGTCGCTTGCAGCCTTCTGTGCATTAGAAAGTTCTGTCTCCAAAGCTGAAACCTTGTCACCAGCTACCTTCTGATCCTCAATTGCTGTTTCAAGATTTGTCTGAGCCTTATCAGCTTCTGTCTTTTTGCTTTCAGCATTATCGTTTGCTGACTTAAGGGCCTTGCTTGCGCTTTCCTGGAGTTCCTTTGCAGCCTCGAGATTTCCTTCTGCCTCTGTGACAGCTTCCTGGGCGCTTGTAACAGCCTCATCAGCTGATGTCTTAGCTTCTGTAGCCTTTGTCAGCTTGTTCTGAGCTTCAGTTACTGCTTTATTTGCATTTTCAAGAGCCTCGTCAGCTACACTCTTGTTCTTTTCTGCTGTTGCAAGTTCACTAACTGCCTTATTATACTCACCTGATGCAGTTTCTGCTTCTTCAGATTTAGCTCCATAGGTGCTAACAGCATTGAGCCAAGCTGTCTTCTTTTCATCAGAAACTCTTTCAGCCTCATCTAATGTTTCCTGAGCTCTCTTAACACGAGCCTGGGCTGAGTCCTTTGTTGAAGCAGCGTTATTATATACATTCTCAGCAACCTGTAAATCAGATGTTGCCTTTTTAGCTGCAAAGTTTGCCTCCTCAAGGTTAGATGCTGCTGTTTCAGCTTCCTTTGAAAGAGTTGAAACAACTCCTGCAGCTTCATTTGCCTTCTGTAAAAGATCAGCTACATTCTGCCTAATCTCATCAGTAATGGCTGCTGAAGCAGCATCAAGCTCACTCTTAAGCTGCTTTCCTGTTTCGTAGTCTTCAAGAGCCTGATTAGCCTCATCGAGCTTTTCCTGGGCAGTTCTTACGATACGGCTGTAGTCATCATCCTTCTTAGTGAAGGTCACTTCGTTAAAGTACTGTGCACCCTTACTCTCAAAGGCGATGGTGTTGTAGTCTATTCCTTCACTATCCCTATAGTGCTCAGGATATTTTAGTTTTTTCTTTGTTACCTCGATATGATCTGCTTCGTGGGACCAGGTATTAACATTTCCGTTAGCAAAATATGAAATGTAATCATAATACTCTGTAATCACTTCACTTGAATTCTTAAGTGAATAGGTAACCTTTACATGGTTGTTGTCCCAGCCGTTTACAGGATGGATCCAACCGGAGAACTGGATTGAATCCATGTCGATATTGTCAATTTCCTGGTAGAACTTATACTTGATAAGAGACTCAGCAAGGGCATCGTTCTGAGTCCAGTACTGTTCAGTTGATGTAACTTTTGCAACCTCAGCCTGGCGAGCTTCAATATCATCTGTAAGTGCCTTAAGAATCTGACTTGCTTGGAACTGTGCCTCTGCCTCAGCAACTATTTTCTTAGCATCTTCGATAGCCTGCTCGAGCTCACTTTTATTAATCCCCTCATACTTGGCTTTTATTGCATCGTACTTATTCTGGGCAGTTGTAAGAGCATTCTCAAGGCTATCAAGGTTTTCCTTCGCATTGCTATAAGCAGAATCAGCACTTGCCTGAGCTGCCTTAGCTTCTGAAAGTTTCTGGTCAGCTGCAGTCTTTGCATCCTGAGCACTCTTCAAAGCAGTGTTCGCATCTGAAAGAGCGTTAACTGCATCATTCTTGTTGTTTGTTGCTGTCTCCAGAGCATTTTCGGCAGCATCTAATGCAGACTTAGCAGTAATTGATTCTACAGAATTATCACCAAAAATCCTTACAGCTTCTTCATAAGCTTTTACAGCCTCATCTCTATTTGTCTCAGCTTCTTTTAATGCATCTTCTGCATTTTTCTTATTTGTTATAGCATCTGCCTTAGCTGACTGCGCTTTTGAAAGTGCATTTGCTGCATTTGTTACATTACTTGTAGCAGTGATCAAATCAGCATCAGCCTGATCCTTTGCAGCTGTTTTCTCTTCAAGATCAGCCTGAGCCTGTTCCTGTTTTCCCTTAGCTGTTTCAAACTCGTTATTGGCAGTAGTTAATGCACCTTCTTTTTCCTTCACTTCACTGTTCGCACTCTCAAGGAGCTTACGAGCTTCTGTTACTTTCTCAGCTGCTGCAGCATACTGTTTGTCAGCCTCTTCCTTTGCAGCCTTCATATTTACTACAAAATTGTCAGCATTTGTCTTAATAATAATTGCATCATTAAGCTTAGCTTCAGTATCTGCCACAACTTTATTGGCAGCAGAGAGTTCTTTTTCTGCCTTCTCAACAGACTTGGATGCTTCATTAAGCTTCTTCTCAGCGCTGCTTAAAGCTCTTTTTGCATCTCGCTCCAGGCCCTGATTTGTGCTTAAGCTCTGACTTGCTTTATCATATGCTGCCTTTGTTTCCTCATGCTCTATCTTAGCTTTAGCCTCTGCTTCTACTGCAGCATCAAGGATATCCTTCTTTTCGCTCTGGGCTTTTACCGCTGCTTCATAAGCTGCATTTGCTTCATCAGCTTCTTCCTGTGCCTTCTGGGCAGCAGCCTGTGCTTCTTCAAGATCTGCATCTGCCTGTGATACAGCTTCCGCCTTAGCAGTAGCATTTTCCTGTGCCTTAGAAAGCTCATTTTCAAGGCCTGAAAGAGTCTCTGACTCCTCCTTTGCCTTTTCTGTAGCAGCTTCAAGCTCATCTGCTGCTTCGTTCTTTGCCTGAATAGCCTCAGCATAAGAATCTTCAGCTGCCTTAGCTTCATCTGACTTATTCTCAAGTTCCTGCTTTGCAGTTTCTACTGTCTCCTGAGCGTCGTTTGCTGCCTTCTGAGCCTCTTCAAGGTTAGAAAGAGCTATTGCAAGAACCTGTGCTGCATCTCCTGCAAAAACAGTGTTGCCTTCCTCATCTACCTGATCAAGGCCATACTGCTGCTTTAATGCAGTAAGCTTGTCCTCAGCCTCTTTTACCTTATTAGAAGCCTCCTCATAAGCTGAGTTTGCTGCATCAAGCTTATCCTTTGCAGCCTGTGTATCCATGGCGGCTCTCTCAACAGCTTCCATGGCTGCATCAACATCTTCCTCAGAGTCCTTTGCATCTGATGCTGCATCCCCAGCCCACATAGCGTAGCGGTTAGCATTTTCAACTGCATCCTCATTTACTGTCTCGTTGTATTCTTCAACAGCCTTTTTAGCTTCGTTATTTGTCTTTTCAAGATCCTGAACAGTGCTGTTTACAACATCAATAACATCAGAAATACCAGAAAGCTCATCACTGTCAGATGCGTTATTAACAGCTTCCTGGGCCTTTGAAATCTCATCATAAACTTCCTGATAGTCAGAAACCTCTTTTTCAGAAACAGCATCTGTATCCTGTGTAGTTTCAGGTACATCTGTTGAAGGAGTATCATCCTCTAAATTTGCTGCCAGTGCAGTTACAGGCTGAGAAAGCATGCTGGCACTAAGTGCGATAGAAAGAGCTCTGATTATCTGTTTGTCAAATTTCTTATTCTTCATCTTTTTCCTCTGTTAATCAATACAAAACACTGTTATAGAAAAATAATTTCAAACTATATTTTTAGTTACCTTCGATTTTCCGGCTAAGTATAATATCATAAAAAAAATCACAATCAACATTTTTATAGTCGGTTGTGATTATCTTTATAATTATTTTATAATGTTTATGATTTATTTATAATTTTTTCACTGAAACGATTTCGAAAGCGAAATAATATCACGAAAAAGTGAAATTTTGTTTTAAATAATCATAATAATCAATTCTTAAAGCTGTGGACCGGTGCCGGAATCCTGCCTCCTCTGTTTACAAATTCATCACAGGAGAACTGATTCACAGGCATTATCGGAGCGTAACCCAAAAGACCGCCAAACTCTACAGTCTCTCCAACGCCCTTTCCGATAACCGGGATTAAACGGACAGCTGTGGTTTTCTGATTGATCATTCCAATTGCCATCTCATCAGCAATTATACCGGCAATAGTTGTATCCTTTGTATCGCCAGGGATTGCAATCATATCAAGACCTACAGAGCAGACACAGGTCATAGCCTCGAGCTTCTCTAAAGTAAGGGCTCCGGCTTCTACTGCATTGATCATGCCCTGATCCTCACTGACAGGAATAAAGGCTCCGGAAAGGCCACCAACATAGGAGGATGCCATAACTCCGCCCTTTTTAACCTGGTCATTTAAAAGAGCTAATGCAGCTGTAGTTCCAGGAGCTCCAGCGTGCTCTACTCCAATCTCATGAAGGATATCAGCAACGCTGTCACCGATAGCAGGTGTAGGAGCAAGGGAAAGATCTATGATTCCAAAAGGAACGCCAAGTCTCTTAGACGCTTCCTGTGCAACCAGCTGACCAACTCTGGTAACCTTAAAGGCTGTCTTTTTGATGGTCTCACATAGAACTTCGAAATTCTCTCCTCTAACCTTCTCAAGCGCTGTCTTAACAACGCCTGGTCCACTGACACCAACGTTAATTATCTTGTCTGCCTCAGTAACGCCGTGAAATGCTCCTGCCATGAAGGGGTTATCATCAGGTGCATTACAGAAAATAACAAGCTTAGCGCATCCAAGTGAATCAGATTCCTTAGTTGCCTCAGCTGTCTTTTTTACTATGGTTCCCATGAGCCTTACTGCATCCATATTGATGCCGGTCTTGGTGGAACCTACATTAATTGATGAACAAACCACATCAGTAGATGAAAGAGCCATAGGAATAGATTCAATAAGGAGCCTGTCAGCCTCAGTCATACCCTTACTTACAAGAGCCGAATAGCCACCGATGAAATTAACTCCTACTTCCTTAGCTACTTTATCAAGAGTCTTTGCAATCTGAGCAAAGTCCTCAGGCTTTTTACATGCAGCTCCGCCAACCAGAGCTATGGGGGTTACAGAAATTCTCTTATTTACAATTGGAATGCCAAATTCCCTGGAAATCTGGTCTCCTGTCTTCACCAGATCCTTTGCTGTATCGTAAATCTTGTTATAGATGTTGGCACAAAGCTGCTCAAGATCTGAAGATATGCAGTCCATAAGGCTAATACCCAGGGTTATGGTCCTGACATCCAAGTTTTCTTTTTCTATCATTTCATTGGTCTCAACGACCTCATAGATATTTATCATAGAATTACCCTTCTTTTCTTTTTCATAAGGAGGTTGTGCCAAGGGCACAACACGCGCAAACTAGCCTCGAAAAACCTCGGCAAGTTCTTACAGTCTATGCATGGAATCGAAGATTTCTTCCTTCTGGCACTTGATAACAACTCCGATGTCCTTACCAAGGCCCTCAAGATCGTCAGCAACGGTATTGAATTCCTTATCCGTTCCTGCCATATCAACGATCATCATCATATTAAAATATCCACTTACGATGGTCTGGGAAATATCAAGAATATTGATCTTAGACTCTGCAAGATAAGTGCAGACCTTTGCGATGATACCAACTGTGTCCTTACCAACTACTGTAATAATAGTTTTGTTCATAACTGCTCCTCCTGATCCTATATCAGTTTAGCGCTGCAGCGCGAAACACATTTATGATATGATACCATAACCATACTGATTTTGGGTAGTCGAGGTGCAAATATATCCAATCTTTTGCTCATACTAAACCAAGCACTCCATCGAGCCATGGACAGGAATCAATCGTGCATCGGCACTCCTGATTCCTATGTCTCGCCTCCGTGGTTTATACAAATCGTAAAATCTTGGATATATTTGCACCTCGACTACCCATATACGTTTCTGGAATAAGCAAATAAGAGTTTATAGGCTTACAATGCTACAATAATCCATCCAAATATCATTAATATAAGATTTGTCCAAACCTTCTCCAATAATAATAAGAATGTCTCTGCTGCACACGGCTGGTTTAAGGGACATTTCTTTGTCAGTAGCATTTATTTCAAGTTGTATCGAATCCGAGACTCTCGCGGAGCCTTTTATTCGTATGATGTGGCCGGCCTTAGGATCTTTGAAAAGAGATGTAAGCTTTTCTTTTAGTTCAACTTCCGGAATAGAGACGTCGAAGTAAAACAAGGATGTAAACTTGTCGTCACCCACAGGGAGCTTGGTATATGTTGCGTGACGATATCCGGCATTTTTTATATCAGAAAAATCCTCTGATGTAAGTTCATTGAATGGTTTAGCCAAAATCTGATCTTCGCTGAACCTCAAACTGCATCCGAAGGTCTCCATGGTATCATTCAGAAATTTCTCTGCATCACGAATGATTCCAATACAAGTATCATTCTTGGCATCATGAGCAGATACAACATTGAGCTCCATCTCGTCTGACGCCACAGAGTCCACCAATTCAGCAGTTCCATCAGATATACAATCCACTCTGCTAAGCAGGATCTTTCCTGCCCAGGAGATTTCGGACATAAGAAGATACCTGGAGGTATCGGAAAGCTCCAGGTATCTTGAGGCGTCTACAATTCCAATGATGCTGCCAGCCTCGTACCAGTTATCCAGTGGCTCGTCATATAAAACGTCAAAGAATTCATCCACATCATATATTCCGGAGGGTTCCACAAGAACTCTTGTATAGCCTGTCATAGCCATGGAGATGAGTTTTGTCTTAAAGCGTCTTCTGTGGGCTTCAATCCCGTCGCCACCCACAATCATCTCAAGGTTACAATTGTCACCAAGAAGATCCTGCAAAAGAACCATGTCTACATTAACTGCACCATAGTCGTTCTCCAGGATGCATATCTTTTCTCCGGACTCAATAAGGTACTTGGCATATTCTTTTATAAACGTAGTTTTACCGGATCCAAGGAATCCGGTAATAAGGTCAATCTTTATCATATTCAGCTACATCTCATTATCGGCGTCAAAATCTGAAATAGTACATTTATCAAAAATCTAGCACAGGAGAAAGACAGCTTCTCTCTGCAACCATCAGCGGAAAATCGTTACCATGGTAGGGATTATCTCCCATCTCTATCTCCACTCGAACCGTTTCATAGGCCAGTTCAGGAAGGTTATTCTCCTTAGAAAGATGTCCAAGAAATATCCCTTTCATCTTGTCGTTCAAAAGTCTGCAAAGGAGCTCTCCGCTCTTTTCATTGGAAAGATGTCCCTTGTCGCCAAGGATCCTGGACTTAAGAACATATGGATATGGGCCTGTCTGAAGCATCCTCACATCATGATTGGCTTCAAGCAAAAGCGCATCACAGCCTGAAAGGGCGTTAACTGTATAGTCGGTGTAGCAGCCAAGGTCAGTAGCTATTCCAACTTTCTTATCGCCGCAGTAAACTCTGTATCCGCAAGGGTCCAGGGCATCGTGGCTTATGGTCATGGGATTGATGATCATATCCCCTACCACAACTGCATTATCTGCAGTTACAGGGATAAACTCTTTTCCTGCCATCTCATTCTTCTTGTCAGTATTAAGAATTCCCTGAATGGTTCCGGCTGTAGCATAGACCGGTATATCAAACTTCTTAAGTATGGTTCTGATAGCTGAAATGTGATCCACATGTTCATGGGTCACAAATATTGCACTGATATCTGACAGAGTCAGCTGAAGTTCACTCAGCCCTTCTTCAATTCTTTTCTTGCTGATGCCTGCGTCCACAAGGATATGTGTGTTGTCTGATCCTACATAAGTACAGTTTCCGCTGCTTCCGCTGGCAATACTGGTAAAACGCATTAATACAAAACTCTCCCAAACAAATTATTTCCAATAAACTTCTATCTTGTCACCCTCATGGATTGGCTGCATATAATCAGGTGTTGAACCGTTAAGACTGGTGACAATGGATCTGCCATTTGGTTTAGAAAGATCAAAGTCAATGGCATCAAATATATCAACAAAGATGTAATCTGCCTTACCATGCAGAGTTACAGCCTCGTTATTTACCATGATATGAAGATCATGAGCAAGGATGTTCCTTACCACCTCAGGCTCCTTATCCTCCTTCTCTTCCTTCTCATAGGTACCATCATCGTCCGGAAGGTCATCAAAGGTAAGCTGACCGTCCTTGTCAGCCTTGAGCCTTACTTCATTATCCATATTCTCATAGGATTCCTCGTTGGCCTGGCTGATAGCCATTTCATCAGCACTTGGGAAATCCTTATAGTAATCCATGATCATATCTTCCTGAGACTTGAACTCTATCTTAAAGTTCTCGTATACAGGAGTGTTCAGATCACCACGCTCGTTGTTAACGATGATAACTGTATCCTCTGTGATCTGGATATCCATCAGTTCAGCAATCTGAGCTGCTGTATTGTAATCAAGGATCCTGACCTCATCTCCGGGGTGAATGTCATAGTAACCGGTCTGAGCCTGGCCATTAACAGTGGCATATCTTGATGCCTCAACATTCTTGCCGTTAACATTGACACTAAACTTGGTCTTGAACTCAGGAATATTCTCAACAGAAGCCTTTCCGGGAGCTCCGGCTGTTGATGGTGTAACCTGGATAATATCATTGGCATGGATCTTAGAGTGGATATCAGCAGGCTTTCCGTTGAGCTGAATAACAGCTGCTTCTCCGGGCTCGCCTCTTGAACTCCTCTCCTTACCATTTACTGTATAGCGAAGCTCCTCACCCCTCTTAGGGAACAGGTCCTCATTAGGGAATGCTGCCTGCATAGCTGCATCCACAATCTGGAGCTTACCGTTGTCATAGATCTTAGTCTGTGTTCCGTTAAAGGAAACAAAGATAAAGTTGTTGGCCTCTTCATAGAAGCTGATGCAGATACCAAGAGGAGTAACAAGAAGTGAATCCCTCTCTATACCGTCGTTATTGAGGAAGGTGATATTCTTCATAACTTCCTCGCCTCGCAAGGCTACACGCTCCTCAGGAATATCCATATCCTTGGCAATAGCCTTGGTGTAGCCGGGAACACATCCACCACCACCAACAACGAATACAGCGCTTACAGCCTTATCGCCGTTGAGCTTCTTGATCTCGTCAGTGGCCCTCTGTGCCATTTCATCAATCTTAGGCTTAATGATCCTGGCAATTTCCTTAGAAGTTATGGTCTTCTTAAGGCCCATAATATCTGTGTATTCAACCTTGTCACTGTGGCTGGCCTGAATCTTTATCTCATCCGCTGCATTAAAGTCCACAAGACAATGCTGGGCAATTATCTCTGTAATATCATCACCTGCTATTGGAAGCATTCCATAAGCAGTAATGGTGCCATCATCAGTTATGCAAATATCGGAAGTGCCTGCACCTACATCAACAAGAGCCAAATTCAGCATTCTGAAGCGATCAGGGATTGCAACCATCATGGCAGCAATAGGCTCCAGAGTCAGGTTTGCAACGTTAAGATCTGCTCTCTCGCAGGCCTTGTAAAGACCGTCAACGCAGTCATCAGGAAGGAAGGTAGCTATAAGCTCAACGCTTACCTTGCCGGCATTATGTCCCTCAAGGTTTGCTATCTGATATCCATCCAGGTAGTAGTGCATTACGGAATAGCCCACCAGATAGAACTTTAGGCCTGAGTTATTCTGAGAAAGGAACTCGGAATATGCCTTCTCTACAGCTCCGGAATCCAGATTATAGATATCCTCATCGGTGATGGTATGTCCATCGGGATATTCGTAATCATAGTTGGTTCTTACAGTACGAAGAACTCTACCAGCCGCTGCTATACAAACATCAGTCAGATGAATATCTGTCTGCTGTTCAAGCTTGTCGGTCACCTTTCTGATGGTAGCCCCAACCTTTCCTATGTCATGGATCTGTCCATCCAGCATAGCCCTGGTCTCATGGGTCTCCACTGCCTGGGCAATAACATTGAACTGCCCTTCATTCATATAACCCACGGTACCAACAACGCTTCTGGTTCCAATATCCAGTCCGTATACTACCTTTTGGTCCTTCTGCTCTAAGCTTGCCATTATTTTACCCACTCCCCAAGTTTAATATCTATCTGTACCGCCATTTCATCCAAAGACGAGCTGTTGTCGATAACAAAGTCCGCATTCTCCCTAAAGGTCTTTTCATCCAGCTGGTTCTTAAAGATGTCATCTATCTTCTGATCCCAGTAGCCTCTGGATTCCTTTAGCCTAACGCGCCTTACATCCTCGCTGGCGTAAACGTACCACAGTTCATCCACAATACGCTTATAACCATTTTCTATCAAAAGAGCTGCTTCCACAAATACAAAGTCCAGCTGCCCCTTTTCCCGCTCCTCATCTATTATATTAATAATAAATGTATTTACTGCAGGATGCAAAATATTGTTAACGCTTTCCAGTGCATCTTTATTATTAAATATAGCTGAAGCCATCCTGGTCTTATCGATCTCACCATCTTCCCCAAGGATGCCCTTTCCAAGAAGAGAAACCAGTTCATCATAGGCCGGATAGCCCTTTTTCTTAATATCATTGGCCACCTGGTCTGAGTAGATAACCCTGCAATTATACTTGTTTCCCAGGTACTTTAATACCTCACTCTTACCGGCGCCGATACCTCCGGTTATGCCTATGATATTTGTCTTCCCCACAGTCAGCTTATTTTGCTTCATACCAGTCACTACCGGTGTGACAGTCAACCTCCATTGGAACGGCAAGGGTAACTGCCTTCTCCATCTCCTCCACAAGAATCTTTGAAACCTTCTCCACCTCATCAGGTGCAGTCTCTATAACAAGTTCATCATGTATCTGAAGGATAAGCCTAGAAACCAGGTTCTCCCTCTTTATTCTGAAGTAGACATTAAGCATTGCTATCTTCATAATATCCGCAGCAGTTCCCTGAATTGGCGCATTCATGGCAACTCTCTCCCCAAACTGCTTCAGATTATAATTACCGCTCTTAAGCTCAGGTATAGGCCTTCTCCTGCCAAAAAGTGTCTCTGAGTAGCCCTTATCCTTGGCATCTGCAATAACTCTGTCCTGATAGGAACGTACTCCCGGATAGGTCTCGAAGTACATCTCCATATATTCCTTTGCCTCTCCAACAGAAATGGAAAGATCCTGGGATAGTCCAAAAGAACTGATCCCATAAACTATTCCGAAGTTAACTGCCTTGGCATTGCGCCTCTGAAGCGGTGTAACTTCCTCAAATGGAACATGGAAAACCTTAGAGGCAGTAATTGCATGGATATCCTCTCCCTCGTGGTAAGCACTTATCAGCCCCTGATCCCCTGACATGTGAGCCAGTATCCTAAGCTCTATCTGTGAATAATCCGCATCAGCAAAAACGAAGCCTTCCTTAGGAACAAAGACTTTTCTGATAAGCCTTCCAAGCTCTGTCCTCATAGGGATGTTCTGAAGGTTAGGCTCAGTGGAGCTTATCCTTCCTGTTGCTGTAATAGTCTGGTTAAAACTGGTGTGGATCCTGTCATCTTCCTCAATAAAGGCAGCAAGTCCATCGGCATAGGTGGACTTAAGTTTTGACAGCCCTCTGTACTCCAATATATCAGCAACTATTTTGTGCTCAGGTGCGAGCTTTTCAAGGACATCAGCTGCAGTAGAATATCCGGATTTAGTCTTTTTCTCCGCAGGAAGCCCAAGTTTTTCAAACAGGATCTCTCCCAGCTGTTTCGGAGAATTGATGTTAAACTCAACCCCTGCAGCTTCATATATTTCCTTCTCCAGTTCCGCAATCCTTACCTGAAGTTTATCACCGTACTCTTTAAGTGCATCGCGCTTTGCAATGATACCTTCCTTCTCCATCGCATACAGGATATAGGAAAGTGGCATTTCAATATTGAAAAAGAGCTCCTCCATTCCAGTCTTTGAAAGCTTAGTCCTGATCAGTGGCGCAGCTGCAAAAGAAATATAGGCAATCTTACCAGCATAATCAGCCACTTTAGATTCATCCGCCTCTGACAATAGCTCTTTTCCAAAAACATCTGCCTTCTTAGGCATCGGAATTCCCAAATACTCGGTACTGATGTCCCAGGGCTCATAGTCATTCTTAAGTGGATTATTAAGATATGCTCCAATCAGGACATCAAAGCATCTAGGCTCCTTCTCAAAGCCTTTATCTTCCTGATCGTAGCCCTTTTCCCTATCTGAAATCTCAAAAGGAGTAAAGAATCTGTAGCTCTCCTTGATATCAAAAGTAAAAAGACTTGTCGTCTTAGAAAGTTCTGCCAGCTTCTGCCCCAGATAAGATGAAGTGATGAAGTTCACCACAGGAATGTAATAAACTAAAGACTCATCAAAACAAAGGGACAAACCAAGTGCCTTAACATCAGACTTTCCTTCCCCTTCCTTCTGAGTAAGAAAATAGTAAGCTACGCTGCCGGCCTTTTTAGCATCACTAAAAATCTTCTCCACTTCGTTAAGGTCTGAAGTAACAGTCAGGGCGTGCTTAAATTTAGGAAGCTCTGCCACCTTTCCGGATGGGGATAATCCAAGTAAAGTCTCATCTAAAGCTGTCTGAATATCTGCTGTCAGCAACGACTCAGCTCCGATATTTACACCATTAATAGCCTTCAAAAGCTTGGAAAACTGCCCAGCCTGCCATTTTACAGACTCTGTAGACGGGTTTTCTTCAGCAAAAGAAATCTCGAAGCAATCAAAGTTTCCGGTAGCCAAAAGCTCTTTTAACTTATAAAAAGCTCCGTAAAGGCCATTTATCTGATGTCCTTCACTGTCAACAAAGATTGGAACGCTGTCATAGGCATCTTGTATTAACTTATCTCCATCTATCACAAGTTTCTTATCTGACATAAATCCTCTTATAAAGCAATAGCTAGTAAAAGACATGTGGCAAGAAGAGCAGCTACCGCGATCTCCAGAATATAGCTGGTCATTACCAGGTATCTACGGGCACTAAGGCGCTTCTTGGAGTCCACAAGGAGATGATCCAGCTCTCTGCTAAGATTAAAGGTGTTACCATCTTCAAGCCTCTGCATACCAACACGAACAAGGAACTGTATTGTAAGCTCCTCCTTGCACTCCGGGCATGAGTCCACATGAGCAAGGAATTCAGACAGTTCCCGGTTATCCAGGTCATCATCCAAAAACTCTGGGATTAACTTTTCAGCATCCTTACAAGTCATCATAATTGTCTTCTACATCTTGTATGTTTTTTAGCCAATTTTGTATCCAATTCTACAACATATAGGATACTACAAAAAGGTATTTTTTTCAATTATTCCTAATGCAAAACCGGCCAGCGCCGTATAGACACTGACCGATCCTGTTGCAAGCGTTTAAGGGTAACGCAATGCACTCTTATGAGGTATAAATGTATAAAACGAAGGGCTTATCTAAACAGTCGGAAGATTGATTTAACAATGCTTGTTACAACCTTTGCAACTGTCTTTACAACTGCAGTTACTACCTTCTTAACTGCCACTACTACTGGTGCAGGCTGAGCTGGCTGAAGAGGTGTTGAAGGCACTGAAGGCTTATCCTCTTCTGCTGGCTGCTCTGGCTCTGAAGGCTGATCAGGATCTACTGGCTGGTCAGGATTTGTAGGTTCAACATTTCCGCCTTCGCCATTGCCACCTTCGCCACTTCCTGGCTCATCAGGATTTGTAGGTTCATCAGGATTTGAAGGCTGGTCAGGATTTGCTGGCTCATCATTTCCACCTTCTCCTGTTCCGGGTTCTACAGTCTGACCATTGTCATCTCCTGTAGTCTCAGTCTGCTTGTTCTCTGTTACTTCGTAGTCAAGCTCAATAAGTGAGATGTCGTCGATATAAACATCGTGCTTTTCTGTGATTCTCTTACCATCTACTGACCCCATTGTGATGTTGAATCTTGTGTTGGTATCAGTAGGATTTGTCATCTTAAACTCTGCAGTGAAGGTCTTCCACTCAGGACCAACCTGAACTGAGCCTGTACCACTGTAATTTGTCCAGTTGCCTTCAAACTGCTGGCAGCTGTACTTGATTGCTCTATCAATATTGGACTTTGCCTTGAAGGAAAGCTTGTAGCTCTTTCCTTCCTCAAGAGTGATACCATCCTGGTTGAGCTGTACATACCAGTCATTACCTGCATCATCTGCCATTGTATCTTCAATGGTGATTGCAAAGGTATTGTCATTTCCATTCATGTTATCTATAACATAGCTTGCTTTTACTGTGTCATAGATATATGGTGAGAAACTTGCCAGTCCTGCATTGAAGGAACCGTTCTTTAAAAGAGCTGCTTCTGTAAGGAAGATATTGTCGAGGTAGTAGGTACCTGGCTCTTTGAACAGGATCTCAACATAGGAGCCTTCCCTTGTGTTGTCGGTTTCAAAATTGATCTTCTTTGAGTATTTTGCATTTTCTCCTCCAAGCTGTGGTGCAAATTCAGTACCGGCTACTACTACTGCAAGACCGTTAGCTGCTGACTCCTCAGCGCATCTTGCACTGAAGCTGATATCATAAGTTCCTTTTCCAATAGGTGAAAGCTCGCTCTGTCTAACCTTTACAGTCTTTCCTTCTGGTACGACAACCTTAAGCTCTCTTGTTCCGCTTACGTTTGTTACAGAAACATTTGCCTTATCTGCCTCATCGATTTCCCAGTATCCAAGTCTCTTTTCACCCTGATCAAATGATCCGTTGTAGATGTAATTTCCATCAGGTCTTATTACCTTAAGTCCGTCATCCTTTATCTCTTCACCGGACTTATGAACAAGTCTTACGTTGCTGATAGTTACAGTGGCATTTGAACCCTGATTACCAAGGTTGAACTCCAAAGAACCATTGGCATCTGTCTGCTTCTCCATTGTAAATGGAATAGTGTGAGCTTCTTTAGTTGTTCCAATAGCTACTGTTGTATCCTTGAGGTATCTGTCCCATCCTCTGTCAGGACCTTCAACATCTACTATGATATTTCTCTCTTCTGTTGCATACGCGTCAAATGAAAGCTCGTATTCCCAGCCCTTGTACATAGGAACATTTTCCTGCTTAAGCTGGATAGAATAATCTACTTTACCTGTGCTGTCAGGAGTGATTGTTATACCTTCATTTGAAAGAGCATAAGTTGTTCCTGATGCATCAGATTCAAGGTGAAGCTTCCAGTTGTCCTTATCAGCTTCAGCTGAGCCATCCATAGCGATAACATCCTTAAACTGGCTGTTCTTTACGTAGTTTCCGCTCTCATCAGCTTCTCTGAAGGACACAGGTTCTTTTTCAGGCTTAACGCATTCATTCTCTAATCTCTCATACTCTTCTGCAGACTTCTGATAAACCCTTACGTAGTCAATCTCGTAAGCATCCTCATTGATATGTGAGTAAGTCTCATCATCAGGATAGCCTACCCAGCTTCCACCTACTGCAAGGTTAAGGATCACGTAGAAATTCTGATCAAAAGGAGCTGGATATGTGATCTGATTGTCATCATCAGTACCTGTGTACCAGTCGCTTGTGGTGTAAACCTCTTCCCCATCAACGAACCAGGTGATCTTTCCGGGATCCCATTCAACTACATAATCATGGAAATCATTGGAGTAACCATTTGCTTCAATTGTTCTGGTTCCCTGGTTCTCCTTGTGTCCTGAGCCTGAGCTGTATCCGTAGTGGATTGTATGGTAGGACTTTGATGTATCCTGTCCCATTACCTCCATGATGTCAATCTCACCACACTTTGGCCATTGACCGTAGTTGCCTTCATCTGTAGCCATGAGCCAGAATGCCGGAAGGTAACCCTGTCCTGCAGGAACCTTTGCCCTGGCTTCAAATCTTCCATATGTGAAGTCGTGCTTGTTCTGGGTTGTGATACGACCGGAGGTTATTTCACCAGCCTTCCCCGATGAGGCTGATGCCCCCGATCCACCAGATACTGCACTTCCTTTTATCGTCTGTACAGAGCCGCCATACCAGTGCCAACCATTATTAGGATCAAGAATACTCAGCTCAGTCTTTCTGTCTACGCTGGAGGTAGCCTTCATAGAGAAGTGATAGGTATTTCCAGGCTGTATGCTAAGTCCTCCCTGCTGGAGCTGAACGTGATAATTAGCACCTCCTGCAGACTCAATAATTATGTTTGCTTTACCATTTGAAAAATCAGCACTTCCTTTACCATCCTCATTAAAGCCCATGGACCAATTAGCTGAAACATCTTCAAATGCTGTATCCTTAAGAAGCTCGTTACCATCTTCATCCTTAAGAGAAACATCGAAAACAGATACATTTGCAGGAGCTGTTCCTTCAGCAGAATCATCAATCTTTCCGAAGTTGATCTGAAGAGCAACTGTATCAGATGCTGACTCATTTTCTCCTACAGTAAAATCAAAAGCAATATCAGTTACTTCAGCCTCCTGGCTCTGTCCCTGATTCTCTTCGCTGTTTTCTTCCTGTGTTGCTTCTGCCTCGCTCTTGTGAGGCTTGATCTTCAGAGTGCCATCGCTGACTTCAATATTACCTTCATCCAAAGAAGTGTATCTTTGAAGCTCCGCATTTACCCAGCCAGGCTCATGGGTCTCAACATTCCAATCACCTGTGTTAAGTGAATCCCCGTCAAACTCATCTGACCAAACAAGCTCATACCCATCGCCTGTCTGAGCTTCACTAGCACTCTCCCCATTCTTAGCAAGAACATTTGTAGGAAGCATTGCTACAGCAGTAGCTACAGACATGGCTGTAACTGCCGACTTCTTCAACCAAAACTTTCTCATAAGCTCCTTACCCCATTTCTAAAAATTTAGTAAACTGCATCAACTAAGTCCATATCTTAATCGTTTAAAGGTAAAATCTATACAAAAAGCAAAGAAAAAATAACATATCCATTACCTAAAATAATATTTTTCAAACATAGATATGGTATTCTCGAATAATAATGTTATACTTTGGTGTGAAAATAACAGAAATGAGGAATATTATGGCAGTTTCAACCAATCTATTATTAACAGAAAAAGAAATGATCCACAGAAGCCAGAACGATGAGCTTTTATTCTATCGTCAGGTTGCAGGTGGCGAAATAGATGCAATTACAGCTAACTGTAATGAGCACAGATTTTTAGAGACAGAAGGTGTAGGAACTTTATCCAGAGATCCTGTTCTTAACCTTAAGTACCACTTTGTGGTCACTGCTGCTCTTGTTTCCAGAATATGCACAGAGAACGGAATGGAGATGGAGATGTCCTTCAGACTCAGTGACTATTACATTCAAAAGCTGGACTATCTCTTTTCCGAAAAAGAAATTGAAGACTGGCACAACAAGATGGTACTGGACTACACAAAAAGAATGAATATGCTTAAGCAGAACTCTGCCCTGTCACGTCCCATCTCAGAATGTATCAATTACATATATGCCCATATCAAAGAGAGGATCACTATTGAGGATCTTGCGAAAGCCTGTGGAAATTCCACAAGCTATATATCAAGGCTGTTTAAGAGCGAGATGAACATCTCAGCCAGTGATTACATCAGGAAAGTAAAGATTGAAAAAGCCCAGAATCTCCTTAGGTTTTCCGACTTTTCCATGGTGGAGATTGCTTCCTATCTGTCCTTTTCCTCCCAGAGCCACTTTATTAAGCTGTTCCAGGATGAAACCGGCATGACACCAAAAAAGTACCGCAGCATGTACTACGGTACTCATTGGAAAGGATCTGAGGAAGAATTAGTCTAGAGTGAATATCACTCTTTTCCTTTAAGTTCATTTATTCTGCTTAGAAGTTTCTTCTCATTGTAGGCAAAGAACAGAACTGCTCCGATGAAGCAGGTTACAAATGCAACAACTGCAGTGGTTCTGTAACTTGCCTGTGTCTTGGCAACTGTGATCGAAGTAAATGTCACAAGCGCAATTGCCTGTCCCATCTTGAAAGCAAAGGTACGTGCTGCGAAGAACATTCCGCTTCTGTCCTCACCTGTCTCAAGTCTTGTAACTTCAGCTACATCTGCAACGCAGGCCTGAGGAAGAATTCCAAGGATAGCCATTGGGATTGCAGCTGTAACAGCTACGATGAATCCCCAGTGAATTCCAACACCACAGAATGAAGTAATTGCAAATACTACGCTGTAAGCAAAGAATCCTGTGATGATCAGTGCCTTCTTACCAATCTTCTTTGCTAGGATGTTAACTACAGGGTAAAGACATACGCTGATAGCTGTCATTGTTGCTGTAAGTGTAAAGGTCATTGTGTCAGGAACCTGCATGAGCTTTGTCTCATAGAAAGGAAGTCCTGTCTGGAAAAGTGTCAGTGCAAAGAAATAGATAACGTCACTGTATACAAAACGTCTGAACTGGCCATTTGAGAAGGTCTTGATAAGTGATGTGAAAGGCCTTGTCTGACTTGGCTTTGACTCAATGTAATCTCTCTCCTTGATGTAGAAAGCCGGGAACAGCATTGCAAGACATGCGATTGTAGCCATGATAGCTACAGCCATTCTGATAGATCCTGCCTGACCAAAGCTTCCCTGAAGTGCTCCTGCTACGTTAGGAAGAAGGAACGAGATACTCTGTCCAACAATAAATGTAAAGGAAATGTATGTTGATACATTGATCCTGTGCTGCTGTGTGTCACCAAGCTCAGCAATAAGAGCGTTATATGGTGTGCAGAACATTGTCATGAACAGGTAGAACACCATAAGGAGTACGAACAGAGCGAAATCGTTCAGTCCCTGATTACCTGTCTGAGGAAGAACGAAAAGAGCTATTGTGCAAAGTGAGAATGGAATCGCCATAACTCTCATGAATGGGATTCTTCTTCCGCCCTTGTAGTTTGATCTGTCAGACCATCCGGCAATGAGAGGATCTGTAATAGCATCAAAGATACGTCCAGCAGCCAGCACCATTCCAAAAAGTGTAAGTTTGAAAAGAATAGGCTCCTGTGTAATAAAGCCTGCAAAGATACCTGTGTTAGGATTCTGGGCATCAGGGCTTCCTGTGTAGTAATAAACCATCCAGTTTGAAACTACGCCGGACAAAAGGCTCCATCCGAACTGGCCTATAGCAAATATCCATAAAAGTCCGTTTGTGATTGGTTTAAGCTGTTTGTTTTCCATTATTTTGCCTCCCTGAGCTTAACTGCAAGCTCAACTACTTTCTTGGCACCATCATAGATGCCTGCCTTCTTGTTTTCTTTTATGCTCTCACACATCTCATCAAGAAGATTTGTCTCAAGGAACTGATCCAACATCTGAATTGTGTGTGGTATATCTCTGCACTCCAGTGTTCCATCTCCGATCTCAGCTGAATGGATGGCACCCCACATCTCGTGCTTACCTACTCTCTTAATGAAGAGCTTTGGAACCGGATAAAATGCCAGCTCACTTGGCTTTGTAACGAGTACATCGCAGCTTCTCATAAGGAGGTTTGTTGCATATACTGCCTTGAAGATATCTGCGTGATAGAATCCGTGGATTCCTGTAACCTCTGTCTCAGGTAAAAGAGCTTTTTCTGTGAAGGAAAGTGTATCCTCCCAGTTGTCCATGTGCTCTGTAGAAAGCTCCTTCATGCCAGGGATCTCTTTTACCAGCTCATCCCATACATTTCTGTAATCACCGACATTTACATAAAGAGCAGCCTTTCCCTCCTTGATAAGTGGGATCAGGTGCTTAATTATCTCAGCAAAGATTTCCTTCTGAGCTCCGGCTCCGCCGATGGTCAAAAGAAATCTCATAGGCTTTCCAGTCTTTTTCCTGTTAACCCTTGCTTCACAGTCAGCATTGATGTTGCTTACAAGCTCGTAGTCGATGTAATGTCCGGTATAAACTAAAGACTCCTGAGGCATTGGCTTACATACATTCTTCTTATCCATTCCGTTAAGGATCCTGTATCCCATGTAAGCATTCTTACACTGGATGGTGTGAACTGAACCTTCGGAAAGGTGAAGGGCCATTGGCCAGTTATCGGGAATTGCATTTACCACATACTTCATTCCTGCATGGATAGCTGCCTGTGCAGGCCATACGTGGGTTGCAATAACCGGAATATCCTTTGGTACGTTTCTGTATACAGGAGCCATAAGTTCTGCATTCTTCTGATCTGAAGAATTGTAGGTAAGAGCTCTGAAGCCTTCATAGTTTGTTGGCTCCCAAACAAGTTTATTAAAAATAGGATTCTTTGAAAGACGAGAGCCCAGTGAATAAAGATCATTCTGAGCACCGATAACCTTTGTACAGGTGGTTTCCTTAAAGGAGTTAAGATCCATCCAGTATGGAACATAGCCAAGGTGCCTTGCATAGGATGCCATTGCCATTGAAATACGGTAGTGGCCAAAGCCCATTCTGATGTTACCTACGATTATGCCCTTCTCTGTGTCCATCTGACCTTCATTTGCAGGGATCTTAGCTGTAACTTCAATGTTTTTTACACCAAGAAGTGGTCCTATTACTTCGTTGTCTGATACTCTGATCTTGTAATCTGTATTAGAATCATCACCATATTTTTTGATGAATTTCTTCTTGGACTTAAGGGCATTTCTGTATGCCTTGTCACTGACCTGGTTACCAAAAATCACCTTGGATCTGTCTTTCATTTCTTCCTTCCAATCTGCCATTTTTACAGGCGTAAACGCTATTCCGAAAACCGCATTTGGTTTCCCGGTTTCCACGTTTACATACTAACAAAAGGCACATCAAAAAACAAGAAACGCATTTTACAATTTTCGTTTCCTTCTTTTGTGCATTTTGTCCTATACCAAAGCAACAATGGAAAGACCACGGTTCTTGGCAAGATCAATAAACTGATCTCCGCACTTGATCGTAGGCTTTGACAGATGGTCAGGGTTAATAAAGATAATATCCCCTGTCTGTCCGCTATTTAGCATAACTCTGTTGGCAATAAAGGTATTCACGATGTTTGAAAGGAAGGTCATGATGACATTGGGATCATACTTCTGGAGTCCGTCTTCTTCAAACTGAGCTATTACTTCGAATGGGCAGACCGGCGCCCTATAGCTCTTTCTCGTGGTAAGAGTATCATAAACATTGGCAACGGTAACTATTGAGGCGATCTCATCAATCTTATCTCCTCTCAGGTGGAAAGGAAAACCTGATCCGTCCCTCATTTCATGATGCATAAGAACAGTATTCTTAATATGTGTATCAATATCTTTATTCTTAATAAGGCCGTATCCCTTAGTTACATGCTCGTTCATGATCTTCTGCTCATATTCAGTAAGAGCCTCCTTCTTTTGAAGGATATCAGAAGGGATCAGCATTTTACCGATATCATGCAAAAGACCTGCTGCTGTGGCCAGCTGTATCTTTTCCTGGGGAAGTCTCATCCAGGTAGCAATGGTGTTACTGATAAGGGAAACGTTTAAAGAATGCATATAAACTGCGTCAGCATTGTCCCTGAGATTATGGAGCATGTCAAAGATTCCTGCTGTTCCTCCTGCCTCTACGAACAGGTTATAAACAGGTTCTGTGAGTTTGTCCACGTCAAGGGGAATTGAATCGTTGGCTATAAGTCTGAAGGATTCTTCAAGCTTTTCTGCATTTTCTTCGATATGCTGCTTGAATATAATAAACTCTTCTGTGTTCCTGAGTCTCTCGGCATAGGATGGGTTGTCAGAATCACCCTTTTTCTCTGCCTTAGGCTCAACAGTCTTCATCTGTTCCTCGACAAAGATGTTATAAAGAGAATGAGCCTTGATCCTCTCGATACTATTCTCGTCAAGAACTGTGCCCTTTGGAAGCACCAGTCTGTCGTCCAGAGTGTAAATGTTCTCTGAAACGACCATTCCCGGTATGAGTTTATTTACAGAAACCAGCTTCATACTTACACCCTCCGATATTATTATATCACAAAAAGCCAGCAAACAAGCGTTATATCGTTTAACACTTGATTACTGGCTTTAAAATTAGTGCCGGCAGTGGGACTTGAACCCACACGTGGTTACCCACAACAGATTTTGAGTCTGCATCGTCTGCCATTCCGACATGCCGGCTTATGGGCTGCACGTTTTGTACAGCTTTTTTAGTTTATCACAGCACATTTCCATATTCAAGTAGGAATTGTGCAGGTCTTTGATCAGAGGCTTTTATCATTGTATAAATACCAGGCGAGAACGTGGTTGGACTGCTTGAAGTCTCCTCCAAAGATTCTCTTTTTAAGCTCCTCTTCTGTAAGAAGCTCCACATTCAGGAACTCTGAGTCATCCAGATGCTGAACTCCTTCCTTTCGGCAATTTCTAGCAGCATAGATATGAACGTTATTGCTGGCAAGAGTTGCATTGGCAGGAACAGTGAAAAGATGTTTCCACTCATCAGAAACATATCCGGTCTCTTCAAGAAGCTCACGTTTTGCAGCTTCAAAAGCCTCCTCTTCTGATGCCTTGGTGTTGGTAGCTGTAATGTAGGGATGGTTCTCAGTCTCCTTATACTCAATGCCGCCAGCGGGGAATTCTGTGGTTATCTCATCTATGCCATGTCTGTACTGCTTAACGCAGATGAATCTTCCCTGCTCATCAGTAGCCACTATGACGGAAAAGCTGTGTTTTGAAAAATTATAGACAGGACCAATATGTGCCCCATCAGGAAGTTCATATATATTCTGGCGAAAGTCGATCCACTTATCCTGCTTAAGGTGTTCTTCCTTGATCAGCTTCCAACGTAAATTTTCATCGCTCATGTTTGTTCTCCGTTTCAATAAGATCCATAACTACTTCCCTAGCTATCACAAGTCCGGCTACTGGCGGTACGAAAGCTGTGCTTCCTGGGATGCTGCGACGCTGAGAGCCTGTTGCTTCAAGCTCGGCCTTTACAAGGTCCTGGTCAGGCTTTAGGGGGTCTTCGTTTGAATAAACTACCTTCAGTTTCCTGATTCCGCGCTTTTTCAGTTCTCTGCGCATGACCTTGGCCAAAGGATCTATCTCGGTCTTGTAAATGTCTGTGACCTGAACCTTGGTGGGATCAAGCTTGTTGCCGGTGCCCATGGAACTGATAATTGGAGTCCCGACCTCGGTACATTTAACAATAATATCAAGCTTAGCTGTAACTGTATCGATGGCGTCAACCACGTAGTCGTAAGAACTAAAGTCAAACTCTGATGCAGTCTCAGGAAGATAGAAACACTTGTGGACCGTAACCTGCGCATCAGGATTGATGTCCAGGATCCTCTCCTTGGCAACATCCACTTTTGATCTTCCGACGGTACTGTGAAGGGCTATGATCTGCCTGTTGATGTTGGACATAGCCACGTCATCGTTGTCTACGATATCAAGATGGCCAACGCCGCTTCTGGCAAGAGCCTCAACAACGTAGCCTCCAACTCCGCCTACGCCGAAAACGCAAACCCGGGAGCTGCAAAGCTTCTCCAATGCATCGGCTCCAAGAAGTAATTCAGTTCTTACAAGTGCTTCATTCATATCTTTTTTTTCTCAATAAAGTATTCTCGGATTTTGACTGAAATAAGCCCGGGTGCTCGTACTCCCGGGCTTTAGTCCAACACTTATACGTAACAGTGCTCTTCTGTGAGGTGTAGTCTGTTGTCGTTGACTACAGCTCCTGTGATCTCAAGTTTAACCCCCTTGTGACCAAGTTTTCTCCTGCCTTCAAGAATCAGATGGATCTTCTTGTCCTCTGTCATGTACTCCTCAAAGACTTCATCAAAGGTATCTGCGTTATCCAGAACCTTCTTAAAATCTCCGATGAATGCAGGAATGATGATTGCCCCAATACTCTGACCCTGGATGGGACCGTAAGTCCTTACGACCTCATGAAGGATCAACCTTCTAAGTTCCTCCATAATTT
The DNA here is from genome assembly GCF_000702965.1 of Butyrivibrio sp. AE2032. NCBI lineage: Bacteria > Bacillati > Bacillota > Clostridia > Lachnospirales > Lachnospiraceae > Butyrivibrio > Butyrivibrio sp. AE2032. The sequence goes on along the minus strand of NZ_JNLF01000006.1, from coordinate 57,667 downwards.
AGTACCCCTGCCAAATTTATTATATAGTTTTTACTGCTGCAAAGCCTCTACAATCGCAGGAAGAAGCTGCTTTTTACGTGAAACCACCCCTGGAAGCACAACAACTTCATCCTCAGAATTGAGGCCAAAAGCACTATTTAATGTGTGAAGAGCCTTATTACCCGCAAATACAATCTCTGAAGACTCCTCTATAATATTTGTCAGCATGAAGAAGATCATATCAAGTGAATCTTTTTCAGCCACTGCCTTGATCTCAGGCATAATTTTTTCTTTTATTTCAATAAGTTCTTCAGAACTCATTGAATTGATCTGTCCGATTCCGATGTTCATATCATCTACAGTGAACTTCTTGAAGTCCTGATGAAGGATCTCATCAGCGCTCTTTCCGCCAAGATTTGATCCTGCATGGAACATCTCTTTAGCAAATTCCTCGTAGTTAACTTCGGCAATACGGGCAAGATCTTCACCGGCATCCTTATCAACCTTTGTACAGGTTGGTGAACGGAACATCAATGTATCAGAAAGGATCGCAGCCAGCAAAAGACCTGCTGTCGTCTTGTCAATCTCAACACCAAACTCCCTGTACATGAGATAGATGATCGTGCAGGTTGAACCAAGTGGCTGGTTCCTGAAGAATACAGGTCCGGCAGTCTCAATAGTGCGAAGTCTGTGGTGATCAACAATCTCTAAAATCTCAGCCGCATCAGCGCCGTTAACTGCCTGGTTCTTCTCGTTGTGGTCCACAAGGATCATCTGCTTCTTGTGAGCGCCCAGAAAGTTTCTTCGGCTGATCATACCGATGTAATGATCGTTCTTATCAAGTACCGGGAAGTATCTGTGTCTCATGGAAGCCATTACTTCCTGGATGTCTTCAATGAAATCATCCATGTGGAAGGTTACAAGATTATCCTTCTTCATGATGTGTTCTATAGGCATACTCTGATTTATAAGTCTTGCCACCACGAAAGTATCATGAGGAGTGGTGATAACCTGGGTGTTGTGCTCCTTAGCCTGTCCCTGGATAGTCCTTGCAACCTCAGCTCCCTCGCAGACTATGATACAGGAAGCACCAAGCTCTATGGCACAAAGCTGTGTCTCATATCTGTTACCAAGGATTACCACATCACCCTCTTCGATGACGTTCTCCATCATCTCAGGACTGGCAGCTGCAATAACTACCTTTCCTCTTTCAAGGTTCTTTTCAATGTCGCCAACAATAAGCTCGCCGTCCAAAGTCTCCACAATATTCTTGTAGGAGGTTCCGGCCTGGGAAAGAATGTGTGGATCAATTACATCCATGTAGGTCTCAACTATATCATTTGTAGTAATAAGTCCTGCAAGCTTGTCTCCATCAGTTGCACAAAGAGTAACAACGTCCGCGTCTCGCATCTTCTTCCAGGCATTCTTAAGGGACATCTTGCCTGAAGTTCCATCAAGCCTTCTGATCTCCATATCCCTTACCTGGGTTCTGACGTCCTTGATATAGGCAGGAACATCAACTCCAAAGTGCTGGAGAACGAACTGTGTCTCCTCGTTTAAGTGCCCTGCTCTGCAGGCAATATAATTGCCGCCGAAAACCTGATTCTTCAGGTTCGCATATGTAATTGCTGCGCATATAGAATCCGTATCAGGATTCTTATGACCGCAGACAAATATTGGTCTCTGATTAGTTTCTGTATTCATTAAAATCCTCCAAGGTCTAAAGCCTTGTATCTAGTTTATAGACATTTCGTGTGTTTGTAAATGGCATAATGACCCGGATTGTTTCGCACTACGTGCTGTCATTATGCGAACTGTGAATTGTAAAGCTCGTAGTAGAAGCCCTGTTTATCAAGAAGCTCAGCATGACTTCCCTGCTCTATTATGTGACCGTCCTTCATAACGAGGATCACATCAGCTTCCCTGATCGTAGACAGTCTGTGGGCAACAATAAAGCTGGTCCTTCCCTGCATCATCCTGTTGAAGGCTTTCTGGATCCTTATCTCAGTTCTCGTATCGATTGAGGAAGTAGCCTCATCCAGAATAAGCATCGGCGGAATATGCAGCATTACTCTTGTTATGCAAAGAAGCTGCTTCTGGCCCTGGGACAGATTTCCACCGTTTTCAGTGATAAGGGTATCATACCCATCAGGAAGTCTTTTAATGAAGCTGTGGGCATGAGCAGCCTTTGCTGCCTCTATGATTTCCTCATGGCTAAAGCCTTCCCTGCCAAGGGTTATGTTATCTCTGATAGTTCCATTTCGAAGCCAGGTATCCTGAAGAACCATTCCAAAATTCGACCTAAGTGTGCTCCTTCTCAAATCTCTGATATCGTAGCCGTCAATTTTTATGCTGCCCTTATCTACATCGTAGAACCTCATGAGCAGATTGATAAGCGTGGTCTTTCCACTACCGGTAGGACCTACAATGGCAACACGCTGGCCTTTCCTGATATTAAGATTAAGATCTTCAATAAGGCTTCTGCTCTTATCATAGGAAAAAGAAACATCAGCTATATCCACGTCTCCACGAGCCTCAAGGCCCTCTGGCGCAGATTCCTTATCAGGTATCTCAGATTTTTCTTCTATCAGCTCAAATACTCTCTCCGCGCAGGCAAGGGCATTCTGGAGCTCTGTTATAACGCCGGAAATCTCATTAAAGGGCTTGGTGTATTGATTGGCATAGCTAAGGAAAATCGTAAGTCCTCCGACAGTCATGCCTCCTGCTATACACACGAAGGAGCCAAACAGCGCAACAGCCGCATAAACAATGTTATTGATAAACCTGGTACTTGGGTTAGTCAGCGATGAAATAAAGGTAGCCATCACTGAAGCCTTCTCCAGATGATCATTGATCCCATCAAAGGTCTCCAGGTTCTCATCCTCATGGGCAAAAGCCTTTACTACAGAAAGATTCCCTATCATCTCATCAACAAAAGCTGTCTGATCGGATCTTGCTGTTGACTGCTCCTTAAAGAGCTTAAAGCTCCTTGTGGCCACAAACCTTGCAACCAAGAGTGATAAAGGAGTAAGCACCACAACCACAAGGGCAATCCTGAAATTCAGATAGAACATGAACACAAGAGTTCCCACAATGGTCACAATTCCTGTAAAGAGCTGTGTAAAGCCCATCAAAAGCCCATCAGCAAACAGATCAACATCAGCAATTATCCTTGATACGATCTCCCCTGTCTGCTTGTTATCCAGATATTCAAAGGGCAGGATCTGAAGCCTTGAAAAGGCATCCTTTCTCACATCCCTTACCACCTGGAAGGTTATCCTGTTATTAGCCCTGTTCATAACCCACTGGCAGATGGCAATCACCAGAACCGTTACAACGATCTGTAATATAGTTCCGGACAGAGACGTAAAGTCTACCTGCCCCTTGCCAATAAGCTTATCTATTGCATGTCCTGCCAGAATAGGAACATATAGGGATAAAAGAGCTGTCACAATAGCCAGCACCATTGAAACCACTATAAGGAAATGGTATCTGGAGGCATAACGAAGTACTTTTTTAAGTGTATTCTTCTTCATACTGCGCCCTCCTTTTTGTACTGGGAATCATAGATCTCCCTATAGGTCTCGCAGCTGTCAAGAAGCTCATCATGGGTTCCTATGCCTGCCACCTTGCCATCATCAAGAACGATTATCTTATCGCATCCCATTACAGAGGAAGCCCTCTGAGAAACAATAAAGGTTGTGGGCGGATTATCCATCGCTGCTATAGCCTCACGAAGCTTTTTGTCCGTGAGATAGTCAAGCGCTGAAGCACTGTCGTCCAGAATAAGAATCTCAGGCTTTCTCACAAGCGCTCTTGCAATAGTGAGTCTTTGCTTTTGGCCTCCGGAGAAGTTCTTTCCTCCCTGAGAAACCTCGTAGTCCAGCCCCTTTGGCTTAGACTCCACAATCTCTTTTGCCTGAGCTATGGTAAGAGCCTCAAAAATCTCCTGATCTGTAGCGTCATTCTTGCCCCATCTGATATTGTCCCTGATAGAGCCATGGAAAAGAACTGCCTTCTGTGGTACAACACCTATTCTCTCTCTAAGCGCCTCAAGACGGTACTCCTTGACGTTCCTTCCATCAAGGATAACCTCACCCTGTCTTGTATCATAAAATCTCGGGATAAGATTTATAAGTGTAGTCTTTCCGCTACCGGTACCTCCGATAACACCGATCTTTTCGCCTCTCATAATAGTAACGTCAAGGCCTTCAAGAGAATCCTCTGCATCCCCCTGATAGCGCATGGAAGCGTTTTTGAATACAATATGCTCTTTTGTATCCTTAAACTCAGTAACATTTCCATCTTCCATAGATGAGCGAAGTTCTAACATCTCTTCTACTCTGTTTCCTGAAGCAATTGCTTTAGTTACTGTAAGAATAAGGTTTGCAAACTTAATAAGCTCCACAAGGATCTGAGACATATAGTTATAAAGAGCTACTACCTGGCCCTGAGTCAGATCACCTGCCTCAACATGAAAAGAGCCTCTATAGATAAGAAAAGCTATCGCCAGATTGAGGATTGCGTAGGTCACTGGATTCATCAGTGCTGTGATCGTACCAACAAAGGTCTGAAGCTTCATTAAGGCTTCATTTCTGCCATTAAAGCTCTCCTTTTCCTTCTCCTCAAGTCCAAATGCCCTGATAACTCTCACACCAGTATGATTTTCTCTGGTGAGATTTAAAAGGCCATCCAGTCCGCCCTGAATCTGGCCATACCTTGGAATGCTCCATCTCATGATAAGTCCCACAACGAGGGATAAAAGAGCTATTGTCACAAGGAAGATAAGGGCCATCCTTACATTTATGGTAAAGGCCATGACCATGGCGCCCAAAACCACAAAGGGCGAACGAAGAAGTAACCTTATAGTCAGATTTACCCCCTGCTGAACCTGATTGATATCACTGGTCATGCGGGTGATCATAGCTGAAGTTCCGATTCTGTCTATATCTGTGTAAGAGAGCTTTTGTATATTATCGAAAAGAGCTCTTTTCACCTTCTTGGCAAAGCCCGCTGCAGCCTTAGCTGCAAAAAACTGGGCAGTTACTGCACTTACAAATCCCACAATGCAAAGAAGGATCAGGATAAGGCACATATGGATAACGTGGCTCTTATCTCCGCTTCCAATACCTTTATCGATCATGGACGCAATAACAAGAGGCACCATCAGTTCAAATGATGCCTCTAAAAGTTTAAACAAAGGTCCTAGTAAGGTCTCTTTTTTGTAATCTTTCAAAAAAACAAGAAGTTTTCTCATATCACATTTTCCTGTTCGATGCAAAGGCATTACTTACAGGAAATCCTTTATTAATAATTTATGCGCAAACCTTTGGGATAGTGATTCTTCAACATTCCTCCAGCTAGCTTTGCCCAGCCAACACTGTAGCCATCTGTGGTGATCAGGCACCAGCCTTTTTTCTTTTCCAGAAGTTTCATTTCCTGTTTGCGACTTTCACATCCGTTGTTATCGTTATCGGACACCCTTTCCATATCATTCATAATAGACGAAATTCTCAAGGTCTGTCCGTTCAGGTACTGCTGGATCTCTCCTGAATCTGAAGAAAGGTCAAAGTGCAGTTTAACACTATCTTCATTAAGATACAAGGCTAATGCATGAGAAGGCTCAAAACGGTCCTTTTTAACCGTGCCAAGGTGAAGTCCGGGGCGCATGACCTTAAGGCCCTTTATTCCTGGCATATTCTCAGGGCATAAATACAGCTGATCTCCAAAGCTGATCACAAGACCATCCAGAGCCTGATCAGTTTTCTCTTTACTATTTCTTTGTTTGTTCAAAGTTTCATCAAGAAACTCATTAAGTGGCTTAAGGGCTTCTTTCCTGGCAGCGATGTTGCGTCCACCGGGAACATAGTTCTTTTGTCCCTCTGTATTAAGGCTTCCATCTCTCTTAAAGACGCACATAAAGTGGCCTTCACCTTCTACTTTATGTGGCCAAAGGCGTACAGAATTTGAAACTTCAGAGAGCAAAGCTTCAGCATTGTCAGAAGCTTCAGGAATATTTTTCACAATATCCCTAACCCACTGAGGTCTTCCATTTTCCATTCCACCAACCAGTTCTACTTCCTCAGTATGGAAGTCCGGGTGGGATGCCAAAAATTTGAATACGTTCTCCTCATTCTCCTTGGGAGAAAACGTACAGGTGGAATAAACAAGTCTTCCTCCCGGAAGTAGCATCTTTGCTGCATTATTCAGGATCTCTTCCTGCCTTGAAGCACACAGCTCCACGTTTTCAGGACTCCACTCCCCGGAGGCATTTTCGTTCTTACGAAACATTCCCTCTCCTGAGCAGGGAGCATCCACCAGGATCTTGTCAAAGTATCCCTCAAATACCTCCGATAGATGTCCTGAATCCTCATTAAGAACAAGGGCATTGGGAACCCCCATTCTCTCTATGTTAAGGGACAGTATCTTAGCCCTGTCCCTGTTGATCTCATTTGTAACTAAAAGTCCTTTACCACAGAGCCTGTCTGCAATCTGGGTAGACTTTCCTCCCGGAGCTGCGCAAAGATCCAGAACTCTGTCCCCAGGCTTCGGGTCAAGAAAGTGAACCGGCGACATAGCGCTTGGCTCCTGGATATAGTAAAGCCCCGCCTCGTGATAGGGATGTTTTCCGGGAGCAGCTTCTTCACTGTAGTAGTAACCTCTTTCCTCCCAGGGTACTTGTTTTGGAATGACTCCGCCAGCCAAATCCAGGGCTTTTTCAAGGACAGCCTCGATTTCTCCTTCAGCTCTTTTCCCGACCTTCAGATAGTTCACCCTTATACCATGACTGTAATCATCCTCAGCAGAAAAGCTCTCTACAAATTCTTCATATTCTTTTTCAGAAAAAAGCTCCTTCATACTCTGAAGGAACTTTTCCGGTAATGCACTGTTATTCAAAGTTTACCCTCTTATCTATGCCCGTGGCAGAAAATACGTTAAAGATATTCTCCGGGGTATTTCTTACCACGAAATTTCCATTAGCCTTTTTGTGGGCAAAGACCACCTGTCTCACTCCTGAAGATGATATATACTCAAGGTCTTTTAAGTCAAGTACCAGGGTCCTGTCGTCCAGCTCAAGCTTTTCCAAAAGCAGGGTAAGCTCAGGTGTTGCCTGGGTGTCCAGCCAGCCTTCCAGGGCAATGACAATCTCTTTTTCTGATTCGCTAGTCTTAATTTTCATTTAGTCATCCTCCAATTACTTTTCTTTAAGTATCAAGTGTCAGTGAAAGGATATTTTGCCCCATATCCCTTCTGTAACTTATATTTTGTGTGTAGCGTTTGACAAGGTTGATACCCATTCCACCCTTATCAAGATCTTCAAACTCGTGCTTTGGACCATCATTCTTCAAAGGATCAAAGGGCTTTCCGTTGTCCATAAACCTGACGATGAGCTTATCATCTCTTTCTTCCCAGGCCAGATTAACACTGTCAGCCCCTGAATAATCCATTATATTCACATATATTTCTTCACAGGCAAGGACTGCATTCTTGGCCTTATCCTCATTGGTTATAACATGCATTATCGTTTCCTTCATCTTGGAAAATTCCTCAAAGGAAGCACCACCTTCCGTATCCTCTTTTCCCATATAAAGGGCCATGAGTCCTGTCATGTCATCAAACTGCTGAAGTCCTTCCTGATATTTAAGCACTTTTTCAATAAGTGTAAGAGTCTTTTCTCTTGCAGGGAATCCGACAGTGTCTGTATTTTCACTCATCTGAGCTATGAGCCTGTCAATTCCAAACTGCTTCTCATTTTTGTCGATAGCCTCTGTGATGCCATCGGTATACAGGAATATACCCTCTCCTTTTTTCAGGAAAAGAGTGTGCTCCTGAATATCAGCATCATCAAAAAGTCCAATAGCAAGCCCCGAATCCACCTTAAGCTCTTTTACCTCATCTCCAAGTAAAAGAGGTGGATTATGACCTGCATTTGCATAAGTCACCTTACCATCTGTAAGGTCCAGTATAAAAGCGAATACCGTAGCAAACATACACTCAGGATTGGATGCACAGATATAAGCATTAGTGTCATTCAGGGAATCAGCTACGCCCCGGCCGGCTCTTATCTTCTCCCTTATGGAGCTCTTGACCATCATCATGAAAAGAGCTGCTGACACTCCTTTTCCGGAGATGTCACCGATTATGGCACAAACTCTTTTCTCATCAAGGAAAAAGATATCGTAGAAGTCGCCGCCTACTTCCTTGGCAGGATGGGAAATTCCAAACAGGTCATATTCACTGCCCTTTATACCATACTTGTCGGGAACAATTCCCTGTTGGATCTTACGGGCAACATCCATCTGAGTCTTGTTCTGAACCTCATCGGCTGTTAGCTTTTCAATGTGCTCCATGTACCCGGTAATATCATTTACCATGGATTCGAAGCTGTCCTCGATATCAGTTATCTCATTTCTGGTAAGAGTCTTTCTCTTTGCGTACTTAAGGCTCCTGTGTTTGGAGAAATGCTCCATATTCCTGGAAAGCTTCTTTACAGGCTTAAAGATAAGTCGCTTTAAAAGAGCCCTGGCAATAAGCATGGAAAACAAAACAACAACTCCCACCAGCACCCAGGACCTGACCATCAGAACAACGAAGAGTCCTTTAATAACACGATAATTGTAGTCAACCTCAAGAAGAGCTTCTATTTTTCCCTCATCATCCATAAGCGGGAATATCCAGGCGCAAATATTGTCATTAAGTTCTTCCCTGAATTCGTAGCATCCTCCGCGATCTCCGGCAAGAGCCTGTCTTTCTGCATCTGTAAGTGGTTCATCATCAGTAATTCCATAGTGATATTCTTCCCAGTACTTTTCGTCAAAGCCCTCTTCACTTCCGGAAAAAAGAATGTAATGGCGCTTCTCATTCTGATCGACAGTATATACAAAGATGTACTGAAGTTCTGACTCCCGGCAGATGTGGGTAAATCTCTTTTCAAGCTCCGACCGGATTTTTTTGTCAGCAATCTCGTCTACATTTTTAACTGAGCTGAATATGATCTCTTCTATACCTGCTGCAGCAATTTTAGCCCCGGCCTGGCTTTCATCAATTGCCATGTCCTCGAAGTAATCCTTACTGCTCCAGGAAAAGAAGGAACAGGTGATAAAAAGTGCCACCAGCACAATGAAGGACATCCCGATCATCAATGGAATTCTGGGTTTTTTGAGTTTCTTCAAAACTTCCTCCGACTATTTTCAGAGTCTAACTTCCACTGGCTCTTAATGTTTATATTATTCTGATAGGGATAGCCTATCTTTTCCTCAGTAAAGAGCGCCAGAGGCACATCCTCAAATTCAATGTCAGTGCTTTCAGAGCTTTCCGAAAACTCTTTTGATGCGCTGTGAACTTTCCCTGTTATATCCAAAGAGTATTCCTTATCAAGGAGTCTCTTAATAAGCGGAGTTATGGATTCATTGACCTCCAGCATTGAAATCCTGTCATACACCTCCAAAAGCCTAAGGGATAACAGTTCCCTGGCAAAGCCCTGGGTGGCTGCCATGACAAATTTGGGGTTACTTCCCACCATGCTGAACAAAAGCTCAATGACAATCTCTTTCCCCTGGGTGGAAGCAAGAATAATTGACTTTGGCCTCCTTGCTTCATCATAAACAATGCAGCTAAGATCTTCATCGAATCTATCTATGTCATTGTCACCGATTATGATCTTCTCCTTGGAGAGAAGGTCGATAGCTTCCTGAGCCTGATATAGAATAAGGTCTCTGAAGGGAATGTACTCCACATCCGGGAAATCTATGTCGATAGACTTTTTTACACCCTTCGAAGCAAATAGATCTGTTGCAGAAACAGACAGTATATTTACAGAGTTTGAAATCTTGAAGCCATCCTCCTGTAGCTGTTCTTCAAGGCTTGTGAGGTCAGATTTATAATCAAAGTTGATCCGCTTAACATTCCGGGAAATGGCCAGAGCCTCAGCAGCCTTTACAAGGTTGTAGCTTTCAGGAACCGTCATTATCCTGGCATTATTGTCAAAGAATTTTATGATGATGGCATTTTTATTCTCATCAAGGATCCTGACTCTTCCATCATGCAAAGCACTTTTAAAGAATTTCATGCTCTTTCACCTCCACTTCTCTGGAGGCACAGGAAAGTAGCATCCTCATTTAATTCAGCTGTTCCAACATGTTCCTGAAGGTCACTTTGCAAAAGAGCTATGGTCTCCTCTGCATTTTTTCCTTCAGTACTCTTAAAAGCTTTTATGAGTCTTGTACGACCATATTCTTTTCCTTCGGAGTTCATGGCATGAACAACTCCATCCGTAAAGAGAAGAAGTTTCTCTCCCGGTTCAAGTTTTATTTCAAAGCTCTGATACTTCATCCCCTCCATTACGCCCATCAGGTAGGATACGTTCTCTTCATAGGAAAAGACATGTCCCTCTGAAAGAACCAGTGCCTTTTCATGTCCGGCGTTTATAACCTTAAGTGTTCCTGTAGAAATCTCATACACTCCATACCAGGCGGAAAGGCAAAGATTGTCATCATTATCCCAGCACAGAAGGTCATTTACAGCCTCAATCTTGTCCTCAATGGAGTCATACATCATTAGATTACTGTGAAGATAGATCTTGAACGCAACCATATAAAGAGCCGCTGCATCGCCTCCGTCAAAGACATCAGCCAGGACTATTCCTATATGGTCCGCATCAATTCTATAAAAATCATAGTAATCTCCGCCCACCTGTCTTATCTCCAGGGAATCCGCAAAGATATCCAGATCAGGAACATCAGGAAAAGCCGGATAAACTCCGGGCATCAGATGATATTTAAGTTTTATGGCCATGTTGTAAATATCAGAATTCATATTTTACTCCAAAGGTGAAAGAGAAAGAACAACGTTTTTAGCAGTTCTTTTGCCTTCCTTAACTTCAATAAGGTAATAAGCATACTGCTGAACCATCTGGATAGTTATTCCCATGGTCATGTCGACAAAATCAGCCACCTGCTCTTTAGGAAGATCAATGGGCATCTCATAAGCATGCTTGTAGACCAGGGTTCCGGCCACAGGGTCAACTGCAAAGGCTCCTGTCATAACATAGGTGTTAATGGAAGCCACTGCGGCACAAAGTTCATTCATAGTGTCATCAGGCAGCTCCTCGGAAATGGTGATTAGATTTACGAAGTACTGAATCTCCTCACCTTCTTTATTAGGCAGGAAGAAAAATTCACCGGTGGAGGTAAGTCCGTCTACTGCAACCTCCTCTAAGAGCACTGTAAGAAACTCCACGTTATAACCATCTCTTTCTGACAGCTTTGCCGGAACAAACTCTTTTGTAAACTCCTCTTCAATTGCTGAAAGAATCTCATGTCTTTCCTCATAAAGCTTTTTTAAATCCATCCTTAGCTCCTCCTTCTAAAGGGCTTTTAACAAACAAGTTTTCTAACAATATCTGATACGGTAGGAATTGTATTATTGGGGTCAACAGAATCAACCTTACATTTAAGTCCAAGACCTTTTATCATAGCCTCGCACATATCAGCGTTACCATCATTATTTTGGACACTGTCACGAAGATATCTTGCATAAAGAACTGAGATTTCCTTGGCTGCATGTCCGGGAGAATAGTAGCCATTCGCAGCTGCAACTTTTCCCCGGAGCTGCTCTTTCATCCTCTCCTCCTGATCCTTGGTGAGTGGTCTGAAGGGATGAGCGCGATTGTACTTTTGCTTTTCTGCATCTAACATCTCGTCAATTTCATAGTAGCCATCAAAAAGAGCAAACTTCATTTCTTTTGCATATTTTCTGTCAAAGGCCTTCGCGCCAATTCCTACTCCAACAGCAATAAGCGCCGGAATAAGAGTAAGTCCAAATGTGGCAACTGATGCAATAACAAGGGCAGATGCCGTTACAGAACAAGCAGCAGTAATCCCAGAACTAACTGTAGAAGCATGCTGTCTTTTAGCAAGCTTTTCGTTAAGCTTAAGCATTCCATCCCTGTATTTGTCCTTGCCTCCCTTTTGTCTGGCTAATTGGGCTGCCTTCCCCCTGTAATAGGAATCTCTAATTTCAGATGCTCCCTTAAATACAGCTACAGCAGTATCTGCACCGGCGACGACGACTCCCAAAAAAGGAGAAGCCACTACCCTTGCCACTTCATTTACAGCAGTTCCCGCATAGGTTGTCATTGCAACAACATCAGCTGCACCCCTTACTGCTTTTTCGATTGTACTTGCGATGGCAGTTGATTTTGAAAGCAAGTCAATAGTTGAAATAGACTTCCTCTCCTCATATAGCTGCATCGTAGCAATTATAGAAGTGATAAGTCCTCCAACAGCCTCAAGGCCTCCTGCTCCGCCATAGAAGACTCTATCCAAAACACTTTCATTTCCGGCAAAGTCTATGATCTCACTCTTCTTCCAGTACACAAGATCTTCCCACAAAGCTGGGTTTGCCCCTGTTGTAAGAGAAGAAAAGTACTCTGCCGGTTCTCCCGCCATTGAGTTAACGTCTTCCTTACTTACAGCTTTCCCGGTTCTTCCCTGATAATCACGCAGATCCTGAACTGTATGCGCAATCGCATGCATGTGGGTTTGTGCTTCTGTTTTCAGCCTGGCAAGAGCAGCCTGATCAACAACATTTTGATGAAAATATCCAGCATTACTACTTTTATTCTCTTCAATTCGCTTTAAAATATCATAAGTGTTACGAGCATTTATAAGCATAAGACGTAAATGCTCATGAAACTGCTCCTTTGGAGACATATTGCTCATATCTTTAGGCTGAGCCTGGGCAGCACTTATCTGCTTTTGTGAACCGTCTTCGTTATAGCCAAAATATTCCTCTGAAGCTTTTAAAATGGGCTTCGACCTGGAAGCAATAGCCATAGCCTCAGTAAGCTTATTCCAATAAATATAGCTTCCGGAAAAACGAAGATAGAACTTTGCTTTGCTAGCAATAATGGCTTCTTTAAATGCCTTCACATTAGGAACATAGTCTATCTGAGAAAAGGCCAGACCACTTTGGTCAGGAGTTATTCTCTCTTTCTTCTCAACAAGATAGTAGGCAAAAAGCCTCTCCCTCTTGGACATGGCCATAAGTTTTCCTGCAATATCAGTCCTGTCAGAAATAGAGCGGGAACCAAACATCTTGAACCATCCGCCATTTCTGATATTCCTTATTACCCAGGTATCAATCCTTGAAAGTCCTTCAAGCTGTTCCTTACTTAGACTCTCGTTGCCAAAGGTCTCCTTCTCCTCATTGTCTTTTTTCATGAGGTTTCGGACAGCCATCTGACGTTTCAGACAACGGTACTCCCTTAAGAGAAGCCTCTCATCAGCAGGGAGATCTGTAATGACATTGTTCTGGAAATAGATCAGAATATCCCTCTCACAGGTTTTGATGGCATTCCATTTTTTTACAAGCTTCTCATCATCAGTAGTAATAAGCTCCTGATCAATCCTGGAACAATAGACGAAGTATGCTGCTGTAAATCTTTTTATATTCTTATATGCAAAATCCTTCTCTTCCTTTGAAGCAGGAATGTTCTTTTCAGCAAGATCAATATGGTTTGCATTTGCCAGCTCAACGGTGACGTAATCCATTCCATTGAGAAGTTTGTCAACATCATCAAGGCGCTCCTTGGCTGATCCCTTGTTCTTTGACCTGTTCTCCTGAAGGAATCTGTCTGCAGCTATATATGCAGCCTGGAATAGATCATATTTTACATCATCAAGGCTAATGTCCCCTGTACCGATATCATCAAATATATCTTTTGCAGCTTCAAGCGCTTCCTGAAGCTGTAAAAAAGCCTCTGATCTATCATCAGCCCGGCCTCTAAGAGCATCTGCAATATTATTAAGCCCCAAAGCCATAGGTGTTCTGACCCTAAGCACAGGAGCCTGGGCTACAGGTTGCACAGGTACGGGAACAGGCCCCGGTACAGGTACCACCACAGGAGCAGATACATGCGCCACTCTATGAGCAGAAGCTGAACTATCAGCATGTATTCCAGTAGTGCTGGAGCCTTCATCATCGTGATTTTTTCTTCTCTTCAGGGCTCTTACAGCACGGGATGACTTATGTTGCGGGCCGGTGGTGGAGCTGCCTCCGTCGTCATCCTCGTCTTCAGAATCAGATTCAGAATCAGATAAATCTTCTAACTTTTTGTCATCCTCTTCTTCCTCTTCCTCTTCCTCTTCTTCCTCTTCCTCTTCAGAGTCAGAATCATCATCCTCATCTTTCTTTTTCGATTTTTCCTTGGGTTTCTCCTCTTCCTCTTCTACTTTCTCATCTTCTTCGTCGTCATCGGTGTCTGAATGCGCAGCTTTAACTAAAACCCCATCGTCTGAATCCACAGGCTTATCACCAAGCTTCTCCTGCTCAGATTCGGCAAGTTCTTTCCGAGCTTCCAGCATTTCATCTTTTTCAAATTCATCATCATCTACTTGTCCTGAAGATGATGAAGAGGCAGGTTCTTCATGTTCTCCTACAGAAAAAATACTGCTAAGATTTTCTTCCTCTTCCTCATGTTTTTCAACTAATCTGCTCTTTTCAGCGTCTTCCTGAGAGCGAATACGCTTTGCCTGTCCAGTGCCATTTCTTTTTTTAATTGGTTCTTTTGGAAACATATCTTCATTCCTTTACTGAATCCAAAACAGCAGTGACAATTAGAATTTCTTTGTTAGAAGAACCGCCTTTCTTTCCTCTATTGTAGGAAAGAAAAGTCTGAGCCATTCATTTATATCCTTATCATATTCAATTAAGACTCTGTCCTTTAGCCTGATCGATCCACGCAAATTGTAAAAAGCATTTCCCAGGAGACTATTAAGGATATTCTTATCGTTGGCCTCCAAGAGGAAAGGACTGATAACCTTACCTGATCTGTTAAAGGCCAGCATACCGATGCATTTATCATGTTTCTCAACAAAGCAACTAATGGGTTTGTTGGCTGAGAGAATCGTATCCAGGTCATCATAGCCTATTGACTTTGCATAATCCGTGATAATATCCGGAGTTGCCTTTGAAAATGGGATCGCAGCCCCGGAAAAGGATTCAATCTCCTTACGCTTTTCAGGCGTAAATGCCTTCAATAGCTCTTTTCCCTCAATGCTATATGTACCATCTATACTACTTGACTTATCGAAGCCTGAGGAAAGCAGGTAATCGGAAAGCTTTTTCATGGAAAAGTTGTAGGTGAGCTGATCATATATCTTGCATTCTAAAACTTTGATTTTGTTCTCCTGAAGTTCACTATATAGGTGATCTAAAAGAGCCTTCCCTATTCCCTTTGACCTGAAAGTCTTTGAAACGAAAAGCCAGGTCAAAAGGGAAGCCTTTCCTCCAATCTGATACTGAATTACTCCAACTATCTCTTTTCCCTGATCTTGATCTACAGCAACTTCCGTAAAAACATAAGGCGTTCCAATCCCGGCCAAAATATATGAAGGCGCCAGATCTTTGATAGTCCCAGCCTTATTTCTGGTCAATTTTTCAAACGTTAATGACATATTGCCCTTTCAGACAAAAAACACCTAAGAGATCTTCCATATTGAAAGTTCCCTTGGGTGTCTTTTTTAATCTTCTTTATGCTCTTTAATGTATTTCTTTATGCCCTTAAAAGTCTGTGGGCTGATTATGTGCTCTATTCTGCAGGCATCAGTTTCCGCGATCTCAGCGTCAACACCGGCGGTCATCATAAGGAAGGTGGTGAGATTGGTGTGCTTCTCATAAACCTTTTTGGCCGTCTTAAGCCCCTCATCGGTGAGATTAAGTTCACCGGTATCATCCATAGTAAGAAGCCCCTGGTCCTTTAAAAGCCCCACGGCCCTTGACACACTGGGTCTTGAGAACCCCAGCTCATTAGCAACATCTATTGAACGAACAACACCTTTTTTCTTCTTTAGAAGGTAAATAGTCTCAATGTAGTCTTCACCTGATTCGTGCATTATAACCCCCTATACATTCAACAATACATAAATATACTACTTATAAAAGTATACCATAACAACACAAAAAGAGACTACCCTTACGGATAGTCTCTCATTCATTTCTTTGAAAACTAAATCATTACTTGGCGAAGTCTGTGGCTCTGCTCTCTCTGATGATATTAACCTTGATCTGTCCGGGATATTCCATCTCGTCCTCGATCTTCTTGGCAATCTCACGAGCCATGATAACCATGTCTTCGTCTGAAACCTGCTCAGGAACTACCATTACTCTGACTTCTCGGCCAGCCTGAATAGCGAAGGAGTGATCAACACCCTTGAAGCTATTAGTGATATCCTCGAGTTCTTTTAATCTTGATGTGTAAGTCTCTAATGTCTCTCTTCTAGCACCAGGTCTAGCTGAAGAAATTGTATCAGCTGCCTGTACAAGAACTGCTATAAGTGACTGTGGCTCTACGTCGCCATGATGAGCCTCAACTGCATTGATTACAACCTGAGATTCCTTATACTTCCTGCAGATATCTACACCAAGCTGAATATGTGAGCCTTCAAGCTCATGGTCAACAGCCTTTCCGATATCATGAAGGAAACCGGCTCTCTTTGCTACACGGACATCAAGTCCAAGCTCAGATGCCATAATTCCGCAGAGCTGTGCTACTTCAACAGAATGCTTCAAACAGTTCTGTCCATAGCTTGTTCTGAACATCATACGTCCAATGATCTTGATAACTTCAGGATGAAGTCCGTGAACACCTGCCTCGATAGCAGCATTTTCACCTTCCTCTTTGATCTTGGCAGCAACTTCCTTCTGTGCCTTCTCGACCATTTCTTCAATCCTTGCAGGATGGATACGTCCATCTACAATAAGCTTCTCAAGAGCTATTCTAGCTACTTCTCTACGAATAGGATCAAATCCGGAAATAACTACAGCCTCCGGTGTATCATCAATAATAAGGTCAACACCAGTCATAGTCTCAAGGGTCCTGATATTACGTCCTTCTCTTCCAATGATACGACCCTTCATCTCATCATTGGGGAGCTGTACAACAGATATGGTAGTCTCGGAAACGTGGTCTGCAGCACATCTCTGAATTGCATTTACTACGATTTCCTTAGCTCTCTTATCTGCCTCTTCCTTTGCCTCAGCTTCCATGTTCTTGATCATGATAGCTGATTCGTGCTTCACATCATCTTCAACGATCTTTAAAAGATACTCTTTTGCCTGCTCGGAGGTTAAGCCAGAGATTTTTTCAAGTTCCTGTAGCCTCTGTTCACTCAGTTTCGCAACCTCTTCACTCTTCTTGTTTAAGTTCTCCTCACGGGCACTTAAACTCTGCTCTCTTCTCTCGATCGCTTCGGATCTCTTCTCGACATTTTCCTCTTTCTGCTGGATACGTCTCTCGGCACGCTGCAGTTCATTTCTGCGATCCTTGACTTCTTTCTCCAGATCATTACGTGTCTTAAGTGACTCTTCCTTAACCTCTAAGAGCTTTTCACGCTTTGTATCTTCAGCAGTCTTGAGTGCTTCGTCGATGATTTTTCTTGCCCTCTCCTCTGCACTACCGATCTTACCATCTGAAACCTTCTTGTGATAGTTAGATGCTAAAACCCAGGTAATAAGAGCAGTGATGACAAGAGTTGCTACTACTGCAATAATAACATGAGTCATTACAGGAGCACCTCCTTATTAAGTTTTCATTGTACAATATTTTGTATATCGAGCATTAAAAATGCACCCTAGTATACAAGATTACAACATATAAATTTTACCTTTATTAAATAGCAGTGTCAAGGTAGTTTGTCTGTAATTACCTCAGCCAATTCCTCTACAGTACTGATAGAAAGCATTTCTGATTCAGATATCTTTATTGAAAACTTCTTCTCCGCTGAGGAAATAATAGACATTATTTCCAGAGAAGAAAGATCCAAATCATCTATCAATGCACTTTCTGCATCTATTTCATCCTGCGGAATATCTGCAACATCTTCAATAATCTCTTTTAAAATTTCGATTGTGTTCTCCATAAAAACCTCTCCTTTATAAATCACAGTTCCTAAACAGCTTCTACTCTCTTGCTTACAATAACATCTTTTACTTTAACAAACAGAAAGCATATTGCTATTATAATAGCTGTTCTGATCAATGAAAACAAAAACTGTCCTACTGTAATACTTCCTTTCCACTTGTCCACAAAATAATAAAGCGGAAATCCCATCATCTCAATAGTATGAATACACATAACATAAATTGAATAGTGCCCAACTTTTCTGAGAAATGAAGCGACCGGTCCACGAAAAACATTAAAAAATAACGACACGTAGATGGTCAAAACCGAGAATAATCCATTTAATGCTATAGTTATCATTCCGAAGGGGTAAATACTATCAGCCATTCCATCCATAAATCCCATAAGCTGAATTATCCAATATGGAATAATAACCAAAACAGAATATACTACTTTCTTCCAAGTTTTTATATCGCTTATCCCTCTGGTAAACAGCTTACTCTTCTTTACGTAATAACCAATATATATATACAGTACAGAAATAAAACCTTGTGACAAACACCAAGGGACTGTATTTCCCAAACTAATAAGCCAACCTATAATGCTGACAGTCCACACACCATAAGATACATACTTCTCAGGAAAATAATTCAAAAGTGCGTTAAATACAATTATTCCCCAGAATAGGGCAAGCAGAAACCAGTTAGGACCGTTAGAGAATATTTTTACGCCAAAATAATCTGTCGTCTTGGCAAGTCCCAATAATGAGCCGGCAAAAATCCTACATGTCTCGATAACACTGCCCTTAAGATATCTGTATAGACTAAAATGAGTAATTAAATGCAAAATTGTTAGTAGAACCATCGATATAGCATATGGCAACAAAAGAGCTTTGCTCTGTTTAACCAGGCATTTCTTCATGCTTGTCTTTCTGAAGCCATAGCCGGCAATGACAAATAATCCCTGCATCACCGGATGAACAAACAATCCAAATGCCGTCACTAATATCATTGCTACTATGTTTCCACTTTCCAGGATAGATCCTCTGCCATCAAACATCGTTTCAAAATAATGATCCTGAAACAGAGGATAAGTATGTACAAAGATCACCATGATCATCGCAAGTCCCTTAAACAGGTCAAACATTCCGGCAGTATTTTTTATTTCGTGTTTCTTCATTACCTTTTATCTTTCCACTACGGGACCTTTCTTAAGGGGGATTCTATGTAATAATCCTATAAACTCTTTAACAAATACGCAAATAGCTAAATCCAGCACTAATCTTACAACACACACAATGGCAACACCAACATGTGAATGTATCCTTTCAGCTATGCAATACCAAGGAATAGCAATATATTCAAGAGAATGTGCGCATAAGAAGTATAATGAATAGCGCCCTATGGTCCTAATTTTATTGGTAACCGGCCCTGAAAATACATTTAAAGCCAAAAATATTTTCACTAAAACGACAGGGTATATTATTATCAACGGTACTAAGATAAATTGTAAAATATGATAATACCCAGCAAAATATGATACTAAAACAGCGGCTACCAATGATGCACACAAAAGTAAATTATATTTTGTATCCCACCTTGTAGTAAACAGCTTCTTCTTTTTGCAATAGTAACCACTGTAAAAGAAAACAGAAAAAAACATTCCTCTATAAATGCTCCAAGGATTAAATGTAATATTAAATAAAGCTATACTAATAACTGAAACAGCTAGCGCTACTACTGATCTCCACTTTTCAGGCACATAGTTGAATATCAAAGTAATGATAATCCATACCCAGAAAAGTGCCCAAATATACCACATTGGGCCACAAGAAAAGATATTTATACCTCTCACCTGTACCGTATCACTTAAGCCAAGTAGCAAGCCTGCAAATACTTTTATTGTTTCTTTAATTGCAAGTCGTATCGAACCAAATACTACAAAATGACAAATCAAATGCATCAAACATGTAAGTATCGATGTAATAATATATGGCGCAACTAATAATTGAAACTGCTGCGCAAAAGTCTTTTTTAAATTCTTCGCTCTAAAGCCATAACCACTAATCACAAATAAGGCGACATTTAATATCCCCAGCATACCAACATCTATTTTATAGCCCATCGTCTCAACTTGTTGCAGCGTATGAACGACAACAATAGTAATCATTGTTAAACCTTTTAACAAATCAAACATTCCAGCCGTGTTCTTAATTTTTGTCTCTGCTTTCATATATTGTTCTTCCTTAATTATTTCTCTTTATTTTTCCGCTGGCAGTTTTTTCAAATTCCGCATTTTGAAATTCAACTGTGTGAATCCGCTTAAATATTGGCAATTCTTTATTTAGTTCAGAAACATACTGACGTATGTCCTCCTCTGAACTCTCTGCCGCAAAAACTGCTGCAATTATTTTGTCCTCGCGCTCGAAAACCTTACATTCTTTGATAAGTGTATTCCTATATAAAAGATTCTCTAGTTCCTCGGGACTAACATTTTCACCTCCTGATAGAATAATGAGATTCTTTTTTCTGCCAGTGATAAACACATAACCGTCTTCGTCGATGCATCCCAAATCACCGGTGTACACATAGCCGTCCTTAACTATAGCTGCTGTTTCCGCTGGATTATTATAATATCCCATCATGCAATTCCAACTGGATACACAAATCTCGCCATCATTAATTCTAAGATCCGCATCATTGACAATTTTGCCCACCGATTCAACCTTATCAGTCACATTGCTATTATAGGTAACATCTCCAAAGGTCTCTGTCATTCCATAAAACTGGCAATAGTCAATTCCATTTTTCACAAAAAAATCAACCAATGCTTTATCTATAGGAGCTCCTGTTGTACCAACAGCTTTTATACCGCCAAGCATGGCAGCACCGCCCCTCTTTAAGCGTTTTTTCCAAAGCTGCATTATGGCAGGCGATACAAAAGAAAAATCTATTTTGATTTCTTTCAGCTCATCGAGCATGCTTCCCATGTCCTCATTGATATAGGTCAAGCATCCTCGATTGCACCAGCTAAGCCAACTACAAAGCCCTGCTGCATGATACAACGGAAAAACTAAATAAGTGGACAATAAATCATCCTTAGCCTCATCCGCCACGTATTCCTTTGGCAGGATATTTCGCTTTCTATCAAAAAGATTTTTAAGGCTAAGCATTACCCCCTTAGATTTACCTGTGGTGCCAGAGGTATAAATGATCATAGCTAAGCGAGCTTCATCACTAGTATCAAAGCTATGGGAGTATTCCTTATAACGTCTGGATGTGCAAAGCTTTCCAAGTAATCCTTCAGATTGTCTTATCTCATAATCAATCTCTGCATCCTTGAGGATTTCTGCAATATTATCAGAAGACTCTCGAATATTGACAGGAACCACAACTGCTTTTCCTAATAGTAGTGCAGCGATAAGCACTAAGTATTCATAACAGTTATTTCCAAGAATCGCTACGTGCTTACCGGTAATATCACCATACTCTTCTTTCAAGTTTTCGAGACATGCACAAATATCACTATAATATTCTCTATAAGTTACTTCGTTTAAACTCCCATTTCTAAAATATCTATACGCAATTCTATCGCCACGTTTTTTTATATCTTCATAAAAGTCGTACAATTAACAATTTCTCCATTTGCTTGCAATTTTTTCTAACCTATTACAGCAAAACATTCCCCCAGGAACCATTCCGCCAATTCAATTCTTCATTTTTTTCTTTTTTTCTTTTTATTGCGATATCAATACCCTTCACACAGTCAAGATCACTATTCTCTCCATATTGATCCACGCAAAAAACAGTATAAAAAGTTTTGTACTCCCCATTTACTATATGTGAAAGGTCTACAGTTAGTACACTCTCTCCCTCATCGCCAGGTTCACCTGATATCTGATCATAGAATACCGCTGTAGCAAATATACGTTCCTCTCTGTCTGCCAGTTCAACCCTGATGCCCACTTTTTCAACCGGCTTTTCAATATGCCATCTCATCCTAATACTTAAATTATCGAAATTAGTAGCACCCTCTTTGCTATCAACATAGTCAGCTGACAAAAGTCTTACATCATCTCTCCCAAGCCATCCCGGCCTTACATACTCGGTATAATCAGCAGATTTATCAGTCTTCTTACTTTCATTTCCAAAATAGCGTTTACAAGCCTCATCCGTATTACCATCATAAATTAGTTTGCCATGATCTAGAATAATGCAGCGCTTGCAGAGCCTCCTTACGGATTCCATGTTATGGCTTACATATAAAATAGTTCTTTGCTCCTGAGCAGCAATTTCACGCATCTTATTGATGCACTTATGCTGAAACTTAACATCACCTACAGCAAGAACCTCATCCATAATAAGGATATCAGCATCAAGATGAGCAGAAACTGCAAATGCCAGCTTGACATACATTCCGGAAGAATATCTTTTTACAGGAGTATCTATAAATTGTCCACATTCAGAAAACTCAATTATTGAATCTATCTTAGTATCAATCTCCTTCCGGCTCATTCCAAGAATTGAGCCATTCAGATATATATTTTCTCTTCCTGTCAGTTCAGGATGAAAACCGGTGCCAACTTCCAAAAGGCTCGCCACTTTGCCATCGATATAAATCCTGCCTCTGGTAGGACTGGTTATTCGGGAAATAAGTTTCAAGAGAGTAGATTTACCCGCCCCATTAGCACCTATTATTCCAAGAGTCTCTCCTCTGTTTACAGAAAATGAAATATCATCAAGTGCGGTAAATGATTCATTGTGTAGTTTACCGCTATTACTATGACTCTTTCTTATAGTTTCCTTTAGCGTTTCGCCATTAACAGTCCCAAGTATATAATCTTTTCCAACATTTTCAACTTTTAAGATCAAATCATCCATTGGTGCTTATCTTTTCTTTCCTGCTCGTCTTTACTTCGTCATATAGCAGTTGTCTACTCTTACGAACATACTTACCAATACTTTTATTCATCATTCCTTCTTCAATTCCAAGAAAGAAATCATCTTCAGATAATCCATCAAATTTAATAATGTGCGTTTTTAGAACACTAAAAACTATTGAATCAAATTGTTTTATTATCACTTTTTTTCTAAAACGTTTAGCTTCCAGATATATATCTTCCAAAAGATTAAATAGACTTGAAAAAGCATTCTTTTGGTCGAGGCTACGCATAATGGAGTCAGATCTCATCCTGTAACAATAAAGATAATTGACAAGCATAACTGATTTTTCTATGCACATCATGTATTCTGTTGCAAAGCAAAGGTCTTCAGCAAATACATCTTTTGTGTTTTTGTAACTAAGCTTGTTTTTAAGAATGATTTCCCTGTTAAAGAGTCTTGTCCACGTTTCCCAACTATCCTTATAGCAGAAAAGTCGGTCGTTCAAGTTCTTAAGCAGATCTGTTTCTTTCTTGAACTGTACAATATTCTGCATCTCTCTAAAGTAAATAAACTCAGGCTCTTTTCCCTCATCATTCACCTTAATATATTGGAAAACATAAAGGTCACCCTTTGCATAGCGCATTCTTTCGCAAAGAGTCTCAAGTGCATCCGGCACAATAAAATCATCACTATCAATAAACCAAAGCCAGTCCCCCTTAGCTTCTTGTATTCCTCTGTTTCGCACTCCAGATAAGCCAACATTTTCCTGGTGTATTACTCTTCCTTTGCGTTTTCGGTTTTTGTCAGCATTAAATCTGTCGCAAAACTCATCACAAATTGCCCCGGAACCATCTTCTGATCCATCGTCAATTATTATAAGTTCAAAGTCATCAAAATTCTGAGCCTCTATAGAATTAAGACATGTCTCCAGATATTCTTTTGTGTTATATACAGGAACAATAAGACTAAAAAGCATTATCTCACCTCAAACACACCGAAAAACATTATTACACAACGTCTATATAATCCTTTTGGACACGACCATACAAAAAAGTGCAACTGCAGTAATTACAATTGTAAACACTATGCTATAAATCATCCCAGGAACATATAAATTCCCGGTACCGGTTATACATAATCTGAAAGCCTCAACAAAAGAAGACATGGGATTAAAATACAATAACCTTTTTACAACAGGAGAAAGAGAAGATGTTGGATATAGCACCGGAGAAACAAACATAAGCATGGATACCAAAGCTCCCGTAAGATGTTCGAAATCTCTATATTTTACTGTAAGAGCTGAAATGATCAGCCCAAGTGAAGTACCTAATATCGCAGTAAGTAGTAATAACGGGAATATCCAAACAATATTTAATCCTGTAAAGACAACTTCCCCTTTAATGATAAATCCAACAAGAACGATCAATAATACTACAAGCTGCATTAAACATCTGCCAAGACACAACAATGAATTCGAAATAGGGACAATCAGTCTAGGAAAATATACTTTTCCAAAAAGATAAGCATTATCTATCAGCACTCTGATATTGCTATTAAAAGAAAAGGCAAAAAGATTCCAGATAACATTTCCTGTCATGCAAAAAAGAAAATAAGGAATCCCATCAGAAGAAATATGACCAACATAACCAAACACCAGTGTGAAAACACCGGTGTTTATGATTACACTAAATATCATCCAAAGAGGACCAAGTATTGTTTGCTTATACTGAAGAGAATAATTCTTTTGGAATAAAACCCAGATAAGGCTTCTATAATTCCATATTTCCCTTATATCCAGATTCCAAAGCCTATCCTCTCCATCTATGATGGTCTTCCAAGCTTTTTCCATAAAACGCTCCAATTTTAAACTCAGTCACCAAAAACCATGTCTTCTATTTCTTCAAATCTGTTTTCATAATCAATTATACTTTTACGTTCCATTATTTTAGCCTTATAATGCGCATGTAGTTCCGGATTATCAAGAACTCTTTTTATACCATTGTATATACCTATTACTGATCTTTCCATAATGATTCCATATTCATTATCTCCAATCAGTTCTCTAACTCCAGAACAATCTGTAAGCAAAAGAGGTACATCCAAAATCGCAGCCTCCTGACTGACCAGGGAGTATCCTTCAAATATCGATGTTGAAAGGAACCAATCAGCCATCTTCATATATTTATAAGGATTGCTCTTTAGCCCAAGAAAATGAACGCTTTTTATCCCCAGACGCTTTACAGAACGCATTATACGTTCATATTCATCACTCCAATTTTCTTTTCCGCCTATAACATTGACATCAAATTCATAACCTTCCAACTCAAGCATATGTACTGCTTCCAAAAGAAGGTTATATCCCTTTTGGTAATTAATTCTTCCAACAACTACAAAAAGTGGTCTTCCTTCAGTTTTCTTAGTCTCTATTACAGGTTCATTACCATCATACAGAATTTTATCAACATTAAGAGGATTATACTTAACAACATAGTTACCTGTATCACCCAGCACATCTATCAAAGAATCTTTTATATCCTGAGAAACACAGACAACATTATCATATGTTTTTAACACATTAAACTCATTCTCTTTACTGCCATACAAATACTCAGAATAGTAATAATTATTGTAGTCTGTATGATACCAGGCAAACTTTTGGGGAGCCTTAAATTTTGATACAAATTGAGTTACATCTCCATCCTTCAATGCAATAATAACATCATAGTTGTTATGTTTTTGAAGATATGTATATCTAAGCTTTCCAAAACACCGCAACGCCATGTATTTAATATATGAAAAACCTATTATCCTTTTGTAATACCGATAAGCAGTCTTAAAAAGATAATGAACATCCTCCGGATAATAATCATAAAACTCAGCTTCATTATAAAGAGACATGACCGTGAGATCACACTTGTCATGCCACCTTTCAACAAAATCCTGGAGGAGTTTCTCAACTCCGCCACCGGTTATAAGATCATTTACAATAAGAATCTTCTTCATAGGTGACTATTCCTCTCCCTTATCACCTTAATTACACACAAAAATAGCCCTAATATTTATAAATGTTTACAGGCAATTTGTCTATGACAAAATGTACTAAAATTATCAGAATTCATCCACTAGTTTTTGAATGTCTTCCTGTCCAACAACATCCATCTTCTTATCCGCTATCCTATAGACCCTGTCACACATGGTAAGAACCGTAGGTCTGTGACTGGTGAGGATGATTGTCTTGTCAGGGTAGCGCTTCTTGATATTATCAAGGACTCTCCTCTCTGTTGCTACATCCAACGATGAAGTAGCCTCATCCATAAGAAGTATCGGAGTATCCTTTAAAAGCGCCCTTGCAATAGCCAGCCTCTGACACTGTCCTTCAGATACTCCCTGTCCTCCCTGTCCAAGCTCAAACATAAGTCCACCAGGAAGCTTCATCACAAAGTCATAAATACACGCTGTCTCCAAAACATCCTTAATCTGCGCCTTAGTTGAATCTCTATTAACCATCTTAAGATTCTCTAAAATAGTACCAGCCATCATAGTGTTGCCCTGAGGAACAAATGATATAGCGCATCTTGTGTTAGATCCCAGCTCAACCTCCATGGAACCATTTGAAGCATATGCTCTGCCTTTGTCTGCAGTAACTATTCCAAGAAGAATCCTTAGCATAGTTGTCTTGCCTTCTCCCGAAGAGCCTATAAATGCAATCATGTCGCCTGGATTGGCTTCAAAGGAAACATCTTCAAACACGCTTGTACCATTATTATACTTAAAGAAAAGATTATGTCCTTGAACACCAATGCCCTTGCCATCTTTTCTCGAAGCAATTAGTTTTTTCATTTCTTCATTACAGGACTCACTTTTTTCATCAGGAATCGAAAGAAGCTTTTTAACCCTGTCCGCAGAAGCCATATAGGCCATTATGGTTGGAACCAGATCCAGAAGAGCCTCTGTAGCAAAGCTTATTTGAAAAGCGAGGAAGGTAATTACTGAAAGTGAACCAAAGGAAATGTTGCCTGTATGTACTCTGTAAAACATCCAGCCGATCATAATGCTCGCACCTATGATACCAGCCAGATAAGAAGTAGCATAGGAACTCATAATGTATTTATTGGTGCGCAAATCAACCTTCTTCCTTCTGACCTCAATATTCTTCATCTTATTGTAAAAATAATCCCCAAGGCCAAAAGCTTTCACTGCATGGATATTGGAAAAGGTCTCAACATTGTAGGAATTTATCAGGGACTCTATCTCTCTTATCTGTGTCTCACAGTCGTATATCTTTCCCATAAATATCCTGGATGCCACAATTACTATAGGTGCAATGACAATAGCCAAGAATATCATGCTAGGGTCAAGATAGACAATAAGAATACCTGCCCCAAGAATTAGAGATAACTTAGAAATCATTGTAGGAACAAGACCGCTGGTATTGCCTGCCACGGTCTTAACATCAGAAGATAATCTGGTGATAATGTCACCGGAATGATATTCAAAAAGTCCCTCCCAAGAGGCATCCATCAGCTTTCTATAAGCCATAAGCTCCAGATCATTGTACATTCCATTATAATTCCTGGAGGCGTATCTGGTGCTGGCAATCGTTATCACAACATTGACTGCATAAAGCAACGCAAAGAAAGCACCGCTCATCACCAGCTTATTCATATCATCCTCTAAAGCCAGATCAACAATGCTTCCTACCTTACTGGTCATATACACCTGATAAATAGACTGCAATATAAGCAGAGCTATATAAAAGTACAACCTGTATCTATATTTTTTTAAAACTCCCAGCGCCCAGGCCAGGGTTCTGAAAATATCTCCAAACAAGCGGAGCTTTTCCTTGCTTTTCATGTAAGATTCCAATTATCCCTTTGTAAGTTGATAGATGCTGCGCAAGAAGCAAAAAGCATCAAATCTTCCTGTTCGCAGCGCCAGATACCTAATAGTACTTATCTTCTTTGCTCTGAATATATCATTAAGCATAGACTGGAATTCAAAACAGCCAACTTCTCTGTTCAGTTCTCTTCTGACCGTATTAAGCTTTCCAAGCTTCTGGAAGTAATCATGCTTGGTGGCCAGTCTGCTAGTCCAGTCTGTAATAAAAATGGATTTAACAACCAGAAGGTTATCCTCTGTAACATCCTTCTGCTTAGCTTCCCACTCAAGAAAACGCCTATACACGTCTTTGGTATCCTGAATATCATTTTCATGATAAGTAAGTGACAGGCTATCTTCACTTCTTTTAACGTAATGATATAGTGGCTTATTGATCATCCCAATGTAGCCTTTTGAAACATCAAGATAATCCAGATTAAACTTTAAATCCTCTCCAATGTGAACAGACTCATCAAACCTAAGCCCATTATTCCTAATCAGATCCACATCATACAGTTTATTGGTAACAAAGTTAAAAATCTTAAGCCACGCCAAAACAGAAGCAACATTTCTTTTAAGAAGGTAGTTCTCACCCTGTATGTATCCATGCTGAGACTCCAGTATACTGATCCTGTCATCCACATTTTTGTTAACTATATTATCATAATACATTCCACAGGTGATAAAAGCAGTCTCTTTTTCCTTCCAGTCATCAGCAGCCTTAAGGTAGCACTCAATTATATCCCTATCAGGAATATCATCCGCATCAAAAAATACTATATACTTTCCTGTTGCTTTTTTTATCCCATAGTTTCTGGTTGCAGAAACCCCTTTTTGAGCCAGGGAATAAAGCCTTATACGAGCGTCCGTCCCATCGTATCCCTCACAAATACTCGTAGTTAGATCACTTGATCCATCATCCACTATGATTATCTCAAGATTGGTATATGTCTGGTTTAATGTTGCTTCAAGGCATTCTCTTATATATTTTTCTGAATTGTAAGCAGGTATGATCACCGAAACTAATACATCTGTATACATAAATCTAATATCTAATATATTTCCAGGTAAGAAGCGCCAATTTCTTTTTCATCCCCATTACAGATGGCGCATTTTTAAAGTTAATGGTGTCTTTGTATATCCCCAATAAATATCTCTTCTTTTCTTCATCCTGAACATTTCTATAGGAATACTTGATCCATTCCAGAAGAGATATTCTGCTGTGCTGTACAAGCTCAGACTCGCTATTATCAGAAAAAAACTGAATTCTGTCAAGTGAAGAACGTAAAAAGAAACCACATCGTTCTTCAAGATTCTCATGCATGATACTATTGTTTCTCTGAAAATAATTATATAGAGCATCTGGCATATAAGAAACTATCCCTGCTCTGTACAAAAGCTTATAGGTTATTGCTTCATCCTCATTCTGAATACCCTTTGGAAACCGCAGGCCATCAAAGAGTTCTTTTTTGTAGAGCTTATTCCAGACAACGGAACATACATTAGAGTTTCGCATCATCTCAATGACGCTCTGTCTTCCGCTCCATCTGCATGGATTAGGGTTCATTACAATTCCGGGTACTTTTTCTGAAGATGCTTCATCATATACAGTGTTAAATCCACAGGCAACTATGTCAGCATGATCTTTTTTCATCATTTTCATCAGCTTTTCCAGACAATTTATCTTAAGATAATCATCACTGTCGCAGAAAAAGATATAGTTACCAGAAGCAATCCTCAGTCCTGAATTACGCGCTTCAGAAAGCCCTTTATTATCCTGATGGATAATAGTAATCCTATTATCCTTTAATGCATATTCATCGCAAAGCTTTCCTGAATTATCAGTAGACCCGTCATCAGTCAAGATGATCTCCAGATTATTATAGGTCTGATATAATATTGAAGTAACGCACCTGTCAAGATAATCAGCTACATTATATACAGGAACAATAACTGAAATCTTATCTTCCGATGTTATGGGATATGCATCTATAGTTTTAGCAAAGTTATTATAGTAATTAACTATGTTGAAATCTTCTACGCTGTGTGCTCTTTTATAGGCTTTCTCTGAAAGCTCTTCTCTTAAGTTCTTATCAAAAGCCACCTTTATGATTGCCTCTGACAGATCATTTACGAAGTTATCTCCTTTATTAACAATATATCCCCCATCACCAACCACTTCCGGAAGTGCACCGGAGTTAGTCGTTATCAGAGTAATTCCCTTTGCCATGGTTTCAAGAGCTACAAGGCCAAAAGATTCCTCCACTAACGAAGGCATTATTACCACATCTGCCTTATCATAAAAAAATGCCAACTCTTCCGAAGGCATTTCTTTTATACATGATATGTTCTCATTATTTCGGGATAGGCTATATACTTCTCCTTCATATCCCCTGTCAAAACCAGAAAAGCCCACAATATCAAGTTTGAGCTTCTTGCCTGAAGTATCCTTGGAATTATCAGCCGCCAGTAAAAACGACCGAAGCAGTTCTTTAACACCTTTACCAGGAATAATTCTTCCGACGTAAAGCAAGGAAATAATATCCTTATCTTCCTCTGCTTTATCATTTCTGTTGAATAATGAAAGATCTAATCCATTATAAAGAGTAGATACTACAGCCCTTTCATCCTGCTTAAGTATCTGCCCCTTTATAAAGTCACTAACCGCAATAAACTGTACTCCACCCCGAACCAATTCCCTGATCATATCAGGGCTTCTATACATATCCACATCATTGTGCATATGGAAATATATTGGAACGTCATACTTTCCTTGGCAAAACTTTACAATTTCACAGGCAGTGGACATCATGTTTTCAATTATTACTGCATCATATCCGCCCTTAATCTCAGAAAGCCTGTTTGAAAAGCAGTTTAGAATCCTTGAATCAAGGATCCTTCCAGCATTTACTATAGCAAAAGTTCTATTATATTTGTCCCAAAGCCTATCAGCCATATCATCGGCTTTTGATGGATTCACGGCAATTACATTTGTACATGAATAATTCTTGCTGCATTCTCCCTCTGAACCAATAGCAAAAAGATCTATACTGTAGTTTCTGTATAGTTCATTATCATCTATAATCTTGGTTATCATTCCTTCTACAGCACCACCCTTTATCGCAGGTACTGGAAGGATGCATGGAGAAATAATAGCAATCCTCTTCATAGACAAAATCCTATAAACCGCTTATCTCTTCTTAATGTACATAATTGTTGAAAAAATAACTGCTGCAAATGCTAAAAATGCAATTATTCTTCCTATTGTTTTCAAAACTACATTTCCAGAATTATTTGTCAATGTAGCTTCGCTTGTCTCATCAACAGTCACTTTAAATGTACCAAGATCCTGTTGAATACTGTCTCCATTTATATCTGTATATTCAAGCACAATAGAAATGGTTTGCTCACCACCCTGGGTAAAAATAATGTCACAATCTTTTGTATAAGTCTTGCCGCCAAGGACAGCGTCAAGATCGATGGCCTTTGTTGTATCACTTAAATTCCCATCAATACGTAAAATCGCATCATTTACATTTTCTGAACTCTTATTGTAATAACTAATACTAAGAAGAGATTTACTATTCAAATTTGCGTGCGCACTGACATCAACAGCACTAACAATAATAGTATTGCTACCACGTGCAGGTAGAATCATTGTAGATGTATTAGAAATCTGTTTTCCACTGCTGACATACACAATATTGCAAACAAAATCAGCATAGTCACTTTTAAATGTGGAGTTGACTACAACAGGAATAGAAACCGTAGCACTTCCATCGGCCTCTAAAGAGCCTATATAAAATTGATTATCATATCCATAGGAAGGATATACCATGCCAGAATTACTTGAAACAGAAATAAAGATACTGTTTGCTGCTGTGTTTCTGTTAGCATTATGTAAAGTTAAATTAACTGTAGCCTCTTTACCAGCCTCTATATACCCCTCTTCCACAGAATAGCTTTCTACCTCAACGACAGAATTGAATGAAAGGTCTTTGGGGCTATCTTCTTCAGTAGCATAAACAGGAACGTTAACGCTAAATATCAGGATGAAACTCATCACCAGACCGGTTAAGATTTTATATAATTGATCTAATCTTCTCATTTTTTCATTTCCTCTTAGCTCTTTTTTTCTTTGTCAGCTTATTAATATATCTCTCATTCTGGAAATAATCATATTCTTCATGGCTGGCTACATATTGTTCCATATCTGTCTTGTTTATAATTGTGCCAATAAGATTCGCATTTACCTCTTTAAGTGTATTAGCTGCATCTAGAAGACTTTTTTTATAAGTATGCCCAATAGATGATACCAGAATAGTTGCATCTGCATCAGTTGCCATAACTTTAGCGTCCATTGCAGCGTTTATTGCCGGCATGTCAAAAATAATAAAATCAAACTTCTTAGCTAGGTCTTCTCTTATTTTATTCATCTTTCCAGAACAAAGAAGTCTAACAGGATTATCTATTAACTCTCCACAAGGAATATATGAAAGGTTTTCAGTTGTAGTATCATAGATTATTTCTTCAAACAATAATCTGTCCATAAGATAATCAGAAAGACCTTGAGAAGCATTTTCATTGAGCCTCTTGTAATCATTCTTTTTTCTCATATCCCCATCAATGAGAACAGTATTCCAACCAGAGCCTGCCAAAGCGGCAGCAAGGTTTATAGCTACTGTAGTAGTTCCATCTCCAGTCTCACATCCACAAATCACAAAACTTTTATAGCCATTTTGTTTCTTTAAAATGTGAAGGTTCATAACCGCCTGATCAAATGCATCATTTAAAACAAAACTATCATTCTTATATATTTCTAACTTTCCCACTACTTTTTCTCCTATATCACTCTTTGTAATCAGGTATTATTCCAATTATTGGTAACTGATTCCTGATTGTAGCATCCCTAATAGTCCTTACCTTGTTATCAAATATTTCCATAAACACGATAAACAGGCATGCCAAAATAATTCCCATAAACAAAAATCCTACTCTTCTTTGCCAAGCCTCCGAATTTGCATTACTAGATAGCTGACCTAAAGAAGCGCTATCAAGATTTTTAACAGCATCATTCTTAAGAATATTGGCCATTTCAATTACATATGATTCAGCTGCAGCATCTGCTATCTGCCTTGACAACTCAGGATCAGTTGTTGTAGCTGAAAAGGAAATGATTGCATCCGCCCCAGAGGAGGCAGTTATGCTCGCTGAATTTCCAGTTGCCTTATCTGAAGCTTTTACTGACAATGCATTCTGAATGGTAACTGCATCAACATCGCCTCGTCCGATAATAAGAGCTGCTCTTTGACTAACTTTATAAGATTTTGCAACATCAAGATATGCATTCATAGCATTAACAGCTGCTGTTGTGTCATAAATTGTACCACTTGATGCTGCATACACTGTTGCTTTAGATGTGTATTTATCTTCTCCAACATCTAATGTCAATCCAAATCCAATAACAAAGAATAACACAGCAATCAGGGCAACAAACATTTTTCTTTTAATTAATGCATTAATGCACCTAAATAAATCAATTTCAAGATCAAACTTATACATTTTCTATCCCCTTTAGTTTCATAATTATTTCAAATTAAAATAATCCAAGCGATTATATCATCAAAAAAGAAAAAAGTACACTGATATTCTGTACTAATACACCCTCAAAAATTCTTGTTTTTTGTAATTAATAGCAAAAGAACGACTCTTCACCAGAAAAGTCGTTCTCCAATGAGTATAGATAGACAATAATTATAAATATTTCAAAGTTTTTAATCTTTCAAAAATAATATGTGCTACTACAGTATAACCAGCTCTATTTAAATGAACATTATAGTCTTGGTTGTTATAGGTAAACTCCGCGGGTATGATACGGTTACTCAATTTAGACTGAATCGCATTTATTTGTTCGCTAGAATAACCAGTCAAAAATCCATTATCTTGAGCAATAGGTAATGCACGTTCAAACCACTCCGTATTTAAATCTATATAATGATTACCAAATTCTGCAATCATTCGTTTTCTATAGTTTTCACGACGTTCTTCCGTAGTATTTCCAACCACAAATCCTTCTTTCTCATAAATAGTTGAATGTGGACCTACAATAATATATTTTTTTCCACTAGCAGCTACACCATTTTTAAGCATGGCTACATATGCATCTAAAGTAACCCCTTTTTTGTCATTTATCCCAGCAAAAATAATAGTAATATCGCTTTTGTTATTCCCAGAAAGCTTCACTGAGCTCCCGGCTGAAATCTTTACTGTATCATCATTTCCAGTTTTATATAAATATGTTTGTTCACTGGAAAAATCTGTCTTGGCAACATATTGCTTGCCATTAATAATCAAAGGATTAACCGTAGAGAAATAATAGGGAAACGTAATAGGAACCAACAAATTAGGGCCAAACCCTGCAATTATTCTATTATCTATGGGACCAGCGCAGTTATTAGAATCAAAAAACAGATCCTGCCCAAGCAGTAAATTAACTCCTCCTAACCTCGCTACGATAGATGCTGTAGTTTCTCCACCATGACCTTCATTATTAACTACGACATCATACCCATTGTTAGTCAATAATGTATACAGCACTGAAGGATATGTGCTCCCCCCTAATACAGCAGTGCGAGCATCTTCCATCTTAATTCCTTCAGTTACTGAGTCACCTATACATTTTATGGTGATAGTTTTGTTCTTGTTTGCTGCATAGCATGTCTGATCAGAAACATTAAAGAACATGATGAACATAGCCATGACCAACAGACCGCTTACAGCTCTTTTAATAAATCTATTCATAATAATCCCCTCACATTTCATATAGCTATAGAAATCATTTTAATGGTGACAGAAAAAAAACTCAATATAATTTCTCTATAATTACGATATAATAGGTATCATACAGTATATGAAGGGACTTTTTTTATGTACATTTATTATTTTTTATTTGTTATTGTTTTTTCTATAGCGCTCCTTATTGCAAACATTGTGTGTTTTAAAAAGAAAACTTACCCATGCCTCTTTTTTATCATGTTGTTATTTCTTCCGGAGTTCTATGGCTTTGAGTTTTCGGAGGCGTTACCAATTCTTACGGTCACACGTATTATGTTTGTGATATTTTATGTATATGCATTCATAAATCGCAGGCAGAATCTATCCCTTTCCTTCTCCAAAATCAAGTCTATGTCTAAAGTCAATTATTTACTGATTGGCTACTTCCTTTTCCGGATTGTATCCAACCTGTATTACGTCTTTACGTATGCTCAGGCCATCAAGACAATATTGGAAATTATATTTGAGCAGCTTTTACTGATATTTGCCATCAGGATGCTTTCTCCAACCAAGAAAGAAATTGATAATCTAATAACAGCAATCGTATGGGCTTGCTGCGCAATGTTTATAATTGGAATAATCGAAAGCCTATACGGATTCAAATTTGGTAATATGCTGTATACTGTCAACCGTCCAATGCTAAATGCATATCACTTACGCCTGGGACTTTTGCGCTCAACCGTGACAATGGGACTTCCAAACTTCTATGGTAATATGTGCGTTATAATGCTCCCACTTATCCTCTATGCTTACGCCATCCACAAAAAGAAATCCTATCTGTTTATAGTTGTCCTTGATATACTAGCCAATATCCACTCAGGATGCAGGTCAGATCTAATCTTTTTTGTAGTCTTAGCAGTATTGTTCTATATAGTATTGGCGTTTGAAAAGCCTACTTGGAAGAAAGTATTTCAAGACTCTCTAGTTGTATTACTGTCAGTCGGAATTGTCTTGGGAATACTAAGTTTATGCAGTCCAAACTGCAGATATTTCTACGAAGGAACAGGAAAGTCAATTCTTAATGAATTCGGGTATAATTTTGATCTGGATGAGGGTGCTCCGGATGGTGTGGAAGGATATGGTGGTAATGATGGCGTGTCAACGGGATATGGTGGGACCGCCTCACGAACTAGGCAATTTACTGGCATAATTTATACTCTGCAGACAAACCCGTTATTTGGACTAGGTTCCGGTGCTCAGGTAAGAAAGGATGTTCGTTACTTGCGCAATGGAAAATGGGTACCATCCGTCACCTATGATGTGGGTTATGTTGAAATAGCCTGCGAC
Organism: Butyrivibrio sp. AE2032; assembly: GCF_000702965.1. NCBI lineage: Bacteria > Bacillati > Bacillota > Clostridia > Lachnospirales > Lachnospiraceae > Butyrivibrio > Butyrivibrio sp. AE2032. The sequence continues at coordinate 21,904 of NZ_JNLF01000006.1, read as the reverse complement.
GAGGGATTGCTGGGAATAATTGCTTTTGTTTTACTTAGTTTGTATATTGTAATTATAGGAAAAGGAATAAAAGTTCATTTGCTTAAGAGAAATCTGGCATTATCATTTATCACATATGCCATATGTATGCTAAGCTCAGCAAATATGTTTCACTTCTTATTCTTTTTACTGATTATTCTTATGAGTTCTAATGATTTTATTATGAAGGGGAAAATGCAATGAAAAAGAGAAACAAGCTTATTTTATTATTTCGATTATTTATACTTTTACTAGCTTTTGTTGGGGCATTTTTTTTACCGAATGCTGCAAGTAGTGTTCAGGCAGCAGCATCTTATAGTTACATAACTCCTTTTGAATGTGGCAGCACCCTGTATTTTTCAAGTAAAGGAAATGATGCCAATGATGGTCTTAGTTCTTCTACCCCCAAGCTTAATCCTCAGCCCTATTTAGCTTCCGGAGGCTGCAATGTTCTACTGAAGAGTGGAGATACATTTAACTTCTCATCAAGTATCAAAATTGCTTCCAATACACAGCTTTCTGTATATGGTGGAAATAAACGCGCCAAGCTAAATTTTGTTCAGGACTGCGTTTCCAATTTTGAGCCCACCGGTTTTGACAGTACAGTTTATATGATCAAGCTCAATAATGCAGATATTGACACTGGATGGATCAGAATTGATGGAGGCAGCATAAACTGGCAAAAAGTAGCCGCCCCCTCAGGAAAAAATAATGATTATTATATAGATGCATCCACTGGAATGTTATATATTAAATCCAGTAAGCCTCTATCTGGTAAAAAAATGAAATATGCTCTGGATTCAAACGGATTACAGATTGCAGATGGCGCTCAGAACGTAATCATAGATAAAATGGAGATTACAGGTACCGGCAAGCACGGTATAAGTATTACTAGCGGAAACAATATCCTTGTAAATCGCTGCTATGTTCACGATATTGGTAGCGCTTACCTTAACAAAGGCAATAAGAATAAATACGGAAATGGTATTCAAATATGGGCTACCGGTTCCCACAACTGTTTTATTGTAAATAACTATGTTGAGAACTGCTACGACTCTGGTATCACTGCCCAAATCACCGCAGAAGCCTTCCAAGAAAATTCAGACAATATAGTATTTGACGGCAATTACGTAAAAAACTGTAATTACTGCTTCGAATTTTTCCAGTACGGAACAGCGCACTCTATAAAGAACATGACTGTTATGAATAATATATTTGAGGGTGCAAAAGATATCACAAATGGCTACAGGGATTCAACTGCATACACTTCTCTTATGTGCATTTGGGGCTGTGACAGCAGTGAATCATCCATAGATATCCATTCTAACTACGGCTACAATACTTCTTATTCAGGTCTAGCGTTTGGTAAAAATCAAAGACCTTGGTGCAGAGTACATGATAACTATATAGCCTGCGCCCCAAGCGCCATAATAAATGGAAATGACGAATTTTTTGCAACTAACACAGTAAACACTGGCGCTGTATCTAAATACAAGTCTCAAATATCAAGAACAATTTCATCACTGAAATAAAAAAATGCGGCAGCTCATTGCGGGTTGTCGCATTTTTTCATCTATCATAAATTTATTATCAAATTATTTTTTTCTTGTGCTTATTTTTGAATAAATCAGTGTCATTATATATGACAACAATATTGTTGTCAAAATACACAAAATAGAGAATACTGGTTTGTTTTCATATATTTTCTTATGCCTAATGACAGTTAACATGATGCGTGTATAGTTGATAGCAACATAATGGAATAAATATATAAATCCCTGTAAAGCCGCCAGCTTCTGTATAGCATTAACAGAAATGATTCTACTAACATACCCTTGTCCCACTGAAAACAGAAATACAGTCAGACATAAGGGAATAAGTATTACTGTCTTATACCCACTCAACACTACTGCACGTGCAGCCACATAATCCAGCAATATAATCAAAACTTCAAGTACAGTATAAATGATAGTGTTCTTTTCCTTGCTTGCCTTCAACTGTTTATAATAAATTGCAAGCATCATTCCAAGTACATATTCTATGCATTTGATTATTGGATTTGAGTGCATGCTGTAAGTAAAAACATCCGGATACTTAATGCTGCAAAATTCCAAAAACAAATGCAGTAGTAATGTAATGATCAGACAAGAAAAAACAGCCTTGCGAGAAGTAATCCTGTTGAGCACTACTATCAGTACCGGCGTCAGCAGATAACAAAACAACATAGCACTGGTAAACCAGGCAATTGCATTAAATTTGTATGTAATATTGGGAAACCAGCTTTGTATAAAAAAAACATGGAAAAAGCTATTACATAATGCTTCAAAGCCATCTTCTAAAGATTTGACCTCAAGAATGACAAATGGGATTGAAAGGGCAAATGACACATAATAAGGAAAATACAATGACTTTAATTTCTTGTTATAGTACTTTAATGCAAATTCAGTATTATTATCCTTACTGCCAATATGTCTATAGGCTGTTGTAAATCCTGATACAATAAAGAAAAAAATACATGCTACTGCACCATAATCAATACTTTTAAGCAAGCCAGAATGGTAGCAGATCATTCCCAATATGGCAAATAATTTGATTCCATTCAACGCCTTACTATTTAACGCTTTTTGCATCAAGCATCCTCCAAATAATTAGAATAACAAATCCATACTATATATTTCATCAGAAATTCGCATAAATAAATGCAGAATTACCGCTGTACATAAACAATACAATAAGCCATCCCCAAATAGCTATAATCAACTTATTATTAAACTTGTCCAAATTCAAATTAATAGTGAATACATCTCCACTATTCCGCTTTTGTGCAAATATGTTAAAGGACACTAAAATAAAAACATAAATCACAGTATATACATTGATATACATCAAACCTTCTGTATTAAGGTCGAGTAGATAAGGGGATTTCTCCCCTTATCCCTCTACAGAACCGGACGTGCGTCTTTCTCGCATCCGGCTCCTTGCAAAGTAAATTATTCAACAACCATCATTCATAGATACTGACGTACGTTCTGGGCGTTGCAAGGGGGTAGTCTCTCAACATATCGTTGAACTGGCCCCAGTTATAACTTCGCCGCTGGCTTCTGCGGTTAAGCCACTTGAACAGAAGCTTTCGTACTATATATTTAAAATCAGATATAGCCTTTGAGTTGTCAGTGATCCCGTAGTAATGGAAATATCCAACTAGCATGCTGTTCACTCTCTTAATAATTTCCTGTAACGGCAAGGTTCTCATATCAGCCAACCATCGATTGACTTCTTTGCATTTCTTTGTGAACTTTTTCTTGCTAGTCTTCCTCTTCACCCTGAACTTCCCGTTCCGACTCTTGGAACAGTAGTGTGTAAAACCCAGAAAGTCGAAGGTTTCAGGTTTTCCCTGCCCTCTGTTTCGCCTGTCTCTTTCGGCAAATCTACCGAATTCAATCAGTCGACTCTTGCTTTCTTCCAGTTCCAGTCCAAAGTATTCCATTCTGTGTTTCAGCCTTTTGTAGAATTGTTCAGCTTCATCTTTGTACTGAAAGCATACAACAAAGTCATCCGCATAAACTACCGCCCCTGCATAGCCTCTCAACTGTGGCTTAACAACATCATTAAACCACCACAGAAATACGTAATGCATGTATATATTTGCTATGACAGGTGAACAGACCGACCCTTGTCCACTACCTTCTTCTGTTTCCTCATATTGAAAGTCCTTTATTATCCCTGATTTCAGCATCCGCCTAACCAGTCGTATAACGTTCGGGTCTTTAATCCTTGACTCTACAAATTTGACTGCCCATCTATGGTCGATATGGTCGAAGAACCCTTTAATATCGGCGTCAAGTATATAGTTTGTCTTCTGTTTCTCAATCATAGAATTTAGTTTTCTTAGTGCCATATGACAGCTACGGCCGTTCCTGAATCCCATCATCTCCTCATAGAAATGAGGTTCAAAGACTGCTTCCAATATGCGCCTAAGCGCTTCTTGTACCAGCTTATCTTCATAACAGTAGATACTTAAAGGTCTGGTCTTTCCATTTCCCTTTGGTATCTCAACTCTCTTTGCAGGTTGTGGCCTATATGATTTCTTCTTCAGACTCGCTATTAGCCTATCAAGGTTCTCATCAAGATTATTCCCGTATTCCTCTTTTGTTACTCCGTCGATTCCTACGGCTTTATCCTTTTCCATCTTATTGTGACATTCCATTAACATTTCCTTGTCAATGAGATGTCCAATGGAAGTAAAGACCATTTCAGGGTTTTCTTTTGATAATTGCGATATTCTCTCCAATTTCGTTAACATTATTGTTCCACCTCTGTGTATGGATAATGTTTCCTCAAAGATATAGCTTTGCATGGCAGGGCTTAGAGGTATAGCCCTTTCTCGCCTTCCCTCCAGAGGCATTACCCTCCTTCATCGGTACTATGCGGCCATCCGACTGCCTATGACTCATTTGCCCTCCTTCGTGAGTTGTCGGGCATACCACTTATACATTAGGGGCTTCACACTTGCCCTGATATGGAAGTCACAGGCTCTCCCCAGTTGACATGACACCATTGTGCGACATGGCTGACTCTCAACCCCGTGGCGTCGCGGCAATCTTCGCCATTAGCAATTGCACGCGTGTTGCCTTCCGCATCGCTTAATTACGTCGGCACACCATCTTAATTTATTTCGGGGCTAACATGCCTTATGACCCTATCGCCTAACTTCCTACGCTTAACCTACGCTGTTACCAACGCATGTTCAAGGTCGCTATTGGTGGTTGGCTAGACCTTACCAAATGGGATTTCCACCCATTAAATGCCATGCCCTTTGCTGGGCGCACTAAGCGCAAAATAATCCGCCGGGTTGCACTCCCGGACAACTTATGTCAATCGGGTACAAGGGCTTTTGCCCATAAAATATACCCCAGCCTCTTGCGAAGCTGGAGCACCTTGACAATTCACATATGATATAAATTACATTGCATCGAAGATCTCTTTCTGACGTTCAGCATAAAGTTTTTCGATGGCTTCCTTACATTCTGGATTCCATGGACATAGCCTTTCAAGCTTATCGTCAGTAGTAAGATTTGTTGGAGTTTCGAGCATGAGGTATTTAAGGTAATGGTAAATATCCACGTTATTGGCCTTGGCTGTTTCAACAATGGAATAAACATAGGCGCTGGCATTTGCTCCGTTAGGAGTATCAGAGAACATCCAGTTCTTTCGTCCGGTTACAAAAGCTTTGCAGCTGCGCTCTGATGTGTTGTTATGAAAACTGGTTCCGCCATCTTCAAGATATGTGAGCAGGAACTGCTTTCTGTTCCTGATATAGGTGACCGCCTTTTCCATCCTCGAACCACGAATCGGCTTCTGGACATCAAGCCATTCCCAGAATCCATCAAGAACAGGAACTTCTTTTTCAAGACGGTATTCTTTTATGGCATCAAAAGTAACGCCCGTCTTACCATGGATCTTCTTTTCCATGTCGAAGAGCTTGTCGATATATACCAGTCCCTGTACAGCAGGCTGTGTATGATCATACTCTTTGCCCTTTGGGATGGCATCTACCAGATACCTGCGAACATGTGCCCAACAGGATGTCCGCGTGCAGTCCTTGAGTTTGTTGTATCCACTATACCCATCAGTCATCAGGTATCCGTGGAATCCCTCAAGGAATTCCTTGGCAGTGTCGCCTGCCCTGGTCTCAGAGTAATGGAACAGAACTATCTGCTGCTTATCATACTCACCGGTTCTGAAGACCCACATATATGACTTTGATTCAGGTCTTCGTCCTTTCTCTTTAAGTACCTGGACCGGAGTTTCATCGGCCATTGCGTACCTGCTTGATACAAGCTTTCGCCTAAAGTAATTGCAGAGAGGAGAAAGAAAGTCTTCAGCATTGTTGATGATCCAGTTAGCAATCGTACCCCTGCAGATATCTACGTTGTAAAGAAGTTTGAAGTCTCGTTCCTGCCTATAAAGAGGAAGTGCATTTACATATTTCTGGTACATTACCCAGGCAACCATTCCTGCAGAAGCCATTCCATGCAGCAGGTGAGGCTTTACATCACGCCCTTTCACAATAAAAGGTTTTTCGGCGTCTTCCTTGCACTTGGGGCATCCATAAGTGATGCTGTAGTACTCGATGATCTTTATGGATGGCTTTATGATCTCTATTTCCCTGCGGACGTATTCCTCACCTATTCTTTCAAGCGCAGTTCCACACTTGCCGCAGACGCGATCTTCTTCCGGTACATCGATATACTTTTTCTGTACCGGAACGTTCGCAAATTTATCAGCCATTTTTGATTTCTTCTTGCGGGAATGCTTTTCGACGGTTATGAATTCCTGTTCTTCCGGATCAGGCTCCGTCTTAAGAGTTTCAGCCTCATTAAAGAGACTCATCTGGCCTTCGAAGTCATCACGTTTTTCACTGGACTTGCCAAAGAGCTTCTTGGTAAGATAATCGATCTGCTCCTGCAGTACCTTTTCTCTTTCCAAATGTTCCTGCTCCTTGAGAAGATGCTCCTCCTCACGCTTGTTTAATACTTCGATCACAGCATTGAGATTCTTGATGGTCGTATTCAGTTCCTTTACATTGTCCTTCAGCTCGATGAGCTGCTGGTCCCTGGAATCCTTTGCCATGAAGGTCTCCTTACGTCTGATATATAGATTTTATCAGACATCGGAGTGAATTAATATCGGCAAATATGCCAAAGTGCTTGGAATAAAGGATCTGTATTAATCCGATTTAGGGCATTTACAAAAAGGTGCACAAATCGGGAAATGTGCGCATTAAGAGGCTCTAATGGCCTTAGGCTGCTCAATATCGATACCTGAGAGAAGCCAGTCAAACTCACGCCAGGTAAGATTTCTCACTTCGTCCTTGTTCCTTGGCCATCGATATCTTCCCTGCTCTGCAGACAACCTTTTGTAGAACAGGATAAAACCATCAGGCTCCCAAAGAAGCATCTTGAATCTGTCGGCCCTTCTACCACAGAAGAGGTAGAGTGCTCTGCTTCTAGGATCCATGTGGAGTTTATCCTCGATTATTGCACACAGACCATCAATGGACTTCCTCATGTCGGTATAGCCACAGACAATGTATATCTCATCTGCAGCTGTTATATCGCCGATCATACAAAACTCCTTAATGCTGAAAGTGTACTTGCTACAAGATCATGATCAGCTCCGTTGCAAAGAGAGATATGTACATCTCCAAGAGATATCTCTATCATATGTGAATTGTCAAGGTGCGGTGTTACTGCAGGAACAAGTTCCTGTTGCGGCTGGATATCAGGAATGATATCCACTTTGACCACATCCTGCCTTGGCAGTGTCAGGTCATGTATATCATCTAAGCTATGAGAAGGAATTGCATAAGAGCATTTCCGTAGCCTTTTGATAGCTGTGTTGAATGAATAACGATTAATACCATTTAATGAGCACCATTGAGCGTCCGATAAACCGCTTTTGCGGCACTCCTGGATGAGTTTGAACCACTCCTCTTTAGTACGATATTGCTTGGGATCTGACATAAGCTATCCTTTCCATGTGACACCAAAATGTAGTTCATGAGTTCAAGTGTTCACACTAAAATGTAGTCTATAGTTCAAATCCATTATGAGTGATTATTGATTGTATGGACATCCACCGGATTTTTTCGCGCTTACTGTATTAAAGAGACTAGATATTATATTTGGGGCATGCATCAAGCTCTTAGCCCTAAAAACACCCAAGCAAATGAAACAAATACAAAATTCATTAAAATTTTAATCACAGTAGGAATTGTAATATCACTGTTCCTGCTTTTTGACAAATCATTCATTCCTTTAAGAATAGCAGAACCTATTCCATGAATAATCCCCCATACTACGAAAGTTAGATTAGCACCATGCCATATGCCACTTAATACCATCGTTATAAACAGATTAAAGTATGTTCTTACTCTTCCTCTTCTACTTCCACCAAAAGGGATATAAACATAATCACTAAAAACAAGTAGAAAGAGAAATATGCAATCTTCTCCAAAAATCAGAAGGATTTTTAGCAATGTAAGGAGTATTAAAATTCTCCTAAATCAAAGTCCCACATCTTAGCGATTCCAATTGCCATGTTAGAGTAACCTGAAAAATCACAATAAATCTGGAAAGAATAACCAATAATAGCCACCAGAACACTTGTACCATTATATGCAGCAGGTACACTATATACAGCGTCTACAGCTACTCCTATCCTATCAGCAAAAACAATCTTTTTTGTTAATCCTATTAAGAAAATACTTATCGTTCGAAGTAACCTGCTTAGCAAAAGTATGTGACGCTCCCATCATAAGAATATAATCGTTAGATAACTGCTTTGGGGGATTTGGGAACCCATTTTCATCAACCCTTGAGACAGAAAACCCTTCCGTCCCATGTACAATTATTGAATTAGGCTCTCTTACGGCCTCTGAAGCACCACATGGGGTATCAAACCATCCAGGTTGCCTGGTATAACCAAAACAAATTATATTAACGATTAAAAAACCTATTGTTAAACCAAGTAACCATTGTGCTACTTGTTCTATTAGCTCACCTAACCTATAAAGTCCTTATCTCCCTGCCTTTGAAAAACTAAAAATATTTAGAAAACTTTTGCACCCTTTACATAAGAAATCAAACTACTTCTTACCAGCAACAAACACAAGACATACACAACTATACTAATAAATCCAAAAAAGAAAAACGACATGAAAATGTTCATTTGAGGGAAAATATGTTTTATTACAAGCACAAGAACTATTCCTAGTACAGTACATACTTCTGTTTTGCAAAAATCAGTTATTATAGGTTTCATAGGTATCATAAAACCATAATTGTTCTTCATTCGAATAGTAATCATAATAACTGAAACAATTCCAGCTATAACAGTCCCCAAAATAATACCGTAAACCCCAAAAGGCTTTACCAGAATGATGCTGACAGTAATATTGGTGATACTGGTAATTAGTCCGTTCTTCACTGTACTTTTAGTATTTTTATTTGTGTAAAAATACCTGTATATCAGATCTCTGACAATATTTGTCTGCTGTCCAAATACATATATGCACATACATAGATAAACTGCATCAGCCGCCTCAGAAGTAAACTTTCCATGCTCATACAATATTCCTATAAATTCTCTTCCGGAAGCAACAAATCCAACAATTATCAGACATACTACCGCATGAAATGCAACTGAGTACAGCCACAAGCTCCTTTGGCATTCCTGCTGACTTATCTTTATTCTTTCAACAATTTTAGGATAGACATATACTGTAAGATTTCCAATAACCAAAGTATTTATCATGCCTACAATACCATCTGCATAAGACAAAATTGTAAGTTGTCCCTCTCCTATATTGGAAGAAAGTAAAGCATCAACCATTGTATTGATCTTATATATTCCCGTACTGAAAATTGTAGGAAGAAATATATGCAATAATTCTTTCAATTCAGTATTATGTATATCCAATGTTGGAACAAACCTAAACCCAAGTTTTACTACTATGGATACATCTAAAATAAACTGGAATAAAGCTCCAGCCAAAAGCAATAACAAATATTGATGTACAGAAAACTCATCGTACATTAGTATAGCTATAATAATGCCAATATTAGATAGCATTAATACTGTTTTAGGGACAACAAAGTGATTTATGCACTGATAATAAGCAGTTGTCACACTTAAAATAGCTGGCAAAATCTGAATCCACATGGTCAAAAGCATGTAATCAGAAACAAAATTATTAAAAGTAGCATCTCTGTCAACTAGTACCTGTACCAGCTGCCCTCTGAACAGAAACACCAGCAAAAGTAAGAAACCTACTGCACTGAAAATTATTGTTATAAAACTGTCTATTGCTTTTCTGTCTATTTTCTTGATATAGGCAGGAATAATTACTGTTGTTATACCAGAACTGATGAATGTCAGAAAAAAAGTACTCAGATTGTTTGCAAAATGATAAGCATCCATCTCTACAGATACACCAAAATTTGCAGCAATCAATGACGATTTATATATTGATAAAAACTGGGTTATCAATGTCACAATCATCATCCCTGATAATTGTATAACAGCCCCTTTTTTGTTTAATTTCATTTTGATATCACCAATCGTTATTGCATAAATGAATCTATGTACGCAAAAGCATCCTCTCGTAATTTTTCTACCTTTACATCTGTCTCGGAAAAATCTATCTTCTTCATATAATCCATTTTGGGAAGATCATCGATAACAACAAATCTATCCCGGAGTCCTAGCTGATCAAGAATTGCTGTTGCCCTATCATCATCAGACCTGTTCATCTCCTTTGGTGTGACATATGACCAAAATGGCTTATGAAACATTGAAGCGAAGACTGTTCCATGGAATGATTGTGTTAAAACCATCTCAGCTTTATCCATCAAAGTCAGGAATGCAAGTGGCCCTGTTTGTTTATATGCTTTGATTCCATATTTGTCCAAATGATATATATTCCAGGACTTTGTATCCATAACATAAATTGGCAAACCTGTTTCCTTAGATATACGCATAAGTGCTTCATTGGCGTCCTCACGGTTGTGATAAAATGCGTAATTAAATATAAACTTTTCTTCAATATCAGGCAGTTTGAACTGCTGCATCCATTCTTTGTGTGACAAAAGGAAAACAGGATCTGCAATTATTGGGTATTCTTTTCCTGTTAATTCCTTCAGCCATTTTTGTCCATTAGGCTCACGTATTGACACTGCTTCATAATCAAGTACATATTCTCTGTACTTATTCACATCAACAGCTGCCGTATTGATATTTACTCCGCCCATGCTTGGAGAATATGCAACTTTCCTAACATTTTTAGCAAAACTAAGGTAATACGCTTCATCAGCATCATTACAGCGTACATTCCATACCTGATCTCCACCAGAAACCAACAAATCATAGTTCTTTTCAATTCCTAAAAGTTCTTTTGCTGATTTGTATTTTTTTTCTGTGGTAACCAGATGTTTTTTCTTAAAATCTTCATATTCTGAATGGTACTTTTTTAGTACTTTGTAATAGCGAATATTGTTTATGTTATTTTTTATCGCTCCCTTACTTAGCCCCAAGTCAACCATAGAATACATATTTCTGGACCCAGCATTGGCAAAATCTATTATCTCAACATCAGCCCCATATCTTTGAGCCAATGTGTGCTGTAACGCATATGCCTGCAGCATTGAACCGCAATTGTGAGACGCTTGAAATGTCATGATACCGATTTTCATAATATTAACTCCTTCAATTTTTCTATAGTTATTGCTTCATCAAACTTTCTGGCAAATAAATATGAAGACTCTACCAATTCAGGCAAATCTTCATCACTAAACGTATACGGTTTTCCTCTATCCCAGTCTGTATATACCATATTGGAATAATCAACATTATCACTTGGATTTGGAACATACAAGTTGTTCTTAAAAGGAGACATATTAAACAATGTATGCATAAACACTTCATCTGCACATCTTGTAAACCAAAAGTATTTTTTTATTATTCTTTCGTTTTTTACAATATACTCTGCAAAATCAGATGTAATACTAACCCAATTAGGCCCTTTTCCAAGATAATGCTCTATTTTTTTGGTTCTGTTAATATTTAATTTCTTCTGAATATGTATCAGTGCACTTTCAATTTTGCATAAAAAACCGATTTCTTTTCTACCAATAATATCCTGGAAAAAATGATACTCACCGCAGCGATTATTAATTCGTTTCAAATCCTGAACATCGTCAAAATCCAAAAATTCCTTGCCCTTGTTACGTTCAAAGAATTCATTAATATAAAACATTGATTTAACTGGCAAATCAACTCCAGATATAATATGCAGATATCCATACTTATTATCATTTGCAAGTGCTGCCTTGATCAGAGATAATTCACATTTTATCTGTGAATGTCCTCCCCATGTTACACTATGCTTTTGAATAAGATTAACATTAGAGAACTCATTCAAATCTATAACATTCGCAAACTCTGCTCGTTTAACCTTTCTATCAAGATGAATAAATATATCATTATCCTCATTCTCAAGCAAAACAAGAAGTTCTTTAAGCAAGTGAAACTGATTATGCGCAATTATCAGATATGCATGTCTCATTACCCCTACTGAATTCCTCCTAAATAAACTCCTAACTTTTCAGAATCGTTTTTGACTATACCACTAAATGCTATAAGAACAGAGAAAAATGAATACAAACCAATAACACCATTTTCACCGATACCATACATAAGTAGAATAAGTATCATTGCCTTTGCTTTATAATTTAGCTTATCTGCCGAGCAAAACAGTAAAAACGCAAACAATAACAGATAAACTAGCCCCCAGTGGACCATCATGTAAACATACATATTATCAGCATAAATATAGTTATATGTTACTCCTTGATAAATAAATAATTTACCGAATACACTGTTTTTTCCAAACCAGGTTAATCCATATAATCCAATTGCTTTTAAATTTGACGTCAACCGATTACTCATTAAAACATTTAGTTGTAGCAACCATTGCTGTAAAAATGGCATTCTGCTTGTCCAAGCTATACTTAAAGAAAATGCCGTAAAAATTGGAACCCCATACTTAACAATGAACGTCAATATCCTGTCTACCCCTCTGCTTCCAGTTGCCTTTGTCAGCAAAAAGCTCACACCAACAAGATATAACGCATCTGATCTGGTTAGATAAAATAGAATAGTTGTTGTAGCAAATATGATAAGCCACTTTTTAACAGATAAGTCCATATCATGAACAAAACAACTAAGTGCAACATAAAAGATAAAAACCCGAGCTATAGTATTGGGATTATATGTAAAGATCCCATATCTAGCGCCCAGTTCATCGTAAAGGACGTAATCATTAAGCCCTATTGGCAATAACCTCGAAAGAAAGAACAATGCTAGATGCGACCAAAAGAAAATTCGAGTCACATGATATATGATATTTACAACTTTCTCTATTGAGTCATTGCTACAAAAAACCATAAGAGCAAACGTGAAAACGAAAGTCTTATTTATAAGAATGCGCGAAGTATGAAAACTCAACAAAAGCGGAATTGCTAGGTACATAAGGCTTCTTAAATTTACCTTGTTTCGGATCATCTCAAGAATTGCAAAAGCAATAAAAGTAAACCAAAATGGTTTTTCAAGGTAATTAAGGAACCAACGCATTGTTATAATTGATTCACATAATAAACTCTGCAAAGTAACCACTATGGTAATTATAACAAGAGAATCTATATGAATTATTTTTCGAGTTGTATTATCAAGCAAAACGATACTTCCTCTTCTTTAAACAAACACTGCAATCAAGTTACATATGCAATATTTTTTTCAGCCATTGTTTCAGTGAAAAAAATAAGAATAACATCCCGGCTGATTCTTTTTTAATCAACTTTTGTGCCATTTTATACTTTATTTTATTAAAACTGCTTTTTTCAATAAGTTCCTTTAATTCACTATTACTTTCAATCTTCTCCAGCAGATTTTTAACTCCGCCCGGTCTGTTTTGTTTCTTAAGAATATCCAATAAGCGATCAAACATCTTGGCGTTTATTGTTTCTTTTTTGATACCAATAAAACATAGTTTAAACAAGCAGTTCCAATCATCAACAATTGAATTCCAGACCAGATCAGCTTTTTTTGTAAGTGATCCCTCACTGTCATAAGTGTACTCATACAAAGGCTCAAATATTGTACTGATTGAACCTACCTTAGTAAAATACCATGTATTAAACTCTAAATCTTCCCCCATGGATCTGTCAGTATTAAACAAATGCGAAATAAGTGCCTTTTTGTATAGTTTATTCCACAAAAGGTTTATCACATTTGTAGATACATACTGTTCAATTGTATCTATCGTTCTATCACCAACTGGAACAGTTTTTTCTGTCCTACGTCCATCAGAATAAACATAGGTATATCCACAAGATGCTACATCAGTCTGCTCCTGTAACATAGCATGCAGCATCTTCTCTACAAAGGTATTATTCATGTAGTCATCTGCATCAATAAAAGCAATGTACTCCCCGCTTGATTCCTTGATTCCCCTGTTTCTAGCCGAAGACACACCGGCATTGGCCTGGCTTATCAGTTTCAATCTGTCATCAACGGCGGCAATTTCCTGAACAATGTCTTCAGTTCCATCAGTTGATCCGTCATTAACAACAATAAGTTCGATCTGTTGGTAGGTTTGATGAAGAACGCTTTCAATAGCTCTTTTGCAGCATTTTGCTCCATTAAAAACGGGCATTATGACTGAAACAATCGACATGTTTTCTTTGTTAACCATGGTTCTTAATCCTATAAAGCAGCAATAATGTCATACTCATCCTGTTTTTCATCAAAAATAAAAAGAGTTTTTGCTTATTTTGATAAACATGTCTGTAGTACTCATTAACCACAGATACAAAAAGATCATCCTTTAAAATGTGTCTGCACTCACGCAGCTGATCTTTAATCGGCATATCTGATAAAGCAATAAGTGCAATACACTTTTTACACTTCATGATAAAAGTTCTGTAGAGACGTAAAACAGCAATATCATAAATGTTGTTGCTTTTGATGATGTCTGTTTCTGCCATCATCATTTTTTTATATTTATCATATCTGTCACTTCTATAAGTGTTAGTCAACGAAGTAACATTATCAGAGTAAATATAGATACACTCCGGAATCAGAACCGCCTTTTTCACCTTAAGAAGATAGTTAAGATTAAAAAAGAAGTCTTCTGAAACATATTCACGCTCAGAAACAAATCTCAGCTGATTCTCAGAAATAATATCCATGCAATACATGTTGATGCAAACACTCATCTCCCGCTCTACATCTGTATAATAATTCGGTGATGCACCTATTATTGGAAGCAGAACTGTATCAACTATATCCTGAGTTTCAATGACCTTAACAGTATCCGTAGTTGGATGATCAGTCTTCTGGCCGTTTCTTTCTCTGGTAAGCCCTGCCAACACAAGATCAGCATTATTCTCCACCAGTCTCGATAACAACTTCTCTACATAATCACTTGTAATATAATCATCAGAGTCAATAAATACTACATAATTTCCTGTGGCTATGTCAAGTCCGCTGTTACGTGCAAACCCAAGTCCTCCATTTTCCTTATGAACAACTTTTATTCTGCAATCCTGAGCGGCGTACTGGTCGCATATATCTCCGCAATTATCAGGTGAACCATCATCAACAAGAATGATTTCCAAATTTGAATAACTCTGCCCCAATATGCTGTCAACACACCTTTTTAGCTGCTTTTCAACGTTATATATTGGTACTATTACGCTTACTTTATAGTAATCTCTTTTCATAATTCTGTATCTCCCGGTTATACTGATCATTATAAATGATCAATATAATACCTTTTTCCATGTTTCTGCATCAATGATCACCTTATCATCATTATCTGCAAAATCATGTATAAGTGAATCTAAAATAGCATTTTCAAATCCCGTAATGCCATAATGACATCCGGTTTTTAAATACTTGACAACATATTTGGCTTTTCTTGAAAGACTATTGACACGAGATCTTTTAATATTTTTCTTTTCAAATAACAAGCCCACATTTTTAACATATCTTCTTAGATCCTCGTCCTGTATCGAATATGGATCTCCGGATTCCCTGAGGAAATCAAAGGTTTTACAATACATATCTGTAAAACCATCTCCTATGATATTGTCAACTTCAGCCTTTGATTCCAGGATCCTGTCCCTCTGCCCGTGATAGGAAGAAACATATCTTTGGTCAAGCAGCAGATATGCACTGGCAATCGCAAGCATAACCTTACCCTTCCACTGCATCTGAAGAAGTTCCTTTTTATCATGGGAAGAAAGATATATTAGCTCTCCGATCCTGTTGGCAACCAGTCTCTTTGCCTCAAATACATCGCATTCAGCAATGCTCACCTTTCTGCCTAAGAGATAATCAGTCCCCCAGATAGTTCTGCTGCCATTGAACAAATCGAAAGTGAAGAGTGTTTTATACTTTGGCGAACTAAAAGAGAGATTGAAATTTGCTGCATATTTCACTCTGCTTACTGTAACCGGAAAAATATTTAAATCTTCCTCAAATTCTCCGCATACGGCATCTATAAGATGGAATAGCTTTTCAGTTTTACCTGAATGAACAAATGCAATCTCAACATCACTAAGAAGTGTGATATTCCCCTGATCATCCACCTCTATGGAAGGTTCATTGCGTCCAAGGCTACCGGTTAATATCACAGAATCCAGAATCTCTTTTCCTCCATGGGCAAGTGTACTCTCTATAACCCTGTTTAACAGATCATCTATATACGCTTTTATTGCGTCTGCATGTTCATTCATTGTTTTACTTTTCCCCTTAACTTATGATCACTTCAGAAGGCTCATGCCCCTAAACTGGTAATCCTTAACCGGAATATTTAGTTCATGAAGAACAGAAGGAAGAACATCCGGTAAATATGCAAAATCATTATCTTCTAATTCCTTATTTGAACAGAATATACCAAAATGCTTTGGCAAAATAGGCTCAAAGCCATGTCCTGATTTCACACTATGACCAAATCCCCAAATAGTCTTAGTGAACTCATGAGGTGCTTTCAGATAAAAGATAAGCTCCCCATGCTCAAACTCATTGATATGTAAATGATATTTATCTTTATATTCATCATCCAACACAAATCCCAAGCCGTCTTTTTTCATAAGAGAAATGACTTTCTCCACTTCCTTGCGCTCTTTTTCATTTCTGAACCAGAATCTTGCATAATTGGATTCTATCAGATGAATATAGTTATTTACATGAAGCTTTTCCTTTTGGAAATATGTGTCAATATCAAGGTAAGGAGGCTCCAGGTCAATGTGCCCATGATCAGAGAAGGCAATGACCGTAACATCATCTTTTACTTCAAGAGCCTTGTGATAGGTCTGCTCAATAAACTTGTCTACCTGTGAAAAATACTGCTGGGCCTTAACGCCGTTTTCGCCTTCAGCGTGCATTATATTGTCTGTATAACCTATAAAGAAATAAACAAAATCATTATTCTTATAATCAACATCCTTCTCTTCTACAAATGCATCATCGGCTTTTGTGCCATTGTGAAGGGCTACAATCTGATGCGGAACCTTCTGATTACTAAGAATTGTAAACATGTTTGGTATGTCTGACTTCCACTTGGGGTCATTCCACATAACATCATCACAAGGTTCGAATAATGACCAGTATTTTAGCGGCAGATTCACCAGGCATGAAACACCGGAGTAAGATGAATTCTTGCTGAGCTTGCGAGTCACTTTTCCAAGAAGAAGCTTTAATGGCAGGAAGTTTAAATACTTAAGTCCGGGTACATATTCGATCCACTTATACGGAGAATTCTTCCCTCTTTTCCATATAAACCATGTATTATGCTCATCAATGTACTTACTTGTATACATTGTAGCGTGGCAAGCGCATGAATAACCAAATTCACTTTGTAACGGTTTCGTATTTAATGACGCAAGAAATGGCATATGTTTCTGCATCATTTCATACTTTACACCGTCCATAAAAAATAGTAAAACCATACTTTCCTCCATTTTTAAAAGCTTTATGCAAAAATCATACAATAATCATCTTTTCATCCATGTAGCCACAACTCTAGTTATTGCCTTCCATCCCCAAGCCACAAGAACAGCACCAGAAAAAACTATTACAACAGTAAAAAAGTAATTAATATAATCATTTGATGTCATTCTTAGCAAATGCATTTTCTCTGCAGCCCTGTAAATAACCATATGACAAAGGTATATTTCAAGACTGAATCCACTGATAAATTTGGTAATACAATTATTCAAGAGATTATTTCCTACAAGACTTACAGCAAATATCACAGCAGTAATATCAAACAGCAGAATAATAAAGATTTTTGTAGCAACAGAAAAATAAACCATGCTCATTATTACCATTATAAAAAGCGCAGCCCATCTAATCCCTCTCTTACTTGCTATGAGATCACGATATAAATAAATGATTCCTCCCGAAACAAAAAAACAAAAACAGAATACTATCGACTCTCTCTCTACTCCAAAATATGCATTGCATATATAATTTAAAGCACATGAAATTGCAAACGTAATCCACGCTTTTTTCTTTGTTGACAACAAAAAACAATAGAATGGAAATAAGAAATAAAAAGCGAAAACCACTCCCAAAAACCACCCAACACCAATAACAGATATATTAGCATTAGGTATAAGTCCAAATACTAGAGTTACATTTGCAAAAGCCTCATATACTGAACTAATACTAGGAGCTAAAATAACATCTATTACAGAAAGAAAAGCGAAGAAGGGTAATATCTTTAAATACCTTTTTCTATAAAAAGAAACTATATCTATCTTCCCGGACATAAATTTATCATAATAACCACAACACATCCCAAATCCACTAATAGTCATGAACAAAAACACTAAGTGGGTGAATGACGGTATTACTTGTTTGAAAACAAAACCATTCGTTGCATATTTTGCAACTGATAAAATATGCATCATAACTATTCCTAAACAAGAATAAGCTCGTAGTCCATTGATAGCTTCATATTTTTTTTCCACTTAATTACTCTCCCAACTTCACATGACAGAAATTCTTAATTATGTAATATTTGGTTATAGATACTCTGATATTTTTTATTCTTTTCTATCCAAGTATATTCCTCGGCTCGTCTCCTAGCGTTCTGTCCACGATATTCTACTTTTTCAGGTGATGTAATACACTCAATAATAGCTTTACCAAAAGAAGAAATATATGATTCCTTAGAATCGCCATCCAAAAGCCAACCTGTGGTTTCATCAAACAATGTTGAAGCCCCAAATTTATTCAATGCTATTACAGGTAATCCCTTTGACATAGCTTCTAGCAAAACTGTCCCAGTAGTTTCACGAATGCTAGGCATAATAAACGCACTAGCTCTAATGTATTCTTTTTCAATCTCCTCGTAAGGTATAGCTCCGATGAACGAAACATGCTTTGTTAAATTTGGATCATTGGCACATCGTTTTCTTAATCTTTCAAGTTCTGGGCCATCACCAACAATTCTAACCTCATACTTTAATGATTCAGGAATTGTCATTAAAACATCTAAAAGAAAATCATATCCTTTTCTGTATATCATTCTTCCAGCTGACAAAAAAATACAACTATCTTTTTTGGTTAGTTCCGATATTTCATCCTCCCTTAAGCCATTATCGAAAACCAGCTCTCCGCTACAATTATCTCCCCCCAGAAAATCATATGTTTCTTTATTAGCAAACATAACGTAATCACTACGTTTCAGCTTATTAGTATTACATAGTTTTTTTCTATAATAGTGATTAAGAACAAATCTAATAAATTCTATAAATCTATGTCCCATTGTATAATCACTCAGTCCTTTGGGTACAAACTCACCTCCACCTAATGGTCCGCAAACAAAATGAACATTTTCTATAATGCCATAATCACCAATTGCCCTGAATTCTATGGGCGTAATTTGATGAATGATATCGATGTGCTTTTCTTCGCATATTCTCTTGACGATAGGTAAAGCTCGCCTATGCCATATATTCAACCTCCCAGAATATAAAAAGCCCTTAAATAGTTTTTTATAAATTCTAGGAATATCAACATAATAAAATTCAATGTTATCAACAGAATGATTTTTCAGATAGTGAGTTATCGGGGCTCGTTGCTCCTCTTTTGTAATAACCACAACTTTATTAGTCTTGGAGCTTTCAAAAGGAACGCACCATCCAATTTTATCTTCACTTCCAGCAAAAGGGTTGCAGGAATATGCAATATATAGGATATTCATCATCATTTCTCTCTTTTTGATATAATCAAAGAAGTCAAAATACGGGCAAATAACATCTATCCGCAAGAGTATACAATATCCATCCTTCAATGGCAATTGTACTAGATGTAGAAATCTTTATAATAATTTAATATTTATTAGCAAATTTCACTATTATGCTGACAAAACAGCTTATCTCAAAAGCTAAATACCTTTAGTATTTGGTTATAATAGCTCTTATCACAAAAATGACCTGTCAAATCAGGTCAAAAAATTAGTTATTACAAGGTATTCTATTTGTCCAAATCATCCATTTTCTATTCGAAATAAGCGAGCGACAAGAATTTTACATATTCTTATCCAAGATACTTTCAAAATTCTTATTGATTTCTGTATCCCCTAAAGACTTCCATCCTCACCAACGCAAGATAATCGTTATTCCAAGGGATCCTTGGACGATAGCTTTGACAACTCCAGGATTTGCACCTGTTAGTATGCTAAATCTGGAAGTCTAGAGTCTATGAGCCGTATTAGTTCATCCAATCTATTTACTCCATCTAAAAAATCCTTAGGAGTGCCATAGTCTCTTTTCTTAAATGGATGAATTGCATTTCTACAAACTCTTAGGTAATCTACCCACTTGTAAATACTATCTGTTTCTTCCCAAAGAATTCCAACACTGTAGTCTTGTAGTTGTTTTAGCATTGTGTCCTCTGGTTCAATAATATTATTCTTTCGATATATAGGTGCATCTATATATTCTTCATAATATACTGTATAAAAAAACTGAAGCCAGTACTCAACTATTCCCCCCATGTTAACATTAGCAAGTATTAGTTCTCCGTCTGTGAGAAAAATGTCCTTTTCTATCCAAATTCCCAAAACATTAGTTAAGGATTTACATAATTCTATATTAGTATTATCAAATTTCTCAGATACTGACGTTGGTGCTATTCCATAAGAACTATTTTTCCACTCATCTAATATCCTATTTGTGTTATTGATAATTTCTCTATATGTTTCTGTCATCGCAAATGCTTTCCTCATCACAATTAAATATACCCGTTTCCCTGCAAAAGTATACTCCACCTCATAATTAGAGGCAATTGTGTTCCTAATTTCTCCCACTGTAACATCCACGCCTTGTCTAAAATATTAGATTCTAAAGATGATTGTCCCTGGAATTACGCATCTGATACTTTCCCTAGATAAAAAAATGACCTGCTATAAAGCAGGCCATAAGTGGTTATTGTCGGTATTGTTGTTTTATGTCAGTTTATCGTCATGACACTCATTGTACTCCTGAATGAGTGCATCCATAACGTTTGGGTCTGTGGCAGCTTTTTTAACATCTTCTACTCTATCTAGATCAAAGAGCCAAGTAAAAAGAGTGTTTGTATCCTGACGTCCTTCTTTATGTCCTTCTTTAAGTCCTTCTTTATGTCCTTCTTTAAGTCCTTTATCCAAACCTCTATCAAATCCATCTTCAATATAAACCTCAGCAAGCTCATCTGAAATATACTCCGCTATACTCATATCAATTACCTCCTGCCGGTGTTCTTTGAAAAAAATCTGCAAGGATATCTTCTGAAATGCATTCGTCAATTGCCCGTGAGACAGCCTTTGAAAGCAGCTCATTTTTAATTGAAGCTTTGTCTACTAAAATCTCCAACGTTTCTAAATGCGTAGCATTATACTCTGCTTCTACTTGTTTACTATATTTTCGCACTTTCGATACAAAAATGCTATAACTTTTTAGGGTCTTACAGGCTTCCATCAACTCTTTATTATGGCCTTCGTTAACATTATAAGCTGTAACTATAAGTTCAAGAGAAGGATTTGGATCTTTTACACTGTACATATCAGAAAGCTTATAAATCGCCTTATCTGGCATATCTTTCTTACCATTATAGAACACAAAAAACTTTGGGCTTGGAATGTTACCCATGGAAGGTCCATAGGTCTTTTTCAAAGAAATTATTTCCATGTACATAGAAGCCACATAGTATAAATCCCTGAGCGGAATGTTAGGGAATGGGGTTGATTGATGCTCATAAAGATTAAGAT